>JBOGFT010000001.1:0-25680 GCA_050701895.1 Acidimicrobiales bacterium
GGCGCACCCCCCGAAATTCACCAAACCCGGTCCCGGACGTCCCAAGGGCACTCAGAAACCACCGAGAACTCGATATCCAGTGGTCAAGAAAGCAGCGTGACCCGACGCCGAGGGTTTAATCGCAAGCTCAAGCCCTCTGGTAATATCGCTAGGCCCGCGCAGCGAGTTGTTGCGCCCCAATGAACGAGGTTGTCTTTCGTGGCCAATATCAAAAGCCAAATCAAGCGCAATAAGCAGAACGCGGAGGACCGCGAACGCAACAAGGCTGTCAAGTCCGAGCTACGCACCCGCGCGAAGAACGCCGTGGCCGCCGTCGGCAGCGACGACGAAGAGGCCACCTTGCGACTTGCCCTCAAGCGCATCGACATGGCCGCCTCCAAGGGCATCATTCACAAGAACCAGGCGGCGAACAAGAAGAGCGGCCTGATGAAGCGGATTGCGGCGCTGCGCGAAGAGGCGTAGCTAGCGGCGCTGCGCGAAGAGGCGTAGCTAGCGGCGCCGCGCGCCAAAGCTGAGTCGCGCCAGACGTGCGACGAGAACCTCAATCACCGTCAGTTCGGTCACGTCCAGATCGCTCTCGAGATCCTTACCTCCATAGCTCACTTCGCCCTTGAGCGCGAGGTCCGCGTCGGTGATCCAGTGCACAGCCGTGGCGAGTCGCGCCACACCTAAGCGCTCGGCCATCGTGAGAGCCTTGCCCGCGGGATACGCGTTGATACCCAGCACCTGCGCCGCATCTTCTTTGGTTCGCGCATCCGAACCCTCGAGGGCGCTCATGTTCAGATAGTGGCGCTGCAACGCCGAGACCATCTGCAGTCCGCCGCGACGACGCGACTCCAGCATGCGTCGCGCCACGACTATGGCCTTCGTGGCGTCACCGGCGTCGAGCGCGTCAGTGAGGTCCCAGACCGGCACGTCGCCGGCGTCGCCGAGGTAGGGCTCGATGCGACGAAAATCGAGCGGAGCGCTGCCGTAGATCGATTGGAGCGTGCGCGCGAGCGCGTCAACGCGAGCAACGTCGTCACCCACCTGCTCGGCGACGCGCTGGGCCGTGGCGTGGTCGATCGAGACGTCGTACTCATCCATCTTCGACTTGACGAAGGTCACGCGATCGGCGATGCGCGCGCCCACGTTGACCTCGAGAACCTGGCCCGCCGCCTTCACCAAGCGATTGCTCTTCGCGCCAACGACGGCCAGAATCAGGTACGTGTCGGGTGAGGGTGAGCCCATCCACTGGGTGAGCTGGGCGACTTCGTCGGCCACGAGCAGTTGCGCGTCACGCACCACCACTACGCGACGCTCCACCAAAAAGGGTGGCGTGTTGAGCGCCTCCATCACACGGGGCAGCGTCGAGTCTCCTCCTGACAACGTGACGTCCTTCGCGGTGAAGTCCTGCAGCGCGAAAGACGGATCCAAATCACCGAGTGCGGTTGCCACCGCGTTGTGCAGCGCGTCGTAGACCATTGTCGCGTCCGAGCCCACGACGCAGACCGTCGCGCTACTCACGCCACGCTCGCCAGTCGCTCGAGCGCGTCGCGAACTCGCACGCTTGCCGCCACGTCATGAACTCGCACGATACGACAACCCTGTGTGATCCCGAGCGCCGTGGCGGCCATCGAGGCGTTAGCGCGCTCGTGGACGTCGAGATTCAAGAACGCCCCGAGGAACGTTTTGTTCGACGCCGAGAGCAGCAGCGGTGAGCCCAAAGCGGCCAGCTTCCCTGAGTCACGGAGTAGCTGCAGCGATTGCGCGGCGGTCTTTCCGAGATCGAGTCCCGCGTCAAGAATGATCTGCTCGCGACTGAGACCCGCCTCGAGAGCCCAGCGACGACGCTCAAGGAGGAACTCACTCGCGCTGGCCGTGACGTCATCGTAGTGCGGGGTGGGGTCAGCGACGCGCGGGCGCAGGCGGATGTGCGTCGCGACAACCGTCGCCTTCGAGAGCGCCGCGACCTCTAAGTACCGGGGGTCGGCGAACCCGCTGATGTCATTGCCCACGCAGGCGCCGACTTCGAAGCTCGCTTGGGCCACCGAGGCGCGCCACGTGTCTACGCTGAGCGCCACGTCAAAGCGGTCGTGGAGCTCGCAAAGCACCGGCACCACGCGGTCGAGCTCCTCTTGCTCGCTGACCTCGTCACCGGGTCCGGCCTTCACTCCCCCGACGTCCAAGATGTCCGCGCCCTCGGAGACGAGTTTCTCGGCGCGCGCGAAGAACGCGTCGAGGTCGTACGTCGCCGCGGGTTCGTAGAAGGAGTCTTTGGTGCGATTCAAGACACCCATGACGAGAGCCCGGTTCGTCACGTCCACGCGTCGAGACCCCAGGGCCACGACCAATGGCCCTTCGGGCCGAAAGACCGGCACTAGTAGAGGTGACTCGCGAGGCGGCGGCGAAACGACACGTAGCGAGGATCGCTCGGGCCTAGTGCGTCCAGCACTTCGAGTAATTGGTCCTTTGACGCTTCGTTGGTCGAGGACTGCTCCAACAGATGCTCAAGCGTGAGATCTAGATCACCGTCGAGCCGCACCCCGCTTCGCTGCAACCGAAGCCGGGCGAGGACCGTCTTTGCCGCCACGACGTTGGCGAATGGGGTGAGGAGCGCCTCGGCCTCGTCCAGTCGGTCCTCCTGTCGCAAGAAGTCTCCCAGCGCGACCACGGCGTCGACGTTGTTCGGGTCAAGCTCCAGCGCCGCGCGCAAGGAATCCTCGTCGCCCGCGTCCACCAATTGGTCGACGAGTGACGCACCCGGCGCCAAGCGCTCCACGAACGCGCGCACCGCCGCCTCGGGAAGCGCCCCCACGAAGGAGTCAACCACGGTCCCGTCTTTGATAGCGAAGACCGCGGGAATGGACTGCACTTGAAACGCTTGCGAGATCTCGGGGTTCGCGTCAACGTCGACCTTGGCCAGTTCGACCGCACCGCCGGTCTCACCAATGACTTTCTCAATGATCGGACTGAACGTCGTACACGGCCCACACCAGGTGGCCCAAAGATCAACGACAACCGGCACCGTCTTGGACCGCTCGATGACGTCGCTCCCAAACGTGGCGTCCGTGACATCTTTCACGAGCGCCAGCCTAATAGTCGAACTTCGAGAAAAGGAGGGGTCTCCGTTCGCTGTTAGCCTCGGCGACTATGGGGACGGTGACGGGGATCAATGAAGTCGGCGTCACGCAGTGGATGACAGAACACCTCGACGCCACCGCTCCTCTTGAGTTCGAACTGATCGCGGGCGGCCGTTCCAACCTCACCTTTCGAGTGACGGACGCGAAGGGCGCCACGTTTGCGCTGCGCCGCCCTCCGATGAGCCACGTGTTGCCCACGGCGCACGATATGGTTCGCGAGCACACGATCATCACGGCCCTCTACCCCCAAGGTGTTCCGGTGGCGAAGCCCCTCGCACTGTGTGCCGACCCCGAGGTCAACGAGCGACCGTTCTACGTCATGGAGTTCGTCAACGGAGCCATACTTCGAGACCGCGAAGAGGTCGAAGCCAGGTTCGAGGTCGCCACGAGAGCCCTGATCGGCGATCATTTGGCCAGCACCCTCGCACAGCTGCACGACGTCGACGTGGAAGGGGCGGGACTGTCGAGCTTGGCGAGACACGACGGCTACATCGAACGTCAGATCAATCGTTGGCGCGCCCAGTTCGAACAGATGAAAGTTGAGGGCGTCGATCGCGAGACACTGGTCGAGGAAGTGGGCGATGAACTGGCGCGCTCGATTCCGACCCAACAACGTGTCGCGATAGTGCACGGCGACTATCGACTTGACAACACCGTGTTGAACGACTCGGGCGAAGTACGCGCCATCCTCGATTGGGAGATCTGCACGCTCGGCGATCCCGTGGCGGACGTGGGCACGTTGCTCTGCTACTGGGCGCAGCGAGGAGACGCGACGGAGTTTCTGCTCGGCGCGGCTCCCACGACCGCCGAGGGTTTTATCACTCGTGACGAGGTACTGAAGGCGTACGCGAATCACTCGAGTCTCGATCTGAGCAATGTCGCGTACTATCAAGCCTTCGGCTATTGGAAGCTGGCCTGCATCATGCAGGGAGTCTTCGCGCGGTACCGGGCGGGGGCTGCGGCGGGCGATCGCGGCAGCGTCGACGCCTATCCGGCATATATCACATTGCTCGCCGAGGTGGCGAAGCAGACTTTGGAGAACTGATGGACGACGAGATCTACGACCGCATCATCTTCCTCGCCGACCCTGATCTCAATGAGCCCGTTCTAGTCATCGGTCTCGAAGGATGGATTGACGCGGGTATCGCGGCGAGCACGGCCATCTCGACCATGCTGGAGACCATCCCCACTGAGGTGCTCGCCACCTTCGACACCGAGTACTTCATCGATCAGCGAGCGCGGCGCCCGCTCGCTCGCATCGTGGATGGCGTCACGACCGAGTTGACCTGGCCGGAGATTCAACTGCGCTACGGGCGAGACGGCGACGGCGCCGACGTGCTGTTTCTGGTCGGCCCCGAGCCCGATTTTCACTGGAGCGACTTCGTCGATGTCGTCACGGACGCGGCGGGGCGCTTCGACGTGCGACTGGTAGTGGGCCTCGGGGCCTTCCCGGCGCCGACGCCGCACACCCGGCCTATTCGCGTCATCGGCACGGCGCCGGCATCAAGCTCGCATCTCCTGGCCACCGTCGGATCCGTCTCGGGTGAGCTCGAAGTGCCTGCGGGTATCGGTACCGCGCTCGAGCTCGGGTTCGCCGAGGTGGACATGGACATCATCACGCTCTGGGCGCGCGTACCTCACTACGTCGCCTCCATGCCCTACCCCCAGGCGGCGGCGGCACTCGTCGACGGACTCGCGCGAATGTCCGGACTCACCCTGGACGCGGGGAACCTTCGCGCGGCGGCGGAAGAAGCCCGTCAACGCGTCGACGACTTGGTGACGAACAACTCCGAGCACTCGACCATGGTCGAGCGATTAGAAGCGGCGGCCGACGAAACCGAAGGCACCTCACTGGGCGAGGAACTGCCCAGCGGCGATGAGCTCGCGGCCGAGTTGGAGCGGTTCCTTCGCGGCGAGGCGAACTAGCAACATCGCTGGTCAACGGGTTGTACTGACCTGGCGTGTGACGGGCCTCCCCTAAGTTCACGACGCACCACCCTTGGACGGGAGTTCTCGTGACGCCGGGCGAATCAGCATCCATCAATACCCAAGACCGTGAGTCGGTTCTGTCGACGTACCAGGCCGGCCTGTTCGAAGAGTTCCCCACGGTCATCGACCACACCTTTAGCAGCGCGGTACGCATCCAACTCGACGAGACGTCGTGGATCGAGTACGTGCCGATGTGGATCTCGGGAAGCGAGAGCCTCTTCAAGGATCTGCTGCGCTGCGCGCCGTGGCAACTACGGACTCGATGGATGTACACCCAAGACGTGATTGAGCCTCGCTTGACGGCCCAGTACTCACACGTGTCGCAGGCACCCGAGTCCATCATGAGTGAGATCACCGCCTCGCTCGCTCGGCGCTACGCGAGTCTGTACACGTCGCTGTGGATGAATCTCTATCGGAGTCATCACGACTCAACGGCCTGGCACGGTGATCGAATCGGGAGGGTGACTCCCGACTGCATCGTGCCGGTGCTGAGTCTCGGAGCGACGAGGCGGTTCTTGATCCAGCCGTCAGAAGGTGGCAAGAGTTTGACCTTCCATCCCGCCTCGGGAGACCTGATCGTCATGGGTGGGCGCTGCCAGGTGGATTGGCGCCACTGCGTCCCCAAGCAGGCCACGGCCAGTGGACCTCGCATCTCCATCAACTTCAAGCCGAGCACCAACTCAACTCAGAGCTAGATCACAATCACACGCGTGCACAACCACCATCCATTCGACGCGACGCGACATCCGCGAGGACCAATGTGTCACCTTCGACTCGCTCCGGGCGCGAGGCTGGCGACTCACCGCGTCAACCGATCGATCGAATCGATCCCATCTCTGCCGCAAAGGCGTCGGCACCACCGCCAAACCACATTCCCGCGACGGGCGGCGGGAGATGCTCAGACATGTTGGCTATGAGGTCGGCGGGCATCGCCTCAATGGCTAGCCCAAAGGGCATCCACAGTCGTGTGCCGTGGTAGCTCATCATCGCGTGGCCGGGCAACTGTCCCCACCCCTCGGGCGTTATCCGCTCAACCACCAAGGGCAAGATGTCGGTCTCTTCTTGAGTGAGGTGCCCTTCCAGCGTCGCAGCGAGCGCGTCGCTGGCGGTACCGAGTGCCTCGCCGTCCCCTCTCGAGGCTCAGGGCGAACGCCCGATTGGCCTCGACACACGCGTTCAACACGTCGCTCACGCCGCGATGCTGAGCATCCATCTCGTCGATGAGTGCGCGCTAACGGCACGCGCTCCACCAGTAGAGGGTACAGCAACTCGTCCTCGCCGTCGTGATGGGCGTGGAGAAGCCACAACAGGTCACCGAAGTACTCGGTGAATCGCGTTGCGCCTTCGACGTCGCCTTCGACGGCGCGGATCTCCGGTTTCGCCTCGCGCAGTCCCCGTCGAAAGGCCTCATGCACCGAGTACATGTCTCGAACGTCGGCTCTCACTGTTGGCGCATCACTCATACGCCCTCCCTTGAATGACACTGCAGATCTTGTCAGCCCCGCACCACAGTTGTCGGGCCGTCACGTCAGGTGACGGGCTCGGGAGACAGAGCCGGTGCGGAGGCCGCGTGAAAGTCCCTCGCTCGCACCAGTGAGAACGCCGCGATCGCACCGAGGAACGTGACTCCGGTGCCGATGACAAGGATGGTGTGCAAGGCACTTGCGAAGGCGTCATGGGCGGCGAACGCCACGCCCGAGCGGTGCGTCGACGCGGCCGCCGCTCGAACGCCCACCGAGGCCACGATGCGCGCCAAAGCCGGTCCGTCGGATCCGAGCTTCGTCGTTAGCAAGGAGGAGAGGCTGCGCTGAAAGATGGCGCCCAGCGCCGCAACCCCCGTGGCCAGTCCGGCGATGCGAAAGGTATTGGAGATCCCTGAGGCCATGCCACTTCTTTGTGGTTCGACCACGCCGAGGCCAATCCGCGCGATGGCGGGATTCGCGAAACCGATCCCGATGCCGGTGAGAGCGAGCCCCGGGACCAAGACCAGCCACGAGGAGTTCACCCCCACGAACAACATGGAGGCCAGCCCGAGCGAGGTGGTCGCGAGTCCGATGCCCAGGGTGACTCGCGGAGCTACCCGGTCCGCGAACGAGCGAACGACGAGAGGAACCACGAAGCTAAAGACCGTCGAGGGGAGGAGGCGCAGGCCGCCCTGCAACGGCGAGAGGCCGAGGTCGTTTTGGAAATAGAGCGTGAGGTACGGGTAGATCGCGAACATGCCCACGCCGATGGCGAAGGTGGCAAAGGACACACCGCAGAAGGATGGCTTGCGAAAGAGCGAGAGGTCAAACATGGGTCGAGCATGATGAAGTTCGATCAAGACGAAGACCACCATCAAAACGGCGGCGGCCGCGAAGAATGAGAGGATGGTTGGACTCGTCCACGCATCGCTATCAGTGCGAATCAGTCCAAAGACCAGCAGAAACATAGACGACGAGAAACTCAGCAGTCCGGCGACATCGAGGCGGCTGGACCTCGCGTCGACGACATTCACCATTCGCGTCCAGGACAACCACACCGTGACCACGCCAATAGGCCCGTTCACGAAGAAGATCCAGCGCCATCCAAGACCACTGGTCAAAATACCTCCCACGAGAGGGCCCACCGCGACGGCCGCGCCCACCGTGGCGCCCCACGCGGCGATGGCCTTGCCCATTTCGCGCCCGTGAAACTCCTGACCCACGAGGGCCAGGCCGGTGGCGAACATCGCCGCGCCACCGATCCCTTGCAAGGCGCGAAATCCAATCAACTGGGTAATGCTCGTGGCGAAGCCGCAAGCCAGAGAGGCCACGGTGAAGACCGCCAGTCCCACGAGGAACGCGCGCTTGCGACCGAAACGATCGGAGGTCGCCCCCCACGTGAGTATGAGCGTGGCGAGCGCCAGGGCGTACGCGTCGATCACCCACTGGAGATCCGAGAAGTTGGCCGCGAAGTGACGCTCGATGGTGGGAAGGGCCACTTGGACGATCGACACGTCCATCAAGAGCATGAATGTCGAACCACAGACCGCGATCAAGGTCACCCAGCGCCGCTCGAGGCCCCACAACGCCGTGCCGTCGCTCGCGCTCAGCTCGGGAAGTTCCCCTTGGGTCTCAGTCACGTTCAATTCCTCTCAGTGTTGGTGCGTCGCTCACTTCCTCGGCGTTGACCAGTGGCTCCTACGAGCACGCCGCCGGTTCGGAACTATCAAGGCAGCCCGAGGGGCCATGTCCTGAGCGATCCTAGGGCGCGGACGCCGTATCGACGTCGGCACTTTCGATGCGCAGCCCAAGTCCCAAGGCGTAGCCATCAAGGTACAGCGCGCTATCTCGTTGCCGTGGGTGTCGATCGGCCAGCTGATAGAACCGTGGTGAGTGGTCGACCTCTTGGAGATGCGCGAGTTCGTGGACCAGCACTGCGTCGATGACCCACTCGGGGCACTGGC
The DNA here is from genome assembly GCA_050701895.1 of Acidimicrobiales bacterium. Lineage (GTDB taxonomy): Bacteria > Actinomycetota > Acidimicrobiia > Acidimicrobiales > RAAP-2 > RAAP-2. The sequence goes on from JBOGFT010000001.1 coordinate 8,539, forward strand.
GCAGGCGACTGGACACTCGGATCTCACGTGAGCCCGGTGAGCACGAGGCCCATCGAGCCTGTTGGTTCGTCACCCAGCGCGCCGAAGCTGGCATCACGCCATCGTTGTAGAGCTCAGCCAGAACGCGCGCTCGCTCCTCCAGGGCGCCATCTCCTCCGGCGTTCTGGGGACGCTGGGCGAGCAGGCGCTCCACGAGCTCGTCGACAAAGGCGCGACGTTCGCGGCCCCGCACGCGCGCGGGGATCTGCACGACAATGCGGCTCCCCGACCAGTGCGCGTTACCGGTCTTCTTTCGCCGCGTGGAGGCGCGAATCTCGACCTCGGGGCGATCGAAGCGCGGTGGCTCGACGGTGATGCGCGTCTCGCTCGACGATGAACTCTTCGCCATCAGGGAATGATGTTGACCAAGCGCGGCGGGCGAGACACCACGCGCGAGGGCGCCCCCCCATCGAGCGCGGCCACGATCTCGGGGTCCGCCAGGGCAACTGTAGTGGCGTCGTCTTCGCTGATGGAGGGCGAGACCAAAAGGCGAGCCCTCACTTTGCCGTTGACCTGTACCACCATCGTGACCTCAGCTTCGGCCACCAGCACGGGGTCGGCGACGGGCCACGCCAAGAGGTGCACACTGGGCTGATCGGGGTGACGAGCCTCCCATAGTTCCGCGGTGATGTGCGGGGTCATGGGTGCGAGCAGCTTAGCCATCACGTCGAGAGACTCTTCGAACGCCGCGCGAGAGACACCGTGCTCGCTTCGCGCCGCCCTGGAGACGGTGTTCAACAGCTCCATGATGGCCGCCACGGCGGTGTTGTAGCTCCAGCGCTCAAAGTCGTTGGTGACACGGGCGATAGTGCGGTGCGTGGCCTGGCGAACAGCGAGGTCACTCTCGTCGCCCCCATCGCGAAGGTTCACGTCGTAATAGTTCCAGAGGCGATAGAAGCGGTCGATGAATCGACCGCAACCGTCGATGACATCGAGGGTCTGGTCGGTCCAGTCGAGATCGTCAGCGGGCGGACCGGCAAAGAGATGGAAAAGACGAAGGCCATCGGCACCGACCGTGTCGTAGAAGGCTTCGGGGGTGACCAGGTTGCCCTTGGACTTGGACATCTTGCTGCCATCCAGGCGGATCATGCCCTGAGTGAAGAGGCGCTGGAAGGGTTCGCGAGGAAGACCCTTGGCCAGGCCGACATCGTCCAGCGCCTTGAGATAGAACCGGGCGTACATGAGGTGGAGGATCGCGTGCTCGATGCCACCGATGTACTGATTGACGGGCATCCACTTGGCCGCTTGTGCGGGATCGAAGGCCTTGTCCGGCGTGAAGGGATCGGCGAATCGCAAGTAGTACCACGACGAGTCGTTAAAGGTGTCCATGGTGTCCGATTCGCGCCGCGCCGGTCCACCGCAAATCGGACACGTCGTGTGCAGGAAGCCCTCGTTGGTGGCGAGAGGCGACTGACCGGTTTGATCCATCGTCACGTCATCGGGTGCGAGAACCGGGAGTCGGTCGCTGGGCACGGCGACGATGCCGTCGACGTCGCAGTAGATGATGGGGATGGGACAGCCCCAAAAGCGCTGGCGCGACACCAACCAGTCGCGCAGGCGATAGTTGACCGTGACCAAGCCATTGGCGCGCCCAACAACAAACTCCGAGGCCTTCGCCTTCGCCTCAGCCACGTCGAGTCCGTCCAGGAAACTAGAGTTCACGTGCGCGCCGTCGCCCGAGTAGGCGTCGCCCTCGAACCCCTCGGGCGGCTGCACCGTGCGGATGATGGGCAACCCGCGCACTTTCGCGAACTCGAAGTCGCGCTCGTCTTCTCCCGGGACGGCCATGATGGCACCGGTGCCGTAGTTACCAAGCACGTAGTCGGCCACGAAGACCGGGACGGGCTCATTGGTGAAGGGATTGGTGACGTAACTTCCGGTGAAGGCGACGCGCTTCTCTGCGGCGACACCGTCGCTCGAGGATGACGTCCGTTCGATCTCACCGATTGACGTCGCGCGGCCGACGATCTCCTCGACCCGCGGACGTTCCTGATCGGTGGTCAGCAAGGCCAACATCGGATGCTCGGGCGCGACCACCGCGTAGGTCACCCCAAAGCCCGTGTCAGGGCGTGTCGTGAAGACGCGCAGCGCCTTCATTGGGTCGGAGACGAGAGGAAGGTCGAACTCCACGCCCTCGCTGCGCCCGATCCAGTTGCGCTGCATCGTCTTCACGCGTTCGGGCCACTCAAGGTCGTCGAGGCTCGTCAAGAGCTCCTCGGCATAGTCGGTGATCTTGAAGAACCACTGTTCGAGGAGGCGCCGCTCCACGACGTCGCCCGAGCGCTCGCAGGTACCGTCGGCGAGCACTTGCTCGTTGGCCAGCACGGTCTTGCAACCCGGGCACCAGTTGACCTGCGCTTCCGCGCGGTACGCGAGTCCGGCTTTCAAGAACGCCAGGAATATGGTCTGAGACCACTTGATGTACTCAGGATCGTGGCTGTACACCTCGCGGCGCCAGTCGTAGACAGCCCCGAGGCGACGAACTGAGGTTTTGAGCTCGTGCATCCGGGCCTCGGTGAAGGGGCGCGGGTGGCTCCCGTCCTTGATCGCGGCGTTCTCCGCGGGGAGGCCGAAAGAGTCGAATCCGTACGGCGACAGGACGGCTTGGCCCAGCATCGTGTGGTAGCGGACGATCAGGTCGCCGAAGATGTAGTTGCGTACGTGACCCTGGTGAGCCGCGCCTGACGGGTAGGGATACATGCACAAGGCGTAGTACCGCTCGCGGGGATCGTCGTTGTCCACCTCGTAGGTGCCGTCATCGAGCCAACGCGCTTGCCACTTCTCCTCGACGGCAGTGACGTCAAATGGGCGGCTCATTACGACATTCTAGGGAAAAAATCGCCGTATCCTCTCTCGGAAGGAGGTCTTGATGGAACAGGCGACCTATGTATTGGTGCACGGTGCGTGGGGCGGTTCGTGGGTCTGGCGCGATGTCGGACTCGAACTCACTCGTAGAGAGGTGCGCTGGACTGCGGTCGATCTACCGTCATCCACGCACGGCGCGCACCCCAACACATTTCTCGCCGATGACGCCAGAGAGGTCGTCGAGGTCGCCAACCTCGAAGGACCCGTGGTGCTGGTCGGCCACAGCTATGGGGGAGCCGTGATTTGCGAAGCGGCCGAGGACGTCGTCAACCTCGAGCGACTTGTCTACGTCGCCGCGTTCGTTCCGCTACTGGGCGAAAGCGTGACCGAGGCCTCACGAGAAGTGCCCGTGCACACGCTGCTCGACGAGGCGATTCGAGTAGACGGCGCCTTTCTCATCCTGGAGCCGACTCTCGCCAAAATGGCGATCTACCAGGATTGCACTGAGGAGACCGCCAGCTGGGCGGTCTCCCAGCTCACCCCACAGACTCGCGCGAGCTTTCGCAGTCCACGAAGCTCCTTCCACGTCGAGGTCCCTTCGTACTACGTGCGTTGCACTCTCGATCATGCGATCGATCTCAGTATCCAAGAGCTGATGGCCGCTCGGTGCAACGAGTTCGCGACCCTTGAGAGCGGACACTCCCCCATGTTCTCCATGCCCGAGGCGCTTTGTGACCTTATTCTCACTACAGCTTGAGGATTGGAGATCATGAAGACTAAGACGATCGCCACGTATCTCATGAGGTTTCCTGAGACCAGCGAAGATCAACCCTTCGGTCCCGAAGTCGACGTCTACAAAGTCGCAGGAAAGGTATTCGCAATTCTTTCTCCCGAAGGTGAACCGCCCAGCATCTCGTTGAAGTGTGATCCGGTCGTCGCTCTCGGACTGCGCGATGAGTACGCCGCTGTCACCCCGGGATACCACTTGAACAAAACGCATTGGAACACGGTGGCGTTGGATGACACCGTGCCCGATCGCGAATTGAAGAAAATGATCTCGCACTCATTTGAACAAGTAGTAGCGGGACTCCCAAAGACGCTACGCGTGAGAATCTCACGTGCCAATTGGCCAACCGTTTAGCGCTCTGAGTCACGCGGGGTCAAACTGCTAACATCAATAAACCTTTTGGGGGTATAGCTCAGCTGGTAGAGCACTTGCATGGCATGCAAGGGGTCAGGGGTTCGAATCCCCTTACCTCCACTGTATAGGACCTGATGGAGAAGCCTTTAGAGAGTTCGCGCGAACTGATTTCTTTAGCAGATCCTTTAACCTCGCTTTCCGCACATCTCAGACCCCATTTACCTCCCCCACCCTTCAGCTCGCTCCACGCTTAGTGTCTCCGTTCGCTCAAGCTCCCTGACCAGTTCTCGTAACTGCTTGCCAGCCTCGATCCTGGCGGAATAGCGTTCGCGCTGCTCGGGAGTCAGCCAGCGAGTGAAGCGCTTGCTGTCCAGGGTGTAGCTCCACTGCACGTAGGGTCCGTGCAGATGAGGCGGATCGTCGTGGCATCGACAGTTCGACTTGCCGCAGATCATCGTGCGTTCGACGAGGCTGCCCGGCAGCACGCGAGAGGTGGTGACAAGAAGGTCGCGTAGTTGCTCCAGAACACGCGCCCGGCGCTCGTCGTCGCGTTTCGTCACTTCCACCTCACCATCCACGGTCTCATGTCCAACACTGTATACAGTGTTGGACATGAGCACAAGTACACCCGCCGACGACTTCACGCTGCGTGACGAGGTCCTCGACGCGCTGCCGATCATCCAGCACGTGACGGGCTTGCTCGGTCTCGACGAGTTGCTCGACGTCCACGTGCGCACGCACGATGCCCGGGTGCGACTCGCGCCAGCGCGGTCGCTGTCGGTGATGGTGGCGAACCTGGCGCTTCATCACGCTCCGCTCTACGCGCTCGGTGAATGGGCATCAACGCTCGACGCGGGCGTGGTGGGTCTTGCGCCCTCGGAGCTTGAACTACTCAATGACGACCGAGTAGGTCGCGCCCTGGAGGCGATGTTCGACGCCGACCGCGCGACCCTGCTGAACGCGCTGGTGCTGCGCGCGGTGCAGCGTTTCAATGTCGACGCGAATGAACTGCACAACGATTCCACGTCGATCATCCTGCACGGTGCCTACGACAACGCGGTCGGTCTCGAACGCGGGACCAAGGCGACGGTGGTGCCCGCGAGGGGCCACTCCAAAGACCACCGGCCGGACCTGAAGCAACTGCTCTTCATCTTGACGGTGACCGGTGACGCAGCGGTGCCGGTCGCGCACCGCGTCACCCACGGCAACACCGAGGACTCCACGACCCACGTCGCCACCTGGGACTCGCTGTGCCAATTGTTCGCTCGTCGCGATTTTCTCTACGTCGCAGACTCCAAGCTCGCCACTCGCGAGAACATGGACCACATCGCCAGCCACCAGGGTCGCTTCGTCTCGGTGTTGCCACGCACCCGCAAGGAGGACCGGGCGATGCGCGACTGGCTGGCGGACAACGAGCCGGACTGGACCGAGGCGTTCACCCGGCCCTCTCGCTACGTCGGTGGCGAAGCGAATCTCTACGAGACGGTGTCAGCCCCGTGGCCGAGTGCGGAGGGCTATCGAGTGATCTGGTGTCGCTCGAGCGCCAAGATCGATCACGACGCCGAGACGCGCAGGTCCAGGATCGCCGCGGGCATCGCGGCGATCGACGAGCTCAACCAGCGCCTCCTCTCACCCAAGACCCGACTGAAAGAGGTCGTGGCGATCGAGGCCGCCGCTCGCGCGGCCCTCGAGGCGACGTCCTCCTCGCGCTGGGTGCGCTTCGAACTTCGCGAGCGCGAGGACGTGCGCATGCGCCAAGAAACCCGGGGACGACCCGGCGCCGACACCCGCTACCGGCGCGTCGCCCGGCTGCGCCGTTACCTGAGCTTCTCGGTTGACGAGGACCTCGTCGTTCGCGACGCGAGAAGCGACGGCTGCTGGCCACTGGTCACCAACGACCGAGACATGGTCGAGACGCAGATACTCGTCGCCTACAAGCGTCAACCCGACCTCGAGCGTCGCCACCACCAGTTGAAGAGTGACCTGTTCGTCGCGCCGATGTTCCTGCGCGATCCCGCTCGGATCGAAGGTCTCATGGCCTGTCAGTTCATCGCACTGCTCGTGCGCTCGCTCGTGGAGCTACTCGTTCGCCGCTCCATGGCCGAACGCAAGATCACCGATATCCTGATTTACCCCGAAGACCGGCCGAGTTCTGCTCCGAGCACGAAGCGCGTGTTCGAACTGTTCAAGGGAGTCACCCGTCATCACCTCTTTGACGGTGATGGTCACCTTCTGAGGACGTTCTCACCGACCCTCACGCAAAAGCAACTACAGCTCCTTGACTTGCTGGGCGTTTCGGCCGATTGCTACCTCTGAGTGGGGGACGTATTTGGCACCTGAGAAGTGCGGAAAGTGAGTTTAACAACGCCAAAAATGTCATGCAACGACATGGACGTGCCGAACACAAGCGGGCACCTGTGAACTCCCGTTACCAGTTGCCAGAATATGGTTCGAGAACCTCGACCCGAGTCCCCGGAGTGTTGACCAGGCGCACAGCGCCGCCGGGAGGCCAAGCCCTTACAAGGTCTGAAAGAGTGTCGCGCCGTCAATTTCTTTAGCGACGCCAGTCAACGCGCGCAACGACATGGACGTGCTGAATCCAAATAGACGTCGGCGAGTTACAGGTGCCGGTGCTCTCGGGGTTCACCGTTGGGCCATAGTTGGGGGGTCGCGGTTTTCGTGACCGAGAGTCCCGAATCATTCAGCTGGGCTGTCCATCGGTTCAATTCCTGCTCGCGAACCGAACACACGGCTCGTCGAAGCCTTTCGGCCGGCCGGAAGTAGACGTAGTCAGTGAACTTGAACGCCTGGCAACTCTGCACGAACGAGGCGTTCTAAACGACGCCGGGTTTTTAGCACAGAAGGCCAGGGTCCTCGGTGGCTAAGAATCTCGCATCTGACCCCTTGCACAATTTGAGGGGGTCAGGCCGAAAAATCCTTTAGCAACGCTGGCGCCTGCGCACGACCACACGCGGACTTCGACTTTTCAACACTCCAACGCGGAACGAGCCGTCTTCTTCCCTGCTTGACGCTCATAATCTTGTTTCTCATTTTGAGTGCATGCGTAGAAAGTCAAAACCGAGTGCACCGAGTGAACCCCGCTAACAAGGAGGCATTGCCGCATCCAGCCTCCGCCAGAGTGACTCCACGGCATCTGGTGTCAGGGATCCGGTCGCATTGATGCGTTCGATGAAGCCGTGCGCACCAGAGATGAGGACGCCCTCATGGTTATAGGGCCCTTTACCCCTTCTGAAATGCAGGCCTTCTCTGACGCCCCACGTGGCCTCGACGAATGCCAGCACCGGGTGCACCGGAACGTTAGTATCCCCGATGACCCGGGCCACGGGGATCACCAGCCGGTAGATCTTGGCGATTTCTGATGTCCTGTCCTTCCCGTCCACCGTTAGATACTTTCGCGGGTCGGTGCTCGGGAACCCGGGACTTCGGTACCTGATCTCTCCGGCCCATTTCTTCGAGTCGATTATCCACACCCCGTTAGAGGCGACGACGACGTGATCGATGTTTGCCTCGGACTCGTCGGGCACCTTGCGATCGGTGAGAACGTATGCCCCCGGTGCAAGGTCCGCGGCCAGGTACGTACCCATTAGGTACTCCCCCTGGGCACCTTTCAAGTTGTTGTCGCCACGGTAGCGCTTGTCTTGTCGCAACGCCGAGGATCCCGCTACCGGATCCGCTGGTGGCGTGGACGCCACCACCTCTGCAGGCCCGCACGCCAAACAGCGCACACGCCGCCCCTTCGGCTGAGATGCGTCCGTCCAACCCTCGGCGCTCTTCTCCACCGCTCCCCCGCAATTACTGCATGGTGCGCCATTGCGCGTGAACGTGGTCTTGGACCAGACCATTGTCGTATCTCCCGCGCTCGACGTCTGAAGTGAACTTCCGCTTGTTCGCTTAGAATAAGCGAAGTGCGTGGCGCCCCAAGAGACCACACTGGCGCATTAGACAATACGTCAGCATTGCCTACACCGATCGACTCGAGGAGTTAGGAGTCACCGCGTCGATTGGGACCGTCGGCGACAGTTTTGACAACGCCATGGCCGAGTCGATGTTCGCGCTCTTCAAGACAGAACTGTTTCGCAACCCCGCGGTCTTGAAGGAGGTGGGTGGACGTTGGAAGGGGCTCGGCGACCTCGAAATCGAGACCGCGAAGTGGGTCTCGTGGTACAACGAGGAGCGACTAGCCGATCCAATGGTCGCCGGCGCGACCGGTTCGGCGAAATAGTCGTGGGCAACTCCGCAATGATCATCAGACGCGAGACACTCGCTCGAGTCTGAACTGAAGGTGCGAGCGATGGCGTGCCGTTGCAACGGCTCCGGGTAATGGACATCGTCGAATGGGGAGACGCTTGGGGAAAGCGCGCGAACCTTTTGCTGCTGGGCGAAGCAAAGTTTGCACTGGTAAGTGATCGGATCTAATGGTGACTGTCCGATTCTTGTCCGCCACTCTTCGTTTCAATAGTCGGTGCATTCCGTATGCTACGAAACAGTATAGTTTCTGTTACGTAGCAGATAATTATCACTTTTTTGCGTTATAATATGGATATTACAGAAAATTGACTGTTTCAGTGTCTCCGAAACATTACGATTATTGAAACATAAGACACGGGAGGCGCAATGTCAATCAACACACAGCCAACCGAGCGAGAGATCCTCTTCACGTGCGAAAAACGGTTACGCGACGCCCTCCCCCAGAAGTGGCGGCTTAGCACCCGGTTCGAAATCATGCGAAACAAAAGTTGGGTTGACGCCATTTTCGACGTCACCTCCCCATCAGACGAAACGGCGACTTTTACGGTAGAAGCGAAACGCTCCTTCCAACCCAAGGCTCTGCTCCTCGCGGTGGAACAAATTCAATTCCTAATCGACCCGATCACAGATTTGGGCGAGCAACCACTTATCGCGACCGACTACTTGAGCGCGCGATCAAGGGAACTCCTGCTCGAACGCGACATCAATTGGATCGATACAACAGGCAACATGCGCATCGTTTCCGACCGACCTGGTCTCTTCATTGAGAGCAGAGGGGCCCAGAGAGATCCTTGGCGAAGGGATAAGCCACTACAAACGCTTCGCGGCAAGGCGGCTGGGCGCGCGATGAGGGCCCTCGTCGACACGCGACCTCCGTATGGAGTTCGCGAAATAGCCTTGCGCACAGGCACCTCGGCCCCCACACTTTCGCGTGTCATCGAACTATTAGAGCAAGAGTCAATTCTCGAGCGAGATATGCGCGGTGGCGTCTTGGGACTCGATTGGCCCGCAGCCATTCGGCGCTGGAGTGAGGACTATCCGGGCCCGCGATCGAACAAGCCAAGATTGTTTCTCGAACCACGAGGGTTCGACGCGCTGAACAAGAAGCTTGAGACAACATCAATCCCTTACGCGGTCACAGAATCATTTGCCGCCAAGTCTTTTGCTCCGGTCGCGCCGACACAGATTGCGGTCGTCTACGTCACCGACATCTATCAAGCAGAGAGCGAACTCGGGCTTCGGCAAGCGGAGGTGGGAGCCAACGTAATGCTCGTCGAGCCCCTCGATTCGGTGGCATTAGAGCGAACGATCCGACGTGATGGGGTAACGATGGCCGCACCGAGTCAGATCGCCGTGGACCTCCTTACCGGACCAGGTCGCGAGCCAGCCGAGGGAGAAGCGCTCATTGAATGGATGGGGAGGAATGAAAATGTCTGGAGAAGTTGACCCGCTTTACATTGCGGCTCGTCGAGTCATGCTTGACGCTCTCGAAGCGTTAGGCGAACAGCGAGACGCGATCGTTCTCGTCGGTGCCCACGCCATTTACTACTTCGCCGGAGAATCGAACCTTCCCGTCGCTGTCTTCACAACGGACGCTGACTTCAGCATTGCCGCAGACCTCTTGACCGACGATCCACTGCTGGGCGACCTGATGATGGCCAAAGGCTTCTTTCGAGGCAACGACGTAGGGCGATGGGAGAGCCCGTCTGGTGTCGTTGTTGACCTCATGGTTCCCGAAGCCTTAGCGGGACCGAAACGCACGGCGACTTCACGAAGTGCCCAATTGGGCGTACACGGCAAGGACGTCGCTCGTCGCGCTAAGGGACTGGAGGGATCTCTCGTGGATCGAGAGTGGGCCACCATCGCATCACTTGATCCAAACGACGACCGCAACGTCGAAGTATGGATCGCAGGTCCCGGAGCTTTGCTCGTTGCAAAGACTCACAAAATCTATGAGCGGATTAATCAACCGAATCGACTTGGTGACAAAGACGCACTTGATATCTATCGCCTATTGCAAGCGGTGTCCACGGAGGACCTCGTCCGGCGCCTTGTGAGTCTTCAAGACTCCGAGGTGTCGCGAGAAGTCACCGCCGATGCAGTGAAATACCTCCCCGAACTGTTCGCGAATCGCGGGGCAGTGGGAGTCGCCATGGCTCTTCGGGCCGCTGGGGCCCCTCCCGAAGGTGAAAACCTCGCTGCCTCGTTAGTTGTGCTTGTCGGAGATATCGTCAATTCCCTGAACGCGACATAGTGGCCGTCGTCTTTAGCAACGCCTTTAGCAACGGAGATGAATGCGCGAGGTCACACGTGGACGCCGGCGGATTCAAACACCAACGATGCAAGCGTGTGCGAACTTGAGTGAACATCGCCGATTCAAAACAGTCGGCATGGCATGCAAGGGGTCCGGGGTTCGAATCCCCGTACCTCCACGGAAGAAACGAGTAAAACAAAGGGGTTTATAACACTCCGCTGTTCGTCAACGTCCATCGGAATCCGCCGAGATCCACCGACGTTGCTGACATGGTTGCTGACATTTTGGCTGACATTTTAATATTTCTCGCCCACGTGGAACATTCTTGCTGACCCCCTTTCTTACCCGCCGAGATTTTGTGACAAGTATTTTGACGAGAATCACGGAAAGTCCTCAGAGTCGATCATCGAAATTCCCCACCCCGTGAGGGCTGCGGCGGGCCACTAGGTCCACCAAAAGAAGGTGGGCCCCTTCAAGGCTGGTGGTGATGATGCAACCAACCGAAGGGACCCGCCTCCATGCTCACACAAGGAGAAGACGTGGAAGTCCACGCACTAAAAAAGCAGGGATGGTCGATCTCGGCCATTGCCCGACACTTGGGTCGAGATCGTAAAACGATCCGCGCCTACCTGAATGGAGAACGTGAATCCGGCGTTCGCAAGCACTCGGGTCCTGAACCACTCGAAGCGTTTATTCCCTATCTAACCCAGCGGCTCATCGACGACCCGCACGTCTGGGCGAGCGCCCTCTTTGACGAGGTCCGGCCCCTCGGCTATGAGCAGAGCTACCCAAGCTTCACGAGACAGCTCCGCCTGCAGGGTCTTCGCCCGCACTGTGAGGCGTGTGACGGCGTGAAGGGACGCGACACCGTCGAGATCTTCCACCCGCCGGGTGAGGAGATCCAGTGGGACTGGTTCGAGCGACGTCGCTCGCCCTGGGGTTCAACCGCCTACGTCCTGCTCGGCACGCTGCCCCACTCGGGTCGGATCCGCGGGGTGATCTGTGAGTCGATGGTCCAAGCCCAACTCATCGACGCCATGGATAAGGTGCTGCGCCAGCTCGGGGGCACGACGAAGTATTGGCGCACCGACCGATTGGCGACGGTCATTGTTCCGGGGACCAAGAACGTGCAGCCGAGCTTCGCGCCGGTCGCCAAGCACTACGGAGCGATCGTCGAGCCCTGCCCGCCACGGCGTGGCAACCGCAAGGGATCGGTCGAGTCCTCGGTCCGCTTCGTCTCAGGGAGGTGGTGGCGCACCATGAGCGACGAGACCCCCGAAGCGGCTCAGCGCTCCCTCGATCGGTTCTTGGAGACGGTTGGTGACGAGCGACCGCGTCAACGCGACGGCCGTCGCACCACGGTTCGCGAACTGGCGGACGTGGAGCCCTTGCGGGCGTTGCCCGTGCCCTATCCCGCCACCATCGAGGTCGACCGGTTGGTGACGGCGAACTCGACCGTCCACTACCGCGGGAATCGCTACTCGGTGCCGCCGGGCTTTTCCGGCGCCATGATCACGCTGCACCAGCGCCTCGGCAGCGACCGACTGGAAGCCCGCTCGGCGGGAGGACTCATTGCGACCCACCACCTCGCCCACGACGGTGCGGGCATGGTCGTGCGCGACTCGGCGCACGCTGAGGCCCTCGAGCGGGTGGTGCTGGCCCAGTTCACCATGAGGCGACCGTGTGACAAAAAGGCCAACGTCGGCATCAGCGACGCAGCACTCACCGAACGGGCCCGACTGCTGGGCGAGAACGGTCGTGACGTTACGGTCGACCTCGCCGACTACGCGCGAATGGCGGCGTCATGAGTGACTCCACCTACCAGCAGCTGCGCGGGCACTTGGCGACCCTGCGTCTCAGCTCCGCGGCCGAGGCGCTGCCCTCGGTGTTAGAGGCGGCCAAGTCCGAGAAGCTCAGTCACACCGCGATGCTCGAGCGGCTGCTCTCCCTTGAAGTCGCGGCTACCGAGGCGCGTCGCCGCAAGAGCCTCGAGCGCTTCGCCTCACTGCCGGCTCCCTGGACGTTGTCTGACTTCGACTTCGACGCCCAACCGTCAGTTGATCGCAGTCTCGTGAATGAGCTCTCGACGCTGCGCTTCTTAGAGGACGCCACCAACGTGCTCTTCATCGGACCACCGGGGGTCGGCAAGACGATGCTCGCGATCGGCTTAGCCCGAGCCTCCATCGAATGCGGTTACCGGACCTACTACACCACGGCGGCCGATCTCGTGGCGCGCTGTCACCGCGCGGCCTTAGAGGGGAGGTGGGCGACGACCATGCGCTTCTTCGCCGGACCACGTCTGCTCATCATCGACGAGGTCGGCTACCTCCCGCTGCCGAGCGAGGCGGCGGCCGCCCTCTTTCAGGTCATCACCCAGCGCTACCTAAAGAGCTCGACGGTGCTCACGACCAACCTGGGCATCGCCTCGTGGGGCAAGATCTTCGATGATCCGATGGTGGCGGCCGCCATGCTCGACCGGTTGCTGCACCGCAGCGTCGTGTTCAACATCGACGGTGAGAGTTATCGCATGCGCAGCCACCGCGCCCGTTCTGAAGCGACCAGAAAGGGGGTGCACCGACCTCAGAGCAAGTAGTTTCAGAAGCAACCCGCTTCGGCCCATCTGGGGAATTTCGATGATCGAGAGTGGGGAGTTTCCAGAATCGTCGTCAATTTCTCGAACAGAGTTCAGTTCTCGTTACCCCTCTCAAGGAACTTATCTCAAAACAGAGTCTTTCGCAGGACTCTCCCGAGACTCTACGAGGCCTGGTTGACTTCAGACTCGAGGTCTCGCAACCTGTTGACGATCTCACCAAACTGAGACGGCCCGCCAACGATCATCCGCGCGTCGCGCATCACCCGATAGTCAGTCGCCAACAACCGCACAGAGTCATCGTCAGGCACCAGCCGCATTCTCCCCGACAAGCACTTGTCATACTCGGAGGTTGATCTGGAGTAAAACGCTTGCTTGATTTTGACGACATCGGCCAAGAGAACTCGGTCGTCGAGCGCCCTGGTTCCGATTGCGCTCTGGCTCATTTGATCCAGGTCGTACCAGTGCCGCGATAAACGATCCGCCGACATCGTTGTGGGGGGTCTTCCGCAGTAGTCATGCATAAAGGTGGCCTTCTCCCAGAAAGTGCGCTCTGCGGACAGCACGACGGGGTCCGCGACGGGAAAGTCCAAGTCCGGATAAACGCTGCGCAGGTAGGGAGCCACCCGATGCGCCGCGTTGGGGACGATGGCGTTGCGTCCGCCGAATTCAATCTTGATGCTCGGAGCCACGTAGCCGCTGGAATAGTCGAACACCCTGGGATAGCTCATCAACAGGGTCTCTCCGTCATCGCCAACGGCGACGTCCGTCGGGCGGAGTCCATATTCGGTCGCCAGACGATCGCGGAAGTAGGGTGCGACGACGTCCTCCACGTAGTTGATAACCAGCCCTCTGAGATGCTCGCCGTGCTCCTTGACCTTATTTCTGGAGCGAGTCCCGTCGAAGGGATCGACGGTGCCATCAAGATCCGTGTAGTCGATAGTGACGTCGATGTCCTCGGAGAATCGAGAAATTACGTTGAAGACCTTGGACAGCGAGGTACCACCCTTGAACGCCATTGAGAGCGCGTTGGGCATGGTGAAGAGAGCATCCAGAGCCCAGCACACCCAGACGTCCTTTTCCACCGTCTCACGTGAGTAGCCGTGATCGCGAGCAAAGGTCTCGTAGATGATCAGACGTTCTTCGGGCTCAATCTCCAAGAACGCTTCAGGCACGGGTCACGGCCAAGTCCTGCGCACGTTCGTAGCGGTAGAGAACATCGTTCAGCCATGAGGGCATCGAGGCCCGCGCTTGACAGAGAGCCTCGAACTCCTCCGTGGGAAGCTTTGCTTGAATCGTGGCGATCATCTCTTCAGTGACCAGGTTTCGACCAAGGTACATCAGGGCCGCAAACGCTCGCCCGGCGGGCCGACCAGCTAAGAGCATTCGACTCGGCGCCGCGTGTCGAAGGACAATCGTGGACGTGCCATAAGCGATCTCGCGCGCCGGCCCCGTCGTTACGAATACTGGACGCATCGATACTTGCGTCGTGAAGCCAAACTCGCGCGCCGCCTGCGCACCGTGGACCTCGACGAGGGACCGCGATTTGCGAGCAATAGCCTGCACAATCTTCTCTGGACTCGTCGCCGCGTTACCCACGTATTTGCTCTGACGGGGACGCACAAACAAGCCTGGAGCCAGGCGTTCAATCGTGCCGGCGCCCGCTAGTCGTGATAATGCGTGGTCAACACCTGCGCGAGTGCCCAGTTCCAGCAACTCAGACGTGGTGAAAGGCTCCCCCGCGGGCCTGCTCAGAACCGTCTCGACGACGGCTTCGGAGGTAGATTTGTAAGTTTTCATATTGGAGGAGATTATATTAGTTTTTCTACCAACTACTGTCGGGGTGTTCGGGCTTGACCGACTCACGAATTGCCGAACGTTACGAAAGGGGTGCTCTAGCTCAAGAAATTTGCTCGTACTGTGAGAATCCCGCCCGCTATTCTACGAACACATGTTCGTTTTTTCACACCAAAACCGCAGCTTTCAGTGGCAACGCCACACACCCCGCGAGTTCGAGAACTAGGACGGACGATTGTCGTGACGGTCTACGGCGAACTGCAGGTTCACTCCGATTTCAGCTTCTTAGACGGCGCCGGTATCCCCACATGACAGGCATAGCAAAATACCAACGCTCGCAACATTGCTCACACCCGCAAGCCGACAAATGCCCTACCGAGGGAAGCTGACAGCACGAATGAAACGGTCACGGGGAGTGCTCGACGGATCAACAAGCTGGTAGATGCTGAACCCGTCCTCCATGGCGAGAAGAAGTGCGGCCACCTCTTCGGAGTCGAGTGAACCATGCGGAGTTTTTGCGAGTCCAGCGCCATCATTGACGTCAACAACGAGCCGACAACTGAGATTTCGCAATGGCTCTCGCGACTTCGCCGAGTTCCTCGACGCTGTACGTCGACTTCTCGAAAGCTTGAAGCAATAATTCGGTCGTGCCGATCTCGGCGCGAGGGCCGAATCCCTTGATGATCCACGCAGCGATTTCATCCTGAAGGGTGTCCTCATCCGTTTCCATAACCCCGTTATGTGTCAGGGTCGAAATCAGCGGACTTTGGCAGTCCCACACGGCATTATTAACCGGCGAGCGGCTCGACCAACTCCGGTCCGTCGTTCTTCACCGACCCCACCGAGGAGCCGACCTCATGGTGCTGCAGCGTCCCTTTGTCGGCCGGCCGGATCAGCCTGGCGCGGTCGCGAGAGACCTCGTCGCTGACAGTCGGAACTAGGGAACGCGCAGCGACCATTCTCGGCTCCTTAGATCAGAGCCCGCGGGCTTTCACCGCGCCAACCATGTTGGCCTTGGCAGTCCTGACTCGAAGTTCGAGGGAGAAAGTCATACCGTCGACGTGGTGCTCCGCATCGTCGATGGTTTATTGGCGCAGCGTTACTCGCAGCACTTCTGGCTGCACACCGAATACGAACTCCTCAAAGTTCCATACATGTATCTTCTCGACATAGGCTTTAACGATGGCCTCCGATCGTCGACATGAAATGACCGGTCGCTCATTACCGAACGTCACACAGATTGGCCTACTTCTTCAAGCGGCCAAAACCAATGACCCGGAACTTGGTTGCTTCCTACACGTCGCAGTTTCCACGGGCGCCCGTCGTGGCGAGTTGTGTGCCCTGCGATGGCGCGATCTCAATTCAAGGATTCACACACTCTTCATTGATGGTTCCAAAATTGATTCTCCTGGCGAGATATCCGATACGAGCACCAAGACACTCGACACGCGACACATCACTCTCGACGCACCAACACTCCAAGCATTCGACGAGCAAAGAAACCGAGCCATTGATCGATCAAAACAGGCGAACGTCGCTCTAACCGAGGACTCCTACGTCTTCTCTCCCGCACCCGACGGGCTCGTTCCTTGGAATCCGTACATCATCAGTAAGCGATTCGAGAAATTACAACACTCTCTTGGCTATGACGGAATTACTCTTCACGATTTGAGGCATTATTGCATTTGATGGCGCGCTGAGACTCTTCGCAGCTCGTAGACCTGACGTCCCGCTGCGGCCTAAGGCTGACTAGACACGAACACTTCCTCTGAGACGCAACAAGTCGTCTTGAATGCTGGCAAGTCGTCATCGGTCGTAGGCATATAAAAGACCTGCGAGTCTTCGATCGGCGCCACCAACTCCGGTCCGTCATTCTTCACCGAGCCCACTGCGGGATCGACTTCGTAATGCGACAGCATGCCGTCATCTGCGGGTCGCAGAAGCCTCGCACGACCCTCGCTGACGTCGAGCCAGGTGGCGACATCCGAGTGCTCAATGATGACCGGCATCCGGTCGTGAAGAGCCTCCACATCAGCGTTGGCCTCGGTGGTGATAATCGTGCAGGTCACGATGGGCTCGGCATCGTGTGGTAGTTCGGGGTCCCACCATCGCCCTTCGCCGCTCTCAACGTGCTCACCGGCGCGGTCATCGGCGAGTGTCGACCACGGCATCGCCACGAGGAGTTCTTGAAGTTCCTTAAGAAGATTGACCGTGAAGTTCCCAAGACGCTGCAGATCCACATGATCC
>JBOGFT010000002.1:0-7671 GCA_050701895.1 Acidimicrobiales bacterium
TTCAGTTCTGCGAGCCCCTCGCAGTGTTCATTGAGGAACTCCCAGTCGAGAACCTTTCCCGGGTTGGCCGCTTCCGCCTCGAACACCCGCTTCGAGATGGATTTCATGAGCCATCCGTCGCCACCCAGACGAATCTGCAGGTACTGATCCGCGATGCCGGTCCCCGAACCGAGGATGCCCTTGATTTTTTGAGGGTTCTTGAAGCGCTGAAGGCCGGCTTCGAGCAGAGGATTCACCGCGACGATCTTGGCGCCGGCCTCCTTCGCTTCTTCGAGTGCGGTCAACATGCGCGGGTGGTTCGTGCCGGGGTTCTGGCCCATGATGATGATGAGGTCGGATTTAGCGAAGTCGTCGTAGGCGATCGTGTTCTTGCCGATGCCGATGGTTTGGCCCATGGCGGCCCCAGTCGACTCGTGGCACATGTTTGAGCAGTCGGGCAAGTTGTTGGTACCGAAGGCGCGCGCGAACAACTGATAGACGAATGCCGTCTCATTCGCTGTTCGTCCGCTAGTGTAAAACGCCGCCTCGTCCGGCGAACTCAGTCCTTTTAACTTACTGGCGATGATGGTGAAGGCCTGCTCCCAACTGATCGGTTCGTAGTGGTCTTTACCCGCGGGCTTATGGACCGGCTCGATGAGGCGACCTTGTTCTCCCATCCAGTATTCGGACTTCTTGAGCAGATCGTTTATCGAATGTTGGGCCCAGAAACTCGTGGGAATCGTCTGACGCGTCGCCTCGGCCGTGAGAGCCTTGGAGCCGTTCTCACAGAACTCCGCTCTTTTGCGATGATCGGGGTCGGGCCACGCGCAACTCATGCAGTCAAAGCCGTCCTTCTTGTTCATGGAACCATGGGCGGTGAAGAGAAGTTTGAGACTTCGACCAACGCCAACATCTTTGAATGACGGGCCCATCGACTCGATCACGCCGGGTATCCCCGCGGCCCACGTCTCTCGTTCGCTTACTTCGACGTCTTCTTCAATATCGTTTCTTGGTGGTCTCTTCGTCATGCGGCGTTACCTTTCTGCGACCATTGATCGGGTCTTACTGACTACACGTCCCTCACCGGAATAGATCACCATGGAGCTCCCTCGAAGGAAACCCACCAGGGTCATGCCTGCGTCCGTTGCTAGCTCGGCGGCCAGTGACGAAGGGGCCGACACCGACGCGAGCAAAGGTATCCCCGCCATCGAGGCCTTTTGGACCAGTTCGAAACTGGAGCGCCCCGAGACCATGAGCGCGGTCCCCGTGAGGGGCAACCGATCCTCTTTGAGAGCCCAACCGACGACTTTGTCCACGGCGTTGTGTCGACCGACATCCTCGCGTAGCGCCAGCAACTCTCCAGACCCTCCGTCAAAGAGCCCCGCGGCGTGCAGCCCACCCGTCTTCTCAAAGACGGCTTGCTCGGCCCGCAACCGACCAGGAAAGGTGGCCAACATCTCGGCGTCGATCCGTAGAGGGTCGTTTCGCACGCTGTACGTGGATTTCGTTTGAACCGCGTCAATGCTGGCTTTGCCGCAAATCCCGCACGAACTGGTGGTGTAGAAGGCGCGCTCGAGGCTCGGGTCGGGGCTTAGGACGTCAGAGGCGAGCGCCACGTCCAAGACGTTGTAGGTGTTCGCACCGTCGACGCTGGCACCGGCACAGTATCGTGCTGCGGCGAACTCTCGTCGTGTACTAATGACCCCTTCGGAAACGAGGAACCCCGCGGCTAGATCTACGTCGTGACCGGGCGTGCGCATGGTGATGACGAGCGACGTACCACGGACTCGTATCTCTAGTGGCTCTTCTACCGCGAGAAGATCTTCGCACGTCGATGTGGTGTCGTTGGTTTCTAACCGGATCACTCGTCGTCGTGCGGTAATCCTGCTCATGTCAGCCGCGGCCTGTAACGAATCAATAGTTTCCGATACTTTTTGATGACGCTGACGCTGCCCCCACTCGTCACCGACTCGCGCGAGGGTGAACTACGAGTTCCCCGCGCGCTCATCGGCTCGGCGAAAACGTCGAGCATTGACGAAGTCTTCGTCAAGAAGAAGTTGTAGACACCGAAACTTCGTGCTATCACGATTGGACTATATCTCGAATGCACTGGGAATATCCAGGAGAAATTTTTTCGATGGCCTAAGAGATGCAAGAGGGGGCGGCGAGTACAACGAGGCGAGTCGAGATTCGAAAAAGGGCGGATCACGCTCGAACGTCATCCTACGAAAGTGAGCGCGAATCGAGGTGAGTGAGTCGCCACCACCGTTGAAGGCGAAACTCGGCGAGTATCGTTGGGAGATGGACATTCCCGCGGCCGAGTGGCTCGAAGCGTTCGCTCAGCAACTGGGTATTGATGCACCGAACGAACAAGAGCGTGAGGATTTACTGGCTTTGGCCGGAACCGCGGCGCGCAGCTCCGAACGAATTGCCGCTCCTATCTCGTGTTGGATGGCGGCCCGCGCTGGCATCACTGCGAAGGAGGCGTGTGACGTCGCTCGCAGGGTGGAGGTCGAAGGGTTCGACGACGTGTGAGGTCGCTCTACAGGGTGATCGAACGTCGATCAAAAACTTGGTGAGTGGCACGAAATCGACAACTAGGGTGCGATCATCATGAAAAGCGATCCGGTGTCGATTGCGCCAGTCTTCCTTCGCTCGAAGCCAAAGACGGCGTCAAGCCCGCAGCGCGTGACTAACAGTTCTGGCGCTATGCCCCAGAGTGGTCCGCTCGTGGATTCATTCGGGCGAGTTCACAGTGACATTCGAGTCTCGGTGACGGATCGGTGCAATCTTCGCTGTACCTACTGCATGAGCGAAAAGGGTATGACGTTCTTGCCTCGCACTGAGTTGTTGACGTTCGAGGAGATTGTGCGGGTGGCAGAAGTGGCGCGCACCTTAGGCGTGACATCATTGCGCCTCACGGGTGGTGAGCCCCTGGTGCGTAGAGACATCGCTGAACTGGTCCGACAAATTGCCGCGCTGGGCTTCGAGGATCTAGCCCTCACGACGAACGGAATGGAGTTAGCGCGCTTGGCTCAGCCGCTCGCCGACGCGGGACTACATCGAGTGAACATCAGCTGTGATTCTCTGCGCAGTGATCGTTTCGCTCGGATTCGCCGACGTGGCGACCTCGCGACCGTCTTGGGCTCCATGGGCGTCGCCGAAGCCGCGGGTCTTAAACCACTCAAAGTGAACGTGGTGGTGATGGCGGGCGTGAATGACGACGAGGTGTTGGACTTTTGTTCGTTCGCGCGTGAGTACGGACGCGTCGTGCGATTCATCGAGTTCATGCCGCTCGACGCCGAAGGAGGCTGGAGTCGTTCCCAGGTGGTTCCCGCCGATCAGCTGATTCGGGCCATCGATGCTCGTTGGCCCCTGGTTGCCCGCGATCCTCAAGGCATCGATTCAGCGCCCGCGGAGCGATATCTTTTCGCCGATGGTCGGGGGGAGATTGGCATCGTCGCCAGTGTCACGCGGCCGTTTTGTGGCACGTGTAACCGTTTACGACTTACGGCCGATGGCTCGGTGCGTAACTGCTTGTTCTCCGATGACGAACTGTCCGTGCGAGATCTGATTCGTCGAGGTGGAAGCGACGATGACGTGGCGTTGGTGTTGCGCCGGGCGGTTTGGAACAAACTTTCCGGACACGGCATCAACGATCCGGGTTTCCTTCGCCCCGCGCGCTCGATGTCCATGATTGGCGGTTGAGACCCGTCGGCACCGCTGGACGAGGACGACACCCACCCGAGACGCGCGGTAAAACGGCAACCTCGTCATCGGGACCCACCAACGCGCTGGGGTCGGCGCGCTCTCCATTAACCCAGACCTGGCTCACGGCTAATTCGGACGCGAACTCCGCTCCATAGCGTTCCACCGCTTCAGCGAGGACGGCCGTAAGGGTGAGCGTATCGAACTGTGCTTCGCGCACGCCGGTCACGTCGCGCGCCGGTCCCAGGAAGAGAACTCGCGCCACGTCAGATCGTTTCCTCGTCAGGGCGCCTACCACCGCACGAAGTACGCGTCGGCGGGCCCACGTGAGGATCGTCACTCATTGCCGGGCTTCCAAGAGCATCGCGGGCGTCTCGTCACCGATTTTCAAGCCTTCACCGTCGGGAAGGACCAGTAGGACGTTGGCTTGCGCCACGACACTCAAGACGTGAGAACCTTGACGCAGGAATCTCTTGACGTGCAGTCGACCGTCATCGTGGAACGTGGCCACGGCGTGTACGAGGTGGATCTTGCCGTCGCGGCGACGAGATATCGGACAGTCCAACACCGCCGGTACCCGTACGCGCTCCAGCATCTGGTGCCCGGCGAGCAGGCGCAGGGCCGGGCGTACGAACATCTCGAAACTCACCAACGTGGAGACGGGGTTGCCGGGAAGTCCGAAAATAGGCGTGTGCTCAGGCGTGGTTCCGAACGCGAAGGGCTTACCGGGCTTAATGCCCACCTGCATTGACCGGGCATTCGTCCCACAGAGATCGATAATGACAGACTTGACGTAGTCGGCGTCGCCCACACTCACGCCGCCCGTGGAGACCACCGCGTCGCACGATTGAGTCGCGGCGCGAAACGTCTCTGCGATGTCCGAGTAGCGGTCGCTAGCGCTTTCAAGATCAACCGGAATGAAACCCGACTCGCGCAGCAACGCGATAATCATTGGCCGATTCGAATCGTAGATCTTGCCCGCCGTGAGGGGCTTATCGGGCCGCGAGAGTTCGTCGCCGGTGGAGAGCACTCCCACTCGAGGGCGGGGGTGCACCGACACCGTGGTGATCCCCTGCATTGCCAGGACACCGATTCGTGGCGCGCGTATTTCGTCGCCTCGTTCGATGAGCGCTTGTCCCACGGCCACGTCTTCGCCGGCGTGTCGAACGCTGGTGTCAACGCCAAGAGTCCGAGGGATTTGCACGAACTTACCGTCGTCTTCGACAAGAACGTCTTCAATCATGCAGACACAATCGGCGCCATCAGGTAAGGGCGCTCCGGTCATGATGCGCATCGCTTCGTGCTCTTCAACTCGCGACTTCGCCACGTCGCCAGCCAACAGGGCACCCACCACCCGTAGACGAACGGGCGCCGATGTCGTGTCGATCGACCGGAGGGCGTAGCCGTCCATCGCGGAGTTCGAGAACCCCGGCACGGGGATACGTGCAGTGACGCTCTCGGTGGCCACGCAACCGAGCGCCATGTCCAGCGCGACTTCTCTCGGGGTGAGCACCCGTAGGGACTGAAGAACGTAGCGCTGCGCCTCATCGAGCGCAATCACGACGTCGCACCTTTCGACTCGTCACGCGCGACGGGTTTGGCGGACACGCCAGGGCTGACGCGCTGGAGGGGTCGAGCATCACGACTCCATGCGCTGCCGCCCGGCCACACTTCGCGCTTCCACACGGGGACGCAATCTTTCAAGGTGTCGATGCAATACTGCGCGGCTTCGAAGGCTTCTCCTCGGTGCGCGGACGACACCGCAACGACGACGGCGACGTCAGTCAGCTCTACGCGTCGAACCCGATGATGAATCGCAATGGCCTCGATGGTTGACCGGCGTTCACGCGCTGCGATCACGATTTCCTTGATGGCCCTTTCGGCGAGGCTCGCGTCCGTCTCGTACTCCAACGCTGTCACGTCCTGGTGTTCGCCAGAAGTGGCGCGGACCGTGCCACAGAATGTTACGACTGCCCCACAGCGTGGACTCGTGGCCCAAGAGGTGAGATCGTTGGCCGACAACGGGGAAGGTGATACCACTATCCAGTCTCGCTGAGGAAAGGATTCCATCAAGGTGAGCGTAGTGATGGTCACTTTGAATCAATGTACAGGAGGCACTGGACCGAGAAGTTCTTCGAGCCCCAGGCGACGCAGATCTTCCGGGCTATCGATGTCGGAGAATACTTCCTCACTGACGACACGTCCCCAGGATGACTCGCTCAGCAACTCGACGCCGGGCCGGTGAGCGAGGTGACGCAGCGATCTCACACCAAGATCGAGTAGTTCTTGAGCCTGTTCGAGATCATGACCCGCCCACCGGGCGCACAGGGGTTGGGGATGATCACGGACGATCGGAAGAACAGTGTTCACTGATGACCACTCCGCCAGCAACCGCAATAGCGGCTCCGAAAGGAAGGGCAGGTCGCAGGCGACTACCAGTACCGACCCGCCATGGTTCAACTCTTGAAGTTTGCGATTACCAGCCGCCACCGCCGCGAGAGGACCCTCACCCGCGGGATTTTCTCGTGTGACGGGTAGTCCCGACACGCCCGGACCCACCTCGACGACCGTCTCCACCACCGAGAGAAGAAGCTCCGCTGTGCGAACCGCCATCGTCGATCCATTGATGATGAGCTGTGACTTGTCGCGCCCCATGCGTCGGCTTGATCCGCCGGTGAGCAGGATTGCTGCGACGGGGTGAAAGGAGCGGGACACGCCAACCATCGTATAAAAGGTTAAGTGCGTGGCCGTCGGAAAGTGAAGTCCGTACACACGAGTAAGGACGAAACGGTTCACCGCGGGAGTCGCGACGGGTACTTGTCGGGACTCAGACATGTCGCGAATATCTTCAAAACCCATTTTTTTAAAAGCCAGAGAACAGGCTCGACGCCGTGAGACGAAGTTATGCGAAAAGAAATCTACATATGTCGTACGCGCGCGTGATACGTTCGAAAAGTAGAGACTATTCAGCTTTTTCGACGTATTCGTTAGGAGATTGCTCGCTCTTAGAGAGGATATTTATGATAGGTGCAACACTAAGTTTTGCGACGTCACCGTTTCCACCGCTGGCTCTGGGATTCATGGGCCTGGGTACGGGGTATTTGATTTACGGACCGCAAGAACTTTTCCATTATCCAAAACGCACACCTGGTAACGATTTGGCCACAGGTATTTGGGGCCTCTGGTTACCCGGGTTCTTTCAGTTTGTCGCGGGAATATTTCTATTCTTCGGTCTTCTGACGGGCGCCTACAAGGCTCCGCCGCTGTATATGGCGGCGCTCGCGTTCACGTCGTATGGCATCCACTGGTTTGCCATCGGATGGAACCGAATGCATGGTAAGGGAGATTCGAGGATCAATGTAGGGATGACCGTCGGCTTCACCGCAATTTCGGCGATTGGCACGGTGGTGTTCCTGGCCGCGCACGATAATCCGGTTGCGGGTGTCTTTATCGGTCTGATCCTCATATATCTCGCCGACTTGGTTGCGAGTTTGAAGCCTGATCTTCCAAAGGTGGGAGCTATCGGAGAGCGTTTTCTCGGATTCTTTCACCTCGGGACGGGTATTTGGCTGATATATCTAATGTGCGCCGTGAGCGTCGACTTCTCGGTGGGGTATCACTGGTTGACCTAGTGCAGTGAATCAGTTTTAATTGGTGATTGCTTCGAGTGCTACGCGACCGCGACTCACCTTCTCGAGGATGCTCTCGGCGGAGGCGACCCACACGAACGGCTTGGGGTCGCCATTGTGAGCGTTGAGGTAGTGCTCGATCGCACTGATGAGATCGGGCACCGAAGGAAAGACACCACGACGAATCGCCTTGTCGGTGATCTCACGGAACCAACGCTCGACGAGGTTGAGCCACGAACTCGACGTCGGGGTGAAGTGCAGGTGAAAGCGAGAGTGCTTTTCGAGCCAGTTCTTCACGTCGGGATGCTTGTGGGTGGCGCAGTTGTCCAGGATCATGTGGATCTGCAGCGTCTTG
>JBOGFT010000003.1:0-6517 GCA_050701895.1 Acidimicrobiales bacterium
TTCAGTTCTGCGAGCCCCTCGCAGTGTTCATTGAGGAACTCCCAGTCGAGAACCTTTCCCGGGTTGGCCGCTTCCGCCTCGAACACCCGCTTCGAGATGGATTTCATGAGCCATCCGTCGCCACCCAATGAGCCCCTGGTGCGTAGAGACATCGCTGAACTGGTCCGCCGCGCGTTGTTGGACCTTACAGATCGTCCAAACTTTCTCCGCGCGCTAGTGCTTCGGTGATTTCGGCGTGCCGCGTGGCGAGGAGATTGAAGACGCCCGACGCGAGGCTGATCCGTCTCGCTCCGAGTGTCGACAGTTCCGCGATCGACAGCCCGCCTTGGCGGGCGAGGAAATTCAATGGTCCCGGGATCGCCGCTACGAGGGTTGCGACATCCTCTCGACGAGACACGGCGATGGGGTAAACGCAGTCGACGCCAGCTTCGAGATAGAGCCGAGCTCGGTGGATGGCCTCGTCGACCTGAGCCGCTTGGTCAGGGAACTGGCGGATAAAGGCGTCGACCCGCGCGTTGATGACTACGTGCACCCCGCATCGCTCGCTCGCGGCGCGCACCTCGGCGAGGAACGCCGCCTGGCGCGCGGGGTCAAGGAGTACGTCGCCGCCGTGATGGTCGGTATCTTCCAGATTGCAGCCAACCACGCCGGCTCGTAGGAGGCGCTCTACCAAAGTGGAGGGGGAGAGTCCAAAGCCAGCTTCTAGATCAAGCGTCACGGGGACCGAGACGGCACTCGCGATCCTTGTCGCAAAGGAGAAGATGACATCAGGATCACTGGAGTCGTCGTCGGGCTCACCGAGGACCTGGGCAATTGCCCGACTCGAGGTGGCCACCACCGGAAATCCGGCACTCGCTACGGCTCGGGCCGACGCAACGTCCCAGGCGTTGACCAGTAGTAGCGGGTGAGCGTCATGATGAGCCAGAAGGAGTTGCTTCGCTTTGTTCGCGAGCGTCGCTT
Source organism: Acidimicrobiales bacterium (assembly GCA_050701895.1). Classification (GTDB taxonomy): domain Bacteria; phylum Actinomycetota; class Acidimicrobiia; order Acidimicrobiales; family RAAP-2; genus RAAP-2. Next base: position 961 of record JBOGFT010000003.1, read on the forward strand.
CGTCGGTCCTCGTCATGACTCCTCAAGCACCTCTCGAGTGCTGGGATGCATGACCGCAGACGCGACCAGAGCACCGGGCCATCTCAATTGACGCGCGCGCTCGACTTGGAGCAGAAGAACTCCAAGGGGATGTTGTCGGGGTCTCGAGCCGTCACGGTCGAGCCGTAGGGCGCGTCTTCGAGGGGGCCATGAGAGAAGCCCAAGGTTTCTAACTTTTCGAACCATTGGCCAACTTCTGCTTCGCTAGCGCAGGCGAGACTCACGTGATCAAGGCCGAGATTGGTGTGCGAGAACGAACTGGTGGCGGGTGCAGCGTCATATTCCGTGACGCCAATGACGAGGCCACTCGGCCACATCATGAGGCGACGCTTCCAGCCCGGTCCCTCACCCTCGACGACGAGAGCGTCGCCAAGGAGTTCTTGGTACCACCGAGAACTCTGCTCAACGTTGGAGACGGTGAGCGTGATGTGGTGGATCTTCGGGGCCATGCCATCAAACTATCAAGAGATCGCTTCGAGATTTGTGGGTTAGAGCCAGCTGATTCTAGAAGACTCGGTTCGATGATGGGCCGATCTGAGTGACAACGCGTGGTCCGATTCGACTTTGCTCGGCGAAGCCACCGAGCTCTTCGTGGGTTCTCTCCTCGATGCGCCACGAGACTCACGGGTCTCGGCGAAGACTCATCGCCGCCGATTAGTTCGAGCGAAGTCGCGACTAAAATCTTTTTGAGATGACTCGCTCATGTTGACCCAAAGTTGTTTCAGATGAACTCAGCGCGACGCTACCTTCGAAGCATTTCCATCGCGCTGAGCCTTAGCGCGTGCGCCTTGTTGCTCAGATCGTGGGGATCGAGTGATAGAGCGCTCGCATCGACGCCGAGCACAACGCACACACACGCGGCGACGGTCTGTGAGCGCTACGTGTTTGCCAAGGTGTCAGATCTCATCGCCGGTCTCACCAAACTCGGATACCAGGGCGCGGTGGTCGACGTAGACGTCGAAGGGACGTGGTATCAGAACGAGGTGGCACAGCTAAATCAAGAAGTCGATTTCAAATACCACCAGGGCTCTAAAGAGTCCGATGCGTGGAATAGCGTCTTCCGCGAATATTTTTCCGCGCCGCGACTTCAAGGCTTGGCGAATGGCGACACCGTCAAAGAGACCGAGCGCGAGGCGCGCGAGGTCATCGGGCGCTGGTGCACCAAGGCTTAAGAGCGGCTAGATCCTCGGCGCGCCGAGCTAGTAGCGACTTCCGATTCGGCGCCAGCGTCGACCGCTGGTGCCCGGTTCGTTCGGTCGTGCGGCGACTCGGGTACGGTAGACGACGAAGGGTCGCCACAGGTACCACACGGGATAACTCCAGGCGTGTACCAAGCGGCTGAAGGGCCAGATCGCGATGATGGCCCAGGCGGCCGTTGCGTGAATTTGGTAAATTAGTGGCGCGTGAGCGATGGCGTGGACGTCGGGACTTCCGACGAAGAGGCCGCGGAACCAAAGGGCGACGCTTTGTCGGTAGTCGTAGCCACCCCCCGCCAGTCCCACGCCGACGGTCTCGATGATGCCCAGGATGATGATGACCGCCAAGACGATGAGAGTGAGCCAGTCGACCGGCGAGGTGGCGACCCGGACGCGAGCGACGAACATGCGACGACCGGCCAGAATGACGACGCCAATGATGATGAGCACGGCCGCCAAAGTGCCGGCGATGGCCGAGAACCAGTGATAAAAGCTCTCGGGTACACCAATGGCCCGCGTCCAGGTTTCGGGGACGAGAAGGCCAAGGACGTGGCCACCAATCGCGGCGATCGTACCGTAGTGAAAAATTGGACTGCCCCACTTCAGCCATTTTTTCTCGTGAAGTTGAGTGGAGTAGCTCGTCCAGCCGAACTGGTCGTAGCGATAGCGCCAGATGTGGCCGATGAGGAAGGTGGCGAGGGCCAGGTAGGGCAAGATGACCCACCAGAACAACTGCCAACCCGTGATGCCCTTCATCAGTCGGTTATCTAACTCTTGCTGAGCCCGAGGCCCAAGGTTTCGGGCGGGGCGAACGGCTCAAGACCGACACGTTCAGAGGGTGGTCCCTGGGCTCGGTACCGGCGAAGGGCCACCCGGTCACCCCGCGACGCCGTCCCGAGAGTGTCGGTAATGGTCGTGATGACGTCGGCGTAGGGACTATTCGATGTGGTCAACTCTTCGCTCAGGGCGTCCAACGCGGCGCGGTGCTCTCCGAGTAGTGCGGCGCCGAGTGGGTCGAGGGCGGCGAGTTCCAGTAGGGCAGGGAGAAAATCGGGGAGTTCACCCGGGGCGATACGGGCACCGACTTCGCGGTAGGTACCCACGAGGGCGGCGAGAGCCATTCCGCGTTCGCGAGTGTCACCGTGGCGATACCAGGTGAGATGCAGACTCCGCCGTCGTCGCAGATCGAAGGTGTCCACGTAATTGGTGGCGCGCGCCAGAGGGCTCAAACCAAATAGCCAGTCCCGCGTTCGACTGAGTTTGGTCCTCGCCGGACCGCTCGGCAATCCCGCGAGGGCCCCAGCCACGGCGTCGAGGTCGTTCTCGAAGGCGTCATCGGGGTAGCTGAGTAATACCGAGGCGCACCCGAACACCTGTGCCGCCGCGTCGCGCCTCACGAGTCGCGCGCTTCGTTAACGCGCAAGTGGGTTCGACCCTGAGGGTCCTGGCCGAGCACCGCCTTATCGTTCCCCCCGCGGGCGAGACGATAGCCGGGGACGGCTTCGAACTCCGCTTCGCCGCCCATGCCGGGTCCGCCGTCACTGTCGAGTGAGCATTGGTCATAAGAGTGCTGGGCCATGAGCGCTCCCGCCTGCTCCGCGTGAGCCGGTGGGATGACGTAACGATCTTCGTAGCGTGCGATCGCCAGCAGCCGGAAGAGATCCTGCGCGTCGTCGTCGCTCATTCCCACATCGCGGGGGTCCACCTGGGGGTCCTGGCCCAGCTGGTGGGCGCGCATGACCGTGCGAACCATTGTGAGGCGACGTAGGGCGTCGCGCACCGGGCCCACTTTTCCGGCGGTGAATAAGTTCGCGAGATACTCAACCGGGATACGCAGCGCGTCAATGGCGCCAAAAACGACGTCAGCTTGTCCGTCGTCGTAGCCGGCCTTAGCGGCCGCGTCGGCTACGGGGGAGAGTGGCGGGATGTACCAGACCATGGGCATCGTTCGATATTCAGGGTGCAGCGGGAGTGCGACTCGATGTCGCACGATGAGTGAATAGGCGGGAGAGCGCCGCGCGGCGGCCAACCAGTCATGAGGAATACCTTGACGTTCGGCTTCGGCGGCGACCACCGGGTCATCGGGATCGAGAAGAAGGGATAGCTGGGCCTCGTACAAGTCCTGGGGGTCGGGCGTCGCGGCCGCCTCGGTCACCGCGTCCGCGTCGTAGAGAATGAGGCCGAGGTAGCGCAGTCGCCCCACGCACGTCTCGGAGCAAATTGTGGGAAGGCCCGCTTCGATCCGGGGAAAGCACATGGTGCACTTCTCGGCTTTGCCGGTGCGGTGGTTGAAGTACACCTTTTTATAGGGACACCCGGACACGCAGAATCGCCATCCCCGGCAGCGGTCTTGGTCAACCAGCACGATGCCGTCTTCTTCGCGCTTGTACATAGCTCCCGAGGGGCACGACGACACGCACGAAGGGTTGAGGCAGTGCTCGCAGATCCGCGGCAAGTAGAACATGAAGACTGACTCAAAGTCCATGCGAACTTGCTCGGACATGCCCGCCAGGTTCGGGTCATTAACGGCGTTCTGGGGCGCGCCCGCCAAGTCGTCCTCCCAGTTGGCTCCCCACTGGGGGTTCATCTCGCGACCGGTGAGCGCCGAGCGCGCGGAGACCGAGGGGGCCTTGGTCCCCGCGGGGGCGTTGATGAGCGCGGCGTAGTCGTAGGTAAAGGGGTCGTGGTAGTCGTCGATCGTGGGTAGGTCGGGGTTGTAGAAGATGGTGGCCAGCCGTTTTAGGCGGCTTCCGCCCTTTAGCTTTAGTCGTCCTTTCGCGTCGAGGACCCAACCGCCGTTCCACTTCTCCTGGTCCTCGTAGCGCGCCGGGTAGCCGAGTCCGGGCTTGGTCTCGACGTTGTTGAAGTAGACGTATTCCGTGCCGGGACGGTTGGTCCAGGTCTGTTTGCAGGTGACGGTGCAGGTATGACACCCGATGCACTTGTCGAGGTTCATCACCATGCAGACCTGGGCCATTATTCTCATCGAGTTGTTCCCTTCGGGTGAGCGCGGCGCATCAAAACTCGACGTCTTGGGAGCGACGGCGAATGACCGCCAACTCGTCGCGTTGGGAGCCGACCGGACCGTAGTAGTTGAACCCGTAGGAGAGTTGGGCGTAGCCGCCAATCATGTGGGTGGGCTTCATCACCACTCGCGTCAGGGAGTTGTCAGTACCTCCGTGCAAGCCAGAGAGTTCGGAGACGGGCATCTGCAGATGGCGATCGATCGCGTGGTACATGAGCACGGTGCCCGGAGGGACCCGGTGGGTAATGGCGGCCCGTGCGACGGTGACGCCATTACGGTTGTAGCCCTCCACCCAATCGTTGTCGGCCACTCCTATCCGTCCGGCGTCGTCGTGGTTTATCCAGATGACCGGCCCGCCGCGAAAGAGGTTGAGCATGTGCGGGTTGTCTTGGTACTCCGAGTGAATGGACCACTTGGAGTGCGGGGTGAGGTAGCGAGCAACGAGTTGGCGCTCGCCTTGACCGGCCCGACGCTGGTCACCGAACAGTCCCACGAGATCCAGGGGTGGTCGAAAGGTCGGGAGCATCTCGCCGAGTTCAATCATCCAATCGTGGTCTAAGAGAAAGTGCTGTCGACCGGTCAGGGTGTGCCACGGCTTCAGCCGATCAACGTTGACGGTAAAAGGGGAGTAGCGCCGATTCTCTGATTCGCTCCCGGACCATTCGGGTGAGCAGATCACCGTCCGGGGTTGAGTGACGGTGTCGGCGAAAGTGATCCGGTCTCCGGCGCGCTCGTGGGCGAGGTCGGCGAGTTGCACTCCGGTTCGTTTCTCCAGATCCTCAAAACCCGCCACCGCCAGTCGTCCGTTGGTGGTGCCCGACATCGCGAGGATCGCCTCACAGAACAGGTCATCGCGATCGATGCGGGGCCGACCATCGGCGACGCCCCCACGCACGGTTCCGTTTCGCGATGCCAGCCACGGCACCTCACTGCCAATGGGCATGCGCGCACCTTTGACGGTGGCGCCCGCGACGTCAATCAGTGGTCCAAGCGCGCCCCACTGCTCGGCGAGGTGCGGGTAGTCACGTTCGACGACGACGAGACGCGACATGGTCTCTCCGGGGATCGGCTCGCACTCACCGGCCGCCCAATCGAGCGACCTTCCTCCGGGTTGAGCGCACTCGTCGGGGGTATCGTGCAGCAGCGGTACCGCCACTACGTCGCGACGCACGCCGAGGTGATCAACGGCGAGGCGCGACACTTCCGTGGCGAGGTCTCCGAACAAGTCAAAATCGGATCGCGCCTCCCACGGGGGAGCGATCGCGGGATTGAAGGAGTGCACGAAGGGGTGCATGTC
>JBOGFT010000004.1:0-10417 GCA_050701895.1 Acidimicrobiales bacterium
TTTCCAACAAGACCACTGAAGAGTGGCTGCAAGAACTGGCGAGCGCTGGCGTGCCCGCTTCTCGCGTGCGCAACGTAGCCGAGTCCCTTGCGAGTGAGCAGGTAGAAGCGCTCGGGATTATCCAAGAGGTCGAGAACGAAGACTACGGCCGCTATAGAGTTCTCGGAAGTCCGGTGCGCTTTGACCATATACATCTCGACTCGCCGCGTCCCTCACCGATCCTGGGTGAGGCGACCCACGAGCTTCTGGTCGAGCTGGGATACGGCGAAGCAGACATCGTCACCCTTAAAGAATCGGGAGCGATCGCGTGACCCTCAGTGACCTCGATCGCCACGCCACCCTAACGGGCGTATCGCCGCACGATCTAGCCAGGCACGTGAAACGCGTCACTGAGCGAACCATTTCCCTCGCCGAGACCCCCTCGCCCACGAACGACGAGTCGCGCGCCGCCGAACTCGTTCAGCACTGGTGGCGCGACGACGGGCTGAGCGAGATCAGCACCGACGAGTTCGGCAACGTCTGGGCTTCTTCAGGCGGAAACACGGCACCGGTCATCGGTGTTGCCGCGCATATCGACACTGTCTTTCCCCTCGACGTTCCTCTCACGACGCGGGTCGAGGGTCGACGACTGATCGGTCCGAGCGTCGGCGACAACTCGGTCTCGGTAGCTGCACTGTCGTCTCTCGCGTGGCTGGTACACGAGATTGAGCCGGCGTGCGCTCTCGCCCTTATCGCCACCACTGGCGAAGAAGGGCTGGGCAATCTTCGCGGCGTCACTGGAGCCCTTAAGCCTCCCTCTCGGCAACTCGACGCTCTAATCGCCGTGGAGGGCAACTATCTCGACCGCATCGGGAACGTGGCGGTCGGCTCTCTACGTTTTCGAGTCGCCATCTCGGGCCCCGGGGGACACGCCTGGGAAGACTCACAGTCTCTAAACGCCGTGCACCTCGCCGCCCAGATCGTCAGCGCGATCTCTTTGATTCCCACTCAGCCCGGTGTCCGGTCTGTCAACGTGGGAATCATCAGTGGTGGCGAAGCGGTCAACGCTCGAGCTCAACGGGCGCAGTTCGTGATTGACCTGCGCGCAGTTGAGCCGGGTGAACTACTCGCTCTGGAAAGGCTATGTCGCGCGGCAATCGATGAGGCGGCCGACGATCGGGCCGAGATCGACGTTCAAGAGATCGGCCGGCGACCGGGGGGACGCTTGAGTGAAGACCACCTCCTCGCTCGCTGCGCCGTCGACGCCGCCGCGCGTTTCGCCAGGCCTGCTGCCTTCATGGCCAGCAGCACCGACGCCAACGCCGCCCATGCCATGGACGTGGCGGCGCTAGCTCTCGGGATAACCACCGGTCGCGGCGAACACACGTCCGAAGAGTGGATCGATCTCGATCTCATTGGGGTGGGACTCTGTATTCTCGCAACGACCATCGTTGACTACTGGAGGGAGGCTCAATGAGCCCGCGCAAGGACACGGCCACTCGAGGGGTCATTTTTCAACCAGTCGACGAGCCCGACGTCTTTCGCGCGATGGTTCGCGAAGTCGAGTCACTGGGTTACGCCAACCTCTGGTGCACCGACTCGTCGCTTCACGCTCGCAACGTCTACTCCTATCTCACATTGGCGGCTCTCGAGTCGACAACTCTCTTTCTCGGCAGTGCGGTGACAAATCCACTTACTCGCCACCCGGCCATCACGGCGTCGGCCATGGCGACCATCGACGAGGTTTCACGCGGGCGCGCGATTCTCGGAATCGGCGCGGGGGACCGACCACTGCTGTCCCTGGGCCTCAAGCCGAGCAAGCTGGCCGACCTCGAGAGTTCCATCGCTGACATTCGAGCCCTCTGGTCGGGAGTGTCGGTGACACACGAGGCGCAGAGTTACCGATTGGACGGCGCCCATATGCGCCTTCCTTCGCGCGAGGACCTTCCGGTATATATTTCGGCCAGCGGGCCAAAGTCGCTCGAACTGGCCGGACGCGTCGCGAACGGCGTACTCATCCTGGCCGGACTCTTTGATGAGGCCCTGGAATGGGCCATCTCGTGCGTGCGAAAAGGCGCCGTCGACGCCGGACGCGATCCCCGAGAGTGTCACGTCGGTGTCTGTGCCTATGGCGCCATCAACGATGACGATCCAGCGAGCACCATGGAGCCGGCCCGATCGATCGCCTCGTGGTTCCCCCAGACCGCCCCGATGGTCTGTGAGCTAGCGGGACTCGACGCCACCTTGGTCGAACGGGTTCGCTCTAATTACCAAGGCGGAGAATTCCAAGAGGCCGGCGAAGCCGCGGCCTTACTTCCGGACGACTTCGTTCGCCGCGTCGCGCTTAGCGGCACTCGAAAGGACGCCGCTGCTCGCATCGCCGTCGCCCTCGACGCGGGAGCGGACTCGGTGGAACTCTTCCCCTTAGGTAGCGACCGCATGGGCACCGTCCGAGCCTTCGTCGACAGCTGGAACGAGGCAACTGGGCCGTGAGCGCCACTCCGAACTCATCAGTATTTCTAGAAGGCGAGCCTCAGGGCTGGAGCGTCACCGGCGTACATCACGTGGCCTTCGCCCACGAGGATGAATCGATCTTTCTCGCGCTCCACTCGCTTCTCGGACTCTCGCCGACTCACGAGTTGCTGGCCCCGGGATTCATCGAGCGAATGGTCCCTCTGAGCGGGTGTTCCCTTCAACTACTTCAGTCGAGCGGCGACGGCGTCGTTCAGTCATTTCTGAAGCGCCGGGGTCCAGGTTTGCATCACGTGGCCTTTCGCGTCGATGATCTAGACGCGGCGCTTCGCGACTTGAACAAGCGGGGCGCTCACCTGATCGATGAGGCCGCGCGTAGCGGAGGCGGGGGCACCCGCATTGCCTTCATTCATCCGCGCCAGGCGGCTGGCCTCTTGGTGGAACTGGTGGACGCACCCTCGTGACGAACTCTCCTCGCACTCTCGAAGGCTTCTCCGCGTCGAGGCAACTGCGCCAACGCGGAAAAGTCGAGTGGCTACGAGCGACCAGTCACCCGATGATCCGCGAGATGGGCGCGGGCACGCTCCCCCACGAGACGTTTCGCTTCTATTTTGAGCAGAACATTATCTATCTCCACGAGTACGCCCGCTCTATTGCGCGAACCATCTCTCACGTCAGCGATCTCGAGGGTATTTCAGTCCTGTCACGTTTTCTGGTGCAGATCGTCGACGTGGAGATACCCGCCAACTACCACTTTTTTTCGCGTCTCGGCGGCTCCCTGGACGCTCTCGGCCACGTTGACGCTTCGACGACCACTCGCTCATACACGAGCTTTCTCAAAGAGATCACCGCGCGGGATTCTCCGGCCCAGTCATTGGCCGCTCTCCTGCCGTGCCAGTGGAGCTACGGCGAGATCGCCACGGGACTCATGATCAGTGCGCCGGAAGATCCGATCTACGCCGACTGGATCGAGATGTTTGCCGCTCCGGGGTACGACGTACTGGTCCAAGCCTCCAACCAACTGTTGGACCGCTGCGCTCACGACGAGGGCGCACCCATTGACACTTTGAGCGAGATATTCGATCGATCGATCTCTTTCGAAGCCGCGTTCTGGCAGATGGCCTACACCCGCGACCGCGAAACCCTGGACCAGTCGTCCACTCACCACTCGTCGCATCAACCAAAGGGAGATACAAATGCCAAGTGAAAGTCACACCGAGAGCGTCGCTGCGGCTCGGGCCTTCATAGGTTCCGAGCATCGTCTTTACATTGGCGGAGAGTTCGTGAAGTCGTCCCACTTGATGGACGTCGTCGATCCCTCGACGGGTGAGGTACAGGCCTCGGTCCCTCTGGCCGATCACGACCTTATCGAGCGCGCGGTCGAAGCCGCCACGAGTGCGCGCGAACCGTACCGTCGCACTTCACCGGCTCAAAAGGCGAAATGGATGTGGGCCCTAGCGGCCAAGATTGAAGAGCACCTCGACGAGTTTGCGGCCATCGAGGTTCTTGATAACGGTAAGCCCTTCTGGGAGGCCCAAGTGGTGGACATTGCGCTCACCGCAGAGATTTTTCGCTACTTCGCCGGGTGCGCCAGCACCCTCGAAGGTTCGATTCCCACCAATGGAGTGCCGGGAATGTTGTCACTTCTCCAGATCGAACCCATCGGAGTAGTTGCCGCCTTGACGCCCTGGAACTTCCCGTTGCTCGAGACCGCGTACAAACTTGGCCCGGCTCTGGCGGCGGGCTGCCCTGTCGTTTTAAAGCCCTCGGAGCTGGCCCCGCTTTCCACGCTTCGGCTCATGCAACTCATCGACGAAGTGGGCTTTCCTCCCGGGGTCGTCAACGTGGTGATTGGTGGGCCCGAGGTCGGTCAAGCCCTCATCGTTCATCCCCACGTACAAAAGGTTGCTTTCACCGGCCAGACCGCCACAGGCCGACAGATCCTGCACAGTGCCGCCAACTCCCTCAAGCCGGTAACACTTGAACTTGGCGGCAAGAGCCCCAACATCGTCTTCGCCGACGCCAACTTAGATGCCGCGACGGCGGGGGTCTTTGGTGGTGTGTTCTTTAATCAGGGCCAGGCCTGCGTCGCGGGATCGCGCCTCCTGGCGCACTCCTCGATCTCTGACCAACTGGTGGAAACCCTGCTGGGCCAGGCAGCCACCATTCGACTGGGCAGCGGTCTCGACCCCTCGACCCAGATGGGTCCATTGATATCAGCCACCCACCGCGAACGAGTGCTCGGATTCGTCACCGACGCCGTCTCTCAGGGCGCCACTGTGGCGGTCGGAGGAGCTGCCGCAGATGTCGAAGGGTTGGCCGGAGGATACTTCGTGCAACCAACAGTCTTGAGCGGGGTGAAAAGCACGATGAACGTAGCCCAAGAAGAAGTCTTCGGTCCGGTGCTGGCCGTCATGACCTGGGACGACGAAGACGAACTGGTCCAATTGGCCAACGACGTTCCTTACGGTATCGCCGCGGGTATCTGGACCAGCAATACCGCTCGGGCACTCGTCCTGTCGGCGCGTCTCGACGTCGGCACCGTCTGGATCAATACTTACGGCGTCTTTGACGTTGCGGTCCCTTTTGGCGGACGAAAGCAGTCGGGGGGCGGTCGGGAGCTGGGTAAGGAGGCGCTGCGACCTTATCTCGTCAACAAGTCCGTCTGGCTCGACCTTGCGGCGCAGACCGTCGCGGCCGGCCAAGCGGTCGGGCGATAGAAGACCATGGCGAATCAGACTCATCAACACAATCGGAGAACTTCATGAACCGTCTCTTGCTGGCCCACGGCACCGTCGTCACGCTGAACGAGTCCGACGACTTTATTGTTGACGGCGCCGTTTTGATTGAAAACGATCGTATCGCGGACGTCGGCACGTACGCAGAAGTGTCGGGTCGCCACGACCTCGCCGACGTCGAGACCCTCGACGGTACGGGCCAGGCGATACTGCCCGGACTCGTTGACCTGCACTATCACACGGCGATCGGCAAGGGCTGGTCGGATCACCTTCCGCTGTGGGAGTACCTCGACACCTGTTGGTACCCGCTCATTCGCGCCCTTGACGACGAGGCCGCCTACTGGGCGGCGCTAGCCAGTTACACCGAGTCGATCAAGTGTGGCGTCACGACCGTCAATGACATGTATCGCAAGCTCGACGCTCTCAGTCGTGCGGCCCAGGAGATCGGCATTCGCGCAGTGCTCTCCAACGACATCGCCGACGACGAACACCAACTCGACACGTTGGATGACGCCCGCGCGGCCCACGCCCGCCATCACGGCGCCGCCAACGGCCGAATCGAGGTTTACGTGGGAATCGAGTGGCTCCCTCTTGCCTCCGAGCAACTCCTACGCGACTGTCGGGCGCTCGCCGACGAGCTGGGCACGGGAATTCACGTGCATCTGAATGAGTCCATGAGCGAAGTGGAGAACTCTCTCGAGCGCTTCGGCCGGCGACCCACCCAAGTGGCCTACGACTGCGGAATATTGGGTCCCGACTGCGTCGCCGCCCACTGCGTTTGGCTCTCCGATGAGGAGGTCGAGCTCATGGCCAAGACCGGTACCCACATCTCGCACAATCCTTCCTCAAATGCCAAGTTGGGCAACGGGGTGGCTCGCCTTCCCGAGATACTGTCCGCGGGTATCAATGTCGGATTGGGACACGACGCGGCGGAGTGCAACAACAGCCTCGACATGTTTGAGGTTATGAAGTTCGCCTCACTTATTCACCGCGCCACGCGCGTGGACGCCAGCCTCATGCAGGCTCCCGATGTGCTGCGCATGGCGACACGCAATGGCGCTCGGGCCCTCGGTCACGAGACCGGCGAGATTGTGGCCGGGCGAAAGGCTGACGTGATCATGGTCGACCTCGAGAGCTCCATGTTTACCCCTCTCGTACCGGGCAACAAGGCTCACCTGTTTTCTCATTTGGTCTTTGCCGCGAACGGAAGTTGCGTAAATACGACGATTGTCGACGGCAACATCCTCATGAGAGATCGAGCGATGCTGGGCGTCGACGAGGCCACCGTACTGCGCGAAGCCAACGAAGCATTCCTACGAACCTTGAAGAAGATCGAAACACCCAGTTAGCACCAGCATCGCCCTTGACGTTTTTAACCTGTACACCACCAACCGAATTGGAGAGCAATGAAAGCGGCACTATTACAAGAGAGTGGCGTCCTTACCGTAGGCGACACGCCCGACGCGGCCCACGAAGGATGGGTCTTGGTCGAGACCAAGTCCGCCGGCATCTGCGGGACGGAGTTGCACATTCTCGACGGCATGTTGACTCCCCCTCACTACCCTTTCGTCATTGGCCACGAAGCCGCCGGAGTCGTCAAATCGGTTCCCGCAGGAAGTTCTCTAAAGGTCGGCGACCGGGTCGCGGTTTACAACATGATTGGCTGTGGCAGTTGCGCCTGGTGTCGCAGCGGCAACGAGCAGATCTGCCTGGACCCGGTCGGTCAGCTCGGTTTCACCATGGACGGAACCTTCTCCGACTTTCTCGCGGTGCCTGCCGAAAACCTGATACCCATTCCCGAGGGAGTCTCCTTCAACGACGCGGCGCTGCTCAGTTGCGGGGGCATGACCGCGGTGCACGCCGTACGACTCGGAGCGGTGGCGTTGGGCGATACGGTCATCGTCGACGGCGTCGGTGGGGTCGGCCTCATGGCCATCCAAGTCGCCTACCACGCGGGTGCTCGAGTTCTGGCCATCGCCGACAGCGACGCTAAGGCCGAGTTGGCTCGCGCCGCGGGCGCCAGTGCCGTACTCGTGCTCGACGACGGCGGATACCCGGCCATCCCTGAGAAAGTATTGGCACTGACCGGTGGACGTGGAGCGACCCACTTCATCGAACTAGTCGGTTCGGCCGATTCGATGCTGGCTGGCCTTCGAAGCCTAGGACGCCGTGGAGCGTTCATCTCGATCGGCTACACCGGCGACGACCTGACGGTCAACCCGGTCGAATTGATACTCTCTGAGTTGCGCATCTTTTCCTCTGTCGCAGCCAGTAGACGCGACCTCGAAACCGCTCTTGTTCTCGCGGGAGCCGGCCGACTCAGCACCGTCATCGATACCCAGTATCCCCTGGGCGAGGTTCAAACCGGCCTCGATCGACTGCGCGCCCGCGCGGTCCAAGGTAGGAACGTCCTCGTCTGGGACTAATAATGCAGATTGATATCCACTCGCACATTTTGGCCCTTTCGGCGAATCCGGCCTTCACCGCCGCGTACGGTCGCGAGGGATCCCTGTGCATCTGTCGCAGCCAGGGTCAACTGCCGTCTCATCGCATGCCCACCGAGTCTGAGTGGGTGGCCAGTGGCTACGCCGAAGATGCGTGGCCGACCATCGGCGTCGAACAGAGCCTGGCCGACCATGAGGGGTTCGACAAAATCGTGGTTCTTGCGGTGTCCCCTCAGTATCTTGAGGGCGAACTGATCGGCACAGTGGATAACGCTGGACTCACCGACGTCCCCGGTCCGCCTCATCCGGACAAGTGCAACGACTACATCGCGGACATCGTTCGACAGTCGCCCGACCGGATGGTGGGATTCGCGTCAGTGAATCCGTTCTACCACGGCGTCGAGCGGGCCGTTGAGGAGCTGGAACGCTCCGTCGTCGAACTGGGGCTCGCCGGGCTCAAGCTCTACCCGATGTACCAACACTGGTCACCAAGCGATCCCGACGTGGCGTTTCCGATCTTCGCGAAGGCGCAAGATCTGGGAATACCCGTCATGGTGCACCAGGCCGGTTCGACTCGCATCGATGCCCGCATGGAACTCGGTCGCCCGTCGCTGCTGGACGACGTGGGGCGAGAGTTTCGCAACCTCACGGTGATCCTCGCGCACTGCGGGATTCCCTGGCTCGATGAGGCCATGTTCCTGCTGACTAAGCATCCGAACTTTTACGCGGACCTGAGCTACCACATCGCCACCGTCTCGAGGTCCAATCTTTTCCTCTGGCTCAGTTCCCTCGAGGATTATTTCGTGCCCTTGGAAAAGATCTTCTTCGGGAGCGACTACCCCGGCTTCCTCTATGATCCCTCGGCGTTGCGCGAGAAGTTGCTGAGCGTCAACGACGAGGCCGAGCGGCTGAGCATGCCACAATTGGATTCGGGAAAACTCCGAGGCATCATGGGTGACCACGCGCAGGCGGCGCTCTGGGTCCAAGAGCACTGATGACGTCGATGCTCCTCATCTCCCACGGCACCGTCGTGACCATGAACGATGCCGATCAGATGATCGAGGACGGTGCGGTTCTCATCAAGAACGATCGAATCGTCGACGTGGGTTCATTCGACGAGGTGGTGCGCCGCCACGATCTCTCGGATGCAACCATTCTTGACGCTACGCACCAGGCCGTCCTACCGGGACTGGTCGATCTGCACTATCACACCGCTTTGGGCAAGGGTTGGCTCGACCACCTGCCACTCTTGGAGTCGTTGGAGTACTTCTGGTACCCAATGATTCGCGTGCTCGACGATGAGGCCGCCTACTGGGGCGCCCTCGCGAGTTACACCGAGTCGATCAAGTGCGGCGTCACCACAGTCAACGATATGTTCCGACGTCTGGACGGTCTTCGTCGAGCGGCTGAGGAGATCGGAATCCGGGCCGTGCTCTCGAACGACATCGCCGATGATGAGCACGCGCTCGACACAGTAGCCGACGCTCGCGCGGCGCATGAGCGCCACCACGGAGCCGGCAGCGGGCGCATCGAAGTGTACGTGGGCATCGAGTGGCTACCGATTGCCTCCGAGCAGCTCCTTCGAGACTGCCGAGCGTTGGCCGACGAACTCGGTACCGGTATCCACATACATTTAAACGAATCGTTGGGTGAGGTGGAAAACTCGCTCCAGCGTTTCGGTCGACGCCCAACCCAGGTGGCCTTCGACTGCGGCATCCTCGGCCCCGACTGTATCGCCGCTCACTGCGTCTGGCTCTCCGATGAGGAGATTGAACTCATGGCCTCTACGGGCACGCACATCTCTCACAACCCGACCTCGAACGCCAAGCTGGGCAACGGCGTCGCACGATACCCCGAGATGGTAGCTGCGGGAATCAACATTGGAGTGGGTCACGATGCGGCCGAGTCCTCCAACACTCGCGATCTGTTTCAAGTAATGAAGTTCACCTCCCTGATCCATCGCGCTACTCGAGGAGACGCGGGTATCGTTCAAGCGCGGGACGTTCTACGCATGGCCACCCGCAACGGGTCTCAAGCTCTCGGTCACGAGACTGGCGAACTCAGCGTGGGAAGAAAAGCCGATGTGATTACGATCGACCTACAGAGCCCCGCCTTTACGCCCCTGGTTCACGGAAACCGTGAACATCTCTACTCTCATCTTGTCTTTGCCGCCAACGGCAGTTGCGTGAATTCGACGATTGTTGACGGTGAAATTCTGATGAAGGACCGAAAGATGTTGACCGTTGACGAATCCCAGGTGCTTCGAGAGGCAAACCGTACTTTCACGCGAATGCTGGCGGGCATTCCTCCTCCTCCCGAGTAGCCACCCTGTCCGTTGCGGGCGAAGAGGTGACAATGAGGGCCGCAGCATTAGAAGGTTCTGTCCTCTGGAGCCGGAACACAACGGGATATCGCTCGTGACCGCGCGCAGACCCCATTTCAAGAAGCCCTCAGAAGTTTCGGAAACGATTCTTGATCAGCCGATCTGATAAAGCTCTTGCGAAGAGCGCCGATTAAGCGGCTCTTCGCATTTGAGCGGGGTCTAGGGATACGAACCGAATAACGATAAGGGACTAAAGAGAGGCGGGGGCTCTGCAAGTCTGTTGGTAGTTCAAGACCCACAGATAGGAAGAGCCCCCGTGGAAACAGACCCTACCCGCATGTGTGAACGCTTCGTCGATCTGCCCGAAATACACGTCCTCGGCGTCGAGGGCGAGTACCGCGAACCCTTCATTGTCCACTTCGAATCACGAAGAACCGCGGTTGGGTGTCCCGAGTGTGGGG
>JBOGFT010000005.1:0-8248 GCA_050701895.1 Acidimicrobiales bacterium
TCTGAGGACGTTCTCACCGACCCTCACGCAAAAGCAACTACAGCTCCTTGACTTGCTGGGCGTTTCGGCCGATTGCTACCTCTGAGTGGGGGACGTATTTGGCACCTGAGAAGTGCGGAAAGTGAGATCCAGCGCTCGCCGTACGTGACCCATCGACCCCTGGAGAATACTGTCTTGAGAACTGGACAGATAAGTCGCCACTGAGTCGAGAGCTTCTTTTCTCACGCTGAAACTTTCGGCCAGCATCAGGACCGACCCGTTCGACCATCGATCCGCCGATGTCGGTCGAGATTGGCGCGCTCGCGACGCGAGGACCGCCCGGTACAACCAAAGAGAGAGTCGACTCCGTCGCGCGGCATCCGTCCAGCATGCAGGCTCGCGCGCGCCTCGCTAGGGACTTTTGACCTTTTATTCCGACACAACGCCACGAGACAATTCTCGCCTCATTCGTCGACCTCGGAGTCGTCTCATCATTACCCGGACTATTCCCACCGTCACAGCCAACCCAAGGTATTGATAGCAACTGGGCCTTGGTACGTGAGCGGCTTCTCAGCGCCGTAGTCGTAACTCGACGGATCCGAGACGCCCATCCCCAGGTGTCACGATTCTGGTGCCCCACAGCGTAGGCGGCGTGGTTACGACGACTGTTGCCCAGGAACGTAACTTCCGACGGGGGATCGCAACGCCACGGCGAACCGATTCCACCCGTTGATCGCGACGACGGCCAACGTGAGTGCCACGATCTCTTCGGGATTGAACTGGCCTTGTACCTGCTCGAAGAGTTCCTCGGGTACCTCGGAGTCCGACAATAAGGTCAGCGACTCACACCACGCCAGCGCCGCTCGCTCTTGAGATGAGTAGCAAGGGGCTTCCTTCCAGACGGCCACGAGATTGATTTGTTGGGGCTCGATACCCATCGCCGAAGCATCTTTCGTATGCATGTCGAGACAGTAGCCACAACCATTCAATTGCGACGCTCGAATCTTGACGAACTCGAGCAATTCTGCCTCAAGCGTGCTCGCGTGCACCGCCTGTTCCAATCCCACCATTGCTGTCATCGCAGCGGGAAATGTCTGGCCATAATTAATTCGCATGGCTCTCCTTCGCAACACCGAACTCAAGTGATCATCATTCGAGTTCTCTCTCGTAACTCATCGTACGGGCACCTGATCCGAGTCTGTTGCGCCGTCTGGACGACAAGGACTCCGGACCGGTCAGTCGTTAAAGTTCGTTCGTGGAGCCAAACCGGTCGCTCGGACGGTGAAAGATGTCCTAGGCAGTCGCCCTGACGCGCCTCACGCGATACGGTCGCACGACGTGTCGGTGACACTTGAGTTGCGTCCGTTCGCGCCCTTTTGTTTGGAGTTAACCGTGTGGGCGCTTCGTCGACGGGCCCGCAATAAAGTCGATCTCTGGGACGGCCGATACCACCGAGTGTTGGTCGTTGACGGTCGTCCCCTCACCCTCGTCGTCGAGCAGCGCGGAACTCCCGATTCGCCGCGACTCACTCTCAGCGTCTCTGGGCGAGACCGGGACATCACCGCCGAACGGGTTCAGGTCGCGCGACGAGTACTAGAGCGCAGCCTCGGACTCAACATCGACCTCAGAGACTTCTATCATCTAGCCCAAACCGACTCGCCACTGGCGGACTTGGTCACGCGCTTTCGCGGCGTCAAGCCTCCGCGGTTCCCCACGGTGTTCGAATCACTCACCAACGCCGTGGCGTGTCAACAACTGAGCCTCGAGGTTGGGATCGAACTGCTCAATCGGTTGAGTGACGCCTACGGCGAGCCCTCGGGTGACGGGCCGTCTCCGCTGAAGTCGTTTCCCGAGCCCGCCGTCATCGCCGTGGCCTCGCCACACGATCTTCGCCAGTTGGGCTTCAGCGCGCAAAAATCTGACACCCTGATTCGCCTGGCGACGGCCGTCGGTTCCGGCGAGGTGGACCGCCTGGCCCTAAGTGCTCTCCCTCGCGAAGAAGCGACCATGGCGTTACGGGGTCTCAAGGGAATCGGTCGGTGGTCGGCCGAATACGTACTCCTGCGAGGATTCGGGCGCCTCGATATCTTTCCCGGTGACGACGTGGGAGCGCGAAAGAAACTGCGCTCATTTTTCGAACTGCCAGACGCGCCCGATTACGCCGCGATCAACCGGTTGACGAGTCGGTGGGCCCCCTACGCGGGCATGGTGTATTTCCACTTTCTTCTTGATGGCCTGGTCGGCCGGGGCATTCTCGCCGCCCGCGATTCGCCACCAACGTAAAGAGTCTCCGTGACGCACGCGCTAGTTAGGAATTTGGCACGTCATTCAGCGTAAATGTAACTGTGCCGCGGGCAGCGCGGTCGCGCTCACCTTCACGAGCGGATCAACTCTGGCGGTCTAAATCTTCTCCGAGGTAATGTCGCTCAACAACAGTCGGCTTCACGCGCTGCCTCCAATCGGTGGACGGAAATCTCCGGTGAGAAGTAGAATAAACATTGATTGCTGAGTCGCCCCAGACGGTGGTTGCGACGCCGCAAGGAAGAGTCGAGGAGGAGAAATGGCTAGTAACGACGACGTGTACCCCCAGGCAACACCTGAGATCGGCGAACGACGTAAGAAACTCGCGCCCGAGATCAACGAAGCGTTCGAGAAGTTCAGCCGAGCGGTCTTCACCGTCGGCGCGCTCGACGAGAAAACCAAGCAGTTGATTGCCGTCGCGGTAGCCCACGTGACGCAGTGCCCGTACTGCATTGCGGGCCATTCGAAGCTCGCCCATCGCAAGGGCGCGAGCGACGAGGAAATCATGGAAGCAATCTGGGTCGCCGCAGAGATGCGTGCGGGTGGGGCATACGCCCACTCCACGATCGCTCTAAGCACTCTGAGCGATGAGCACGCGAAAGGCCACTAATCGGCACTCACGTCGCCCGGGTCCCACTGCCGAGGAGCAGTAAAGGTTGTCACCTCGATCGACGTGGTCACGACCGCGGTACCAACGACCACGGAATCCCTCGAGGTGACACCACCTTGGGCGCGCACGACGTAACGGATAGTCGGGGGAGAAATGAACGCCAATGTCTGGAGACGTGGTCCGCGCGACGAAATTCGTGCACTCACGTGAGTTCGCCGACGAATCGTGGCTGGCCCATGTCAAGGTCCTTGCGGGCGATCTTGTGAGCGACCTCCCCGCCGCGACCTCATGTTGAGGACCGAGCAGCTCGAGCTCTCGCGTCGACTCGCGGCGCAGCTTCGCGTGGACTCCATTAGGTGCAGCACCGAAGCAGGCTCGGGCCATCCCACCTCGTCCTTGTCGGCCGCCGACCTCATGGCTAGTCTGCTGGTCAATCACCTGCGCTACGACTGGAACCAGCCCCGGTGGGCGCTCAATGACCACCTCATCTTCTCCAAGGGTCACGCCTCGCCGCTCCTCTACTCGATGTTTCGAGCCGTCGGTGTAGTGTCCGAAGAGGAGCTCGTTACGACCTATCGGCGGCTGGGGGCGAGGCTTGAAGGGCACCCCACGCCGGTTCTACCGTGGGTGGACGTCGCCACCGGGTCACTGGGGCAGGGGCTACCCAGCGCGGTGGGCATCTGCCTCGCGGGAAAGTATCTCGATAAGTTGGCTTACCACGCCTGGGTCCTCTGTGGTGATAGCGAGATGGCCGAGGGATCGATGTGGGAGGCACTCGATAAAGCCAGCTTTTACCACCTCGGCAATCTCACGGCCATCGTCGACGTCAACCGCCTTGGCCAGCGCGGCCCGACCGAGCTCGAGTGGGATCTGAAACGCTACGCCGCCCGGGTCGAGGCATTCGGCTGTCACGCCATCGTCATCGACGGCCATGATCTGCTCGCCATCGACGAAGCGCTCACGCAGTCTCGTGTCAACTCCGATGTACCGACCGTGATCCTGGCCCGGACCATCAAGGCGAAGGGGGTGCCCGAGATCGAGAACAAGAACGGTTGGCACGGTAAGGCGCTGCCGCCAGACATGGCCGAGTGCGCCATTGCGTCCTTGGGCGGAGTGAGCGACCTACGCATCACGACAAACCTGCCAGTACCCGAAACGCTTTCTGCCGACACCAACCCTCCTGCGCTAGTCGTGATTCCCACTTACGCGCTGGGTGAGGTTGTGGCGACGCGCGTCGCCTTCGGGGCCGCGATTGCCGCACTGAGCTCACGTCGTGACGTGGTGGTGGTTGACGGAGAGGTGGGTAACTCGACCCACGCCGACGAGTTTCAAAAGCTCTGTCCCAAGCGCTACTTCGAGATCTTCATTGCCGAACAGCAACTGGTCGCGACGGCCGTCGGCCTCGCCGTTCGAGGCTATGTGCCGTTTGCGGTCACCTTCGCGGCGTTTTTCTCGCGCGCGTACGACTTCATCCGCATGGCTGGAATTTCCCAGGCCAATATCCGACTCGTGGGATCACACTGTGGCGTCGAAATCGGTGAGGACGGCCCCTCACAGATGGCGTTAGAGGATCTGGCCGCACTGAGAGCTGTGCACGGGTCGGTCGTCGTCTACCCGGCTGACGCCCCCAGTACCGTTCAGCTGGTTGTTCAAATGGCCGACATGGATGGCGTCGTGTACTTGCGTACCACGCGAGGCGCGCACCCCGTGATCTACGGCCCCGACGAGGAATTCCCCATCGGCGGCTCTAAGGTGCATCGCGGCGGAACCCACGACCAGGTCGCGCTCATTGGCGCGGGTGTGACGCTGCACGAGTGTCTCGCGGCAGCCGACACGTTGGGCACATTAGGCGTTGCTGTTCGCGTCATCGATCTGTACTCAATTAAGCCGCTCGATCGTGACACTCTCCTCGAAGCGTGCCGGGTGACCGGGGGTCGACTGGTGGTGGTGGAAGATCACTACCCAGAGGGTGGGATCGGCTCGGCGGTACTCGAGGCGTTGTCCGACGCCAACGTGCCGCCACTTCGTGTTGCACACCTGGCAGTGCACGCGTTGCCTACCTCAGGAACGCCACCCGAGCTACTTGACGTCGCGGGTATCTCTTCGCGCCATATTGTTTTGGCGGCCCAGCGACTACTCGATTCGTGATCTCGAGTCCGACGAATTGCGACCCCTCTCGGTGGCGGCAGCTCAGCATCACCGACCCCACGCCAGACGTGTCGTGGGGATCATTACTATGACGCCGAGGCTCGGAGAAGAAAGCCTGACGAGGCCTCGTCACACTTTTGGCAATTGGGGGTCTGAATGGTGAATAGTTACAACGCCCGTGGTCGCCTCACAGTTGGCGACAACCAATTTGAAATCCTCCGACTAGACCGCGTCGTTGGCTCGGAGCGACTTCCCTTCAGTCTGAAGGTGCTCTTGGAGAACCTTCTGAGGTGCGAGGACGGAACTCACGTCACCGCAGACCAGATCGGCGCACTCGCTTCCTGGGATCCGGCCGCCGAAACCTCCACCGAGATTCAGTTCACTCCCGCTCGAGTATTGCTCCAAGACTTCACCGGGGTGCCGTGCGTTGTGGATCTCGCAGCGATGCGAACCGCCATGAACGAACTCGGCGGCAATCCCCGAGAGATCAATCCGAAGGTTCCCGTCGAACTCGTGATCGATCACTCGGTCATCGCCGATGTCTTCGCCCGCTCCGACGCCTTTCGCGTCAACGCAAATCTGGAGTTTGACCGTAACCAAGAGCGCTACCAACTTCTGCGGTGGGCCCAAGAAGCGTTCGACGACTTCGCGGTTGTCCCACCCGATACCGGCATCTGCCACCAAGTCAACCTGGAGTATCTGGCCCGGGTGGTGTTCACCCGACCGGGCCCCGATGGCGTTTTGGCCTACCCCGATACTCTCGTGGGCACCGATTCACACACCACCATGATCAACGGGCTAGGCGTGCTTGGTTGGGGTGTCGGCGGCATCGAGGCCGAAGCGGCCATGCTCGGCCAACCGATGAGCATGCTCATCCCGCCGGTTCTCGGCTTCAAACTGATCGGTGAGTTACCCGAAGGGACGACGGCGACCGACCTCGTCCTCACTATCGCTGAACTGATGCGAAGAACCGGGGTGGTCGGCAAGTTCGTCGAGTTTTATGGCCCGGGCGTGGCCAACGTGCCACTTGCTAATCGAGCCACCATTGGCAACATGAGCCCCGAGTACGGGTCCACGTGCGCCATCTTTCCCATCGACAACGAGACGCTCAACTATCTCCGGCTCACCGGGCGGCCCGAATCTCGGGTTCAACTTGTCGAGGCCTACGCGAAAGAGCAAGGACTGTGGCACGAGCCGGGACGCGAGCCACCCTTCACTCACACCACCGAGTTGGATCTGGCCACCGTAGAACCCTCCATCGCGGGTCCTACTCGACCTCAAGATCGCATCGCGCTCGCGACGACCCGCCGAGCCATCGGGTCCCTCCTGGCCCACAAGGAAACGACCCCCGCGCAAGTCACGGGACTCGACGAAGCGTCAAAGGAGTCCTTCCCCGCGAGCGACTCGATTGCGGTCGGCCGAGATCACGCTGACGACGCACCATACGAGCCCCTCGCTCCTGACGAGATGGTCCGCTGGCCGACGGACCCGGCGTCGGTCGTCTTCGACGATGGAGCAGTGGCGATCGTCGACCACGGTCACATCGTCATCGCGGCAATCACTTCGTGCACCAATACCTCCAACCCGTGGGTAATGGTCGCGGCCGGACTACTGGCGAAGAATGCAGTCGAGCGTGGGCTCAGCGCCAAGCCGTGGGTGAAGACGTCTCTCGCCCCCGGCTCTCGAGTCGTCACGGACTACCTCGACCGATCGGGTCTCACGCCCTTTCTCAACCAACTCGGTTTCAACCTGGTGGGGTACGGCTGCACAACCTGCATTGGCAACTCCGGCCCGCTCATCCCCCAAGTCAGTGCCGCCGTGAACGAACGGGACATCACCGTGTGCTCGATCTTGTCGGGTAACCGCAACTTCGAAGGGCGCATCCACGCCGAGTGCAAGATGAATTTCCTCGCTTCGCCCCCGTTGGTCGTCGCGTACTCACTAGTCGGAACCATGAACGTTGACCTCTTGAGCGATCCGCTCGGCCATGACCACGATGGTCTTCCCGTCCATCTTCGCGACGTCTGGCCCACCACGCGAGAGATAGCTGACGTCGTCGAGGAGAACGTGCGTTCCGAGATGTTCCTGGCCGGCTACGCCGACGTGCTAGTCGGCGACGAACATTGGCGCACTCTTGACGTGCCGCAGGGCGAAATGTTCACGTGGGATGAGGAGTCCACGTACGTACGGCGACCGCCGTACTTCGACGGCATGCAACGAGATCCCGATCCCCTGAGTGACGTCATCGGCGCTCGAGCGCTGGTGGTGCTCGGTGACTCGGTGACCACCGATCACATTTCACCGGCCGGCTCTATCAAGCAAGTCTCCCCCGCCGGGATGTACCTCGACACCCTGGGGGTCTCCCCGAGCGGCTACAACTCCTATGGTTCCAGACGCGGAAACCACGAGGTGATGATTCGCGGAACGTTCGCCAACGTCCGCCTACGCAACGAGCTCGTGCCAGGTGTTGAGGGCGGCTTCACTCGTCACTTGCCCGGCGACCAACCCATGAGTATCTTCGACGCGGCGATGATGTATGCCGAGGACGACGTGCCACTGATTGTGTTGGCGGGCACCGAGTACGGCTCGGGCTCCTCGCGAGACTGGGCAGCAAAAGGCACTCTCTTGCTCGGAGTCAAAGCGGTGCTGGCCGGGTCGTTCGAGCGAATCCACCGGTCCAACCTCATCGGGATGGGAGTACTACCGTTGCAATTCTCAGCGGGTGAGTCGATGCACAGTCTTGGCCTGAGCGGCGAAGAAACATACTCCATTACGGGTCTGGTCGATCACGAAACCGTACCGCAGGAGGTCACGGTGCGCGCTGAACGCGAAGGCGACACCCGAGAGTTCGTCATGACCGTACGAATCGACACCTCGTTGGAGGCAGAATACTTTCGCCATGGAGGCATTCTTCCCTACGTGCTTCGCCAACTCGTCGCCGGTTAGTCTCGCCAATCGAGCCGCGATGATGGAGCCAAAGCGCCGGGGAAGGCGCGAGTGGGCTAGCCCGGGACGATTCGTAATTTTACGCTACCCATCACGCTGACGTTCGCCTTCGAACACTCGTGGCTGGTCACCTTAAGGGGCACTTCGCAGATCAACGGGGTATGAGTCCGGGAAGTAGTGACCAGTCTGGCTTGCCGGCGTAAAGCAGAGACCTCAATCGGTAGTTCCGAAAGTTCGTAAATCCAAAGGCCACGCGCTTGACTC
>JBOGFT010000006.1:0-32075 GCA_050701895.1 Acidimicrobiales bacterium
GATGGGTAGTCGTTTAATCGATCCATCGCCATGCGCACGGCACGGTCGTGAACTTCGGGGGGATATTTCTTGGGCATGCTGCATCCTTTCAAAGAAAGAAAGCGGCATCAAACCAGGGACGGTTCAGGGCGACGATGTCGGGATACGCCGATGAGCCCACATCAACGTCATGCTTCTTACGTGATCGAGATAGTCCCATGGAGGCAATGCATCGCGTCTCTTCGCGAGACTCGAGAGAGTTTTTGGAGGATGAAGGGGTCAGCCGATGAGTCGATACAAAATGGATCTCGTAAAAGCCGGGTTCTCGACGTAGGCCCCCGTCGCCGTGTCGAGAAAAGTCACGAAGTCGATGTCGGAGTTGATCTTCGTCGTGGCCGACTCGAAGCTTGCGATGGACTCGTAGCCGGTGATCCAGGCCACCCCCCCATAGCTTCCTGTGACTCCAGACATGAAGAGTGTGGGCCGCCCAATCACCTTCTCTACTTTCTGGGCGATCTCAATCCCACCGGTCATCCCCGCAGCCAAGTGCTCCGTGGCGCACACGGCGCTCACAACGCTCACCCACGTAGCGTCTTGCGAGCCGGATTGGTCACCGGAGACCACCTGTGAGAGTTGGTCGGTTACCCTTCCGACGATGTGCTGGGTGCCTTGAGAGGCCAACTCAAGATACTTCGCGTCTTTTGCCAGGCGATTCGTTGCCTCATTCAACGACGTCAGATCGTCCCACCACGACGTCCACACCGCGACGCCCTGGTCGCCAGAGTATGTCGGTGACCAGAGACGAACCTTCCCATCCAGCACCTCATTCACACGGCTCTGTATCGCCACGGCCCAATCGAACCCCGCGAAGCCGTTCAACGCGCCACTCCTTGAGTGCAAAAACATGCGAGTCCCCCAATTCAGGTCGCAATCGTCGCGGCCTATCGGTGGACGATAACGCAAAACGCAGGCGCGCGCTTAGGTCGAGATCCCGACGTCAGAGATGCTGCTCGCTCTGTCCTATGGCCTCGCGCGCATCGAGGTCATAGGGGCCTTCTTTCTCCGCTCGGGACTGGCGACGCACTCCCCAGGGCGTCCTCGTGCACTAGTAGGACTCTGAGCGAAAACATCTCTACCGGGCATTGGCGTAGTCCAGCGCGGCGTTCTTCGTGGCATGGCCCTTCAACTCAGATACGAGACCGTCGCGAAGTGTGAGCACCACGTACCGCACGCCATTGTCGAGCGGCCACGCGTCGAGGCCTTTCTTCAGCGGTCTGAACCCCACGACGATCCGGTCGCCAACGACCGTGACGCTGTCGACCTCGCCTTCCAATATGCGCGAGCGACGGTCCTGCATGACGCGAAGAATCATTGCTCGGTTCTCGCAGTTCCACGGGCCATCTTCGACGGCGCGCCACTGGGCGTCCGGCGCCAACGAGGTCTCCAGGGCGCTGAAATCACCCGCCTGAATGGCCGTCCATGTAGTTCGCACGAATTCCTCGGCATTCTCCATGCGCCCATCGTAGTTCGGACATTTCTGCATACATCCCATGATCTCGGTGCGGCGACACGGGCGATCATTGCCTTCCAAGGTCCCGAAACGATCACAACAGAAAGGGGATTACCGCCTTGACGTGATCTCGGTACTCTGAGTATTCGCTCGGGAATGTCTTCTCCATGAGGTGCTCTTCGGAGCGAATCTTGGGCGCGAAGATGGCGATTGAAAGCGCGAAGGTCACGACGTATAGAACATTGCCGTACTCCACGGTGCCACCGATCAGCATCGCAAAGAGGCCGGTGTAAATCGGGTGGCGCACGATGGCGTATGGCCCGCGGCGAATCAGTTCGTGATTCTCCTTCACCGTCACGCCACCACTCCAATTGCCTCCAATCGTGAGGCGAGCCCAGAGCGCGAAGGCCGCACCGATGACGACCACGATCGCTCCAATGATCGCCTCGTCCGCCGAGGGCGTCCACAGGACTCGATGAACCCAGGAGTGTTGCGTCGCGTGTCTTCCGTAGAAGAAGAGGCCCTCGACGACGATGATCAAAAGCAGACTTGGCGTAAACCCGCGGCGTTCGACGGTCGGCTTGGTGGTAAACGCCATCACAATCCACACCGTGAGGAGCGCTATCCACGCGCCGCCGGTAACGAGCGAGGCCGCATGGCGCATGCCATCAGACTAGGTCGGTCGTCATTGAGTGATCGCTCGCATCGACGTATCGACTTCTCAGTGAAGGTTCTCGGTGATCCTGTTTTAGGCGATACTGGACCGATGGTCGATCGAAACGTGTTAGGTGGAGAGCTGGAGGAGTGTGGAACCGACCCGGTCACTGGGTTCTACCGAGATGGCTGCTGCACGACGGGACCCGAGGACCGAGGGAGTCACACCATTTGCGCCGTCGTCACGGCCGAGTTTCTGGCGCATCAAATGTCGATCGGCAACGACCTCAGCACCCCCATGCCGCAGTTTGGGTTCCCGGGTCTGGTGCCCGGAGACCGGTGGTGCGTGACCGCCGCCAATTGGCTTCGAGCGCATCATGATGGAGCCGCGGCGTATGTGGTGCTGGCGTCGACCAACCAACACGCCCTTGACATTGTCCCCCTGGGGGTTCTGCGCCAGCATGCAGTCGACGTTCCGTCGGGGCCAGGCGATCTCCAAGACTAGTCCGCGGTCCAGGTCGCTTCGATCGACCCCCAGGGTTCCCATCGGCCTACTGCTTCGCTCCGTCGATGCGGTGCGTGTTCCGCGGCGTCGCGGGTAGTTAGCTCGGCGGTTGATCTTTCTTTGACACATACGGCGGGATATCGGGGTTGTGCTCGATGATGTGGTCGAGTTTGGCGTGGAGTTCGGCGGTCTCCGCCTCGAAGTGTCGTTTGATGAACTTCTCGAGTGCTCTGCGAAACGGGGGATAGAAGATGGTGGTGGCAATCCCGGCAATGATGACCCAGACGAGGGTGGCGACCACGTCGCCAGGAATCCCGCCTGATCCGCCGGCGGGCCAGATCCATCGCTCGACGAACGTCGTGGAAATCATGCGACTCCCTTGTTGAGGTGTTCATGCATCGCTGGATGCTTTAACGCGTGTTCTTTTTTCAAGGCTTCGTGATCTACGTCGTTGGTGTGCTTGTGGCAGGTCTCGTAGTGCGTGCCCTCAACCTTTCCCAGGCCGAATTTGAGGGCGAGGCGCCAGCAGTTCTGACACTTGTGTCGATGGTAGAGGCCGACAATGCTGAGGAAGATCGCACCCTCGGCGAAGTCAGCGCCAAAACCGCTCCAGAATGCGTACCACTTCCCAGATTCGTTAGCGACCCCGGTGACTTGCAGAATCCAGTGCCATAGTGCCAATGCTGTGGCCCCCAGACCGTTCAAGAAGTATTAGACAAACATCATTTTACGCCCGTCTCTGCGACGATCGCGGCAATGCGACGGCCAATGCTCGGCACGACCCGCCAGACGGAAGGCGACTGGCCTGGTTGAAGCGATCCTCTGCGCGGCGAATAGAGACGGGCCGCAACACCGACAATTGACGTCCAAGACCGGGGTCCGCGCGGCCACCCAGATAAGGTTTGGAGGCAGCTCGGACGCGAAGAGCGATCTCCGTGCGCACTATCCAGGGCCATCTTCAAAGGACAACGAACGATATGACAATATTCGCCGGAACGTGGGACGTCACTGTCGATACGCCTATTGGAAAGATCTTGGCCGTTTTCCAAATCACCGATGAGGATGGTGTCATCCGCGGTACCGCCACCACCGACAAGGAATCTGTGGAGTTCATCGACGCGCTCGCCGACGGAAACCGACTCACGTGGACCCAGAAAGTGGCCACGCCCATGAGGCTGACCTTGAAGTTTGAAGTCGATGTGGAGGGAGACTCAATGACCGGCACGTCGAAAGCGGGTCCTTTGCCATCCTCCAAGGTGTACGGGACTCGCTCCTCGACCCACTGAGTCCCAGCGAGGGGTCTAGGTCGATTTCTCTCTGTTACTCGTCGAGCAACTACCGCGATGACGAGTCCAGACTCAGCGTGTTCATTGGTATTCTTCCCCGGTGCGTCTAGAGCTCGAAGGTGAGATCTGGTTCTAGAGGGGCCATCACCTTTCCATTTCGTCACCGTGCCAGAGACGCAGAGCGAGGAGATACACGCCGTGGCCCCGATGGTCACTTATGGCTGGGGGGTGATCCCCGCGCTCGCCGTGATGGAGAAACCCACTGGGCAACTGAGCTGTTTCAAAGACAGCGGCTCCTTAATGCCGATTAGGGCGTCGGTTCGCAAAGCGGAATCGTTGGAACTTGGGAATCTTGTCGGGATCGCCTTGACGATCGATGTTAAGTATTAGGGACGTGGTTTCGCATTTGATGTGGCAATGCCTGGCATTTCGATGGGTGCCACACCTTTGTTGAGCGCTTGATGAGAGCATTCGCGAACAGACTGCTCGAGGATGAGTACCCACACTCACGTGGGTGGAGGAAAGGTTCATGAGGACGACCTTCGTATATCGACTGGCCCTACTTGTGACATGTGTCGTCGCGTCCATGCTCGTACCGAGCGTGAGCGGCGCCGCGGGGACGCCGGCGTCGTGGCCATTCGCCAACGGCAACCTGTCAAATACGCGCGTCGCGGGGAGCTCAACAATCTCCCTGACCAACGTGTCCAAGATGAGAGAACTATGGGCCTTTTCGCTGACCGGGAAGGCAACGTCGAACGTCGGCGGCTACGGCACCCTCGCCGCGAACCCCATTGTTCAAAACGGCGTCGTCTATATGCAAGACCTGCACTCCAACGTGTACGCCCTGTCACTGGCGACGGGCCACCTCGAGTGGGAGTACAGGGTTAATCTGCCCGAACTGAGTGGGCCGGGGCCCAATGGCGTGGCGGTCGCCGGCGGCATGGTCTACGGCGAATCGCCGCACGTGGCCTTCGCGCTCAACGCTACGAATGGCCATCTCCTCTGGTCCGACAAGAAGCTACTTCGCAAGAACCAGGGGACATTCGGTATTCAGCCTCAGGTCGCCAACGGGCAGGTCTTCTTCGGTAGTCAATACGGATCGGCCAAGGGCGGGGGGATCCTCATATCGGTCAGCGCCGCCACGGGACACGTCTTGTGGAAGTTCAACACGATGACCGGTCCCGAGCCGGGTCCCCAGGCGCTGGGAGTCGGGGCTGGGGGAGTCTGGGAGACGCCGTTGGTGAGCGCGAACGGGACGGTGTCCTTTGGTATCGGCAACCCCTACCAGTCGGTCGGCGAGGCTTTTTCGCAGCCGGCGAAGCTTCTCTACAGCGACAGTGACGTGACGCTCGACGCCGCGACCGGAAAGCTCCGTTGGTACTACCAGGCCGTGCCCAACGACTTCAAGGACTACGACATGCAGGCGTCACCAATCGCTGCGACGCTCCACGGGGTTCCCGTCGTGATTGGCGGGGGAAAGATGGGATACGTGTACGAGATGAACGCCACCACAGGGGCGTTGCTCTGGAAGACTCCCGTCGGTATTCACAATGGCTACGACAACCAGTCACTGGACGCGTTGAACCACACCGCGACGTTGAAGCTGCCCTTCACCTTCCTCCCGGGCGCTTTTGGAGGGATATTGAGCGACATGGCCTACGCGGACAACACCATCTACGCGGCGACGATGAACCTGCCGATCGCCTTCACCACCAGTAGCGAGGTTGATGGAGGGAGTCCGAAAGGGAAGTCCTCCTATGGAGGGGACATTGTGGCGCTGAACGCAACGACGGGCGCCATTGAGTGGAGCACGAAAGTAGACGGCCTTCCCGACGGCGCGACAACTGTGTCCAACAACCTCGTCTTTGCGCCACTATTGGAGGGGCAGCTGGTCGCCCTCAATCGTACGACGGGTGCGATTGTGTACTCCCAAAAACTGCCACGCGTCGTCAACTCGCCGATAGCAATCGCCGGAAATACAATCATCGTTCCCGTCGGTGGCCCAAAATCCAAGACGCTCGCTGGAAAGTCCCAGATAATTGCCTACGCCGTACCGTCAAGTTGATCTACCGGTGGCTCCGCGAGTAGCACTGCGCTTCTACACTCGCTCACGTGACAGACATTGACGAACACGGACGACCCGAGCCACCGCTCGCCGAGGACGAGGTCGCGACCCTGCGCGGCTTCCTCGAGTATCAGCGCGCCACTTTTGCCTGGAAGCGCAGGGGTTTGGACGCCGCCGGTCTGGCAACATCGGTGGCGAGCTCATCGATGACCCTGGGCGGCATGATGAAGCATCTGGCGCTCGTGGAGGAATCGTGGTCCAGCGAGCAACTGATGGACCGCGAATCGATGCCACCTTGGAACGGGGTTGAGTGGACCAGCGATCCCGACCGGGAGTGGCGTACGGCACGCGACGATACGCCCGAGCAACTTGCCGAGCTGTGGCGTGAATCAGTGCAGGAGGCGAATGCGGCGTTCGACGAGGCACTGCGTGCGCGAGGCCTTGATCAACTGGAGAGGCGAAAATGGCCCGACGGTCGCGCGCCGAGCCCGCGCGGGATCCTCTGTCACATGATCGAGGAGTACGCGCGCCAACGGCCGCGCCGACCTGATCCGCGAGGCGGTCGACGACCAAACCGGCGAATAGCAGGGTGAGCGATTCTTCGATCCGCGAGTTCTCTGTCGCCAACCTGTATCAAGCGCTCGACGTGCAGCGACTCGCTCGCGAGCTCAGTTGGCGACAGGTGGCCGACGAGATCTGGGATATGTCGAGGGAACTCAACAGTCGTCGGCGAGACCATCCCATCAGCCCCGCCACCTTGAGCGGAATGCGGTCTCGCGGAGCGACGAGTTGCCAGCACGCGATGTTCATGCTGCACTGGCTCGGACGCACGCCGGAGAGTTTTCTGGTGGGTGATTTGAGCCCACTAGATGCGCCGCTCCCAAGAGTTGGATCCGATCGTCGGCTCCGCTGGAGTCTCCCGCAACTCTATGAGGCGATGAACGCGCAAAGGATCGAACGTGGCCTGACCTGGTCGGCGCTGGCAAAGATATTGAGGTGCTCGCCGTCCCAATTAACCGGTCTTCGAACCGCAAAGTACGCGACGAACATTATCCTGGCGATGCGAATCACCCAGTGGGTCGCTCGGCCCTCCGCGGACTTCGCCTACGCCGCGAAGTGGTGAAGTTAACTCGATTCGCCGAGCGGGCCGCTAGGCCCCATAGCAACCGGTCGGCGGAGCTCGCGTCCCTGCGGTGCCCCGTGACGAGGTCCCGTGCTTGGGGATCACGCTGAGAGTGACGCCATTCCAGGTGATCGTATAGTACGGCGCGTCCGTTGGCCACGACTCGAGGGTCCCACCGTTTGAGGACGATGTGGCCCAGGCCGTGCCCGCAGGCGGCAACGAACCCTCCAACGTCTTGTAATACCCAAGGGCAGTATTCACGATGGAATAATTTCCCAGGCAGGACGACACCGCCGCCGCCTTTGCCTCAGTGCCGATGCTTTTGACGGTGGTGGTCGTGGTCCCCGCGGCCGTCCCTCCCGTCGTCGTTGACTTGAGCGAACTAGGGCCGGTCGACAGGACGATCGTGACGACGACCCCGAGAATCACGACAACGGCCAGCATGGAGAGCATCCCGACGCCACGTTCGCAGTCACGCCGAGAAGAGCAACTCGCTCGAATCGTGCTCTGCACTGTTCGCCGCATCCGCCTCCGCCCGTTCAGTGGCGATGTTACGACCCCGTCAGCGCATTTGCCGGCTCTTATCGCGATCGAAGAACAGCCCGGGCCCACCGCGCGAAAAAGTGTTACCCGTCGCGAGTCGTCTTCAACAACGCGTGATCGAAGTCCTCAAGCAGGTCCTCCACGTCTTCGATGCCAACCGAAACCCTGATGAGAGCATCGTTCGCGTCGTCGGGCTGTTGGCTACGGTACACGGGCTGGCTACTCCACATCGCCGAGGGTCGCGTGGTGATCGTGTGCACCGAGCCCAGGCTGGCCGCTCGCACCGAAAGACGCAGATTGTCGATGATCAGCTCCGAGCGCTTGGGTCCACCGGAGGGAGAGAAGGAGAGAAGGCCGCCAAAGCCCGTCATCTGCTCGCGGGCCAACGGGCTCTGCGGGTGAGAAGGGAGACCTGGATAGAAGACGCTCTCGACTTGGGCGTGCTCCGACAACATTCTGGCCAGAGCCATTGCGTTGTCGTTATGACGCTGCATGCGCACGTCGAGGGTTCGTAGTCCGCGCAGCAGCAGCCACGCGTCGAAGGGACCAAGCACCGAACCGACGGCCAGGTGGGTGCGCCAAATTTGCTCTATGAGTTCATTCGGTCCCGCGATGACGCCCGCCGACACGTCTGAGTGGCCGCTCAGGTATTTGGTGGCACTATGCCAGACGAGATCTGCCCCAAGGGAGTGGGGACGCTGATTGATGGGAGTGGCCACGGTGTTATCGACGGCGACGAGAGCACCGGCGTCGTGGGCGAGCCGCGCGCAGCGGCGAATGTCGGTGAGATCGAGCAACGGATTGCTGGGTGATTCAAGCAACACGAGCCGCGTCTCGGGGCGCAGCGCGGCCACGAAGCTGTCCAGATCACCCTGAGCGAAGACGCTGGAAGTGACGCCGAATCTCCTCAACAGATCGGTGGCCAGACCGGCGGTGCCCGGATATGTCGTGCGCTGAAGGACCACGTGATCACCCTGAGAGAGCAGACTGAGCGCCAGCGTCGAGAGAGCTCCCATGCCGCTGGCGGTGACGATGGCGCGTTCGGTGCCTTCGAGTTCGCCGACGAGTTCACCGACCTGGGAGTGATTCGGGTTGCCGTAGCGGGTATAGAAGGCGTCGCTGAAATCGCGATTCGCCGCCGTAAGGAACTCTTCGTCAGTACCCGCGGCAAAGGTGACGGCTTGGTAGATCGGAGCGACAGCAGCGCCGCCTCGCGCCTCACTATCGCCGTGCACGGCAATGGTGCCCGGGCGATCGGGGTGCTTGTCGTTCATTGATCGAGTCTTGACGATAGGTACCCGAGCGTCAAATCAAGTGAACGCTCTCAGATAGTTGTCGCCAACAGTGCCTCGGACCCACTAGTTTTCCTCTATGCGTCGACGAGTCCCGATTGCCCTGGCCCTCGCCGTCTCAGCAAGCACGTTCATCGCGGCGGGCGCCCACGCCGACTCCACGACCACGACTACCACGACCGTCTTGGCGTCGACAACGACGACGACGTCACCCACGACTACCACCACGTCACCGCCGCAGCCGGTGGCGCCCTTGACCGGACTCCCGTATCCCAAGCGTCTGCTGAAGAATCGATCGGCCCTCACCATCAAGATCGACAACACCCCCCAGGCGCACCCGCAGTTCGGGGTCGAGGACGCGGACGTGGTCTATGAGGAGATCGTCGAGGGCGGCATCACGCGCCTTGTTGCCGTATTCAACTCGCATCTGCCTTCGATCGTTGGACCCATTCGCTCCGTTCGGCGCACGGACCGAGAGATCGTCTTTCCCATTGGCGGCATCTTCGCCTTCTCGGGGGGAGCCGAGTACGCACTTAAGAGCATCGAGACCGCACCCGTCAAGCTCTACGACGAATTCAACGCCGGGAACACCATGTACCGCGATCCCGATCGACAGGCCCCGCACAACCTCCTCGGCAATGCGATCTTGCTGATGAAGAAGGATGGCAAGCCGCGCCCGCCACCTCCTCTCTTCACGTACCTCACCCCAACCGAGAAGTTCAACGGCCCCCCGGTGGCGTCGTTCACGGTGGGTTTCGAGGCCGGTTACGCGGTCTCCTATTCGTGGGACTCCGCCACCAAGTCTTGGGATCGAACCATATTCGACGCCCCCGACGTCACCGCCAACGGCGTGCGCATCTCGCCCAAGAATGTCATTGTGATGACGGTGGACTACGTCGGTGGGGTGGGAGTCTTGGATTCGTACGCCCAACTCGTAGGTTCTGGCCCCGTTGAGGTGTTCAGCCAAGGTCGCGTGGAACGCGGGACGTGGTCACGGTCCAGCCTGCCTCGCCGCACCATCTACAAGAACGCTCAGGGCAAGATCATCAATCTCACCCCGGGTCAGACCTGGGTCGAGCTCATGTCGATCGGCGAGAGCGTCGCGGTCAAGTCGAGGTGAGCTAGTAGCGATCGTGCATCACGGCCAGCGCCGGTCGACGTCGGCGCAGGAAGCGAATAAGTCGAACGTCGCGCAGCGAGCGGGCCCAGGACGTGTTGAGTCTGCGCGAGTACGCCCAACGAGCTCCGGCCCCGGCGCTCAGCCCCACGATCAGTGCCACGGTGTGCTCAACCCCGTCGAGGCCCGGAGCGATGAGCGCCGCGATGATGAGTCCGAGACTCAAGAGGAGTGCCGATCTGTTCATGCGCATCGCTACGAGAAGACACGCGCCTACGGCAGTTGTTGCACCCGATGGGCCCGTGTCGAGAAGGTGTGCGATGGCCGGAGTGAGTCCAAGTATCGACGCGTGGGGAGATTCGAGGAGAACGCGCGCGACAAGAGTGGAACCGACGTGGCCCGCCGCCGCCACGAAGAGCGTCACGCTTCGCCCGAGAATGAGTTCGCCCAGACCAATGACGACGAGCAGCTGCAGGATCGTTCCCCACAGGGGGAGATACGCCGTTGGCATGAATAGCGACATGGGCAAGCGAACGAGCTCCGTGGTCAGTGGCAGCGCCGCGTAGACGTCACCCGAGCGCCAGAGTTCGGGGTGCCAGGCCTGGAAGTGCACCATGAGGGCAACGGCAATCGACGCGAGAGACAGCGACACCCCGAGCCATGGTCGCGTTCCGTGCGCCCAACCCACGCGGGTGGCCAGCCAGAGCCTGGCGAACTCTGCGCGCAGACCCTTGGCGCGCGCCAACTTGACCAGCGGTGCGTCGCTACCGAGCTCTATCTGGCTCGGGCGTCTGCGCGACGCCGCGACATCGCGGGGCATGTCAAAACGGTATCGGATGGACCGGTTCTCCTGACTGGCCGCCATCGTAAGTCCCTAGGGGGGAACCCGGTGATCGCGAATAACGCGAATGCGGTTGGGCGAGAACGTCAGTGAGTGCCGAGCATCGCACGGATGGATTCGCGCAGTGAATCCATGGTGGCGATGACGGCTGTCGGCTCGTAGCCACAGTGCGCCATGCAGTTGGCGCAACGCTCGTCGCGTCCTCGTCCGTACGCCGACCAGTCGGTCGTCTCGACGAGTTCTTGGTAGCTGGTCGCGTATCCGTCCGCCATGAGGTAGCACGGACGTTGCCAGCCAAACACCGAGTAACTCGGTATGCCCCATGCGGTGCACTGGAAGTCCTGCTTCCCTTCGAGGAAGTCGAGAAAGAGGGGAGAGTGGTTGAGGCGCCAGCGTTTGCGGTGGCCGTCGGCGAAGGCCTCTTTGAAGAGCTCGCGAGTCTGCTCGACGCCGAGGAAGTTGTCCTGGTCGGGCGCCTTCTCGTAGGCGAAGGCCGGTGAGATCATCATGGCGTCAACCTTGATGTCGTCGTTCAAGAAGTCCAGGACGTCGCGAACGGTCTTGGGCTGGTCGGTGCTGAAGAAGGTCGAGTTGGTGCAGACCCGAAAGCCTTTGGCCTTGGCGGCCTTGATGGCCGACACGGCTTCGTCAAAGACGCCGTAGCGATTCACGGCGAGGTCGTGACGCTCTTGGAGCCCGTCCATGTGGATGACCCACGAGAAGTATCTCGACGGAGTGAACTTCTCCAGACGACGCTCTAAGAGCACCGCGTTCGTACAGAGATAGACGTAGATCTTGCGCTTGATCAACTCGGACACGATCTCGGCGATCTGGGGGTGCAGCAGCGGCTCCCCGCCAGCGATCGACACCATCGGCGTGCCGCTTTCCTTCACGGCGGTGAGCACGTCTTCGACCGAGAGCCGCTTGCGCAGTATCTCGGTTGGGTACTGAATCTTCCCGCATCCAGGGCAGGCGAGGTTGCACGCGAAGAGTGGCTCAATCTCCACGATGAAGGGGTAGTACTTGGTCCTCTTCAGGCGATGCTTGATGAGATAGGAACCGATGCGCAGATTTTGGCGGAGAGGAACGGCCATTAACGTACCCTAGTCGGAAGGGCGAAGTGAACCGTCTCTTGGACGGTGCGCTCCTCGCTCAAGTGAACCGGACCAAGAGAGGCCAACGAGCTTACGACACCGTCAACCAGCGCGCTGGGCACCGAGGCTCCCGCCGTGACGCCGATACTTCGCGCACCCGAGAGCCAACTCAATTCCAGTTGGCTGACGTCTTCGATCAACTCGGCGCGGCAGCCTTCTCGTTGTGCGACTTCAACCAGGCGCGCGGTGTTGGAGGAGTTGAGCGAACCGACCACCAGCATGAGGTCACAGCGGTGCGCAATCGAGCGCACGGCGTCCTGGCGGTTCTGCGTGGCGTAGCAGATGTCGGTGGTGCTCGGTCCCGTGACCTCGGGGAATCTCTCGCGGATCGCCTGGATGATCTCGGCCGTCTCGTCGGTGGCGAGGGTGGTCTGGGTAAGATACGCGACCGGCCGCGCGTCGAGCTCCAGGCTCGCCACGTCATCGAGATTCGCCACGAGTTGGATGTGCTCGGGCGCTTCTCCGAGGGTGCCTTCAACTTCCTCGTGCTCCGCGTGCCCGATCAGGACCACGTTGTAGTCCTGGGCGGCGTAGCGGCGGGCTTCGGTGTGGACTTTGGCGACGAGCGGACACGTCGCATCGATGACGGTGAGGCTGTCGCGCTCAGCCGCCTGCCGGCGAATCTCGGGCGATACACCGTGGGCCGCGAGAACCACGATCGCGCCGTCGGGGACCTCATCGAGCTCTTCGACGAACACGGCGCCCGCGCGCTCGAGGCTTCGCACGACATGCACGTTGTGGACGATCTGGCGACGGACGTACACGGGAGCCTCGAATCGCTGGAGGGCGCGCTCCACGATCTCGATGGCTCGCTCGACCCCCGCGCAGAAGGATCTTGGCGAGGCGAGTATGACCTCGTGTTCCCCGCACGCCCGCGCCCAGCGCTCCAGTGGCGCGCGAGTTTGAGCGAGCGCGCCCAGCGCTCGAAGGCCCCCACGGACCGGACCGCGTGAACTGGTGTCGGAGATGGCGCGCACGACAGCGAGTGGATTGTTGGGCAGATAGTCCATGACCCACGAGGACTCCATGTCGACGGCCAGGGCACCCGACGCGGCCAACTCGGCGCGATCCTCGGCCGAGATATATTTCGGCGAGGTCACGAGCGGACCGTGGTACACCGAGAAGCGCGCGCGGCGAAACTCGCCGCTAAGGAGCGACGATCCCGGCAGATTGCGCGACGTGCTTGATTCGGTGCTGCGCAGCTCGCTCGCGATGATGACGTCGCCCGGTGTCAGCTCGGGCGCGAGCCCCCCGGCCACGCCGACCAGGGCGACCGCAGTCTGCTCGTTGAGCCGCGCCGCCAGTTTGGCGCCCGATTTTCGCGCCCGATCGCGACCGGCTCCGATCACCGTATCGGCACCGCCGAAGGCAAAGGACTCGATGCGTAGCGGAGTAAGGACTTCGAGCTCAGCCGTCGTAGTTCCCCCGCGTCACATAACGTCCAAGCGCCATAAGTGGGAACACCTGACGATAGAGGTGGTAGTTGATGTAAAAGTCGCCGGGAAAGCCTGTGCCCGTAAACCAGGGCTCGTCCCAGGTACCGTCGTCACGCTGCGTGTTGACGAGATAGGCGAGGCCCCGATCGAGGGACTCCGATCGCTCGCCGACGCTGAGCAGGCCCAGCAGCGCCCAACCAGTCTGGCTGGCCGTTGAGGGGCCACGCCCACGGTAGGCGGGCTCGCGATACGAGCGCAGGTCCTCGCCCCACCCGCCGTCATCGTTCTGGTGCGCCTCAAGCCACGCGACGGCGCGGCGCAATGCGGGATGGTTGTGGGAGAGGCCCGCGGCGACGAGCCCGGGTAGGACGGCGCCGGTTCCATAGACGTAGTTGGCGCCCCAGCGACCGAACCACGAGCCGTCGTCCTCTTGAGCGCGAAGCAGCCACGTGACCCCGTGCTCTGCGGCGTCTCGAGCCTCGGCGCGTCCGCCGATGACTTCAAGGACGTGCGCCGTGACGTCGGCGCTGGAGGGGTCGATGAGCTCACCGAAATCGCAGTAGGGCAGTTCGCGACAAAGCGTCTGCACGTTGTCCACGTCAAAGGCCGCCCAGCCACCGTCGCGCGACTGCATCCCGAGCATCCAGTTGATGCCGCGGCGGTCCGCGCCTTGCATCGGCTCAGCCGTTCGCCCCAGCGCCAAGAGGACCTCTGCCGCATCGTCGATGTCGGGGTACGTGTCGTTGTGAAACTCAAAGGCCCAACCGCTCGGCTCGAGGTCGGGGCGACGCAGCGACCAGTCTCCGCGCACGGTGACTTCCTCGCTCAACAAGAAGCGAGCCGCGGAGCGAAGCACCGGATCTTCGGGGGAGAGGCCCGCATCGGCCAGAGCCGTGACGGCGAGAGCCGTATCCCAGACCGGCGACTGGCACGCTTCGAGGCGTCGACCCGATTCGTCCTCAATGGTGAATCCATCGAGTCCCGAGATTCCCGCACGCATGACCGGGTGGTCGAGACCGTATCCGCGCAAGCGAAGGGCAATGAGCGAGTAGACCCAAGGCGGCTGAATGCCGCCCCACGAGCCGTCGGCCTCTTGGCGCTGCAGAATCCATCTCTCGGCCCGACGAAGGGCTGCATTGCGCAGGAACTTGACCGGTCGGCGTTCGTAGACGTGTAATACACGATCGACGGCGAGAAAACGGCCAGCCCAGGTGCGAATCGACTCGCGCGGGCGCGTCGTACCGCGTACCAGCTCATCGACGCGGAAGCTCAATTGATGCGTGGGTCGATAGGCGCTCACGATGGTGAGTGCGACGACGGTCTGTCGTGCCCAGCAGGCGAAGTCGTAGATGTTGAGGGGGACGCGTCGTGGCACGAAGACGAGCTCTGGCGGGATTACCGGCAGTTCGGCCCACGGCCACAGATCGAACATTGCCAGCCAGATTCGCGTGAAGGTGCGACTTCGCTCGATGCCGCCCGCACTGACGATGTAGCGTCTGGCGCGTACCAGATGCTCGTCGTCGGGCGAGTCACCGGCCAGACGCAGCGCCACGTAGGCCTCGATGGTCGTCGAGAGCTCCGGGGGTCCGCCAAAGAAGTTGGCCCACGTGCCGTCCTCACGTTGACGTGAGCGGATCCACTTCGCCGCCCCGTCAGTCTGCTCCTGGGTGCGGATGCCCAGAAACTCGCGCAGAAGGAGGTCCTCGGCGTCCATCGACACGTTCGTCTCGAGCTCGCCCTTCCACCAACCGTCCTCGCTCTGCAGCGAGACGAGTGCGTCAACGGCGTTCTTGAGCGAGTTCTTCACGTCACGCTCGAAGGACGGCGAAGGTGCGTTGACGCCGTCGGCTTCGAAGACCTCGAATGGGCGGTGCTGATCGCGCTCGCTCACTGGTCCCGTTCGATCACGTAGCGCGCAATGACCGCCAATTGGCCACGAGGCGCGCCGGCGAGAGGGGCACGCTCTAGAGAGCCAAGGGACGCCGCGAGCTCACGTTGTGCCAGTTCCATCGTCTCATAGCGCGCGCCGCACTCATCAAGCATGACCATGGCCTCGGCGACGTTGGCGTCGCTGAGCTCAACATCGCTTGGGCCAGTGAAGATGTCGAAGCCCTTTGAGTTAGCGATGGAGATTGGCAGGGTCTTCTTGCGTAGGCGAAGGTCGTTCCCGACGGGCTTTCCCGTCACCACCGGTTCGCCCCAGATACCGAGCATGTCGTCAACGGCCTGGAAGGCGAAGCCCAGGTGAGTCCCGTAGTCCGCCAGCGCGTCCACGACGGCGCCGTCGGCACCGGCCAGGACCGCTCCGATTGACGCCGCGCAGGACAGCAGCGCGCCGGTCTTTCCGGCCTCCATCGCTAGGCACTCCTCGACCGAAAGCAAGAGAACGTGCTCCGAGGCGATGTCTTGGGCTTGGCCGACAATCATCGCCTGTGTGGCGTCGCCGAGGCGCCGCGCGGCCGCCACCCGTTCGACGCTCGGCTCCTCCAAGAGCATTTGAAAGGCGAGAGTTGACAGCGCGTCGCCCGCGATGAGCGCAGGTCCCACGCCAAACTTCGCCCAGACGGTCGGGTGGTGACGTCGTTCGAGGTCACCGTCGATGATGTCGTCGTGGATGAGTGAGAAGTTGTGGACCAACTCGATCGCGACTGCTCCCGCCAGCGCGACCTCGTCACCAGCGCCAGCGGCGTTTGCCGATAACAAGGCCAGGGCGGCACGTACGAATTTTCCCCCGACGAGCAAGTGATGATCTATGACGGGACCTATCTCGTCGCCCAGGCGCTTGGTCGAGGCCTCCAGCGCGGGTGAGACCAGTGACTTAGTCCTCGCCAATATCTGAAGCGCCGTGCGGTTGTTTTCTTCGCGTGAGCGGGAGTCGGCCAACGTCATGACTTCACGCTCTCGCGATTCAGGGGTCCTTCGCTAATCGAGTCTGAAAAAAGACTCAGAACCTGCGACGCGGCCTGGCAACCACTGCGCACGGCGCCCTCCATGGTGGCGGGCCATCCGGTATCGCACCAGGCGCCCGCGAGAAAGATCGCCGGGTCACTCGAGCTCGCTGAGGCCCGCAAATGCTCGACTCCCGGCGAGGCGCGAAAAGTCGCCGTCGCTTCTCGAGTGACGACCGCGCTCAGCACGTGGGCGTCACGAGTGAGGGGGAAGAGGTCGCCCAGAGCCTCGCGAAAGCGCGGGATCAATTCACTCGAGCCCGTCGCCAGGTAGGCGTGCGCGGCCGAGAGAGAGATGACCAAGCACTGACCGGTGCGGGTCCCCGCGGCGTCGCTACGGTCGAAGATGAACTCGATTGGCGAGTCGACGCAGGCAGCCATATCGAGATCCATTACCTTTCGATCGAAAACGAACTGTACATTAACGATCGGCGACGATCCCAATTCGAGTGCGATATCTGAGTCCAACACACCGAGGGCGGCGGCGGTGCGCGGTGGGGTGGCCACGATGACGGCGCCGCCGCGAAATTGCTCGTCGTCGGTCGCCACCACGAAGGCCCCGCCAGCCTCTCGAGTAATCGAGTGTGCCGTCGCGTTGAGGTGTGCGGTCACGCCAGCGGCTTGGAGAGCGCGAAGGGCGTAGTCGCCGTGCAGTTGGGCGAGAGGGACCTTTGACCACCCCATGTCTGCGCCGCTCGCCGTCCGAAGGAAGCCCACCTGGAACACTTGGGCCGCGAGCGCGAGAGAGGCGTCATCCACAGTGACATTGAGGGTGGGTTGGATAATGAGGTTCCAAAGCCGTGTGATGGCGCGTGAAGACTGGCCGCGGCGACGCAGCCAGTCTCCGAAGTTGACATCGTCCAGCGCCGGGTCGCCAGGCTTCAGCCGA
The DNA here is from genome assembly GCA_050701895.1 of Acidimicrobiales bacterium. Taxonomy (GTDB): domain Bacteria; phylum Actinomycetota; class Acidimicrobiia; order Acidimicrobiales; family RAAP-2; genus RAAP-2. The sequence goes on from JBOGFT010000006.1 coordinate 17,343, forward strand.
GCCAGCGCGAGCGCGGGGCGCACGAGGGAGATGCGCTCGGGCAACGACAAGAGTCGATAGCGGGCGAGCGCCGAGACGAGATGAAACGGAGCGGGCAAGCGCGAGCGTCGGATCGTTCCACGCTGCCCGCCTGGCGCCAGCACGGGCACGTCCAGGCGCGACTGCAGGTACACCATGTCGTTGGCGCCCAGGCGCGCTATCAGATCGCGGTACGCACTACAGCAGCCCAGAAACACGTGCTGGCCGTTATCGAAGGAGTATCCGTCTCTCTCAATGGATGTTGTCAGGCCTCCCAGATGGGGGCGCCGCTCGATCAAGGCCACCTCAACGCCAGCGTCAGCCAGCGTCAGTGCCGCGCTAATGCCGGCCAGACCACCGCCGATGACGAGCGTGCGTCGCACGTTCACGACCGTGCCGCCAGGAGACTCTGTACTGCGACGGCGACCTTCTCGGGCGTCGGTACCGAGACTCGACCTCGGGTGACGGCGATCGGATCGTTCTCGATGCGTGTAAGGAGGTGTTGGTAGATACCCGACAGAGCCCCCACGCACGCACGTCCTCGCCCATGCAGCAGGGGCAGCAGTTGAAGTCCTTCGGCGAACCATCGATCAGCGCGCCCACACTCAAAGGCGACCAGCCGCGCGATCTCTGTGTCGGATCCCGAGAGGTCGGGGGCGCAACTGACGCGCTCGGCGTCAGCGCGTGGCAGGTACACGCGGCCCAAGGAGAGATCCTCCGCCACGTCGCGCAGGATGTTTGTGAGCTGCAAGGCCACGCCGAGCGAGTCCGCCAGGGGGACAGCCCTCTCGGGATCGTCGGAGCCAACGACGGCCAGCGTGAGGCGTCCCACCGAGCCCGCGACGTTGCGACAGTATTTCACGAGGTCGTCGATTGTTCCATAGGAGGTTCCGCTGACATCCATCTCACAACCGTCGATGATCTCGCCAAAGCACTCCATCGGCAGCGGATAGCGAGAGGCGGCGTCCGCGACGGCCGCCAGCACCGGGTCGTTCGTCTTGGGATCGATCGGATCAATCTCCTTCCTCACGTCGTGAAGTCCGGCGAACTTCTCCTCGGGGGTGCCCTCACCGTCGCCGATATCGTCGATTCGTCGCGCCAGGGCGTAGATCGCCGACATCGCCCGCCGCTCGGGTTTACGAAGGAGGCGAATCCCGTACGCGAAGTTTTTGGCTTCTCTACGCGTGACGCCTTCGCACCACTCGTAAGCGGCCTCAACATTCACGCGTCGCTCCGGTATTTGGCAAAGAACGCACTCGCCATGTGGCTCGCCAGCGCTCGCTTCGTCGGGCGACAGTGAATGGCGAGGACATCACAGTCGGCGTCCTGCAACGCGTCCAGAACGGACAGACCCCCGGCCACGAAGCCTTCGACGGCGAATCGAGCTCTCCAGGCCAGCGTCGCCGCCAGCGGCGCCCCTTCCACCAACAGCGCGCGAGCACGCTCAGACTCGAACGCCACGACCTCTCTTAGAGGTCCGTTCGCCGCGTCCGCCAACAGGTCGCCCTCTTCGCATCCAAAGCGCGCGAGATCATCAAGAGGCAGATAGATGCGACCGGCACGGGCATCTTCACCCACGTCCTGTAAGTGCTCGACGACCTGCAACGCGATACAGATCTGGTCGGAACGCTCTCGTCGATTCGGAGTCGAAGCGTCGAAGACGGCCAAGACGAGGCGACCGACGGGCGCTGCGGAAAGCATGCAGTATCCAACGAGGTCCTCAAAACTTTGGTAACGCGTGACGCTCTGGTCGATTCGATTGGCCTCGATCAGCTGGCGAAAGGGCTCGGGACTGAGGTCGAGGCCCTTGATCACCGGCGTCAGGCGCTGGAAAACCGGGTGGATCGCCCCGCCGTGAAAGGCCAGATCGAGCTCATCGTCGAGCCAATCGAGGAGTGCCAGCCGGTCGCCGGTCGCCTCATCACCGATGTCGTCGGTAAGCCGGGCGAACGCATAGATGGCCATGAGCTGGTCACGCTCCGTCCGAGGGAGTAGGCGTGAAGCCACCGGAAAGTTCTCGTGGCGCGCCCTCGCCGTGACGTTGTCGTTCCCGTTCAGAAAACTGCTTATCGTCTGCGTCAATTTGCTTGACACCAGCGGCGACTCCCTTTGAGCAATTCCAACACGGTAAACCTATCAGCCGAGTTCGAAAGACCATTCGACGAATGGCGCTGCGACCTGCGCAGTTACTTCAGTTCGACGCACTTCGCAGGTATAGCAATTACGAGCTCCAGGGATACTCCGTATTAACGCTTAAGTATGAACCCCGAGGTGCGACGTTCAAGGCAGGGGGAAACTCGGGCTCATCGTTGAGAAGTCGTGTCAGCGCCATCGACAGTCCTTGAGGATCTAGACCGAGCTCGCCGAGAAGTGCGTCAGGTCGATTGTGGTCAAGGAATGCTCTCGGGACGCCGAGCATTCGGGTGGTTGGAACGAAGACCCCAAGGTCTTGGGCCAGTTCGCGCACGGCCGATACCATCAACGTGCCAGCTCCGCCGTGACGAGTTCCGTCCTCGATGGTGATGATTCGTTGGTGGTTCACGGCGTCCTCGATCATCGCGCCATCGGGCGGCAGGACGCGCACGTCGTAGAGGGTGACGCGCCGAGCCTCCTCGCCCATCAACGAGAGGGCTTCGTACGCGCAGGGGGCCATCTTGCCCACCGCGAGCACGCAGAGCGAGCCGTCGCCCCGTGCCACCTCGCGCGCGTGCAGACCGATCCCGGTCTTGCCGTCGAAGGGCTTTGGCAGGGTTTTTGGAAATCGCAAGGCCGTCGGTGAACTCATCGATAGCGCTTCAGCGAGCATGCCGGGAATCTCCTCCGCGCTCGAGGGAGCGAAGACTGTCATGTTGGGTATCGCCAGGCAGAGAGCCATGTCCAAGAGGCCGTGGTGGCTTGCACCGTCATCGCCCGTGATCCCTGATCGATCGAAGACAAAGACGACCGGTAGGTTCAAGAGTCCGACGTCCAAGTTGGCTTGGTCGAAGGCGCGCGAGAAGAACGTCGAGTAGATGGCCACGACTGGCTTCAGGCCGCCCATCGCCATACCGGCCGCTGCTGTGACCGCGTGCTGCTCGGCGATGCCCACGTCGAAGAACCGCGCGGGATAGCGCTGCTGAAAGCCCGTCAAGCCCGTGGGTTCGGCCATGGCGGCGGTGATAGCCACGACCCGGTCGTCGAGGTCAGCGAGGGTGATAAGGGAGTTGGCGAAGGCCGCCGTGAACGATTCAGGCACCGGCTGGTCTTCACTGACGGCGGCGCGCAGTTTGTAGTCGTGCATCTTCAACTTGTCTGTCGTGGCCGGTTCGTAGCCGCGGCCCTTTTCGGTGAGGACGTGCACCACAATCGGTCCGTCCCAGAGCGCCGCGTTACGCAGCGTCGTTTCGATTGATTCGATGTTGTGACCGTCGATAGGCCCGACGTAGCGCACACCTAAATCTTCGAAGAACGTTCCCGGTGTCACCAGCTCGCGCACCGCTGAGGTCATGCCGTGGAGCCCCGCCAATCCGGCGCGGCCGGCCCGGGGAAGGTGCGGCGCGAGATGACGCACGCCCTCGCGCACCGTAACGTACGTGCGGTTGAGGCGAAGTGACGTTAGCGACTCAGACAGTTTCGAGACGGTCGGGGCGTAACTGCGCCCGTTGTCGTTGAGGACAATAACCACGCGCTGATTGGAATGACCGAGGTTGTTGAGGGCCTCGTAGGCCATGCCACCCGTGAGCGAACCGTCGCCGACGATCGCCACCACGTGGCGCTTGCCGCCATGTCCCGCAAGCTCGCCGCGGTGATCAAGCGCGATGGAGAGTCCGTGAGCGTAGGAGAGCGCCGTAGAAGCGTGACTGGACTCAATCCAGTCGTGGGGACTCTCCGAGCGGCTCGGATAGCCTGATAGTCCGCCGCGCTGGCGCAACTGGGCGAACTCGCGCCGCCGACCGGTGATCAGCTTGTGGATGTATGCCTGGTGTCCGGTGTCCCACAGCAGAATGTCCTCGGGCGAGTGAAACACTCGGTGCAGCGCCAGGGTGAGTTCGACGACGCCTAAGTTTGAGCCGAGATGTCCGCCGGTGGTCGTGACGGTCGAGATAATGAACTCGCGGATCTCTTGGCTGAGGGCGTCGAGCTCCTTGTAGGACAAGTGCGACAGGTCGTCAGGACCCTCGATGGAGGCGAGATTCACCTTCGAAGCCTATCTTTGGGCGCCTCGAGGTGAGGTTTTCGCTCGACGGGGCTGTCTAGGGGTGGACGTTTCCGGCACGGCGGCGCGCATAGCGACCGCGGCCAGCCAGCAGGTGCCGATCGGGGCTTTCGTCATAGACGCCCACCACCAAGGACGACGCACAGAGACCGAGAGCTCCGACGACCAGAACGATCAGCGAGAGCACCTCGAGTGTGACTGCACCCGCGCCCCCGCGCAGCTGTTCGTCGAAGAGGACGAAGCCCAGCACAATGGAGACGATGGGGTTGGTGAGAATGAGAGCCGACTGCGACACCGCGAGGGACCCGGCGCGAAAGGCGTGTTGCATCACGACGAAGGATGTCAGGCCGATGAAGGCCAGGGCGTAGAGCTGCCAGGAGACCAACGCTCGTATCCAATCCCTGAGCAGCACGTCCGTGAGCGATTTGGTCACGACCGCGAGAAAAGCGAAACCGACCGATGCACCCGCTCCGAGAAAGAGGGCTCGCCACCAGTCCGGTCCACGCAGGCCGAGGGCGATGAGGCCAAAAGCCAGCGCGGCAATCACGACGCTTGTCGTGATCCATCGCGCCGCGTGGGGAGTTCCCGTGCCGGCAGTGGGGGACGCGACGACCAGAAATACGGTCAGACCGACTACCGCCGCGAGCGCGGAGATGACGTCGCGGGTGCGCCACGGGGTGGAGTACCAGAACCACAGGATGAAGACCACAACTAGTAGCTCACTCACCATGAGGGGCTGCACCTCGGCCACGGACCCAAGGTGCAGGGCGATTGATTGCACCAAGTAACCCAGTGTCATGACCACGAAGCCCACGATCCACACTCGACGCCGAATCATCTGGTGGACGAGTCCGCCCTCCCCGGTTTCGCCGGGAGCTCCTTCAACGCCCAGGCGTTGGCACACGCTGGCCAACGCGTACAGACCCGAAGCCGTCAGAGCCAAGAAGATGACCACTCGCTAAGCCTACGGGGCCATAACTGTGAGCGACGAGGTCGTTGGCTGACGCGAATTGTGCATGGAGGTTTAGATTTGTTGGAGGAAGGAGGAACATGCCGTTCAACCTGTCGGAACTTCTCGCTCAGCGCGACGCCGAAAATTTTCAACTCCACAGTAAATACATGAACCCGCAGTTGGCGAAGGTGATCAAAACCCTCGGATTCGATCGCTTCTACGAGCGCGGCGAGGGCTGCTATCTCTACGACGAAAGAGGAGCGAAGTACCTCGATCTTTTGAGCGGGTTCGGCGTCTTCGCCCTCGGTCGCAGCCACCCGGTTGTGCGCGACGCGCTGCATCAAGCCCTCGACGCGGACCTGCCCAACATGGTGCAGATGGACTGCGCCCTGCTTCCCGGACTGCTGGCGGAGCAGTTGGTCATGCGCAGCCCCGAGCAGATCGAGCGTGTGTACTTCTGCAATTCAGGAGCCGAGGCCGTAGAGGCGTCGATCAAATTCGCCCGAGCCCACACGAGCCGTCAGCGCATCTGCTATCACGCTCACGCGTATCACGGCCTCACGATGGGGGCGCTGGCACTCAACGGGTCTTCGGAGTTCAAAAGGGGCTTCGGCGAGATGCTGCCCGGAGCGACGGAGATTCCCTTTGGTGACGTGGAGGCGTTGCGCGCTGAGATTCGTCGTGGCGACGTCGCCGCCTTCATCATGGAGCCGATTCAAGGTAAAGGGGTCTACGAACTGGACCCTGACGTGTGGCAATCGCTTGAGGGGGCCTGCCGGGAAGCGGGAGTACTCTTCATCTGCGACGAGGTCCAAACCGGGATCGGGCGAACGGGAAAGTTTTACGCCTTCGAGCACTTTGGCGTGAAACCCGACATCATTACGGTCTCCAAGGCGCTGTCGGGCGGGTACGTGCCCGTAGGGGCGATGCTCACGAGCGACAAGATCTTTCGCAGCGTCTACAGCTCGATGGAACGCGCGATGGTTCATTCCACGACCTTCAAGGGAAACCAATTGGCCATGGTGGCGGGACTCGCGACGCTGTCGGTCTTCGACGACGAGGGCATCGTAGAACACGCCGCGTCGATGGGCGACCTTTGGCATAAGAAGCTGGGCGAGATGAATGACCGCCATGAGTACGTCCGCGAAGTGCGTGGTCGCGGTCAGATGATCGGCATCGAGTTCGGCGCTCCGAGTACCCCCGCTCTCAAGCGACGCTGGCGCGCGGTCGAGGCGACGAGGACGGCGATGTTCACCCAGACCCTTGTGGTACCCCTGTTTCAAAAGCACCGCGTCTTGACCCAAGTCGCGGCCGACAATGTGAACATCATCAAACTGCTTCCCGCACTTATCGCTGGCGAGGAAGAGATTGACATCTTCGTGGACGCGCTCGACGAACTGCTGAACGACGCGGAGAAGAATTCGGCGTGGATATTCGGATTCGGCGCGTCCATGGTCAAGGGAGCGCTGAAGCGCACTCGATCGTCCTCCAGCGCGAGCACCGAACGCTCGTAATTCGTCGATGACGGCGGGGGGCGCGACACGCATCTGGCGGTGGCCGACGCGCTGGACGCTGCGAGTCGTCGCGGCCGTGGTCGTTGTGGCGGTCGTGATCCTGATTCTCGTCTTTCGCGCGTCACCGACGCGCGGCTCCCGAGTCGGTGTTGTCACGACAAAGGCGTACGGGGCCGTGCTGGTCGTCAAGGGCGGAGTGTTGGCGGGTTTCCCCCTCTATGAGTTCAGTGGCGATGTGGGCCGGCACCTGGGATGCGGCACCACCCAGGCCGCCGGCTACGACCTTGACCCCAACGCGAAGCTGGAAATGAGCTGCACGGGACCTATGAGCGACATGGTTCGTGACATCGCGTCAGATGACTGGCCGGCTTTTACGACGACGAGCCGGCCCGTCGCTGGCTCGGGCGTCAACCAAAAGCTGCTCGGCACGATTCACCGTCGAGGAATCGGTACCCAGGTCACCTACGGCGGCCACCCTTTGTACCTCTTTGATCCACCGTTGGCCCCGTTTCGACCGCTAGGCGAGGACTACCTCGAAACCGTGAGCCCCCTCGCTCCTTGGCACGGATACTGGAGCCTGGTCTCGTCGAAGTATGGAGCCTCGGATCCGGGAGTGGCTGCCATAGAAGCGGGCACCCTGGCCAATGGTCATCGCGTTGTGGCCGTTGAACAGGACCCCAACATCAACCCGCTTGCCGTGACCGTGTACTCCTATAGCGGAGGGGTCTGTTCGGCGACGTGCGCGCCCGAATGGGTTCCGGTCCTCACGACCTCAGCGCCAACAGAGCACGAGCTCAGCGCGAAGAGGGTCGGCGTCGTGCACCTCGCTGACGGCGCGCTCCAAGTGACCTACGACGGCAAGCCGCTGTACGAGTACTCCAGGGAGAAGGTTTCTCTCACTCGCAATGGCTCGCTCCTCGCCGCGGGTACGGCGGGCAACGGCAACGGTCTCTCCGGCCCGGGCGGAACCTTCTCCGTCGTTCCGATTAGCCCATCAAACTAGGAGCGAACGAGCTCGACGACGGGGATCACTCGGGTCGTCTTTTCCTGGTACTCGGCGAAACCCGGAAAGCGCTCGCTTTGAATCGCGTAGACGCGATCGCGCTCAGAACGCTCGAGTGGAGTGGCCCTGGCGTCGAACGTCTCAGCTCTAAGTTCGACTTTCACCTCGGGATCGGCTACGAGATTGCGGAACCAGTCCGGATTAGCGTCAGCGCCTGCCTTGGAGGCAAAGACGTACGTGTGACCATCCAGATCCAAGTACATCATCGGGCTGACGCGATCGGCGCCAGTCTTGGCGCCTGTTGTGTGCAGTAAGAGCACTGGAGCGCCTTCGAACTGGCCGCCGAGTTCTCCCTTCTTCGCTCGAAACTCATCGATGATTGTTTTATTCCAGTCGAGGTGGTCGCTCATCCTTCACCCTTCTCCTTCGCCGATATCACAGTAGTCCCCGAGCAAGAATTGGCACCTCTCGAAAGAGGAGGCCGTGGCACTGGATGTGTTGCGCGTCGTGCCCTACGATCGTGGTGTGTGCCGAAACATCACGACCCTCCGCGCGGCGCGCCGCAAGATGTGGAAACTCCGCGCTGCTCGGGCCTACAATGAACTCTTCGCGCCCCTGCCGAAGCCTCGTCGGCGTCAGCGCGTGGTCATCATGTCGCTGTGGCTGATGCCGTTCTACATCGCCTTCATCTCGCTCTACTACAGCTTCTGGATGATGCTGGATTTGGCGATTTTCGCGGCCCGGTTGCTCAATTACGGCTTCATGCTGGCGACGTGGGGCATGGTGACCCTCTATAACCGATTTTCTTCTACGCGCGGGCGATAGTTGTCGCACTCTGACGTGACCCCTTCCCTTCATTAGGCTGCACCGGAGCATGTCCGAAAAGTACCACTACCCCCTTCTCGGCGTAATCCATTGATACCTCATGATTGCCTTTGAGCGTCACACTTCTACGAAATGACGTCGTACGCCTGCTACAGCATCGCGGGTGACCCCGGCACCGCGTTATATCAATTTGATCGAACCCTCTCCTCAGAGGAGAAACGACTCTACCTTTGCGGCGAAAATTGATTCGTCCTGGAAGAGGAAGGCGTGACCGGCATCAGAATAGAGGCTCAAACGTGCCCCCCGGATGATCTTCGCGAGGGCGCGGTCGTTAGCTGAGGGATCGAGGTTGTCGCGCTTCCCGTCGGCCACCAGTGTGGGAACGTTGATGGACGAAGTTATTTTTCCCGCGGGGTCCGCACCGTCCCACCACTTTGTGATCGCTGAGGCCTGCGCGGCAATATCCGCCGCCGAAATAGAGCGTCCCGTTGGATATCGGCTGAGAGCGAGCTGGTAGGTGAGGAGCTCGACCCGCTGGTTGGCGGGAAAGAGCGCGGTTTCCGCTTGAGGGAGGCTCGGATTCGTCAGCGAATTCACCACCGCCTGAAGAGGCCGATCAATCTTTCCTGTACCTGGAAACGTCGCGCAGAGCACGAGTCGATTAACTTGCGTCGGATGTAAAACCGCGAGGGCCTGGGCGATCATGCCACCCATCGACCAACCAAGGATGTCGGCCCTTGAGATACCGAGCGCCGAGATCAGCGCGCTGGTCTGGTTGGCCATTGCGTCGATGGTCAGCGGTTTGGACAACTTCCTCGTATCGCCCATGCCCGCATTGTCAAAGATCACGACGCGAAAGTGCTGCGCCAGAGCATCGACGAAGAGTGGGTCCCAAGTGGTCATCGTGCCGGCGTAGCCCATAATCATGACCAAGCTTGGGCCGCTTCCGAGTGTCCGATAACCGATTGTGCCCAATCGCGTGTGCGCGATCATCACTGGTGATGAGGCGACCGACGCGGCGTCGACCACACGACCTGAGGCGCCGTTGACTTTTGCCAAAGCGGAAGTTACGTACGCCTCGAACGACGCGAGTGGTGGCGAAGCGATGTCCGAGTAGGTGAGAAACAGCTCGACGCCGTCAACGTCAATGAGCGCGAGATCGGTCCAGAACGCGATACCCGACACTGTGTAGGCCCACTGAAAGGCCAGCGACGCAGTTCCCTCTGAAGGTAGGGCAAGATTCGAGATGGTAGCGCCGTATTTCGCCCCGTCGATGCTCAGCGTCGCGTGGTGGCACTGAGAGAGCTCGTGAGTGTTCTTTCTCCAGACGGTCTCGAAGCTCGGCCCGCTGAAGAGCGCCTCGTCAACCGAGGGCACTGTGGGACCCTGAGTGAACTCGTGGTGGACCTCTTTCCAGCCTTTGGTTCCAGTCAAGGAGGCTGAACAGAGTGTCCCAGTGAAGTCCTTCTTGTCGACGTGGTGCACCGCCCGCCAGCCCGGTGGCATGTCACTTATCGAGAGAAGTCGGCTCGACAGCGATGGCGTCGCCGCGACCGCTGGTGTCGCGAGTGGCACAAGGGCTAGGGCCGGCAAAATCAGCGCGAGTGCCAGGGCGCCTTGAAGGACACCGAGGAGATCTACTGACAGCCGACGCTTCGGAGATCGAGTTCGCGCGCGCATACTCACTCCCCTGACCCATGGTCGGAGAGATCATCTAAGGGCTCAGCGTGTCCGAAGAGACGAAGTCCAACGAAGAAAGCGACACCACCACAGGTACCGATGACGTCCGCCTGCCAATAGTTTTCCTTCAACGCAATGGCGATCGCAGCGCATACAAAGGCGGCCGCGTACATGACCTTCATCGAAAGCGAGAGGGCCCTTTGCTCGACGATTCTCTGGCGCTCGTCCTCACGGCGACCAATAACAGCTCCGACATCGCTGCTCGTTCCACCCACGGCGTACAGTCCCACAAATATCAGCACGACGAAGAGCTCGAGAATGAAGGCGTTGGCCCAACTCGATCCGACCGCGGTCGCGCCGGCAATTGCGGTGCCGAGAACTCCTGCCGCGGCCGGTCTAATGAGGCGCGATCGCCCAGGCTTTTTCATGATGGTTTCTCCTCATCAGGTTCGAACATCTTTTCGATCGGCACCTCGAAGTACTGAGCAATACGAAAGGCGAGCGAGAGCGACGGCGAGTATCGACCGCTTTCAATGGCAATCACCGTCTGGCGCGAAACGCCCAGCCCTGAAGCGATCTCGGCTTGGGAGAGCCCTCCAAGATTGCGATATTCCCGAAGGCGATTTCTCATTATGTAAAGTTTACTTGACATCAGCGTAAAAGTCAAGTTACCTTTACATTCGCGGCCGAGTCAAACTGACCGATCTTCTCAGTCGTCGATGGCTTGATTCCTAAGGGTGCCGAAAGCAGACTCACTAGGTCGGGCCCCTGTTGACGCCCTACGTTGACCGTACCGGCTGGAACCCGCAAACACGAGTTGGATGTTGCCGGTCATGCGTCTCAGCCGTGTTCAAGTCTGGCGCGATGACGCGAAGATCGACGACTGGGTGGTGATGAGGGGCGATGCCTGGCTGGCGTGACGGTACTGGACGATCGTTCGAACTGGAGATCGCTGATGGCCGATAGCCCGTTTAGAGCGTGTATGTCTCTGGAGCTAAGGCCGATCTGCCCTTGGTCCATCAAAAGTCACGGAACCTCTTTCAGCACTCGAGACAAATCCGCCGAGTTTCAAAAGCGCGGTCAATGGGACAGGAACCACCGAGACGGCGCAGAAAATCAACGTGAGCCGACAGTCGCCCAATCGACAAATGGCGCGCTTTGAGCCAAGCTCGGTCCCGAATCGCGACGTGAGACTATAGTCACTAAACATTGAAACGAGGTCACCGATGGTACGGCGTCTTTGTGTCTTAGCAATGATGGTGGCGTTAACGGCCTGGGGGGGCGTCGCGTCGGCGGGATCCACGACGCTCAACGCGCCCGTTATTGGGACCTTCGCCGTGACCTCGACATCCATCACCGTGGTCTTGATATCGGACCCCGACGCGACGTCGTCGATCCTCCAGCTCTACAGCGCAGCCGACGTGGCCGAAGGGGCTCCCGTCGCCTGCGCCTCGACCCTGACGTGCGCGTTTAATAGCCTCACCCCGGGCACCGGTTACTACGTGGGCGTCGCGTCCTCAGCCAGTGGCTACACGACCTCGCCCGTGACGATGTCGATTCTCTTCACCACGACCCCGACCTCCACAACCCCACCGTCAAGTCCTCCAGCGACCACGACGACGTCGGAGGGGACGTGGCTACGCGTGAGTGTCCCCTCGGGTCTTTCCACGAAGGGTTTAAACGCAATCACGTGCCCGTCCTCGACGCTCTGCTGGGCGGTCGGCGACTCGGGGGTGGTCGCTCGCTGGAACGGCACGACGTGGTCGGTCGTAGAGGGGGGGAATTTGAAGGGAGGTCTGTACGGGGTCGCCTGCGCTAGCACGTCGAGCTGCTGGGCGGTCGGCTACGTGGAGATCGGATCGAGCCTCGATAACGCGATTGAGCACTGGAACGGTCACTCGTGGGGGCGCGTCGCGAGTCCCTCTCCCTACATGAGCGGTGAGGGGGACGACCTCATAGCCGTCGCGTGCGCTACCCCCGCCGTGTGCTACGCCGTGGGCTTCACCGGAGCGGCGACCAGCGTCGAGCACCCCGTGGTCCTTCGACTCTCGGGATCTCACTGGATTAACGTGAGCGTGCCCAATGGCGCCAACGACACACTGGACGCGGTGGCCTGCCCGAGCGCGACGCTCTGTTGGGCGCTCGGGTCGCCGAACGTCGCCCACGCTGCGGCAGTGATGCTGCGCATGACGGGCTCGACGTGGCGCAGCGTCGCCGACCCGACCACGACCGTGGGATTCACGGCCGTCGACTGTGAGTCAGTGAGCTATTGCGTGGCGAGCGGCGGCGACACCGGGATGATGATCTGGAAGGGGGTGTCCTGGTCGAGCGTGCCCGTCACCGGTTCACCCGTGGGAAACTGCGGATCGACGTCCTGCGCCACATCAATCAACGGCGACGTCGTGGGATATTCGGGTGTAGCTTGCATGGCTCAAAATAACTGCGTGGTCGTGGGTCAGGTGAACCCCCTCAACCCCGCCTCAGGTTCGGCGAGCGAGCCCTGGTCGATGTACTTCAGCGGCACGTCCTTCATCGGAATAAGGCCGATCGCCTCAAGCGGCCGCTACGCCGGGTTTAGCGCCGTGGACTGCCCGACAAGTACCCAGTGCCTGGCCGTGGGTCTTGACCTCATCGAGCGCTTCACACCATGAGGCGACGTCGTGGGGGCCATCGCTCGTCACCTCATGTAAAGGACGAGCCGAACCGGCATCTTTCCGCGCGGTTTCCTTAAGGGCCGACATCCAAACGTGAAGTGCCCGACATTCTTTCGGGCACTTCATCGCATGAACTTGGATGCAACTCTTCATTCACCGCCCAACTCGAGTATCTATCTCGACGACTTCGAAAACTCACAAACAAGGATTGGACTTCATGACTGATCGCGCCGACAGCCATATTGAACCCTTGCACGGCTTGAAAGGGCTCGGGGCACGGAGCATAAGGATCGAGACACACGCGACAAGCGCGAGGTATGGCGCCGAACCGTGCGGTCCCTCGCTGGGAGGGTTACTCGACACAGCAATGACCAAAGCGAGTGCACTCACAACAGAACACCTCCGGTCCGCGGCTCGACAGAATTTCCCTGGGCCGAATAGATTCATGACGGAGGGCACCAGGACATAAGTCAGCGATGGCCGCGCTCGCCGTATTGTTCGATGATGACCGACCATGAGCCGACGGTGCACGACCAGATCGCTCGGAACCTCAAGGCACATTCAGCCAAGAAGGGCATGTGGTTCAATTCTCTCGTCACGATGGTCGAGATCGGCGGCGCCATCGGATTATTTCATCTCGCCCGGCGGTTAGGCGCCAGTGATGTGGTCAGCTACCTAGCGGGCAGTATCGGCCCAGTCGTGGGCGGGCTCGCCATCTGGGCCAAGGCCCGCAAGTTCAGCGGGGCTTCGGCTGCGATCTTCGCCTTCACCGCGGTGTCCGCGATCATCGCTGTCGCGGGGAGCACCACCCCCAAGTTGTTGCTTTACAAGGACTGCGCGGCAACGGCCCTAATTGGTCTGATCTTCTTGGGATCGTGCGTGCTGGCTCGCAAGCCGGTGGTGTTCTACATGGCGCAGCGGTACGGCACCGACGGCACCCACGAAGGTATGGCGAACTTCGACGCTATGTGGGACAACTACAGCGCTTTCCGTACGGGTATGTACGTCACCAGCTATTTGTGGGCAGCACTGTTCCTCATCCAGGCGGCTGGAACGGCGCTGATCATCCGTCAAACGACGTACTCCACCGCTTACAACTACGATCAGATCCTGCCCTTGGCGGCGATCGTGCTGGGCATCGGCGGGTCAGTTGGCATCGGCCGCTTCTTCACCGAGCGAGGCAGGGCTCGCGGTGGCGTAGACGGAGTCTCACGGACCGACCTTGCGTGATCGCCGGGGAATGCCCTGATGTCGATCACTTCGATCATCCGTCAAGATCGCCTGGCGTTCGGCGGAAATGAGATGATACCTCCGTCTGAGGGTGCCCAGAGAATACGGTCAGCTTTGCACTCTTTCACCAGTCGTCCGGCTCGAAGTCGCTGACTGGGCGAGGAAGTCACACAACGCGATCCTTGACGTCATTCTTAAGACGGGGCGTGCAGTCAGCGTGTCTTCGCGGGCGAGATGATTACAGCGCTCGTGCGTTTGAGGAGATACCAGATGGCCTCGAAGGCGAGTCCCGCTGCCAACACCCCAAGCAAGACCGGTTCCTCGTTTCCGCCGATGACACTGTGACCGATCGCGCTTTCGATAAATGCGAAGAGCGCGAGTGCAAGCCAACCGAACCCGGTTACCGCACAATGTGCGTGCCGGCAGCGCCAGAAGTTAAGCGAACACCAACCACCACCGACGAACGCCGCGAGACCGTCGATCGCCAGACTTTCCCGGATTGGAAGATGGGGAGCAAGGCTCAAAAGTAGGATTACCGGCACTTCGGATATGAGCGGGGTCTAGAGGAATCTGCTTCGGAAGGCGGTGGTTCAAAGAAAAGGCGGAGGCTCTGCAATTCTGTTGGTAGTTGACACCTGCAGATTGGAAGAACCCCCGTGGAA
>JBOGFT010000007.1:0-17623 GCA_050701895.1 Acidimicrobiales bacterium
CTCGAGCGCCGCCAGGGCCATCTCGTGGTGGAAGTGGATGTCGGCCACGATGGGCACGGGCGAGCGAGGCACGATCCGGGCCAGCCCGACGGCGGCCGCCTGCTCGTTGCAGGTGCAGCGGACGATGTCCGCCCCAGCCGCCGCCAGGGCGTAGATCTGGCTGAGGGTGCCCTCCACGTCGGCCGTCTTGGTGGTCGTCATCGACTGCACCGAGATGGGGGCGTCGCCACCCACCTTCACCGAACCGACGCTGATCTGACGGGTGACGCGACGGGGCGTTAGGGAACTGGCGGTGACATCCATGGCTCTAGTCTGCCGCGTTTAGGAGTGGCCCCATGCACCTCATCAGAACGGGTTCGGGATCGGGTGGGCGATGTCCAAATACAACGTGCACGCAAAGAGCACCAACAGCACACTCATAAAGGCGTAGACGACCGGGGCAAGCTTGTTGATGTCGGCGCGATAGCGCACGCCGCGGCGCGATCGGAGTCGCTCGTAGGTGGCGATGGCCACGTACCCGCCGTCGAGGGGGAGCATGGGCAGCATGTTCAAGACCCCGACAAAGATATTCACCGCCGCCAAGATCGTGATCAGTGGCAATGCCCCCGCTTGCGCGCCCTGGGCGGCGATGCGAACGACGCCGACGATCGACTCGGGTCGCGCGTCCTGGTTCTTTGGATTAGTGGCGGCCTTCGCGTTGGTCACCTGATGAAAGAGGCTGGCGAACTCGCCGGGTGAAAAGACGTGCACCATGGCGTGCGCCGCATCACCGATGTACCCGCCGACTTGGGTGAAGGAGTCTGGTATCGCGGCGAAGGGCGACGTGTGCACCGTCAGGTCCTCAACCTCGATGCCGATGTACCCGTGCGCGGGAAGGCGCTGTCCACCCTCTTTGATCGTGCGCCCATTCACTGGGGTCGCGTGCAGGGTGAGATAGCGCCCGTCGCGATCGACAACCAAGACGAGCCGCTTGCCGGCCGAGCCGTGCAAGATGTTCGTCAGCTGATCGATGTTTGTGATCGTGGTCGTGTCGATCTTCACGATCTGATCGCCCACGTGCAGGCCCGCTCGTTGCGCGGCGTTCTCCCTGTGACCTTGCCAAGGTGTGAAGGACGCCACTCCCACGTGCGTCGTCGACGGCGTCCCGATAAAGGTCAAGGCGACCCAGGCGAGGACGAGCGCCATGATGACGTGCATGATCGAACCAGCTGAGGCGAAGATCACCTTCTTGGGATAGGACGCATCGCGATAGGTGCGCGCCTCCTCGTCGGGCGGGACTGGTGCACCCCAGGTCATGCCCGGAACCTTCACGTATCCACCCAGCGGCAGGGCGCGAATCCCGTACCTCGTCTCGCCGCGAATGGTCGACCAGAGGATCGGGCCAAACCCAACGAAGAAGTCGGTCACCAGCAGGCCGGCGCGCTTGGCCGTGATGAAGTGACCGAACTCGTGACCCATCACCATGAGAAGGATGAGGAAGATCACGAGCGGCAGCGCCCAGCCGACCAGCAGCGTGAGAAGACCCACGAAGACGATCACACCGACGAACAGCGCCAGTGGCGATTGGCGCAAGGGCACGGAATTCATGGCTACTTTTTAAGGCTAGCGCCCGCCAATCTGCGCGCGACGTCGTCGTTCTCGTACAACGAGGCCAACGAATCCAGTTGCTGCCCGTCGTAGTGATCCATCGTCTCGGCCACCACAGGAACGATGTCGCACCAACTTATCTCGTCCTTAAGGAACGCATCGACCGCGACTTCATTCGCCGCACTCAACCATGCCGGTGCAGCGCCGCCGCGCCGCGCAGCGTCGTAGGCGAGAGTCAGTGCGGGGAACGCCTCGGGGTCGGGCGCTTCGAAGGTCAGTTCCATCGAGGTCGAAAAGTCCATTCGACCATATCCGTGATCAAGTCGATCGGGCGCGCCGAGGCAATAGGCGATGGGCAGACGCATGTCGGGGCGCGAGAGTTGGGCGAGCGTCGAGCCGTCGATGTACTCGACCATCGAGTGCACGATCGATTGGGGGTGCACGACCACCTCCACCCGGTCGACGTCGATGCCGAACAGCGCTGTCGCCTCCATCACCTCAAGGCCCTTATTCATCAGCGTGGACGAGTCGATGGTGATCTTCGCGCCCATCGACCACGTCGGGTGATGCAGTGCGTCGTCCTTGGTGGCACTTTTCAGTTGCTCCACTGACCACCCCCGGAACGGCCCGCCCGACGCCGTGAGCAATAGTCGACGCACATCGGGATACCCCGGACGCTGCGGCGCACCGGCGAGGCATTGATAGATGGCGCAGTGCTCTGAGTCGACGGGCAACAGTTGCGCGCCGGGAGTCGCGCGCACCTGCGCTACCAGCGGGGCGGCCGCGATCAGCGACTCCTTGTTCGCTAGCGCGAGCCTCTTGCCCGCCGCGAGCGCGCCGAGAGTCACCGGCAATCCGGCGAAGCCCAAGACGGCGTTGACGACGACGTCGGCGTCACGCGCGAGTTCCTCGAGGCCCTCGTCACCGACGACGATCGTGACGTCGTGTGAAAGCAGGTCGGCCAACGTCGCGCGATGCGCTTTCGTCTTAACGCCGACCTGGCGAACGCCGAACTCGCGCGCAATCGCCGCGAGCTCGCTGAGCTGTTCACCGCCGGCAATCGACACCAGCTCGAAGCGCTGGCGTTCGCTGCGCAACACGTCGAGGGTCTGCGCGCCGATCGATCCTGTTGCGCCCAGCAGCGCCACGCTTTGACGCGAAGGCGACATCGCTAGCTCAACTTGATGACGTGCAGGAGGTAGTACATCGTCGGCAGCGCGAACAACAGTCCATCGACGCGGTCAAGCAGACCCCCATGTCCCGGCAAGAGACGCCCGAAGTCCTTGAGCCCGAGCGTACGCTTCACCATCGACTCGAAGAGGTCGCCAAGTGGCACCACGACGCAGATAGCGACCGCCGCCTCGAGCCCGTGGGTGATCGTCCAAGGATTTTCCACCGGCAATAGCAGAACGCCCGCGATCAGCGTGAGAATCGTCCCACCGACGGTGCCCTCGATGGTCTTGTTCGGCGACAGCGCCGCGTTGAGCGGATGACTACCGAACCATCGTCCGATGAAGAGCGCGCCCACATCGTTGCAGACCGTCAACGCCAGCGCGCCAAAGACGAAGGCCATGCCGTTTCGACTTGGATAGGTGTGTGGCGCGAGCATCACGATGCCGTAGCTGCCCAGGATGCCCACCCAGGCGTAGACGAATATCGTGGCGCCCAGGCCGTCGAGGACGTCGATCTTCTGAGGAGCGCTCATGTACCAGATGAAGCCGAAGATCACGAGCAGCACGCTCACCGCACCCACGACCACCAGGCCCTTGTTGTAGACCGCGACGCCGAGGGTCAGTACCGCGACGATGCCAAGAATGGTCGCGGGATGCGCTCCCACCGTGCGAAAGCCCGCAAACGCCTCCGCCGCCGCGAAGCCCCAGGCCACCAGCATGAGCACGGTCAAAGCGAGAGGACCGGCGAAGAAGACGCCAAAGACGACTATCGCGAGCAAGACGCCGGTCAAGGTGGCGATCGAGACGTTATTCGAACTTTGACGCACGGCGCGGCCGGCCAGGGGGTTCGCCGTCACGTGGCGGCGCGTGCGTTGGCTGCGCAGCGGCGCCGGACGCGGCGCCTCCACGGGCGGCTCGTCCTCCTCGACAGGCTCCTCGCTGAGATTGAACTCCCAGGGCCGGGCGTCATCGACTTTCGCCTCACCCGCCAGGAACGACGCGTCGAACTGACCCTCGTGCGCTACCCAGTCCGCTTCGCCCTCGCGCCACGCGGGTGCGGGCACGCCCGCCCAAGGATCGTCGTCCTTGGCCGTCTCGCGCGCGACGACGATCGGCACCTGGCCGGTCGGCGCGTCGGTCCAGTGGGGCAACAGAGTTGCCGGATCGACGACCGGCGCTTCGTCACCGACGCCCGAAGCGACTTCGGCGCCAGTGATCGTGACGCGAGAGTCGCTGGAACTGGCCACCGGGAACTGACCAGTTGGCTCGTCGTCGAAGGGGCCTTCGTCGTCAGACTTCAAGAAGTTCCTGCTCCTTATGCACGAGCATCGCGTCAACGATGGCGACATCGTCTTGAGTCATCTTGTCAAGGACGATCTCGAGTCGCTCAATCTCGTCACTCGAGAGGCCCTCTTCCTTTTCGAGCTTCTCCAACTCTTGTCGAGCGTGGCGCCTCACCCCGCGCAGCGCGACGCGCCCCTCTTCCGCCTTGTTCTTCACCATCTTGACAAAGTCCTTGCGTCGCTCTTCGGTGAGCGCGGGAAAGTTGAGTCGAATGACCTGGCCATCGCTGGACGGCGTCAAGCCGAGGTTGGCGTTGCCGATCGCCTTCTCGATCGCCGCGATGGATGACTTGTCAAAGGGCGAGACCACTAGGAGGCGCGGCTCGGGTACCGAGAAGTTCGCGAGTTGCTTGAGCGGTGTCTCCATTCCGTAGTAGTCAACCAAGAGACCATCGATCAACGTGGATGACGCCCGGCCGGTGCGCACCGCGCCAAACTCGGTCTTCACGTGCTCGATGGCGCGCGCCATCTTCTCGCGTGTGTCTTCCATCACCAGTTCAACCAGTTCATTCGTCATTACTTCACCAGCGTACCGACGGGGCGACCATCGAGGGCGCGACCCAAATTACCATCAGCCATCAGGTCGAAAACTCGAAGTGGTAGATGGTTGTCTTTGCAGAACGTGATAGCCGTCATATCCATGACGCGCAGGTTGCGCGCGATCACTTCGTCAAAAGATATTTCGTCGAACTTGACGGCGTCGGGATTGACGCGGGGGTCCTCGGAGTAAACGCCGTCCACCCCTCCGTGGGTTCCCTTCAGCACAATCTCGGCTTCGATCTCCGCGGCGCGCTGAGCGGCCGGGGTGTCGGTCGTGAAGTACGGGTTGCCCATGCCGGCGGCGAAGATGACCACGCGACCCTTCTCCAAGTGGCGCACGGCGCGGCGACGAATGTAGGGCTCGGCGACCTGGTCCATGTTGATGGCCGACATCACACGGGTCGGGCGCCCGTGGTTCTCGATGGCGTCCTGCAGGGCGAGGGCGTTGATCACCGTGCCCAACATGCCCATGAGGTCGGAGTTCGCGCGGTTCATGCCGGCCATCGCGCCGGTCGCACCGCGCCAAATATTGCCGCCACCGACGACGACGGCGATCTCAAGTCCCCCCCGCTCCATAGCCGCCGCGATTTCGATCGCGAGGAAGTCAACTGTCGTCGCATCAATGGTCTCGTCGCTCGCGGCAGAAGCCAAGGCTTCGCCCGAAAGTTTCAGAACCATTCGACGCACTAAGACGACCTATTCCCCGATGACTACTTGAGCGTACGCGGTTATCGTTGCACCCTTCAAGAACTTTGCCACCGTCTCTTTTTCGTCCTTCACGAAGGGCTGCTCCAAGAGGACCCGCTCCTTGAACCAGCCATTCAGTCGACCTTCAATGATCTTGGGCCACGCCGCCTCGGGCTTGCCTTCGTTGCGCGTGATCTCTTCGATCGTCGTGCGCTCCGCGTCGATCTGGGCTTGAGGCACATCCTCGCGACGTAAGTACAGCGGTCTGGCGAAGGCGATATGCAGCACTATCTCGTGAGCGACATCCTCACTGGCCCCCTTGACGACCACGATGACGGCGTTGACGCCATGATTGGCCTGAAAGTGCTGATAGGTCTCGATAACTTCATCGGGACCCGCCTCCAGTCGATAGACGCGCCCGATAGAGATGTTTTCCTTCAGCGTCGTCAACATCGTGTCGATGTTCTCCTTGAAGTGGACGATGGACTCGTCGCCCTCCGCGACGACTTCCGCCGCGATCTCATCAGCCAACGCCACGAACTCCTGGGACTTCGCGACGAAGTCCGTCTCGCAACGTAGCTCTACGATGGCGGCGACGCTACCGTCACGCACCACCGCCACGGCGCCTTCGCTCGCGTCGCGAGCAGCGCGCTTCGCGGCCGAGGCGAGACCTTGAATGCGCAGCCACTGAATGGCGGCTTCCATGTCGCCCTCGTTCGCCTCGAGGGCTCTCTTCGCGTCCATCATGCCCACGCCCGTGGACTGGCGCAGGTTCTGTACGTCTTTGGCGGTGATTGTCACCTGGGGTTCTCCTCTTCGAATTGGTGAGTGCTATGCGCTGACGGCAGCGGTGGGCGTCGGAGTCACCACCACCGCCGGGCGATTCTGACGGATATAGCGTCCCTCGGTGACGGCGTCGGCCATCAGACGGCACAGCAACGCGCCCGCGCGAATGGCGTCGTCGTTGCCCGGGATCACGAAGTCGATGACATCGGGGTCGCAGTTCGTGTCCACGACGGCGACGACCGGCAGGCCGAGCTTGCGCGCCTCGGTGACCGCGATGTGCTCCTTCTTCGTGTCGATCACGAAGATGGCGTCGGGCACCCGGTCGAGGTTCGCGATACCACTCAAGTTGCGGTCGAGCTTTTCGAGCTCGCGGCTGTGACGCAGCGCCTCGCGCTTGGGCATGTTGTTGAAGTCACCGGCGCGCTCCATCGCGCGAAGTTCAATGAGGCGCTTCACGCGTCCGGCGACGGTGGCGAAGTTGGTCAGCATCCCGCCCAACCAGCGCTGATTGACGTATGGCATGCCGCAAGCCTTCGCGTAGTCCTCGATGGGACCTTGGGTCTGCTTCTTGGTGCCGACGAAGAGAATCACCCCGCCGTCGGCGACGAGATCGCGCACGTAGGCGTAGCTTGACTCGATACCGGCCAAGGTCTTGCGCAAGTCGATGAGGTAGATCCCGTTTCGCTCGCCGAGAATGTAACGACGCATTTTGGGATTCCAACGGCGGGTCTGGTGCCCGAAGTGCACGCCCGAGTCCAATAGTTCCTGCAGAGTGACAAGCGCCACGATCTAGTTTCCTTTCGTATGGTTGCTTCAACCCCGTAGAGCACCGCGAACGGCGACCGTACGAAACCACGGGGACAACTCACTGCCCGCCCACCTTGGGAGAGCCTGTCTATGTTATCTGCTGGCGCGCGCTAGCCCCGCGGGTGGGTGTCGTAGTGCACCTTTTGTAGCCGCGACTTGGACACGTGGGTGTAAATCTGCGTGGTCGTCAAGTTCTCGTGGCCCAGGAGCTCTTGCACGACGCGCAGATCCGCTCCCCCTTCGACGAGGTGGGTGGCGTAGGTGTGGCGGAGCGCGTGTGGATGGACGTGGCCGTGCTCGACGCGGTGATCGAGAATACGCCGGACGTCGCGCGGACCTAGGCGCTTGGCTCGTCGGTTCAAGAACAACGCGTCGCGCGGTGAGTCTTCGTGCAGCACGTCCTCGCGCGCGTCGTCGATCCAGAGCTTGAGCGCCTCCAGGCCCTTGCGGTGCAGGGGCACCATGCGCTCCTTGCGCCCTTTGCCCAGGACGCGGATAAGGCCGTTAGAGAAGTCCAGGCTGTTGAGATTGAGATCGCAGAGCTCCGACACTCGCAACCCCGCGCCGTAGAGCACCTCACAAACGGCGCGATCGAGAATGGCCCACTCGTCCTCGCCCCAGTCATCGTCCAAGAGATTGTCCAACTGCTCTCGCACGACAATGGTCGGCAGATGGTGCGACGCCTTGGGCGCAAGGAGTCGCGCCGCGGGACTGCTAACGATGTGTCCTCGCTCCACCAGCCACGCGAAGTAACTGCGCAGCGAGGCGCGCCGGCGAAGAACCGAGCTACGTTCGTCCCCGCGGTTGGTCATGAGGACCACGTAGTCGCGCAGATCCTTCTTGTTGATGGAGGCGGGATCAGTCCGATCACGCTCTTGCGCCCAGGTCACAAAGGCCCGCACATCGCTCAAATAGGCACGTTGGGTGGCCGGAGATAGGTCAGCGGCGCGTAGCGTCTCGGCGTAGGTCTCTAGGCGCCACCGCGACGTGGGCCTCTCGCCATCAGGAAGAGCCGACACGGCTTAACGCTACTGTCCTTCGGGACCGGCGACACGAATCGGTAGTCTTGGCGGAGTCTGAAGGAGTTGGGATGCCTCGTATTTTGATTGTGGAAGACGACGACCACATTCGCACCGCGCTACGACTCATGTTCGAAGGCGAAGGATTCAGCGTAGATGACGCGCCGACGGGTGAACTCGGGGTGGCGCTCTTCTCGCGCATGACCTCCGACGTCGCCATCGTTGACGTGATGCTGCCGGGCATGACGGGATTCCAAACCTGCGAGGCCCTACGGGCCACCAGTGACGTGCCGATCGTCATCGTCTCGGCGCGCGACGAGACCGCCGACGTCGTGCTCGGCCTGGAATCGGGCGCGGATGACTACGTGACCAAGCCCTTCGTTCCCGAAGAGCTATTGGCCCGCGTGCGCGCCCACCTTCGTCGCCGGCCCGACAAGAGCGCCATTGCCTTTCAACTCGGTGAACTGCGCGTAATCCCCGACGAGGGCGTCGTGCGCCACCGCGACGGCGCGGAGCTCCATCTCACCTCGACGGAGTTTCGACTGCTCACTGACCTAGCCGCGGCGAATGGCAAGGTCTTGTCGCGCGAAGATCTTCTCGAGCACGTTTGGGGATACGACTACTTCGGCGATAGCCGCCTCGTGGACGTGCACATTCGGCGCCTTCGCATGAAGATTGAGCCCGACCCGGCAAGTCCCACCTACCTCGTAACTGTTCGAGGAACGGGCTACAAGCTGGTCATCTAATGCGTCAAGGGAGTCTGCGCTATCGACTCCTGATGACCTTTGGCCTCGGAGCCTTGATCCTCTCCGCGCTTTTCGCGTCGCTGACTTACGAGGGCGTGCACCACGAGCTGGTCACCGACCTCCAGCACACCGACCTGCACGAGAGCTACGAGAACGCCGAGCTGGTTCGCTCCACGCTCTACACGGCGCCCCCGAATCTTTCGAGCATCCTCAACTCGATCGAGCACGCCACCGACTCCGGCGTCCTCGTACAGACGTACCACCACTGGCTCTCGCGCAGTCGGGGCGCCTCCACCAAGGACGTGCCCGCGACAACCGTGGCGCTGGTGACCAAGGGCGAGGCGACCGCGCAGATCCTGAACATCAACGGGCACATCATGTTCGTCGTGGGCCTCCCCATCCCCGCGGTCGAAACACAGTTCTTCGAAGTCTTCCCGATGAACTCCCTCGAACGCTCACTCAGCACGTTGCTCCACAACCTTCTTCTCGGAGCACTCGTCACCTCGCTGATCGGCATCGCCGGAGGACTGTGGGTGGCTCGACGGGCGGTGCGTCCACTCGAACGCGTCTCCATGGCGGCGGGTGCCATCGCCGAGGGCAACCTCTCGACTCGCCTTCAGGTGACACGCGCTGATCGCGAAGTTCACCAGCTCACCGAGTCCTTCAACGAGATGGTGAGCCAACTGGTCGAGCGACTAGAGCGCGACGCGCGCTTTGCCAGTGACGTCAGCCACGAACTGCGCTCGCCGCTCACCACCCTCGCCACGACCGCGTCAGTTCTGCAGCAGCACCGCAGCGAACTCTCGCCCGTCGGCCAGGAGAGCCTGGATCTCTTGACGGCCGACCTATCGATCTTCCAGTCGTTGGTGGAGGACCTCCTCGAGATGGCGCGCAGCGACGCGGGCGCGGTGCCGCTGGTCATCGAGACCGTCGGCGCCGTGGAACTCGTGCGACAGTCCGTTCGCTCGGCGGCTCGACGCCACGGGCTCGAGGAGCCGCCGGTCAGTGTTACCGACGCCGTCGGCTCGCCAGTCATCTCGGTGGACCGTCGACGCTTTGAGCGCGTCATCGCCAACCTCATCGACAACGCCCACTACTACGCGGGTGGCGCCACCGAGGTCTGCATCGACGTGGGGGGCGGTCTGCTCGCGATCAACGTCGACGACGCCGGTAGCGGCGTGCCCGAAGAAGAACGCGAGAGCGTCTTCGAGCGGTTCTTTCGTGGGCGGGCGGCCCATGACCGAGGCATCGCCCGCGGTACCGGGCTGGGGCTCGCCTTGGTGCGCGATCACGTCCGCGCCTTCGGGGGAACGATTCAAATCCTCGAGAGCCCCTCTGGCGGCGCGCGCTTTGAGATCCTGCTGCCGTACCTTGAGGAGGCGCGCGAATGAAGTACCGCGCGGCTCTGCTCGCCCTCGTCGGTGCGCTGGCGCTCTCGGGGTGCACGCTCGTGGCGCCCAACGCGGCGCCCATTCGAATCGCGCCCAAGGTCGTTCCCTTTGGACTACTGAATAGGACGATCCCCGGCACCAACCACGCGCGCGTGCGATTCATCACGCAGGCCGTCTACATCGTCGACGCGACAGGCCACCTGGCGCCATCCAGTCGCATCGTGCCCGCGCCGCCCGCTCTGGCGACCGTCATCGAACAGCTCCTGCTTGGTCCGACCCACATCGAGAAGTCCTCGGGCTATACCTCGGCGCTGCCCAAGACGCTGGTCGTCATCTCCGCCAATATCGTCGGCACGACGGCCATCATCAACTTCGCGACTCCGTTGACGGCGTTGCCCCCAAAGCAGCAGCTGCTCGCCGAGGGTCAACTGGTCCTCACGGCGTACGTGGTGGGAGCATCCCGACAGGTCGCGATTCGAGGCCTCGAGATTCGTGTGGCGGGCGTCACGCAGAATGTGCTGCTGCCCAGCGGCAAGCAGGCCACCCTCGTGACGGCGGATGATGTCCGGAGTTTGCTCAACGCCTAACGCGCGGTTTGAGGGCGTAGCGCGGGCGCGGCGTTCCAGAGGTGCTCAAGGTCGTAGAACTCACGCGTGCCTTCGTCAAAGACGTGCACGATGACGTCGCCGTAGTCAAGCGCCACCCACTCAGCGGTGTCGAAACCTTCGACGCGAATCGGCTTGACACCGAGGGCGATCTCTATGAGACGTTCGATCTCCTCGGCGATGGCGCGCACCTGTCGGTCGTTGCGGCCAGAGGTCACGACGAGCGCGTCGAAGGCGTCGACGAGTTCGCGCACGTCCAGAATGACGGTGTCATCTCCGAGCTTCTCTTCGGTCGCGCCCACCGTCGCGATGAGCAACGTTGTTACGTAGGGCGAATAGGTGGCGCGAGACAACTCGCCGCTCGTCACGGTGTCACTCAGCGCGCCACCCCACGTGCGAACTCAGTGGGCCACTCCAACGACGACCAATGCGGCGAAGAAAGGAATGGCGGTAGCAAGGATGCCAATTATGGTGTACCGCTGTTTCAGGCGACGCACATGTTGTCGTCGCGACGGAGCCTCCAGAACCTCCAGTCGCGTGGACTGCGGTTCCGTCAGGTCGAATAATCGAACTGCCATTGCCTCGACTCTAGCCTCGAGCTCTCATAAAGAGAGGAATAACGCTGACCGGCAGGAAGTTCTTCAAGTCTGCGTCGCTCAGTGACATGTCCCTTACGAAAGTACTCGATAGGTCCACCGGTCGCATAGAAATCTCGTACCAGCGCCATCCGCTGAGCAACGGTGTCGTCGATCCGGGTCGCGGGACGATGCCCACCTCCACCAGTTTGCGCAACTCGTCGGACTTATGCCACTCACTCAATTGAGAGGCCAGATCGGCCCCCACGATCAGGTCGAGGGCGTCGGCGTTCGCGAGGAGTTCGCGCACGGTGTCGATCGTGTAGGTGGGGCCGGTACGGCGAATCTCAAGGTCCGACACCTCCACCAGCGCAATGTCGTCAAAGGCGGCGTGCGCCATGGCGAGGCGCAGGTCTGGCGAGTCGACGTTCCGACTCTTGAGATAAGGATCGCCGGCGACCGTCACGACGATTCGATCGAAGCGTCCGCTTGAGGACGCCGCTTCTAGCGCGGCCACGTGGCCCCGGTGCGGCGGATCGAAGGTACCCCCAAAGAGGCCGAGACGGCGATCTTTCACCGCCGAATCCTAAGCGCGATTGCTTTGTTGGCGGCCAAGCCTTTACGCTTGTTTGATGGAATCGCCCTCGCTCGAGTGGACTCCGCGCATCTGGCGTGACCACCCCGTCGCGCAGAGCCCGATCTGGCCCGACCCCGAGCACCTCAGCCGCGTGGAAGCAGAGCTGGCGAAGAAGCCTCCCCTGGTCTTCGCTGGCGAGGCCCGTCGCCTGCGGGACCAGTTGGCCCAAGTCGCCGACGCCAAGGCCTTTCTGCTCCAAGCGGGCGACTGCGCCGAGTCCTTCCACGAAAGTTCCGCCGACGCGATTCGCGACAAGTTGAAGGTCATCTTGCAGATGGCCGTGGCCCTCACCTACGCATCGGGCGTCCCGGTCATCAAAGTGGGCCGCATCGCCGGACAGTTCGCCAAACCTCGCTCCGATGAGTTCGAGGAACGCAACGGTGAGCGCTTCGAGGCGTTTCGCGGTCACATCGTCAACTCCGAGGAGTTCAACGCCGACGCGCGTCGCCCCGATCCCGAGCGCCTGCTCGGTGCGTACCACCAGAGCGTTTCCACGCTTAACTTGCTGCGCGCCTTTACCACTGGCGGCTTCGCCGCGCTCTCGCGCGTGCACGCCTGGAACCAAGAGTTCGTCGCCAACTCCCTTGAGGGCAAGCGCTACGAAGTGATCGCCGACGAGATCGAGCGTGCACTTCAGTTCATGAAGGCGTGCGGGATCGACCTCCACGACGATCAATCGCTACAGGCTGTCGACTTCTACACCAGCCACGAAGCCCTGATCCTGCCCTATGAGCAGGCCCTCACGCGTCGCGACTCCTTGACCGGCGACTGGTACGACTGCTCGGCGCATCTGCTGTGGATCGGCGATCGCACTCGCCAATTGGATGGGGCGCACGTCAACTTCTTGCGCGGTGTGTCGAACCCACTCGGTCTGAAGGTCGGGCCCACCATGGGCGTCGATGAGTTGCGCCAACTGGTCGATGCGTTGAACCCCGACAACGTCCCCGGCCGCCTGACTCTGATCTCGCGCATGGGGCACGAGCGGGTCAGCGAACTCCTCCCCCCACTGGTGGAAGCGCTGCGTGACGACGGACGCGCGGTGCTGTGGACCTGCGACCCGATGCACGGCAACACCTTCGTTGCTTCGGGGGGACAGAAGACCCGTCACTTTGACGACGTGCTATCAGAGACCTCGCAGTTCTTCCTTCTTCACCAGGCGCTCGGCACCTGGCCCGGCGGACTCCACGTCGAGCTCACCGGCGACGACGTCACCGAGTGTCTCGGCGGTGGATCGCGGCTTAACGAGACCGACTTGGGTGTCAACTACACCTCGATCTGTGATCCTCGCTTGAACGCCACCCAGAGCCTCGACATGGCCTTTCACGTGGCGGAGTACCTCCAGCGCTACGCCACGCCAATCGGCGAGAGGTCGTTGTAGCGCAACAGGCGCCTCTTGGCGTCGTTGAACTCAATCTCGGTCATCGAGCAATGCTCGATGCGCGGGCGAAGCCGCACCGAGCCATCGAGGTCCTGATAGAGCTTCATGGCCTGCTCGATGAACCCTCCGTGCGCCACGAGCACCACCAAGTCGTGCGGATGGCGCTCGACCAGCGCCTCGATAGCAGCGACGCTGCGCGCGTAGAACTCCAGGAGCGACTCTCCTCCGGGCACGTTGATCTGACCCGGATCCACGTCCCAGTTCGGCAGCGTGAAGCGCTCTTCGATCTGCTCCCAGGTCAAACCGTCCGCGACGCCCACGCGCAGCTCTCCCAAGTCCTCTTCGCGCTGTGGCGCCAGGTCGGGGTTGATCGCGGGAAATACGATGTCCCCGGTCTCAATGGCGCGCGGAAGTGTCGACGTGTAGAAGGCCTTCGACGCGTGCAGCTCTCCGGTGACGTGGAGACGGTGGGCCAGCGCCTCGGCCTGAGCCCGTCCGAGATCAGTCAGTCCCCCGTCGCCTAAGGGGCCGCCCGCTAGGCCCTTCTCGTTGGCGACGGCCTCACCGTGACGAATCATGAGGAGGCGTGCACCCGAAGGGACGGGACCGCGCTGGCGAAAGCCCTCGGGCGGCAGGCGCTCGGCACGACTCACGCGAGCTCGCCGACGAACGCCTCGAGCTGACGCAACGTGCGGCACTCAATGACGCGATCGCAGTACGGCGCGTACTGCGCGACCACCGAGTCCCCACTGTTCCAGTAGCTCCTCGGCTCGGGATTCAACCAGTAGAGGGCCTTGGCCCGGTGGTGAAGATCGGCCAGCACCTCGGCGTGCGCCTGGTGGTAGTTGTTGCGCGCGTCACCGAGGATCAACACCGTCGACCGCTTGGTCAGCGAACGTGCGTACTGGTCGTGAAAGACGCTGAGGGCGCGTCCGTAGTCGGAGTGCCCGTCAAAGGCGATGACGTCCGCTTCCGCATTGATCTTCGCGACCGCGTCGGCCGGATCCTCCACCCCCTCGAAGAGGTGGGTGACCTCGTCGAGACCGTCGACGAACACGAAACTGCGAACCTTGGAGAACTGCGACGAGATCGCGTGCACCAGGTGCAAGGTGAAACGCGCGAATGAGGCGACCGAACCTGAGACGTCGGCTATGACGAAGATCTCCGGCTTGGCGGGGCGCGGCGGCTTGAAGCGAAGATCCAGTGGCACGCCACCGGTCGACAGGCTCCTTCGAACGGTGTGGCGTAGGTCCACCGGCCCGCGTCGACGTCGGCGCCGCTTGCGGGCGAGACGCACCGCCAACTTTCGACTGAGCGGGCGAAGAGCCCGTTCGAGCTGGGCCATCTCCTCACGATTGGCGTGCATCACGTCGAGATCTTCGGGCAGCGGTTTGCGCACCGATTTGGCGAGCGCCTCGGCCCCGCGATCCTCGACCAGTCGCTCGCGAATCTCGCGCTCGATCTCGGCCTTCAACTGCTCAATGCGGGCCCGCGCATCATCTGTGGCGAGGCGCTGGCTCAACTCGTCACGACCCGACGCCTCGCCCACCAGGCGCGTCCGCATCTCTTCGAGCTCCAAGTTCCGCAACGTCCGATACAGGTAGTACGTGCCACCGACTGGTCGGCCCGGTTCCACACCGGCGTAGCGCGTCACGGCCTCACTCGCCCCCGCCCGCAGCGCCGAGAGATCCCCATCGCGCAACGCGCGAAAGAGCATCTCGGCCAGTTGCGCCGCGCTCATCGCGCCCGCGCCGCCTCTTCCGCGTGGACCGGGTCCGCGAGGCCCCGCGGCACCTTCGCCCTCCTGTTGAGTCGCCAGTTCGTCGCCCAGCAGCTCCTCGGCGCCCTCCCACGATCGAATCGAGAAGTAGACGTCAAAGGCGCTGTAGAAGACCGGCAGGTGATCGCCGTCCTTCACCAGGGTCGCCGCGAGCGTGGCGCGCAGCAGGGAGCGATCCCCCAGATCGATCACGTCGACCGCGCGCGCCGCGTCGACGTGCTCGCTCATCGACACCGGGATACCCGCGGCGCGCAACTCGCCGATGAAGTCGCCGAGCAGTTTAAGCAACGGGCCTCGAGCGACCGAGCAACTCCTTGGCGGCGCGCTCGATGTCAGACTGGTACTTCAACAAGATGTGCAAGGTCGCCGCAGCGTCCTCGTCACCGATCTCGTCACGCCCCAGCACGACGAGCGTGCGCGCCCAATCCAAGGACTCCGACACCGACGGCGCCTTCTTGAGATCGAGCGAGCGGAGTGAGCGAACCACTTGAGCGATCTGCTCGGCGAGGGTCTTGGTGATCCCTGGTACCCGCGAGAGGATGATGTCGCGCTCGCGCTCGACGCTGGGGTATCCCACGTAGAGATAGAGGCAGCGACGCTTGAGAGCCTGTGAGAGTTCGCGCGTGTTGTTCGAGGTCAGAAAGACCATCGGAATCTGCTGGGCGCGAATGGTGCCGAGCTCGGGTATCGACACCTGATACTCCGAAAGGATCTCGAGCATCAGCGCTTCGGTCTCCAGTTCGACACGATCGACCTCGTCGATGAGAAGCACCACCGGGTCCCTCGCGGAGATCGCCTCCAGGAGGGGACGGGTCAGCATGAACTCCTCGGCGAAGATGTCCTCTTCGAGCTCGTGCCACTCTTCGGAGCTCGACCCCTCGGGCCGGCCAGCCTGAATGCGCAGCAACTGCTTGCGATAGTTCCACTCATAGAGCGCCTTCGACTCGTCCAGACCCTCGTAGCACTGGAGGCGGATGAGCCGCGCTCCGATGGAGTCGGCGACCGCTCTGGCGAGTGCGGTCTTTCCGGTTCCGGCCGGCCCTTCGACCAGGACTGGTTTCGCGAGGCGGTCGGCCAGGTACGTGACCGACGAGATAGCGTCGTCGGCGAGGTAATCGTGCGCGGCTAGGAGTTGGAGGACCTCTGACGGCGAATCGAAGCGCACCGGAGGCACGCTGGCGAGACCGAGGCGTTGGGCGAGTTCTTCCCTCGGATCGAGCGCGCTCATCGGATCTGTCCCTCCCCGCGCACCACCCACTTCAAGCAGGTGAGTTCACGAACTCCCATGGGGCCGCGTGCGTGCAGCTTTTGGGTCGAGATGCCCACTTCGGCGCCGAGGCCCAACTCTCCCCCATCGATGAATCGCGTGGAGGCGTTCACGAGCACGGCTGCCGCATCGACCCGGCGCACCCAGGCGTCCGCGTTCGATTGATCCTCAGTGAGTATCGCCTCGCTGTGCCCGGTGCCGTACGTCGCCACGTGGTCGATGGCCTCATCGAGCGAAGAGACCACCTTCACCGCCAGGATGAGATCCAAGAACTCGCGGGCGAAGTCGTCCTCGGTCGCACTCGCGGAGTCGGGCAGGATCTCGCGCGCTCGCTCGTCGCAGCGCAACTCCACGTTGGGCATCGCCTCGGCGAGTGACACCAAGAAGCCCGGCGCCACGCTTTCGTGCACGAGCAGCGTCTCGGCGGCGTTGCAGACCCCCGGGCGAGACGTCTTGGCGTTGCGCACGATGTCGAGCGCCTGGTCCAGCTTGGCCGATGAGTCGACGTAGATGTGGCAGTTCCCGTCGCCGTCGAGCACGTAGGGAACGCGTGCGTGCTCGCGCATGGCCGCGATCAGGCTGGGACCACCTCGGGGAATCAAGCAGTCCAGGACGTCCGCCATCTGCATGAACGCCGCTGCGCTCTCGTGGGAGGTGTCTTGCACCAGCGCGACGCCATCGCTCGACAGACCCTCTTTCTCCAGAGCGTCTCGCCAGAGGCTGACCAAGAACTCGTTGGTTCGCTGCGCGCTCTGGGATCCTCGCAGGTACGCCGCGTTGCCGCTGCGCACGCACAGTCCCGCGACGTCGGTCGTGACATTGGGTCGATTCTCGTAGACCACGCCGATCACCCCAAGGGGGATGCGCAGGCGCTCTACGCGAAGACCATTGGCCAGGGTCCTCTGGTCTTGGACCTCGAACAGTGGATCGGAGCCGTGAGCGATCGCGCGCAACGCGCTGGCCATCGAAGCGACCCGCTCGCTGTCGAGTCTCAGGCGATCTCGCCCAGGTCCCGACTCCTGATAGGCGTCAAGATCGGCCTCGTTGATACCAAGGAGCTCACCCTCGGATTCGATGAGGCGATCAGCGACGTGGGCGAGGACCGCCCGGCGAGTCTCGTCAGGCGACTGTGCGAGCTCGCGTGACGCGCGCTTGACGGCGGCGCCTTGGGCCAAAAGTGGGCTCGTCGTCATCCCTTAATCGTAACGGGCGCTAACGCCGTCGAAGAAGGACGAGATCGTCGCGGTGCACCACCACGTCGTCGCCGTCGGCGAACGACTCGGCCGACACCCGCACGAGACCC
>JBOGFT010000008.1:0-37976 GCA_050701895.1 Acidimicrobiales bacterium
CCGTCCAACACGGCCGCCACCGCCGTTTGACGAATCCGCGCCTGCTCCGCCTGAGACCACGACCGCGCATCACTCACGAGCAACATCATAACGCCATTACACCACTATTTGTGTGATGGGTTAGTAAGTAGCGAAACGAGGCCGTGGTCTTCGCTAATGGCGGTGAGTAGGTTGGCCCCCGATACAGCCGAGTGACTTTCCGCAGCTAAGGCAATGGCATCATTGGCCGTTGAGATGGCACCGGAAGATGCCACGCCAGTGCGGGAGCTTCCAATGACACTGAGGAACGACGGGACGGCAATCGCGGCCAAAATACCAAGGACAACGATGACGATTGTGAGCTCGAGGAGGGTAAATCCTCTGGGCTTGTGGATGGATGAGGTACGTAGCATTGGTGGTTTTCTCCTTGGAGCTCACGATGAGCTCTCGGAGAAGACCGTCTGGACGCGACGGGACACGGCAACTTTTCTTTAGGTTTTTATTTGGCGCTGTGAGAGCGCTTTAAGGAATGTCTGTCAAGCGAGAGAGCAATTGACCTTGGGTGTGCTTCTGGAGCAACGTGAGCCAAACTTTTTTAGGCTGTTTTTGATCTCGCCCCGCCCTCGCCCCGAAGATAGCCAGACACAGTGAGAAATAGTGGTAGATAGTGGCGTCGCCAAAATGGCTTCGTTCCTTGGCTTTTCGCTCGAAAGCCTTGCAAAATTGGTGCGGCTGGAGGGATTCGAACCCCCGACCCTCGGTTCCGTAGACCGATGCTCTAATCCGCTGAGCTACAGCCGCGTTGTTGCTGGCCCACCATGTTAGCCGACACCGATTCCAGCTCCTCGTGCCGTACTAAGTTGCATCCCACCATAAGTCAGACGTTCAGTGAGGAACTGTCAGATCTCTTGGATGACCGTTGACAACAACGCGGTGGTCACCGCCAGGGTGATGCGCAGCGAGGCGTCCGTGGTGGGAGAAGAAAAGGTAGTGGCGTGTCCTTCGGTACCGGGCAGTGACGACTTCTCGGAGTTCTCGAATCTCCTGCCGGACTGCTATCTCTTCGTCGACGGCGCGTTCGAAGATGGCTCGAGTGGCATGCATCACAGCCCCGACTTGGCGATCGACGACGCGGCCTGTCGCATCGTGGCGGGAGTTCTGGCGACGGCGGCGGTCGATCTCGCCGCGGGAGCGTCTTAGGCCATCGCGAAGAGACGCGCCGCGCCGCGCATCGGCGCGTCGTTACCGTTGATCACCACTCGAAACGCGAAGTACTCGAACTCTCCAGGCAGGACGCGACGCGCGTTTCCCCCCGCGAGGTGCACCGTCGTGGCGTGAAACTCATCGGCGAATTTTTCGACGATCTCTACGAGCTTGGGGTTCCAACTCTCTTCATCGAGCGAGCGCGCCCGTTCGCCAATGGTCTCGTCATAGGTCCTGCCACCGCGGAATATCTCGGCTCCCACGTCGCGCACGGGCTGGAGCTTCCCGTCCACGGCGAGCGCCAGACCCAGTCCCGTGCCCAGTGCCAACACCACCTCGACGCCGACGCCCTCGATGCATCCAAGCGCCGCCATCGTCGCGTCGTTGACAATCCGCACGTCGCGACCCGTCTTCGCGCGCAGCACGTCTTGCAGTGGAAATCCTCGCCAGAGCGCGTCGATTTCAGGGTCCTTGTCGGTGCTGGCTCCGCCGGGTCGAGAGAGATTCCCTGGAGCCACCACGTGACCATCGTGAAACTCACCGGGAAACCCGACGCCCACTCGTCGACAGCCGCTCCTCACGATGCGCTCTTCGAGGAACTCAACCAGGCGTGGTGGCGTACACGGGTAGGGCGTTGGGCGTCGCCTCACCCCGCGCACCATCACTCCCATGTCGTTGACGTGTGAGAACTTGATGTTGGTGGCACCGATGTCGATCGCCAAGATCTGCTCTTGGAGCAGGAGCGATTGATAAGCCATGGAGAAATCGTAGTTACCGTGGGCGAACTCCCCGGTCTCGCAGGCGGCGGTCGCGCCACCATGGGCGCAGGCGCACGTGAAACACGCGTCGGCCCTCGGCCACCACCAGGCCCGTGCCCCGGGGTCGGAGGCGGATCGGCACGCTGGGCCCCTCGGGGCGACTCTCGACCAACTCGGGAAGATACGTCCCTACCGTCGCATCGGCGAGCCCGCCGAGGACGACACGAGTCGTGTGATTGTTGACGATCGTGGCGGCGCGGGGTCCCCAACGGGCAACCAGTTGCGCGAAGTCCTGCACCACGGTCACCAGCGTGACGCCCAGGCCACTCACGGTGGCCGCCAGTTGATCGAGCTCATCAAGGGACGCGACAGTGGCCGCTTCATCGAGGACCATCAGAAGTCGCCGTTGGCTTCCCTCGTCGACGCGACGCTGCTGCTCCTCCAGCACCATGCGAAGGGCTCCACGAAAGAGCGGCTCGTAGTGACGCTGCTCACCGCGCGGGCTACAGAGGTACAACGTATTGGCGCCCGCGACGACCGCGCGCACGTTGGCCAGCGGCTGGGCGAAGCGCCACGGCATGAGCATGGTGTCCGCCGTGGTCAAGACGCTGTCTAGGGTCTTGGGGTCGTAGCCGAGGAAGCTGCGTACGACATCTCCAGCGACGGAGGGACGAGAACTCAGCCAGGTCGCCAGGTCGTGACGCTCGACAACGCGGGCCACGTCAAAGATGGTGGCGCCACGCTCGCGAGCGAGAACCAGCAGACCGGACACGAGCTTGGTGGCCAAGGCATTCCAAAATGCCCCCTCACCACGATCCGACTCGACGGTGAGGTCCCGCGCGACTCTCGTGGCGTGGCGAAGGGTGGTCACGCCTTCGAGCGGGTCCCACGTCAGTCCGCCGTCGCGGCCCGGCTCGAGCACCTGCACGTCGCCAAGGGTTCGACGCCACTCCAGGGTTGTCTCGACGACGTCGTTCTTCACACTGGTGACGATCACCGCGTCTCGCCAGCGCAACATTGCGGGAACCACCAGTGACGAGGTCTTGCCGGCCTGGGTAGGGCCCACTATCAAGAGGGAGCTTCGTGGGCCGATCGTGACGCATCGACCGCCTGACAGGCCATTCCAATACCTCCGCCCGAGAATGGGGCGATCGTTGGTCACGCGCGCATCGCGGCGTCGGTATCAACGAAGACGAGGTCGCGCTCGTCGGGCTCAACTCGCACGATGGACCTATGCGCCCCGTACCGCACCAGCGCGACGCCCTTCGGGAGGGCGACGAGATAGCTCTCTTCGCGCGCTTCGAGCCCAAGGGCGACGGCCATCTCTCGCGCTTCGTCGGGCGGTTGGCGAAAGAGCCACGCCGTTTCGCACTCACGCAACAGCCCTCGCGCTCGATCTCGATCGACGCTGCCCGCGCCCCCGGCCGCCGCCACGTCACTCCACCGGTGCAACACCATGACGTGCGAGAGCCCTTGTGAGCGCGCGAGCTTCCAGGACCCTTGCAGCCAACGCAGCGCGGCGGCGTCGCTCAAGAGCGCCCAGGCTTCGTCGATGACGAGGTATCCGGGTGACCCTGGGTCGGCGACGACCTGCTGAGCAGCCGCAACGGCGCTCAGCACCGCGACCGACAGGGAATTCGACGACCACTGCGACGAGAGATCTACGACGACGAGGTTCCCCGAGAACCGCAGGGGCTCACCGGGGCCATCGAAGAGTCCGGCAAGGTCACCGTGGATGAAGCGGTGCAGTACCAGGGCGAGTGATCTCTGAGCGCTCGGTGTCGTGGTCACCAAATGTGCCTCGAGGTGTTGATAGAGGGTCAAGATAATCCGCTTTGGCGGTGGCCCCAGGCACTGCCAGGCCTCATCGAGGGCGAAGTGCTGCTCATTGGACAGGGGCGAGCCCTGCGCGCTCGCGACCAACGCGCGAAGCAGGTGGCACCCTTCACGCTCGTCCGTCGGAAAAGGACTGCACCACCCGTCGCGACCAAGCGTGATTGGCGTTGTCCCGTGACGCGCGGCGAGCTGCGCGTACTCGCCCTTGGGGTCGACCACGACGGCCCGCCGGCCCCGGCGCAGGGCCCGCTCCAGTTGCATCTTGACGACCGTGCTCTTGCCTGCGCCGATGGATCCGGCCACGATGACGTTGGGGTTGGTCACCATGCCCGCGCCGTAGGCGTCAAAGACATCAAAGGAGAAGGACCTTCCGTACTGGCACTGACCGACCGGATCGCCGCCGAGTCCGGTACCGGCGTCGTGGGCGGGCAGCCGCAAGCTCGCGAGGTCGCTTGATGTCGCCCAGTGAGTCCACGCCCTCACCACCCCGGCCCTCCGGGAAGTTGGGCTCGAAACCACTCGTACTGGCGCCCGCGACCGCGATCAAGGCGAAGTCCCCCGTCGTGAGCTCGGCGCCACACCAGATCACTGCGCTGACTCAGTACCTCGAGGGACGCGCCACTCACGACCACGTACACGGCGAGGCGCACCAGGGCACGCCCGCTCGCGACCAGAACCTCACGTTGGGCCAGCCGCTCGAAGCCTCTTGATGTCCGGGCGGTGCGGCGAAAGCCCGCGGCACTGGACGTGACGTCATCGCTACGCACTCGATGCACCGCGCGAGCAGCGAGGCGCTGCGCCTTGGCGCCCGCCACCACGTCGACGTGAACCGACACGTCAAGGCCGACCGGCGATCGGAGTAGCTGTTCGAGCACAGATCGAGACTCCGGCACGGATGAGAAGTCCCGCACGCGAAAGACGCGCAGAAGCAGATCGGGGGTTCGCAGGTACGTCAGTCGTTCGTAGAGGTGCAGCGACGAGTCCTCACCGGCGCGCGCCGCTTCCATCGCCAGTGAAGGCTTATGTCGCCAGCCGTCGGGCGCGGGCAATTGGGGAGGCAGGGCCAGCAACGTCGAAGTGCCGCGGTCGCGCCTGATCACGTGCTGACTGACGTGTTGACGGTCACTGGAGGCACTGGCGGCGTCCACGAGCGCGGCCAGGGCCAGGGCCAGCGAGACGTCGCGCCCCGAGAGGTCGAGGCGCCCCCGATGCTCGAGTTCGTACGCTCGAAAAACGACATCGTTCGGCGCCCAGATCACGACGTCGTCTCCGAACTCGCGGATGGCTACCGCACTCCATTTAGAGCGCGCGAGATAGCGAACAACAACTGCCAGCGCTTCACCAAGCGTCTGTCCGCCGCTCGTGGGCACTGCGCACACGAGTGCCACGAGCCCCACCACGAGTTCCCCCGGTCGCGCCGACGCGCCCATGACCCATGCGCTCACGAGACCGAGACCGACGATGACGAGCGCGCCCTGGTGACGACGAACGCCGATCCAGCGTGACTCGGCGTCGGAGTCCCCGAGCCCGAGAGAGTCACTCATCAAAGTGCCACCCAACCACCGGCCCCACGTCATCGCGGCGATAGGCCACGTGCCCTCCGCGCAGGCGAGGCGTGCCAATCGGTGGCGGCGGTGTCGGGGAATCTGAGTTGAGGGGTGGCATCGGCGTCTCCCCCGATCCGGGCCAGGTCTCCAGGCCGAGATCGGCCGAGCGCGAGGGCGGCGAGGGCACCGGTGCATCAGGCGTCAACGAGCGCGCCACCTGGCTGATCGGGGAGGACGACGCGCCAGCCGCCGCGCGGGTGGCTCGAGCACGAAGGCCCTCGAACTGATGAACGGCCGACTGCTCGAGGAAGGGAACGACGCGAAGAATCAGATAGGGCGTGAGCGTGGCGAGCACCAGGGTCACCACGCCCGTGATGACTTCAGTTGCGGAGGACCCGGTGAGTTCGCTCAGACCGAGGACCAACGTGATGACGATCGCGAACTTGCTCGCCGCCACCGCCACGAAGGTCTCGGCGAGCCGCCAGCCGAGGCGCCGCATCGATGGGAACGTGACGAGAGGGACCACGACCGGGACGAGCACCAAGAGCAAGGTGAGGATGACGGTTCGCACGATGAGTTCGAACCACAGGAGCATCGTTCCGATGACCACGACAGTCGCGAGTAGAAAGACAGCGAACCCGGGCGTCGTCGGCGCCAAGCGCGTGAGGGCTCCCCCGAGCGCGGTCTCGTGAGTCGCGACCGTGCTCGCCGCGTTCGATGACAACTGGTTCACCGCTTCCAGAACAAGGAGAGCCATCGGGCGCGCAAGCGCAATGCCCGCGACGCAGGCGGGGGCGACACCTAGATATACCTTCCATAGCGAGGAGGATTCGCCGTGGCGCAACGCCTGCAATGTCGAGACGAGCAGGCCGAGCATCATCAACACGGGTGCTGGAACCAACAGGGTAGTGAACTCGCTGTTCGCGCCATCGATCACCGTCGAGGGTTCACTGGCTGAGGTCAATACACGACCGACGGCGTCGAGCAGCCACTCGACGCTGGCGACGATCCAACTCGTCAGTGCGTTGAAGAGGTCGTTGAAGGTGGACTTTCCAAGGTCGGTGATGCACGATGCAGGAGAGAAGACGCACAGCCAGTGCGACATCAGTGAACGGCCAACCCGGCGCTGAAGAAGAAGTTGATGAGTTCGGGTGCGGCGCCGATAAGGATAGCGGCGATCAACGAGGTCAGCACGGCGCGTCGACCCTGACCCGACTGGTGCGAGTTTTGCGTGTGGCTGCCAATCGCCCAGAGAACCGCTCCGATCAGAAGCGCCACCAGAGAGCCAATGAGCGCCCACGAGGCGATTCCGTCAGCAATTGACTGCAGCGCTGCGCTACCGGGAAGGTCTGAGGTGGAGGGACTTAAAGAAACTCCTGCGAATAACATTGTGGGCTCCTTCGAACGGAGTCCACAACGGTCGCGGACGTCACGAGGCGCCATTGAGTCTGCGAGAATGGCTGCGTGCTCGTCGCCTCAACCACCACCGTGATCTCCCACTGGTCACCCGTGGCGATCTATGGAGCCGCCGCGGGAGTCCTCATTATCGGCGTCCTCGTCGGAATATTTCTCTTTCGCCAGCGCGGGCATCGTGCCATCGCCCAGCGCCTCACCGCGCTCGCCTCTCGGCTCGCCGTTGAGCCCCATCGCGATGACGGCAGGGTCGAATCGGCACTCAGCTATCTCGAAGAAGTGACCGGCGCCGCCCACAACGCGGTGAGCGAGTCCAACGCGGAGTCCGTGCGCCTTCGCCGATCGCTCGATACGTTGCCTCTCGGGCTCGTCCTCTGCGACGAGACGGGCGGGGTCATCTTTCGCAACGGCCAGGCTGAGAACCTCATGGCCAGTCGCTACGGCGACGCGATCGCCGCTCAAGCCGTCACCGACGTCCTCGCTGAGGGGTGGGCTGGCGGCGTCGCCGAGCGCACCATCGACATCTACGGCCCCCCGCGGCGGACCTTGACGATCCGCGCCACGGTCATTGACGACGGTCGACGCTCACTCGGGGTGCTCGCCGTCATAGAAGACGTCTCCGAGAGGCGGCGCCTAGAAGACATTCGCCGCGACTTCATTGCGAACGTCAGCCACGAGCTCAAGACTCCCATGGGCGCCCTCGGCCTGCTCGCCGAGACGTTGCAGTTCGAGCGTGACACCGCGGTCGCCCAGCGTCTGGCCTTGCGCATCAACTCCGAGGCCTTTCGCGTGAATCGCATTATCGAGGATCTTTTGGACCTCTCGCGCATCGAAGGGGAAGGTTCCCCCAGCCGTGAGCCGATATCGGTCTCGCTCATCGTCGCCGAAGCCGTCGAGCGCATTCGCACCGCCGCCGAACAGCACGACATCAAGATCAACTTCGATGAGCCCGAGACCAACCAGGTGGTCTTTGGCGACCGCCGTCAACTGACTTCGGCCCTGCACGCACTGCTCGAAAACGCCGTTGTCTACTCACCCAGTGACGGAACGGTCGACATCGACGTTCGGCGCGTCGAAGCAAGTACCAGCGACTCGAGCGACTCCCCGGGGCCCAGTGTGCTTATTGAGATTCGCGACCGGGGCATGGGCATCCCGGCGAAGGACCTCGAGCGAATCTTTGAGCGCTTCTATCGAGTGGATCCAGGCCGCGCCCGCGAAACCGGTGGCACGGGGCTTGGGCTCAGCATCGTGCGCCACGTCGCTCAGAATCACGGGGGCGCGGTCCTGGTCGATTCGCACGAGGGCGAAGGCTCGACATTCACCTTGGAACTGCCCCTCACCCAGCAATGACGAAGAAGTCCCTTCCCGAAGAACGAATCAAGATTCTCATCGTCGAAGATGAGGAGTCGTTCATAGACGCGCTCACCGTCGGACTCCAGCGCGAAGGCTTTGACGTCGCGATCGCTCGCGACGGACAGCAGGGCCTCGGGATGTTCAACGCAGGGCTCTTTGACGTAGTCCTGCTCGACCTCATGTTGCCCAAGATGTCGGGACTCGATGTCTGTCGTTCCATTCGAGGATCGAGCAACATTCCCATCATCATCGTGAGCGCCAAAGGGGAAGAGGTCGATATGGTCCTCATGCTCGAAATAGGCGCCGACGACTACGTCACCAAGCCCTATCGACTGCGCGAGCTGGTGGCGCGCATCCGTGCGGTGCTGCGACGACGACGTGACAGCGATACTTCGCACTCCGACGACGTGATCACTTTGGGCAATATTCGCCTCGATATCGACGCGCGACGATGCTTCGTCGATGGCTCCGAGATCAAACTTCGCAAGAAGGAGTTCGCGCTTCTGCGTCTCTTGCTAGAAAACCCCGGGAGGGTGCTCACGCGCGAAGTACTCATCGACCGCGTCTGGGGCAGTGATTACGTGGGTGATACCAAGACGCTGGACGTTCATATCAAGCGTCTTCGCACGCTGATCGAAGACGAACCCAAGAGTCCGACGCACATATCCACTGTGCGCGGCGTGGGATATCGCTACGAGATGGCGAAGGCTTAGCGGATGACGGCGTCGCTCCCCATATAGGGAGCCAAGGCGTCGGGCAGGCGAATCGAGCCGTCCTCTTGACGGTACGTTTCTACGAGCGCGGCCCAGATACGCGCCCAGGCGAGAGCAGACCCGTTCACCGTGTGCACGAGCGTGATTGACCCGTCACTCGTGCGAAAGCGCACGTTGGCGCGCCGGGCTTGATAGTCGCGGAACCAGCTGACCGATGACACCTCAAGCCAGCGGTCCACCCCCGGGCTGAACACTTCAAGGTCAATTGTGTAGGCGGACGCCGAACCGAGGTCGCCCGCGCAGAGATTCAATAGGCGGTACGTCAGGCCGAGCTCTCGGAGCAGCTCCTCGGCGCGGCGAAGAATGTCGGCGTGAGCATCGTTAGCCTGGGTCGGTGTGCAGTAGGCGAAGAGCTCGACCTTCTCAAATTCGTGCACACGCAAAAGCCCGCGCGTGTCCTTACCGGCCGCTCCGGCTTCGCGTCGAAAGCAACTGGTCTGGGCAGTGAGGCGGACCGGCAACTCAGCCTCTTGGAGAATCTCTCCTCGCCGCAGCGACGTGAGTGGCACCTCGCCGGTAGGGATGGCCCACAAGCCGTCGCGCTCCACCGCGTACATATCGTCGGCGGACTTTGGCAGATGGCCCGTCGCCATCATGGTCTCCGTGAGGGCGAGACTCGGAGGACGAATTTCCTCATACGCGTCAACGTGATGGTTCATGGCGAAAGATGTCAAGGCGCGCACCAGGCGCGCACCCGCGCCGCGGTAGAGCGAGAACATCGAACCCGCTATCTTCGCGCCCGACTCCATGTCCAATATCCCCAGAGCCTGGCCGATCTCCCAGTGCGGCACGCGCTGGTGGTCGGCAAAGGTGGGAAACTCCGCCCCTTCGTCCATCCGGGGCCACCAGCGACGCAACTCCACATTGTCGTTCTCGTCGATGCCGTCGGGCGCCCGCTCGTCTGGAAGATTGGGCAACATCAACAGCAAGTCGCGCAGTCGCGCGGCGACCTCGTCGGTCGACCGGCTCACCAGGCGTTCCTCATCACCGAGATCGCGGCTCGTGGCACTCAACGCCGTGGCTGTGGCCCCATCATTGTTACGTCTGGCCTCACCCACTTGGCGCGAGAGTTCCTTCACCTCGGCTCGAAGTTTCTCCGCCTCCTGCAGGAGTCGACGGTGCTCAACGTCCAGGGCCATCACCTCGTCCACCTCGGCGACCGAAACGCCGCGCCGAGCAAGGGCGGCCTTGACGACATCGGGTTCGTGGCGCAGTTGAACGAGGTCGATCATGGGTTCAGCCTACCGAGACGTCGCGGGCGCTCTCAGAGAACCGTCTAGTTTCGTTACGCATGAGCTACGCCGCCGACGTGAAGAACCTTGAGGTCTCCTTCGGTGATCTGCGAGCGGTCAACGACGTCACGTTGAACGTCAACTACGGCGAGATTGTCACCTTGCTCGGGCCGAACGGTGCCG
Organism: Acidimicrobiales bacterium; assembly: GCA_050701895.1. Lineage (GTDB taxonomy): Bacteria > Actinomycetota > Acidimicrobiia > Acidimicrobiales > RAAP-2 > RAAP-2. Next base: position 10,278 of record JBOGFT010000008.1, read on the forward strand.
GCAAGACCACACTGGTCGAGACGTTGCTCGGATTCAGGTGTCCGACCGCCGGCAGTGTTCGACTGCACGGCCTGGACCCCGTGCGCGAGCACCGCGAAGTCGTGGTGCTCACGGGAGCGCTTCTCCAGCGCGGCGGCGTGTGGGCACCGATAACGCCACGCGACGTGTTGCGACTCACCTCGTCGTACTACGACGCGCCGCGCGACGTCGAAGAGCTCATTTCCTTGCTCGATCTGACCGACAGCGCAAAAACTCCTTGGCGGCGCTTGAGCGGCGGTGAGCAGCAACGCACGCTTCTGGCGCTCGCCTTACTTGGCCGACCGCGGGCATTGATTCTGGACGAGCCCACGACCTCCGTCGACCCCGTGGGCCGTCAAGTGATTCGTGAACTGATCGCGTCCGAACGCGCCCGCGGATGCGCACTCTTGATCACGACCCACGAACTCGCCGAGGCCGAACGTCAGTCTGATCGACTGGTGATCATGAACCGCGGCCGCGTGCTCGTCCAAGGTACGCTCGGCGATCTCACGGGATCTCCCGAGATGATCGTGCAGTCCTCGGGTCCCGTCGATCCCTCACCATTGGCCTCGCGTTTGGACTGTGCGGTGACTCTCGACAATCCAATGCAACTTCGCTGCGCGGTCGCCTCGACGCCCGAACGCATCGCCATCGTCACCAACTATCTGGCGAGCGTTGGTCTCTCCATGGTGTCGCTGCGCACTCGCGCCTCGCTCGAAGAGCGCTACCTGGAGCTCATCGGCGATGAGCGTAGTGAGTTGACCCGATGAAGGCCTTGACCGCCCAGACACGAGCTGAGGTGATGATGACGATTCGTCGTGGCGAGACGCTCTTGGTGACGATTGGAATTCCAGTTCTGCTATTGCTGTTCTTCTCGCTCTCGCGAGTCGTATCGTCACCGAACGCCCATCGCGTCAACTTCGTAGCCCCGGGCATATTGGCGCTGTGCGTCCTGTCAACATCGCTCGTCGCGCTCTCGATCGCCACGGGATTCGAGCGATCGTCGGGCGTGCTGCGCCGCTTGCACGCAACGCCACTCGGCCGAACGCGACTGGTCGGCGCCAAGATCACCGGCGTGCTCGTGACCGAGGTGATTCAAGTCATCGTGGTGACGCTGGTGGCGCTTGGCCTGGCGTGGCGCCCCCGAGGTGGTTGGAGTGGCGCCCTGGAAGTCGCTGGCGCACTTCTGCTTGGTTCCATCGGATTCGCGGGAATTGGACTCGCGCTAGCCGGTTGGCTGCGCGCTGAGGTGAATCTCGGCGCCAGCAACGGCCTCTATCTCGTATTGCTGTTGCTCTCAGGCATCGTCGTTCCCTTGACCTCACTGCCGGTTGTCATCCGTCGCATCGTCATCGCGCTGCCCTCGGGCGCGATGGCCGAGGCGTTGCACCGAGTCCTCGGCCACGGCCTGTCCCCGACGGCGGAGGACTGGATATCACTCGCGGCGTGGGCGATCGTCGCCCCGCTGCTCGCCGCACGGACCTTTCGCTTCGACTAGGCCGCTTTCAGTATTTTTAGACCGGCAATCAACTCGTCTTTCGGAATCGCGCCATAGTAGACGCCCTTTACCTCACCCTTCGCCGTGAGAAAGACACTCTCGGGGACGTCTTCGAATCCAAATAGGCCCGTGGTCACATTACCGCTGTGGTCGTAAGCGACGGGGAACGTCACGTCATCCTTCTTGACCATCGCTACCGCGTGGCTGTGCAGATCGTTGGCGTCCACCGCCACAACGTCAACCGGGCTCAGATTGTGCGTGCGTATGTACTTGGCGATTTTGGGCATCTCGCCCTGACACGGGCCACAGAAGCTCGCAAAGAAGACCAGGACACTCGCGTGACCTTCGCTCCACGGCGATTTCACGACGCCCCCATTGAGTCCCGGCAAAGAGAACTCCTGGATGTGATGACCTACGAGGGCCGACGACGTCAAGAGACTCTTCTTCCCACCTGAGGTGACCGTTCCCCCGGTGAGCGCCGAGACGACGGCGACCAGGGCAATCGCAAGAACTACGCCGACGCCAACCGATATCGCCATCTTGGGCGACGGTCGCCTCTTCTCGCTAGTGGTTTCGGACAAGGACGTCGACCGCCATCAAGATGAACAGCGCCGAAAGATACGTGATGGAGAAGTGAAACAACCTCATCGCCTCGCCGACGTCTGCCTTGTCGTCGCGAGCGTGTCGATACAGGCGCAAGGCGTAGAAGCTGAACAGCGCGCCCAGCACCGTCGCTGAGATGGCGTAGACCCATCCCAAGTTCGCGCTGGGTCCGATCAACAGCGTCAGGGCCCACAGCACGACTGAGTAGATGAGGATCTCCAACGTCGTACGGCGCAGCGACGCCACCACGGGCATCATGGGGACGTTGGCCGCGTGATAATCGTCTCGGTAGCGCACGGCGAGCGCCCAAAAGTGCGGCGGGGTCCAAAGAAATATGACGAGGAACAGAAGCACGGGTGTCCAGCCGAGTGAGTTTGTGACGGCGGCCCAGCCCACTAACACGGGCACCGCTCCCGCGGCGCCACCGATGACGATGTTTTGCTTCGAGCGACGCTTGAGAATCAAGGTGTACACCACGACGTAGAAGGCCGTCGCCGATATCGCGAGCCAGGCCGACAACTGGTTGACCCATACGGCCAGCACGGCGAAAGCCACGATCTCCAGGGCCAGAGCGAAGAGGGCCGCCGACCGAGGACTCATGACACCGGTCACTAGTGGACGCCGCTTGGTGCGCTCCATGAGCGCGTCGATGTCGCGATCAATCACCATGTTGAACGCGTTCGCGCCACCCGCGGCGAGCGTCCCACCGATCAGGGTCGCCACGATGAGCCAAGCACGTGGCCACCCATCGGCCGCGACGATCATCGTGGGCACCGTCGTGATGAGCAGCAACTCAATGATGCGCGGCTTGGTGAGGGCTAGATAGCCCTTGAGGATGTCAGGGACCGGCAACGACGCGGTGGCGGAAACGGTCATCCGCATATTCTACGAGGCCGCCGACTCCCTAGGCTGGGCGAGTGCCTCTGCCAACGCGACGTCACGTCTCTGGACCCGTGTTCCGCTGGTTCGCCTTCGCCTCATTCCTCTCCATGATCGTCATCGTCTTGACCGGCGCCGCCGTGCGCCTGACCGGATCAGGGCTGGGATGCCCCGACTGGCCCACCTGCTTCAAGGGGCGCGTCAGCGGCTCCATGAGCATCCATCCCTTTATCGAGTACTCGAACCGCATGGTCACCGGTGCTCTTGTCGTCATCGTTGGCGCCACATTTCTGGCGGCGCTCTTTCGAGAGCGGCGTCGAGGCGATCTCATTTTCCTCTCGAGCGCGTTGGTAGCCGGGGTGGTCGCCGACGCCTTGCTCGGCGGGCTCGTCGTCTACTCCAAGCTCAATCCGTACCTGGTCTCCCTGCACCTCCTGCTCAGCCTCGCCATGGTGGCGATCGGGGCGCTGCTCTACCATCACGCCAAGTACGTCTATGGGCCGGGGGCGCGCGAAGATCTGCGCGATCCATATTTCCGATCCCTCGCCCGGTGGCTGTGGCTCCCCTTCGTCATCTTGGTCATCACCGGGACGGCGACAACCGGATCTGGCCCGCACGCGGGAGAGTCTCAGGGCCAACTGGTCGCGCGGCGCCTCCCCTTCGCCTTTTCCTCGGCGACCTGGGTGCACTCGCTGGCGGCAGTCTTCTTCATCGGGGTAGTGCTGGGACTTCTGCTGGCCATCTGGAGGAGCGGCGCCCCAAACGCTCTGAAGAGTGGCGTGCGTCGACTGGTCTACCTGTCGCTCGCTCAGGCCGCTATCGGCGCCACGCAGTACTTAACCCACGTGCCGGTGTGGCTCGTCGAGCTGCACGAGTTGGGCGCGGTGGCCCTCACCATCGGCGTTACTCAGTTCAACGTACGCCAGTACGCACGCGACCGCGTTCCCGGCACCAAGCGCACCGAGCGCAAGGTCTCGCCCGAACTGGTGCACTAAGTCAAGAAGAGCACTCTGGAGTGCCGTGCGACAATGAAGCCATGAGAGTCAGCAGTGTCTAGTCATCGCCAACGTTCACGCCCGGGCGACATGGGTCACGTGCTCACCGCTCTCGCCCTCATCGCACTGTTCTTCATTGCCGAGATCGTCGCCGCCATCTTCGGCTCGTCGCTCGTCCTCTTTGCCGACGCCGGGCACATGATCACCGACGTCTCGGCCCTCGCCATGAGCGCCTGGGCCCTACGTCTCGCTTCACGCCCCGCCGAAGCGCGATGGACCTACGGACTGCGTCGAGCGGAGATACTCAGTGCCGCCGTCAACGGCGTCAGCCTCGTGGCGGTCGGTCTGGTGATCGCCGTGGAGGCCGTGCAGCGGCTCGTCACCCCCCACCCGGTCAGCGGAACCTTGGTGCTAGTGATCGCTCTCGCCGGGACCATCGTGAACATCGCCGCGTCGACCGTGCTCGGTCACGCCAACCGCGCCAACCTCAACATACGAGGGGCCTACCTGCACGTCCTGACCGACCTCTATGCCTTTATCGCCACGGCGATCGCGGGCATCATCATTATGACGTCGCACTGGGAGCGCGCCGACGCTGTGGCGTCACTGATCGTCGTCGCGCTGATGGCCTACGCGGCGTGGGGACTCCTACGCGACGCCGGGAGAGTCCTTCTCCAAGGAACGCCTGACAATCTCGACCTCGGCGACGTGCGTACTCATCTCACTCGCGTCAACCACGTCGTTGACGTGCATGACCTCCACGCCTGGAGCGTCGCGTCCGATCTCACGACACTTTCGGCCCATGTGGTCGTTGAGAGCGCGTGCTTTGACGACGGTCACACGCCACAGATCCTCGATGCCCTGCAGAGCTGCCTGACCGAGCACTTTTCCATCCAACACGCAACTTTCCAGTTGGAGCCCTCAACGCATGAATCTCACGAAGAAGGCCTTCATCCCTAGACAACCCATCGTCGAGATGGAGATGGCGGAGACTCGAGACGTTCTATCCGTGTTGTTGGTACTTCGTTCATCGGTAAGCCCGTTATTGCGGAGAGTTATCTCGCTGATGGTATTGTCCGCGCATCGCGTCTGGCAAAGGGCGGGGTCAGAAAATTGCTTGAATTCGTGATGATTCGCGTCAAAGACAATGCGATACAAATGGTGACGATGTGGGTGAAACCGCCTGAGGACTCTCGAGCTCAATTGGAAAGTTACGGAGCGTGGCACGACGAGCGGGAAATTTTTCGTCTCGCCTGTCGTTGGTAGCACTCGCGCTGAGGGCTCGCGGAGTCGGGGACCCGAAATTGGGCACCTTGCTCATCAGTGATCCGTTGAGCGGACGAACCGAAATCTCAACGACAATCCTGCAGGCGGTGGTCACCGAGACGAATCAGGTGGAGGACACGGATCTCAACGGACAAGGTTGGGCCACGACTTCCTTTGACGGTTGGATCGTGACCTCTACCGGTGACGAGGTGGTTGACGAATTGGCAGCGTTTACCATTCCAATCTCCGCGTTGTCCGCGGCGGCCGTCAGCGCTATCTGCCCATCATCGACGAGCACTTCTACGACAACCACCACGACTACGACGACCACAACCACCACAACCACCACGCCCGTGGCTGACCAGATCCCGGGAATGGCGGCGGTCTCATGCAGCAACCCCACTTCAGGCGCGACGGACGTGGGCGTCGCATGGAGGGGATCGTCTTGGCGTTGATCTATGGGGTGGGGATGCCGCTCAGCAACGCTGAGTCATTGCCCTCCAGCAGTACTCTCAACTTCCAGCCAGCGGCGTCACTATCTCGGCACATACCTCCTTCCTCATTAGGCCTTTCGCGGTTAACTCCGCCGAGCTTTCTACCTCGACGAAGCTCGCGATCTACCGCGACGCTGTCTCCATCAAGCGAATGAATCGAACGTCCATCACCTTTGAGGGGTATCAGGACTCGGCGGGATCCGCTGGCGAGACTCGGGCTCTCGCTTCGAAGCGAGTCGACGCCGTCTATGGCTACTTGGTAGCGAGCTTCAAGCAACAGGGGGTGTCGGCAGGCACCCTCAAGTCGATCGGCTTGGGTTCGGGGCGCCCGGTGGCCTCGGCAATCGAGAAGGTTCCCTCTTCGCGAAGCACTTCAGTGGGATTGATGGTCGATTATCTACTGTAAATAACCGTCATTACCCTTGTCGTTGGGCGGATCCGACGGTGTAGAGACTCCCCGCGCGTCCCCTTATGGCCTCGGTAGTGAATGTCGCCGGGGACTCAACTGTCCGGCGTGACCCCATCCAGTCGGCGCCGAACCTCTGACGGGTTCACGCCGAGAGCGCCCAGCAGCACCGCCGCCGGATCTGGTGGTCGCAGAGCGAGGATCCGGGCCAGCACCTCGGGCCCGGTGACCTGGAACTTCCGATGACCCTTGGGCTTGTACGCCTCCTCCAGCACTTTCTTTGCCGCGGGCGTAATGCGGAAGAGATCTTTTTTCGCGACGTCTCTGATCCTCGGCTTCTTTGGAACGGCGCGCATCGAGAGGGAGGGAGCATCGGCGCTGGACCCCAGGCCCAGGGCACCGAGGGCTTCGTGATCGAGCGACTGCAGGGCCTGGCGAGCTTGCTGGAGATTTGCGCCCAACACGCCTTCGATCGAGGGATCCTCGAACAAGGCGAGCAGGAGGTGATCGGTGCCAACTCGGCGATCACCTCGGCGCCGAGCTTCCTCGCTGGCCTGCAGATAGATGGCCCAGGCGTGAAGTGTCTCTGGCGCAACGGATTCGGTCATGATGACTCCTTGTTGTATTTGGCGTGCACCGATTGACGGGTGATACCCAAGGCGTCTCCAATCTGCTGCCACGACCAGCCCTTTTCTCGGGCCGCCGCAACTTGGTTCGCCTCGACTCTCTCAGCCAGGCGATGGAGCGCCAACGAAGCGCGAAGCCCAACTACCGGGTCATCCGACGAGAGGTTCGCGCTGAGGTCTTCGATGTCCACGATTGTCAGTATAGACTGACAATCTCGGCTTGTCAATCTAAACTGACGAAGCGGATCACCACTCCAGAGTGCCCCAGAGACACGTTGGCTCGCCCAGCGGCCCCCGAAGGCGAGAACCTCGATGAAGGCTCGCCCAGAGACACCCCCGAGGATGACAAGAATCTAGAGGTGACCAGAACTTTCAAAGAAGTGGAGACGAAGGGGATCGAACCCTCGACCTCAGGCTTGCAAAGCCCGCGCTCTACCAACTGAGCTACATCCCCGCGGGACCACCATTCTACCAAACGTCGCCTCAGGTGGGTCGATGATGACGTATTGCCTTGGCTCGTTGGCGATCGATACGAAGCAGTTCGCGCTCGACGTCAGCCCAGTGCAAAGGCGTCTCCTCAATCGGAGTTCCTTTCTTCTCCGCATCGAAAAAGATGACGAACGCCACCGACCACATCGGTATGTAGCAGCACAACTTTGCGAGAATACCCGCGAGTTGCTGGTCAAAGAGTGGTGACATGTGCAAGAGAGCCTCTTGGTGATGAAGCGCGGGGTAGAGAGAATGCTGCGAGAAGATCCACACAAAGGAGAGACTCGTAACGACCAGGGCCGACGCGAATATGTAGCCCGCGCGCGCGGCCGGAGATAGCCGACGAGTTCCGGGCACGATCGCGAGCGCAGGCGTCCAGAGCAGAATCCCGACTAGAAGAACAACGAGCAGAATCAGATCACGCCCAAGTGTCGAACGAGCCCCCCAGTCGACGACTGGCGTCGCCAAGGTCGCAGTTCCCATGACGGTCACCACGGCAAGAGCGGCACCCGGATGGGTCAACTTACGCACGATGAAATCGACGGGGGCGGGGCTAGTGAGGCTGCCGAGTGCACTCGTCGGGATGCTGAGCAGCAAAAGTGGCGCGACCAGCAACATGATCACGAGTCGCTGAATCGTCGCCACGGTGAGTGACACCGAAGCGGCGAGATCGCCGATGGGCCACATCGTAACGACCAACAACGCGAGCAGCGCGCACAAAGCCAAACGACGCTGACGATGCGAATTGACGAGGAAGTAGTGGCCGGCGGCGAGCACGACGATCACGCAGAGAACTAACGGGTGCCAGTCGAAAGGCAGCATGGTGGCCACGTCGTTACGGTAACTGTCTGCGCCCTCGCCGTAAAGGGGAAGATCGGGTGAGCGTCACATCTAAGGACTGACTGGCCTTAACTCTCCACGGAATCGGGGTCCGAGTCGCATGAGTATCAACACCGACATCGCAAAGTCAGTCACGGCGATGCAACCGGGAAAGAGAACGCCCGCGGTCGTCCAGACCTTGAGAGTCAAGATGGTGATGACACAGTTGAGACATCCCAGCATGAAGACTCGAGGCGACTCGGTCGTCGGGGCGAGCCACGATTTGCGCAGTGTGGGCAGCCCGGCGGCCTGATCGGCACAGACGAAGGAGATAAGGGCGATCGTGGGTTCATTCACGAAGGCCCAAAAGATCAGGCCGGCTAACGAGATCGATCCGCAGACAATATCGAAGGTGCCAATCTTCCATACAGCGTGCGAATTACGATATGACGCGGCCACGACCGCACACGGAACGATCCCAAGCGTGAGCGTCATCCATGACGCGAGACCCACGTGTTGTTGAACTTCAACGCCGAAGGCGAGCACGCCCTCGAGCCCCCAGAGAGACCAGGTGACCCGGTTCGGTGCCGTCACGCCACGCAGGGTGTCTCGAATGTAACTGAAGCCACCGAATCCGGACAGCACAATGGCGAGGTACACGAAGCGCGGGTCAATCACCTCTCAAGTCTGCCTGTTCGAGCACGCTCTCCATTTCGAAGAGCCCCCGGAACGTGTCGGGTAACCTGCGACGTCGTGGACATGCGCGAATTCCTGGTATGACCCAGTGAACGAAACGACCTGGCGTTTTCACGTCACCGACCGATTCATCACACCGGGAAAGTTTCTTTTTGGTGGTTGTGGGCTCGCGGCAGGAGTCATCGCCCTCGAAGAGGCGAGTGAGCGTCCGACCATCTACGCCGCCGCGCACTACTTGTCCTTCGCGCCCTTGGTACCGGAGAACTCTCCTCACCAATGCCGTGGCTGACCATGCCTGACGTACCGGCGCCCGAGGACTGTCGCCTGCAGCGCATGCTGCATCACGGGGACACCTCGATCTTTAGCCACGTCGAACGACGCATCGCGCTGGGACGAAGCTTCGAGGAGCTGGACGGAACGATCGCGTCGCCCGCCTCGGCATTATGGGAAAGAGTGCCGAGCCATCTTGAGCCGTCCGCGGCTACGCTCGCGATCTTCGGCGACTTCGTTGCCGGGGGATCTACCAACCCCTCGGTCGAAACACGATAGGCCGAAGCCTTGACAACACCATTCGCGTCGCCACGCTCGCACCGACCGAATGGGTCCTTGTCGAGATACATATGCACTCCCTCGTGGGCGGATTTGCCCACGGCACCGGGTATCTGTGGAGTCGTGATGGAACGTTGCTCGGCACGGCCAGTCAATCCATGTCGTCCAAGTTTTGGGATCCGCCAGCGAACTAACGAGCGGTAGGGCTCGTGTAACGTTGTATCCCTGCGGGGCTATAGCTCAGTCGGTTAGAGCGCGTCACTGATAATGACGAGGTCGTAAGTTCGATTCTTACTAGCCCCACCACACCATCACCTAGACGTCGGTTTCGAGGAAAGCGGTCATTCTCGATCACTCGACTTCACCCGTGAAACGCTCGATACCTCTCGGATACGCTGCTCGCGTGACCGCTGAGGATCTCGCCGCCACGCTCCTCGACGCGGGAGAACGAGTCTGGGGCACCAAGGATTTGGACCAGATCCTGAAGTCACTTCGGTTGGAGCCGCTAGCAGGCCGTGGACTGGCTCGCCACCACGACTCCCCTTCCGATCCTGGTCATCGAGGCCGAGGTGAACCGCTACATCACCTATCCCGGCCAAGCCCTGGCGTACATGGTCGGGCGCATGGAGCTCGACCGCCTTCGGCGCCACTCGCTGGAGAGGCTCGACGATCGATTCGACCTGCGATCGTTCCACGATGTCGTCCTGAAGGCCGGTCCGCACCCGCTGGGCGCGATGGCCGGAGTCGTACATCGATGGGTTGCGGCGGGTGGAGTGCCACCTACCAAGGAAAGGGGACAATGAATGCCAGTCGACGACACTGACCAGGTCAGCAACGTTTGGAATAATTTCTCCGACTCCGAGTTCGCCAGGGTTCAGCCTTCGCACGACCTACCCCACCAACTCTGACGGGGACGAGGTGCTGCTAGAGCGCTGGGACACGGGCACGAAAGAGCCTCCTCACTGGCACCCTGGCGACGAGATGACCGCGTTGGATTTCACAGCAGTCGTCGCTTGACCGGACGCAGTGCGAGAGCGAGACTATTCGCACGTCACGGTGAAGGGTGGTCAGAACCATCGCGATCGAGACCATCGACTTCATTCATGCGTGTTGAGCCCGCCACGTCGTTCGCGGCGGTGACGACTTCGATCCAAAATGCGAGGTATAGATGACGGAGGAGCAGTTCCAAATAATGCACTCGGGGCGAGGATTCATCGCCGCCCTGGACCAGAGCGGGGGCAGTACACCCGGGGCCTTGCAGCTCTATGGCATCAGCCCGGATCAGTACTCGAATGACGAGCAAATGTTTGCTCTCATGCACGCCATGCGCACTCGAATCGTCACGAGTCCCGCCTTTGATGGCGATCACATCCTCGGCGCCATTTTGTTTGAAGACACGATGGATCGCGATATCGAAGGACAGAACACTGTGTCGTACCTGTGGGACGTCAAGCACGTGGTCCCCATCTTGAAAGTCGACAAGGGGTTGCAGGTCGAGAAGGACGGCGTCCAGGTCATGAACTCCATCCCCGGTCTCGACTCGCTCTTGTCACAAGCCGAGCAACTCGGCGTGTTCGGGACCAAGATGCGTTCCTTCATCAAGTTGGCGAACCAGACTGGCATCGGTGCGATCGTCGATCAGCAATTCGATCTCGCCGGCCAGATCATGGCGGCGGGGCTGGTCCCCATCATCGAGACCGAGGTCGACATCCACAGCCCCGAGAAGGCCGAGGCCGAGGAGATCCTCAAGCGCTGCATCCTCCAACGCTTGGGCCATCTCCTACCTCACCAGTTCGTAATGTTGAAGCTGTCAATACCCGACATCATTGACTTCTATGCCGATCTGATGAAAGAGCCCAACGTCGTGCGCGTGGTGGCCCTCTCGGGCGGCTACAGCCGGCGCGAGGCCGACCTTCGACTGGCCGCCAATCACGGCCTCATCGCCAGCTTCTCGCGGGCTCTCGACGAGGGTCTCTCGATACACCAGAGCGACGAGCAGTTCAACGCCACCTTGAAGCGCTCGATTGACAACATCTACCGCGCATCCATCACGTAACGCCGAGGCCATCGCCAACGCGATGGCCTCACCGGCACTACCGGCGGTCGTGTCCACAAAGTAGCGTCGAAGTGACGAGATAAAGGACTCTGACATGGCAACTGACCGTTCCTCACTCACCAGCCTCGAACGCGAGAGGGCTTCGGTCTTTCACTCGTGGTCGGCGCAGGCCAGCATCAACCCGCTCATGGTGAAGGACGCTCACGGCGTCTACGTCACGGCCGAAGACGGCACCGAGTATCTCGACTTTTCGTCCCAACTCGTCAACACGAATATTGGACACCAGCACACCGCTGTCATTGCCGCCATCACAGCTCAGGCCAACGTCCTCACAACCATCGCGCCCCAGCACGGGTACGAGTCGCGCTACCGCGCGGCAGAGCTCATTCTCGACCATTCCTTCGCCGGCGCAGCCAAGGTCTTCTTCACCAACGCGGGCACCGAGGCGGTTGAGCACGCCGTGCGAATGGCTCGACTCTTCACCGGACGAACCAAGGTCCTCGCCGCCTACCGCAGCTACCACGGCGCGACCGCGACCTCGATCAATCTCACGGGCGATCCGCGACGCTGGCCAAGCGACCATGGCTCAGCGGGCGTCGTTCACTTCTTTGGCCCGTTTCTCTATCGCTCGAACTACCACGCGACAACCGAGCAAGAGGAGTGTCAGCGTGCGCTGGAGAGCCTGGAGAACATGATTCTCTTCGAAGGACCGAGCACCATCGCGGCGGTAATTCTCGAGACCATCCCGGGCACCGCTGGCATCATGGTGCCGCCACCTGGGTACCTGGCCGGTGTGCGCGAGCTGTGTGATCGCTACGAACTGGTGTACATCGCCGACGAGGTCATGTCCGGATTCGGCCGCACCGGCGCATGGTTCGCTTACGACTCCTTCAACGTCAAACCCGACCTCGTCGCCTTCGCGAAAGGCGTGACGTCAGGGTATGTCCCCTTGGGCGGCGTTGTCCTCAACGAGTCCATCAGCGCCTTTTTCAACGATCGCGTCTACCCCGGTGGGCTGACGTACTCAGGACACCCCTTGGCCTGCGCCACGGCGGTGGCCACCATCGAAGCGATGCAGAGCGAGGGCATCGTGGAGAACGCGCGGCGCATCGGCGACGAGGTGCTTCGACCCGGTCTCGAAGAGCTAGCGCAGAAGCACCCGATCATCGGAGAAGTTCGGGGTCTCGGAGTCTTCTTCGCCCTCGACCTCGTCACAGACAGGTCCACGCGTGAGCCCCTGGCGCCGTACGGCGCGAGTTCACCGGCGATGAATGACATCATCGCGGCCTGTCGCGACGAACGACTGCTCATCTTTTCTAACTTCAACCGCTTGCACACTGTGCCGCCGTGCAACGTCACCGACGCCGAAGCACGCGACGGCCTCGCGCGCTTGGATCGTGCGCTCGCCGTGGGCGATCACTACTACGTCGGCTCCTAACTACGCGTCGCCTCGGCGGACCAGAAATGTGCCGCTAGCGCGGCTCACGAGTTTGTTGTGCGCATTGGTGAGCGTTGCCTCGGCGTAGGCGATCTGTCGCGTGAGTCGAACCACCTCGCCTCGCAGGGAGTGGCTTTCTCCAACCAGGGCTGGACGCAGCAGTTCGGTGGTCATCTCGATCGTGGCCTCGGTCCGGTCACGTCCGCGAAGCGCCGCGTTGATGGCGAAGTTCATCGCCGCATCGAGCACCAGCGCATGGACCCCGGCTTGAACAGATCCATGGGGATTGCTGGCAAGTTCGCGAGCGACGAAGGTGCCTCCAGCCCATCCGAGATCCTCGCCGTCCACTCCGTAGCGCTCAAACGATGCTCCCACGTTGCTCAGCAGCGCCATGCCACCATCGCCGAGCCAGCGATCCATGTTCTTCGTTGACCCGTCCACGCTCGCGACGATAGTTCCCGTCGCCCCCGTAGGATTCGCGATGTGGGTCCGCCCACGCGGAAGGAGCATGATGACACAAGCGGTCATTGTCGATGCGGTGCGCACCCCGGGGGGCAAGCGCAACGGAAAACTCAGGAACTGGCACCCGGTCGACCTCGCGTCAGAGGCCCTGCGCGCACTGGCCACGCGCAACGATCTCGATCCAGGGGTGGTCGATGACGTCATCATGGGTTGCGTCTCGCAAGTCGGCGAGCAGGCCTTCAACGTCGGCCGCAACGCCGTACTTGCTGCCGGATGGCCCGAATCAGTTCCGGCCACGACCATTGACCGCCAGTGCGGCTCGTCCCAACAGGCTCTTCACTTCGCCGCCCAGGGAGTGATAGCGGGCGCTTATGACGTGGTCGTCGCCTCAGGCGTCGAAGCTATGTCGCGCGTCGCTATGGGCTCGTCCATCGGTAAGGACGCCGGCTGGCCCTTTGGACCCCGGATCATCGCGCGCTACGAACCCGTGGGCGGGCTCGTCAACCAGGGCATCGGAGCCGAGATGATTGCCGACGAGTGGGGAATATCACGAGATGAGCTCGACGAGTTCTCTGTCCAAAGTCACCACCGGGCCGCGCGAGCCACGGCCGAAGGTCGCTTCGATCGCGAAATCGTGCCGGTACGCGTACGCGACGACGAGGGCCACGACACCGAGGAGTTGGTGACGAGTGACGAGGGCATTCGCCCCAACTCCAGCGTAGAGTCACTCGCGAAGCTGAAGCCCGCCTTCAAAGAGGGCGGCAAGGTCACCGCCGGCAACTCCTCGCAGATAACCGACGGCGCGTCCGCTGTCTTGATCATGAGCGAGGAGCGCGCGAAGGAGCTCGGATATCGTCCCCGCGCGCGATTCCACACGTTCGCCTTGGCCGGCGTCGATCCCGTCACGATGCTCAAGGGACCGATCCCGGCTACGACGAAGGTCCTGGCGCGCGCCGGTCTCACCCTGGACGACATCGACCTAGTGGAGATCAATGAAGCCTTCGCCTCAGTGGTGCTGGCGTGGCAACGCGAACACAAGGTCGATCTCGACAAGGTGAACGTGAACGGCGGAGCGATTGCGCTCGGTCACCCGCTCGGTGCGTCAGGCGCCAAGCTCTGCGCGACGCTGCTCAACGAACTGGAGCGTACCGATGGACGCTACGGCCTGCTCACCATGTGCGAGGGCGGCGGACTCGCTAACGCCATGATCATCGAGCGACTTAGCTGACGCGGCTATTTGTAACCGGTGGCGAGGAAGAACGCGGCGAAAATCGCCACGAGGCCAGCTGCCAAGTACCACGCCGAAGTAGATCCAGGGAGCACCGACAAGTAGTTCAACGTGATGATCAAAATGCCCAGGAGCAGCAGGCCGATGATGGCCACGCCGTGCCACCGAGAGCTCTTGTCGGCGCTGGCTGGACGCCGTTGTGTGACCCGTCCTCTGGCAACTGGATCAACGTAGCGCCCAACTGACTTCTTGGGATTGGGCTTCGCCGAGGATTTCGCCATAGGGAACGATGCTACAAGCGCAACTTAGGGCGTCGTCGTTGTGGTTGTGGTTGTGGTGGTGGTCGTTGCGGCCGGTGCCTGACAGATCGTCAGATCAACCGTAGAGCCGTATTTGACCGGTGAGCCGGGTGCGTTTGTCTGACTCGCTACCGTCGGCTCGGCGCCGGCGGCACAGACCGCGGTGAGGTCGAGTGAGTACATCGGGGTGAGTCCCTGACCCGCGAGCGTGGTGGTGGCTTGCGCTTCGGTGTCGTTGAGGACACTGGGCATGTAGATAGTGCAGCCACCTGAAGACACCTCCAGCGTGATCGACTCCCCCTGGGACACCAGCGAGCCAGCGATCGGCTTCGTGCCCACGACGAGTCCTCGAGCGATCGTGTTCGAGCAGATCGGGGTCGTCGAGGTGGCTACCGTCAGTTGCTGGTTGGCGATGGCCGCACCGGCAGCCTGCAGCGTCTCGCCGCTGACCGATGCGAGGTCGTACTTGCTGTTCGCCGCGAGCACCGTGAAGGTCACGGTGCTCCCCGACCGGACCGTTACTCCAGCGGTGGGCGACTGAGAGAGGACCGTGTTCGGTATCGCGGCCACGCCCGGTGGGGCTGTGGCCACGGGTTCGACCTTATAGAAGAGTTTTCTGGATCGCACATCGCTGATGGCGTTCGTGACGTTCGTGCCAACGACGTCGGGAACTGTCTCGGGAGTCGTGGTGATGCCCTTGCTCACCACCATCGAGACGGAGCCGCCCTTCGTGACCTTGACTCCGGATTTTGGATCGGTTGAGATGATGGTGCCCTGGGGTTTTGTGGATTCCTTGGACGTCACTTGAAGGACGTTGATGTCGTCATTGGTCAGCGTTTTCGTTGCGGCGGTCAGTTGCTGACCCACCAAGTAGGGCATTACGATGGTCGTCGTCTTGTTGTGCTCGATGAAGGCGTACGCTCCCCCAGCGATGAGCAGAACCACGAGCGCCAAGATCACGCCGCTGTAGCTACGCCGCCGGCGACGACGCACGTCAGTGCGCGGCCCGGTCATGATCGGCACCGAACGAGTGCGCTCGCCCGCTACGACACCCACGGCTCTAGTTGCGTCCTCGCCGAAGAACGCCGCGTCACGCATCGCGGCGTGAACTGGCTGGCCTTCGCTGAAACGGATGAGGTCGGCGCGCAGTTCGTCGGCGGACTGGTAGCGGTTCGACGGCGATTTCGAGAGGGCCTCCATCACGATGGCTTCGAGATCGTGGGGCACGGCATTCGAGAACTGCGAGAGCGCCGGCACCGCGCTGTGCACGTGCTGACTCGACACTTCCACGGGCGTGTCACCGACGAAGGGAGGTCGGCCCACGAGCATTTCGTAGAGCACGACGCCGAGAGAGTACACATCGCTGCGGCCATCGACTGCGGCACCCTCTGCCTGCTCGGGTGAGAAGTACGTCGCCGTACCCATGACGGACCCCGCCTCGGCGAGATGGTCTTCGCTGGACACCGCCTGAGCGATGCCGAAGTCCGTGACCTTCACTTGACCATCGCGAGTGATCAAGATATTGCCGGGCTTTACGTCGCGATGCACGACGCCACTGCGGTGCGCGTACCCGAGAGCCGCCGCCACTTGAGCGACAATCTGCGCGGAACGCGCAGCCGTGAGCGTTGCCCCTCCGCGGAGCATCTCCGCGAGCGACGTTCCATCCACCAACTCCATGACGATGAAATAGGTGTCTTCGTCCTCGCCCCAGTCGAAGACAGGAACGATGTTGGGGTGCGAGAGGTTCGCCGCCGCCTGCGCCTCGCGGCGGAACCGCTCGACAAATAAAGGGTCTTCACTCAGTTCTGGATAAAGAATCTTGAGCGCGACCGCGCGATTCAAGAGGGTGTCTTGGGCCCGATAGACCATGGCCATGCCCCCGCGGGCTATCAAGTGCGTTACCTGATAGCGATGTGAGTACAACCGGGGGTCGTCGACGGGCTCCATACTGCGCCAAGCCTACGCTCTCGACTTCTGGCGCGAGGATGCAAAACCTCGCGCAAGGTCGCTGCGAGGGTGCGCGCTGTCGGTAACCCGATGACGAAAAGTCTCGAAACGGTAACACGCAGAGCGCAGGTCACGTCGCCCGCCGATCATTAGGCGGGCGAGGACGCACGCAATCGTGGTGATACCCCGACGATCGTCGAGTCATGTGCTATCCGGCAGCTCTCGTCGTGGTAGTGGTGGGGGGCTTGGTCGTCGTGGTCGTGGTGGAGGTGCTCGTCTGACCGAGCTCCCACTCTCGGTACAGGTTTTTGGCGTAGGTGATCGCCACTTTCACCGTCGGTTCGCTGATCGTGGCGTCGATGGCCCGTCGATCCTGTATGCGCAAGTCGGCCACGGGAATATTGGTCTCGGCGACCACCTCAGGCTGATACCAGAGCACTCCGGACGGCTGGCCGCGAAATACCGCGAGCATGCCGGCGTTGTCGCCTAAGTAGTACGTCGAATACGCATACCAGTGAATGATGGCGACCACGCCAGCCACCACCGCAAGAAAGAGAAAGGTCGCGGCCCACACTCGCCACGTCACGACTCGTCGTCGTCGGCCCCCGCCAGTTGAGCGAGTCGTCACCGTCGCTGGAGGTGGGGCGGAACTCATCGTGCGGCGAATTGGCGCGGCCGCGACATTGACCTCATCGAACTCGAGCAAGATGACTGAGATGTTGTCGTGACCGCCCGCCACCTTCGCGGCGCTCACCAAACTCTCGACCGCAAACTCCAAGCCATTCGGGTTGCTGGCCAGTCGCGAAAGAGTATCGACGTCGAGTTCATTCGAGAGTCCGTCACTGCAGAGCAGAATTCGATCACCGGCCACCGCGTTGATCGACGTAACGTCGATCGCGATCGTGTCTTCGACTCCGACACCACGAGTGAGTTGGTGTCGACGAGGGTGCACGGCGGCCTCTTCGGGGGTCAGTCGGCCCATTCGTACCCACTCCTCGGCAACGCTGTGGTCCTCGGTCAAAAGGCGTAGCGCACCGTCACGCAGCTGGTAGGCGCGCGAGTCGCCCACGTGGACCAGCGTGGGCGAGGCCGCTCCCGCCAGATCGTGGGTCACCCCCACCGCAATCACCGTGGTGCCCATGCCGAAGTGCTCGGGGTTCTCGCGCGCGTCGCTCACCACGGCAAGGTTCGCCTCTTGAATTGCTTCGACCAGCCCTTCGACATTGGGGCTCTCACGAAATCGCCGCCGTACGATGTCAATCGACATCGCGGCTGCTACCTCACCCGCCGCGTGGCCCCCCATACCATCGGCGATGATCGCGAGTGAGTCGTCGGCAAACAGCGCGTCCTGATTCGTCTGACGCACCAGTCCGGTATCGGTCGCCGCGGCGTGGCGCCATCGGGTCAACGAACAACCTCGAAGAGAACTCCGCCCACTTGGACGACGTCACCACGCTCTAAGTGCACGCGGCCCTTCACCAGCTCTTGATTGACATACGTGCCATTGGTCGAACCGAGGTCTTCGATGGAGAGGTCGCCGTCATCGTTCGCGACGCGCGCGTGTCGCGATGAGAGATACGTATCCTGAAGACTCAGATCGCACTCGCCCGATCGTCCGATGGTCACTCCCGTGTCCACGTCGATACGTTCACCGCTGCGATCAGAGGGCTCTATGAACTCGAGCGCCAGGGCCCCACGGCGACGTCGACTCCTCTTTTCAAAGTCAGCGGGCCGGGACTGAACTGTCACGACGCGAATGACCCGCAGGAAGAATAGGACGGCAATCACCATCACGAGCACCTGCAGCGGGCGAATCACCGCCGCGTAGTTGGTCGACGCGGCGAGCAGCGTCAAGCGAGCTCAATCCGCAGGTGGAACGGGCCGATCGTCACGTCGTCGCGCGGCGACAGCGAGACCGCCGAAATACGGTGTCCGTTCACGTACGTGCCATTCGTCGACTGGAGATCACGAATAGCCACGCCCTCGCTGGTGCGCCAGACTTCAGCATGTTGGCGCGAGACGTTCGAGTCGCTCATTGTAACCTCCACATCGGGGCTACGCCCAATGACCAAGGGCAAATCGCCGACGGGGAAGGACCGGCCGTCGCTGAGAATCAGTCGGGGCTGGCTCTCACCACCGACGAAATCGGTCTTGACCTGGACCGTCCCGGTCTTCAGATCGTCGTCGATGAATATCTCAACTTTGACCGGACCCACGAAGACGTACCCCTCCGCGAGGGCGTGCTGGCGAACAGTCTCCTCCAACTCGCTGACCAGAGCCTTCTGAAAGCCCTCGAAGCGCTGCGCGTCAGCCGGCCCGAGCCACACGCGAACGATGTTGGGCGAAATGGGGCCCTGGCCCGAGAGGCGGCGAGTCAAGTCCACCTCACGAACGATTCGCGTGCCTATTTCGATCGGCTGCAGCGACGTCTTGAAGGGACGCGCAAACGTCCGTTCGAAGATGCGCTCGAGGCGATTTTCTACATTTTTGAGAACCATGACAACACTCACTGTACCGGTCGCTTCTCCCTCGTCGGGGGCGTAGAGAGAGCGCAGATGCCCTTCGACTAATGTTGCAAGGTCTCCGGGCGAGTGGCGAAATTGGCAGACGCGCAGGCTTCAGGTGCCTGTATTCGAAAGGATGTGGGGGTTCAAGTCCCCCCTCGCCCACCACGGAGCGTCCGAAAGGACACTCCCACTCCTCTCCCGCATCGCGACCCACTCTCCGACGAATCGTTGCTCGACGAGAATGCCCCGAACTGCGATGTAGCTGTTTCTCTCGATCTATCACCCTTGGGTGGGAGGTCTTTTGATGACACTTCAGAGCCCATTGGGGATAAGGCTTTTGAGTCCTTCGATGGTGGTATCGCGCGTGGTCGATTGGGCCCCCGGACATCCTGAAAGACATCGCAACTAATAGCCTCACACTCAAACTTCAGGCGCAATCGCTCGCCACTAACATCAGGGGCCGCCACGCGCGCCTCGCGTCCGCCACTCCCTCGTCCACCCGTACTCAACTGGCCGACATCCTGCCCTTCGTCGGTGCCGCCCCCAAGTTGGATTTCGCCCCCACTACGCGCGCCATCGGCTCCAGCGGGCGAGTTCGTCTGACCGTCAATGGGCAGACACTGACCGACATACTTGGCTGGCAGCCGGGACTACTCGCGGTGGGACTGGACGGCGCCTGGGTTACCCTCACGCCCGACACGTCGGGGCGACCGGCTCATCGATACGACGGTCGCGCGTCCTATTGCTCGGACCAGCGAGTGCGTCTCTCCAGCGCCATCCTTGCCAAGTTGGAACTGGTGCCAGGTAACGAGGTGGCCATTATCGTGCTCCCCCGCCACGGCGCGATTGCCCTCTGTAATCCAAGTTGGCTCTGCCACGGCGCACCGCTGGCCCTGCTCACCACACCTGCCCCTGACGTCGTTGGCATCAAGAGCGCGAAAGGGTCACTGTGAAGAGCACCGACACGATGGAGCACATCCTTGGGATGCTGGACGCGGTCGGACTGACCACCGATGACCTCATCGCCCATCGAGCGACGACGAATCCCCAGAGCGCGGGCGTGACTCTCGCCGACTACGTCTCCGACGTTCGCCGCAGCCTCACCAAGAACACCGACGGCAGTTACGCCACACATTTCGGACACCTCATCAATGGGGTGTCACGCCAGTGCTCGTGCACCTGCGCGAGGTGTCTTGACGACTGGGTTCGACAGGCAACGTGTACCTGCCACTGCAAGGAGTGCGCGAAGGCGCTCTCCTTTGGCGCGATGGGCAACACGGTCATCGCGCCTCGCGCGTTCACCCAGCGAGAGATTGAGCCGTTGGTTCATATTGTCGAGCGAATGGCCACCAAGCGGGCCATGGTCGAGAACGCCATCCGCGCGAAGAGGGGGCTGTCCCCCAAACCGACCCACGGTCAAGGCGCTCGCGAAATGTGCGTCACGGCCCTTCGCCATCTCTTTTGCAAGATGGTGCAGGACGAACTCATACCGTCAAATCCGGCCGAGAACATCTCTAAAGGTCGCCGGAGCACCTCCAAGCGACGAGCCATCTCGGACCGAGAGTTAGAAGAACTCCTGGAAGTCGTCGCGACCGGCGGAGACGACCCATTGTTAGACCTCGCCATCTCGTGGGCGGAGTTTGAGCTCGGTGCCCGACGCGGCGGTTTACTGCGAATGAACGTGGGACACCTGGACACGACCGGACAGTTGATAAGCCTCTGGGAAAAGGGAAATCTCTTCCGCCAGCAGCCCTGCTCCCTCGACCTCATCAACTTTCTCTCACGCCTGGCCATCAATCGAGGCGGCCCGCGTGTGAGCCGGGACGCGCCGACTATGACCCAAATGCGCCGGTCTTCTATTTTCGCAACTCAACAGCTTCGAACCCTCACCGGCTCACGGACCGACGATTCGACACGCTGCACAGGCGCGTGCAACTTGCCCTCCCCTGGGCGAACTCTATTTCGTACTCGGGCCACATCCTTCGCCACACGATTGGCACCATCGTTGAGCGGATTGCGGGCTTCGAGACGGCGAAGGCGATGTTGGGTCACTCCGGCGGCACCCCTACCGATGCCTACGCCAAGGCCGAGCTACCGGAGGTGGCGCGCGTCATCTCCGACATCACCGGCAAATTTCATCCTCTCGTAACCGTTGGCTGAAAGAGATTTCGACGGCGATGTGAGTTCGCCTTCATCAGGTTTCCAAGCTGAGAACGCGAGTTCGATTCTCGTCGCCCGCACCATGTGGGCTTGTTCCTCTTGCAACGACTGAGAAAGTCGCCGCAAGTGCTGATGCCGTGTTTCTTCACTGTTCTCCCTTATTTTCCGTATTTCGCCGAAATCTGCTGTCGCAACGCTGTCGTCACCGCGACGATCTGCGGGCTCGCCCAGGCGATGATCCAACAAACGTAACCGCAGCGGCGACGTAAAAGGCTAGGTCCGGCAGGACTGATCCCGCACCGGCAATCCCCGATCTCTCGAGCACAAGCTGAGCCAGGGAACCTGAGACGAGCGCCAAGACGAGGCGACGTACTCGGTGCCGAGACCTACGCCGCAAAGGGCTGCTGGTCCCACGGTGTGTCCTCACCGTCTGCCGGGACGAAGCACGCCTATTGGTCGAGGGGCCCGGACCACCCGCGCTGGGACCCGCTGTAGTCGTGAGACGCGAATCGTATTCGGCGCGTTGCACGGGGTCTGAAAGGACCTCATAGGCCTCATGGATCGCCCGAAACGTGGCGGGGTCGCCGCCACGATCGGGGTGCTCCCGCAACACCGCTTTGTGCCACGCCTTTTTGACTGCCGTAACCGTCGCGTCGGGTTCCACCCCGAGTAGCCGGTACAAGGTTAGACCCGTCATTAGGTCACGACCTTTAATCCAGCCAACGCGAGCATGACGACGCCCGCGATGAATAGAAGGAGCGACCACTGAAGCCACGAGTGCTTCCGCCAGATGACCTTCGACAAGACGATGAGTTGCGCCGCAATCTGTTCAGACGTCGGAGCGCCGGATGAGAGGGCTTCGGCTAGATCGCGCATTTGCCAATGCCGAAGATGGCCGAAATAGATCGTCCCCTCGCTCCAATTACGTTTGGAATCGCGGCGACCGAGTTGAGGCATTACCACCATGAGAGCCATGATCACGGAGGCCGCGAAGAGTACGTACCCGCCGCGCAGTACGTACTCTCCGGCCCCTCGAAACCCAGCCAAGGGTTGCCCGCGAGTTGACAACTCGATCGCGAAGCCAAACACCGCGACCTCGAGGGCAAGAACGATCGACGCCTTGGCGTCGACCTTCGCGGTCCATGAATCAAGTGCATCGCGCACCTTCCAACTGGAATCTGTCGCCGCGTCCGTCGGGCGCGAGTTGACGCTCGAGAAGGCGCGCTTAATGAAATGGAGCGGCTTCGTCACTTGAACCTCAGTGGTGACGCAGCATCGCCAGGCCCCGCTGCTGTGCGCGCTGCGCCTCTCGGAACTTGCGCTGCGACTCGCGAACGGGGTTCGCGCGCTGCGCCCCAATCATCGCCATTTTGGCGGTGGTGGCAACTGGCCTGACCGTCTCGCCGTTAAGCACCGCAGTACAGAAGGACTCGCCGTGAAACTCGCACCACACCGAATCGAGAAGTCGGCCCTGTCGCTCAGACGGATCGGAAATCTTCTCGATCACCACGTCTTGCCAGATCGATTCGCTCGGTCCCTTTCCGCACTCGCACGACACCGAGAGGTAGTCGTTCCCCTCTACGAAGTCCCACACGGAGGCGGTAACAATCATCTTTCCGGCGTCGGCTTGTTGAGCACATTTCGCGGCGTAATTGACAGCCCGGCCCGCCCAGACCGGCTCCTGGAAAGCGCTACGAGGCACTCCCACGCGCTTAACCAAGATCTTGCTCACGGCGACGCCGATCTTTAGGCCGTTCTCGGACAGATCGGACCACTTCTTTTCCAACCTCGGAACCAGGTTTTTCTGGCTGAAGGTCTTCACGGTGATAGCCGCGCAGAGAGCCCTCTCCATTCGCTGGTCGCCCCAAAACAGGGCGAAGGCTCCATCGCCCTGGATCGCGACGAAATCTGGCGCGAATGCGCTGAAGACCTGGACCATCCCACCGGTTGACGCCTCGTAAATCGCTGCAGTCGATGCTGGATGCTTCCCGACGTCCAGGTTTGTCGAACCCTTCATGTCAGCGAACACGGCCACCACCTCCTTGACGCGGTGCCACCGACGCGCTTCAATGGGTAGCGTCAGTACGTTGAGGTCGTCGTCGTCGACGATCTCGGGGTTGTCCTTCATCTCGTCCTTGACGTGCTGGTCAAGCGTGCAAAGGAGGTCTGTAAGTTTCACTTCAACCATCTGTGGTCTCATTTCTTTCATTTCCGTGAGGTCCGACGAAGACCGCGCTAGTCGGCGGCGACGCCGGAATATTCTCTCCGGTAACTAGACTATCTAGTTATTCTCACAGAATAGCACATCCAGGAGAAAGTCGTGCGAGACTTTTACCTGTAGGATAATTTTTGTGCCCCTCCCCACTGACCCCATTGGAGCGCGCCTGCGCGCACGACGCACGGAACTCGAGAAAACCCTGGCCCAAGTGGCCGAAGAATCTGGGCTCTCGATCCCGTACATCTCGAATCTTGAGAGGGGTCGCGGTAACCCCACCGTGGACGTCCTCACGTCACTCGCTGGGGCCTTAGACATTTCTGTTTCGTCGCTCCTGGGTGACGTCGATCCCGCTGCGCTGGACCTCGCAAACGTTCCGCCCTCACTGTTGAAGTTCTCTCGCACGACCGCGTTCAAGGAGGCCGTCGCCGAACTAGCGATGAACCAGAGTGAGACGCAGGAGGACATGCAACGGAGAATCCTCATCGGCATGTCTTCGGCGCCGCGGCGGAGTACGGGTGAACCAAGTGAGGACGACTGGCGACGACTGCTGGACGCATACTCCTTGATCCTGAAGAAGTAACCCAGGACGCCCATGCAACGAAGTGGGCTCTCGATCAACTCGATCACTGACGAACTCATCGGCCATGTGGCACCAGACGTTCAAGAGGACTTACGAACGGAAGACATCGCGACGGCGGTCCAGGTGCACTTCCCCGATGTGGGACTTCATCCCCTGCCGCACCGAGACATGTCGCGGGCAGAGTGCTCAACCGACGGATACTGCGACTTCAACATTGACCCAAACCGAACGTGGATTTTCTACGCCGACGACGTCAACGAGCGACGCGCCCGCTTTACCATTCTTCATGAGCTCGGCCACCACCTTCTAATGACCTCGGCCGCAGGCTTGCTCGACTCCATCGACCAACTTGACGTGATTCCCGCCAAGACGATGGCGGCCGAGGAGGCCGTCTGCCACTGCTTTGCCGGACGGTTGCTCGTACCTGACGTGTTGCTCGCCAAGACCATCGGCAACGGTCGCTTGCTGCCAGAACACATCCGCGACCTCCACGATTCGGGGAACGCATCCTGGGAAGCCGTCGCCGTGAGGGTCGCGGGTCGTATGCACCAACTGGGAGCCGTCGTCCTCGTTAGGGATAGTTTTTCCGTCTTCTTCTGTTCTCCCTCGCCGGTGCTGGGATGGTTGGGCTGGCCACGAGGGAGCAAGGTCGAAGAGGAAGGTCCACTCTCCAAGGCGCTAACGCAGGACCAATCGCTAGAGCCAGAAACCTATCGATTTGGCTTGAGCGACTCGATGACCTTGCAGTGCGACACCATCTCGATCCAAGAAAATCTCGCGATCGGTGTTCTATCCCAGCCGCCAAGCCAACGTGGGCGAGATAACTCCGTTGACACGTGGGAGCCCGTCATCAAGTACTGCACTTGGTGCTTTGAAGAGCTGAATGTCGGATGGTGCGATAAGTGCAAGGGCCGGTTTTGCTCGCAATGTGAACGGTGCGCGTGCACTAAACAGATTTCGAATCCGATGTGTCCTTCGTGCCACATGGAGAAGCCCTTCCGAAAGGGAGCGGATGTGTGCCGTGACTGCGAATGAGAAATGCGACCGCCGATGAATGACCGGCCACAGGTAGGTCGACGATATACGTAATTCGCGAAGCTGCTTTCATCCGTGGTCACGACACATCACCGCTGTACCATCAAGGGGATGCGCTCGGTGGAACTGTTCTCAGGTGCCGGGGGCTTGGCGCTCGGCTTTGGTCTCGCGGGCTTCGATCATGAAGCCGTTGTTGAGTGGGATAGGTGGGCGTGCGACACCATTCGCCAAAATCAACTTGAGAACTACTCGCTCGTCAAGGACTGGAACGTCATTGAGGGAGATGTCCGCGAGATCGACTGGTCGAGCATCAAAGGACCGATTGATTTAGTCTCAGGTGGACCTCCCTGTCAGCCCTTTTCTCTCGGCGGTAAGCACGGTGCCGACGAAGACCGGCGCGACATGTTCCCTGCGGCGACGGATGTCATACGACAACTTGCGCCGAGCGCGTTCGTCCTCGAAAATGTCAAGGGCCTTACCCGTGCGCGTTTTGCCAACTACTTCCAGTACGTTCAACTGAGTCTCTCCCTACCAGAGATCACTCAACGCAAGAACGAGACCTGGCACGAACACTTCGTAAGAATTCAGCGAGAACATACCTCGGGTAAGCACTCAACGCTGACGTACCGAGTCGTGGCAAATGTAATTAACGCTGCGGACTACGGTGTGCCTCAACAGCGGCACAGGGTTTTTGTCATCGGATTTCGATCCGACGTAGAGGCTGAATGGTCGTTCCCGGAGCCGACACACTCGCGGGAAGCACTGCGTGTGGCTCAAGAAGACGGCTCTTATTGGAGCCGCCACCACATACCGAAGTCGCGCAGGCCAGATTTGATGGGATCCCCTAGGCCCCTTGACGCGGACGTCCAACTCCTACCCTGGCGCACTGTTAGGGATGCGCTCATCGGGTTACCTTCCCCAACGCTTAGGCCCCGCAGGGAAGTCCTCAATCACGTACTCCAACCCGGCGCACGCTCATACGTGGGTCACACCGGAAGCCCTCTAGACCTTCCGGCGAAAACACTAAAGGCGGGGGATCACGGAGTCCCCGGCGGCGAAAACATGCTCCGCAACGGAGACGGTTCAGTCAGGTATTTCACAGTGAGAGAGGCAGCACGACTGCAGACTTTTCCTGACTCATACGAACTACACGGAACCTGGACAGAGGCAATGCGGCAACTTGGAAACGCCGTCCCGGTACTTCTCGCGCAACAGGTTGCGGGAAGCGTCTACGAACACCTGGAATTCGCGAAACTTCGCGCTAAGAGAGGTCGACGAAAGACTCGCGGCGCAGTTGCATGACATCGCCGTTCAATCCTCTCGACATGGACAACATTGCCGAGAGCATTGTCAACCACCTACTCGGTTCTCCCGCCCTTCCGCTCAAAGACGTTGCCGCTCACCCGTTTGACGGAGCCGGAATCTACGCGATTTACTACACCGGTCCCTTTCCGGCGTACGCAAAGATGGCCAATGCGAATAACCCGGATCTGAAGTTCCCTATTTACATTGGCAAGGCCTCCAGCAGGAGTACCCAGACCGGTACGCGAGCCATCGGGGGGCGCGCGCTCTGGCTACGTCTTCGCGACCACCATTCGAGCATCACTGCCGCTCAAAATTTGCGTATCGACGACTTCATGTACCGCTTCTCAGTACTCGAACCAATTTGGGTGCCGCTCGGGGAGTCGCTACTCATCACTAGATTCATGCCGGTCTGGAACTCGCTTATTCGTGGCTTTGGCAACCACGACCCTGGTGGCGGGAGGCGCGCAGGTATCAATTCCGACTGGGATGTTTTGCACGCCGGTCGAGCGTGGTCGCTTCTATCGGCTCAAAACGTAGCCTCTCCGGGCAAACTGCAGACGGACGTCATCGCCTATTTGCTTCAGAGGATTCCCTAGAAAGCATGCCCTGTCGAAGGAGAAGGTCTAGAGCCCGAATGTAACTTTGGAGTTCTAAGGTTGGCCCGTGAAGCGCGGAATACTCGGAGTCGCTGTGGCGCTTATGGCAGTCCTTTCAACTTTCTTGGTGTCAAGCGTCGCGTCGGCGGCCGCAGTCCCTGGGTTGGCGAGGTGTAAAGCAGGGCCGTCTTGCTACTACGGACCCGTACACGACACTGCAACGTCGAGACCGCTACTTAGGCCGTAGGGCGGGTCGCACACCGTGGTGTGGACGCTCTCATCCGGAAGGGTACGAAGTTGTTCCATCGCGTCACCTCGAAGGAAGCGAAAGCCGGAGCAGTTGATGGAGGGGGCTGATGTCGCCATCTGAACGACCGTGCCGAGACGCGACAACGGGACCGTCTGTTGTCAGCCAGACAGAATGATGACGGCGTAGACACTCTCGCTGATGAGCGCGCGTGATCACGTGGTCGCCCGGCGACACGAGGGTGAGGACGGGCTCGCCGGTGGTGAGATTTCAGTCGGCGTCC
>JBOGFT010000009.1:0-81132 GCA_050701895.1 Acidimicrobiales bacterium
CGACGAGCCGGGCGAGGGCCGCACTGTTGAGCCCGGGGTCTTCGCTCTTCGCCGCCTCGAGCGCGCTCACCACCTCCGCCGAGAGCTTGTGGGCGCGTCGGGGGCCCGGGCGCTGGGGCACGAGGCCCACCAGGCCCGACGCCGCGAAGGCGTGCTGGGCCTCGTAGTAGGAGGGGCGCGAGAAGCCAAAGGTGGCGCTCACCTCGCTCACGGGCCGTCCGTCCTCGCTGACTCGGCGCAGCATCTCGTACTTCACCTGGACGAGGTCGTTCGCATCGAAGAAGGGGTTGCCGCCGGCAAAGGCTAGGTCGCGCACCCGCTCCGGGCGCGGGTTGAGGGCGTGGCAGTGGCGCAAGAGCGAGGTCTTCTCGGGTGACTCCTCGGGATCGGGCACGGCGGTTCTCCCCTTTAGACGATAGGTGTATTATGCCGCTATTTACTACCCGAAGTGAGCATCCACGAGGGAATTTGTGGAGCGTTACCGCCATTAGAACGGCGTACACCCCGCAAGTGACGTCCCAGAGATCCGGCGTAATCTCCCTAACACTGGCGGCGTAATTCACCTTACACATCCGCCTCTCATCTCATCCAGCAGACGGGCCAGCGCCACCAGATCGGCGGCCCGAAAGGGGGACCTGCTCTGAGCGAGCACGACCACGGGGTCGATCCCCTCGACGTCGGTCCAGCCCGAGGGAATGGAGAAGACGCGCTGGTCACCGGGCTTGCGATAGAAGACCCGGTGCTCGCCCCAGGTGTGCGCGAAGCCGACGAGATCGAAGCGCTGACCGGTCAGCGGATGGAACGGGTGGACGATAGTGAACTGCGTCGATTCCCCGTGATCGGTAGTAGTTGACGGCGTACGCCAAGCCCCGCGTCGAGCGAGCGGTTCACTACGTGCAGCAAAACTTCTTCGCCGGCGAGTCGTTCAAGGACCTCGCGCACTGCCGGGCCCTGGCCGAGACCTGGTGTCGGGTGACGGCCGGCACCCGCATCCACGGCACGACGCAGCTGCGGCCCGGTGAGGTCTTTCGGGCCGAGGAGTTACCTCGCCTGCTGCCCGCCCCGGGCGCATCCTTCGACCCACCGGTCTTTAGCGAACCCAAGGTCCACCCCGACCGACACGTTGAAGTCGACCGGGCCCTCTACTCGGTGCCCGGGCACCTGGTCGGGCGGCGCCTGCGCGCACGACGCGACGCCGCAACCGTCAAGCTCTACTTCCGCGGAGAACTCGTGAAGGTTCATCCCCGCATGGCTCCGGGAAAGCGTTCGAGTGACCCGGCCGACTTTCCCACGGGCACCGCGCTCTACGCCACGCGCGACACGCAGGCTCTGAAGCAGCTCGCCGCCTCGAACGGCCCCCACGTCGCGCGCGTGGCCGAGGCGATCCTCGACACGCCCCTGCCCTGGACCAAGATGCGCCAGGTCTACCGGCTGATCGGTCTGGCGAAGAAGTGGGGACCACAGCGCCTGGACGACGCGTGTCAACGCGCCCTCGACGCTGAATCAACCGACGTCAACCTGATTGCGCGCATGCTCGAGCGAGGACGTGAGTCACTCGAGGTGCCCGTTCGCTTCGCGCCGGTCGTTGCCGCGCGATTCGCGCGCGAGCCAAGCGACTTTTCCTCCAAGCGAGCAGCGCCGTGAACCCCGCGCCCACGATCTCACCCGAACTGCGCGCTCTCATGAAGCGGCTCAAGCTCGGTCGCCTGCTCGACACGCTGCCCGAACGACTGGCCCTGGCGAGGTCTCACGATCTCACGCCCGCCGACTTCCTCGAACAGCTCTTCAGCGACGAAGTCCAGCGCCGCGACGCCGAGTCGGGTGAACTACGAGCTCGACGCGCTCACTTGGAGCCGACCATGACCTTGGAGCACTGGGACGAGACGTCACCGGTCACCTACGACCGCGCGGTGCTCGATGAGCTGGTGAGCCTGCGCTTCATTGAGACGGCCCACAACGCGTTCGTCTTGGGACCCGTCGGAGTGGGCAAGACGTTTCTCGCGAGCGCTCTCGGACACGTGGCCTGTCGGCGACGGGTGAGCGTGCACTTCGAGCGAGGGGACCGGCTCATGAAACGCCTGAAGGCGGCGCGCCTCGACGCCAGCTTCGACGCTGAGCTGCGCCGCCTCATCGGTGTTGACCTGCTCATCATCGACGACTTCTGTCTGACGCCACTCGACGCGACCGAGACCTCTGATCTCTACGACCTCGTCGTCGAGCGACATCGGCGCGCTTCCACGGTGCTCACCTCCAACCTCGACCCGAGCGAGTGGCTCGCGGTCATGGCTGACCCGCTGCTCGCCCAGTCGGCCGTTGATCGACTGAAGAGCGCCGCCTGGGAACTCGTCATCGAGGGTCCCTCCTATCGCGAACGAGAGAAGCCGGCACTCTCTACGACACCAACGCCGGCGCGACGACCAGCAAAGTCGCGACACTCAACTTGACACGAAGGAGTGAACGAGTCATCATCGACACAGCCGGTTATGGCGACCACGAAGTGGTCCCATGAATCTGGCAACGCAGCGGTCCTATCGGACTGGCAAGCAACACGTGCGAGGGCCTGGGGGGGGAGGTCGCTACACTAACGCTACGCTTAGGTCACCACAACCTATATATGTGCTCCTGAAACCCAAACTAAAGAAATACCTTATTATCAGGTAAGCCGCGATTTACGCACTTCTACATATTGTGGTCAAAAACGCACATCAGTGCATTAAAAGTCCCCCGATGAGCTAGCGGCCCTGACCAGGTATTGTTGTTCCTCTCACAGATAACGAGGGACAACAAAAAACCTGAAAAGTCGTGAAAACAAAGCACTTTGGGTGCTGTGTTTTGCACAATTGTCACACCGGCGCAGTTTCGCACTTAGCGTTGAGGAATCTTACACAACCTTTGCAATACGGTGAGACGGCGCTCTATCGACTGACGGGGATGGCGGTTGACCGCGAGGTCATACACCACCAGGAGCTCGCGGCGAGGCACAAAGCAAAATGAACATACCGATGTCGACGAGCCGCGGCTCGTGGCTCACGAGACCGAGCGCACTTCCATCTCGAGCAAGCCTTCGTGGCGACGAGGGGTTGTCATCGCACTAGACCGTGATCTTGTGCATAGCGGGTTGCCGCGCTCCGGTCGAACGACCCGGTCTTGGAGAAGATGCGGTTGACGTGGCTCTTCACCGTGTTCATACTCAGGTACAGCTCCTCTGCAATGTCCGGGTTGCTCATGCCCCTGGCAATCATGGCAAGGATCTCCGCTTCTCTCTTGGTGAGGCCGTCGGGTAAATCGTCGGGAAGGTCTAAGACCGATTCGTCAGGGGGAGCGCCGCGCACCGCGGCGGCGAGGAGCCGATCTTGGATGGAGCGGTCGAATACGGCGAGACCGCTCGCGGCGCTTCGAATTGCATGAGCGATGTCGGAGCGATCGGCGTCCTTGGTGAGATAGCTGCGAGCTCCTGCTTGCACCGCGGCCAGCACTGAGGCGTCATCGGCATAAGTAGTGAGGATGACGATGGCCACGCCGGGATGCTGCTCGGTCAACAGGCGGGTCGTTTCGGTGCCGTCGAGAATCGGCATATGCAGGTCTAAGAGGACAGCATCGGGCTGGTGCTTGCTCACGAGGTCGAGTGTCTCTCGCCCGTTGACGGCACCCGCTACGACCTCGATGTCGGGGAGCAGTCCGAGCATCACCATCAGGCCTTCGCGGACGCTGGCCTGGTCATCGGCCACGATGACTCGAATTGGTCGGGGGAGTTCTGACCTTGGTTCGCTCATTGTGGGACCTCCGCCCTGACTACCCATCTCCCGTCTCGGACACCCGCACTGAGCGAGCCGTTGAGCAGGAGGAGGCGCTCTCGCATGCCGCCGAGGCCGTAGCCCCCGTTTACGGTTTCCAGCACCTTGGTGCCCGGGCCACTGTCGTGTTGGTGCAATCGGTTGGCCACTGTGAGAACGGTCCAGCCCTCGTCGAAGTCGAGAGACACCTCGACCGGTTCGCGAGGAGCGTGCTTTGCGGTGTTGACCAGAGCCTCTTGCGCGGCGCGGGTCAGCGCGAGTCCGGCGTCAGGCGTGAGCGGATGGGGTATGCCGGTGACCTGGTAGTGGACGAGCACCTGATAGTTCTGCTGGTGGTCGGCGCTGAGATGGGCCAGCCCCTCGGAGAGTGGCGGGGCGTCGCTGCGCAGCGCGTGGATAGCTCGCCGCGTCTCGTTGAGCCCTTCGGTCGCCAACCGGCGGGCTTGGCCGAGCAGGTCGAGCGCACGGGGGACGTCGCCCTGATCGGCAAGCACGACCTGGGCGGCTTGGATTTGCATGCTAAGAGCACCGAGGGAGTGCGCCAGTACGTCGTGGATCTCGCGGGCAATGCGGTTGCGCTCGTCCAAGGCGGCCGCTCGGCCCTGCTCGACTTGGAGTTGCTCGGCTTTGGCCAATAGTTCGGTTGACTGCTCTGCCTGGGCTCGATAGCCGCGCAGAAGGCGCCCGATTAACAGGCCCGCCACGAGGATGACCGGAAAGCCGAGCATGTCCCACGTGGCCACCCCGAATCCGGCGCCGACGGCGTCGACCGCCACGATGCCGAGAGAAGTAATGGCGCAGGCGAGCGCTAAGGAAAAGGCGTCGCCGGCCCACACCGTGGCCATGGTGCCGAGGAGGATGAAAGGTCCGCCGTTGCTGGTGAGGGCCGCCAGCCCGCTGGTCACGACCATCGCAGTCGCTGCAAACGGAAGTGAACTGGCGAGCCTCGCGCCCAATGCCGGGGAGTTTTCGCTGAGAGTCCATTGCACGATGGTGATCACGGCGACGGCGAATGCCACTATCTCGATGACGACGTTCCGGGCCGGCCCGAAGGGCGAGGTGAAGGTCGACACGCCGACGACGACCAGTCCGACGCCCCGTATTCCCCACATCAGCGTTCGCTGCACAATCCCGTCATTCCTCAGGAGGTCCGCCCACCAACTGGTCAGCGGCGCCGCGAGACGTCGCTGACCAGTCACAATGGATCGTGGGGTCACCTGTGTCGCCACTCTAGGCCTGACCATCTTTCGCCGCAGACTCCCTGCTCCACGCTTCGCTGGGTGTGATGTGAGCGTCGGACCGTGGCGTCGACTGACCGGCGAAACCCGAGAGGAGCCCTCCGCCGACGCCGTCGAGGCTCAGCGGGATGCCCTTGCTGATCGCCCTAATGGCAATGGTCCCGGCTTGGGCGGCCCGGTTGATACCGAGGGTGAGGATGATGGCGCCAAAGGAGGCCGCCGCCGTGGCGCCGCGAGCGTCGGCGACGACGTGGACGGCAAGGCGCGAGACAATGAGAGCCCCCCACAGCCACAGTCCCCAGAGTGGCATCTGGCCCCACAGCGCGCCCTTACGCTGTTCGAGGCGCAGGGCCACGCCCTGGACGATCCCGATGACCGCGCCGATGGCCGCGCTTGCCGCGACGTAGGCGACAGCGGTCTCGTGGAGGCCTCGGGTCCCGTGGAGGTTGGTAACGCCGAGGACGATGAGCACCGCTGGGAGCACCAGCAGCCTCCGTGCGCCGATGGTTGTCCCCTTCAGCTGAGTCACGATTACTGCGATCACGGCACCTACAATGATGAGTTCCGTCATTAGAGAGTTCACTGCTGTCACCTTTCGCTGGCTCGCCTCTGAGGCGGGCATTTCCTATGAAACAAACGCTACGAGTCACGCGTCAAAGGCTCATCAGCCTGCGGGTGGAACTTCGGCGTGAAATTCGACGCCGCCCTCATGCCTGACTAACACCTAGCCCATACCGGGCGATTGAAAATCCATGCCGGCGGGTTGACGACGTGCAGGCCATCAGAACGAGACACTGGCTCTATGCCGTACACAACTCGCTCGGGCGTCGTTATGTGGACCCGATCCAACCCAGGAGGACAGATGACTGTGACACCGACACCAACAACAGGGGGTCGATCTGGAGCGACCGAGCTCGACGAGCTGACACCGGCCGCTGAGGCGGTCGCGATCACCAAGACGTACGGCAACGGCCAAGCCGAGGTAAGGGCCCTCGACGCGGTGAGCGTGCGCTTCGAGCGAGGCTGCTTCACCGCGGTCATGGGCCGTCGGGCTCCGGCAAGTCCACGATGATGCACTGCATGGCTGGCCTCGACCGGCCAAGTGGCGGGCAGGCGTTCATCGGCGGCCAGGAGTTGAGCGGCCTCGACGATGCGGCCCTGACGACGCTGCGACGTGACCGCGTCGGGTTCGTCTTTCAGGCGTTCAATCTCATCCCCGTGCTCACCGTGGCGGAGAACATCGCTCTTCCTTCCGACCTGGCCGGCCGAACGGTCGACCGGGAGTGGTTCGAATATCTGGTTAGCCACCTCGGGCTCACTGATCGGCTGACCCATCGCCCGAGTGAGATGTCCGGCGGCCAGCAACAGCGCGTCGCCTGCGCCCGGGCGCTGCTCGGTCGTCCCGATCTGGTCTTCGCCGATGAGCCCACGGGCAACCTCGACTCGAACGCGTCGGCCGAGCTGCTCGAGTTCCTTCGCAGCGCCGTGGACGAGATGGGCCAGTCGATCGTGATGGTGACTCACGATCCATTGGCCGCGGCCGCTTCCGACCGGGTCGTCTTTCTGGCCGACGGCAACGTCGCGGGCGAACTTGCCGAGCCGACCACTGGCTCGATCCTCGATCGCATGCGAAAGTTGGGAGCCTGAGATGCGCCACGTGACCCTGAAGAACCTCGCCAGCCACAAGTTGCGACTGGCACTCACTTCCCTCGCCATCGTGCTCGGCGTCACCTTTATCTCAGGGACGCTCGTGCTCACCGACACCTTGCACGGCCTATTTTCCTCGCTGATTGGAACGGTTTACCAGAAGATCGACTTCGAGGTTCGAGGCGTGGCGCAGTTTCCCTCCAACGCCGCCGCCAGCGCGGTGCGCAACCCGCTTCCCGAGTCGCTGCTCCAGACCGTGCGCAACGTACTCGGCGTCGAGGCCGCTCCGGCGAGGTCACCGGCTACGCCCAGTTCCTCACGCGGAGCGGTACGCCGATTGAGAACGGAAGCGCGGCGACCCTCGGCATGAACTTCGATCCCAATCAGCGGATCTCCGAACTCCACCTCACGCAGGGGTCGGCCCCGTCGGGCTCGAACGACGTGGTCATGGACGCCGGAACGGCCAATAAGTATCACTTCGTCGTCGGCGAGCACGTCCGTGTGCTCGAAAGCGCGTCCTCGGCACGGACCTTCACGATTAGTGGCATTGCCCAATTCGGTACGGCCAACAATTTGGCCGGCGTCACCTTCGCCGCGTTCAGCCTTCCTACCGCGCAGCGAGCTCTCGGCGAGGTCGGCCACTTCGACGACATCAACGTCGTCACCACGCCGGGGGCGAACGAGGCCGCGGTCGAGCGAGACATTGCGCGAGTCCTCCCTAAAGGGGTGCAGGTCGTCACCGGTCAGGCGGTGGCTGCCGAGGAGACGAATTCGATCAACCAATCTCTATCGTTCCTCTCGATGGCGCTCGAGATCTTTGCCCTCATCGCGCTCGTGGTCGGTGCCTTCACCATCTACAACACCTTCTCCATCACTGTTGGCCAACGGACCCGAGAGCTCGCGTTGCTGCGCGTCCTCGGCGCCAGCCGGCGCCAAGTGTTCCGCTCAGTGCTCACCGAGGCGAGCCTGGTGGGGGTCGTGTCTTCACTCATTGGGGTCGGCCTCGGCGTCCTTGCCGCGGACGCCCTCGAAAGCTTGCTTCGCGGTTTCGGGGTCACCTTACCCTCAGGACCGCTGGTGTTCGAGCCTCGCACGCTTCTCGTGGGGCTTCTCGTGGGCACCGGCGTGACGATCATCTCGGCGATCGGCCCGGCCCGGCGCGCCGTGCGTATCGCACCAATGGCGGCGATGACCGGAGACCCTGACGCGAGCGAGATGTCCGCTCGGGCACGACTGGCCAGAGGCGGCGGTGTCTTCGCCTTCGGTGCGGTGCTCGTGGCGCTCGGCTTGTCGGCGCCCGTTGTATCTGTCGTCGGACTCGGAGCGCTCGTCATCTTCGCCGGCACCGTGATGCTCGCTCCCGCGTTGGCTCGTCCAGTTGCGGGCGTCGTCGGGCGCCCAATGGGAAGGCTATTGGGGCCACCGGGACGCCTAGGTCGGGAGAACGCCATGCGTAGTCCGCACCGAACCGCCCAGACCGCAGCTGCCCTCATGGTCGGCTTGGCGCTCGTCGCGGCGATGGCCACCTTTGGTGCTTCGGTCTCGCGCTCGGCGACGGCGAGCGTCGACCGCGCCATCAACGCCGACCTGCTCGTCACCGGAAAGCCCAATGGTTCGGGCTCCTTCAGCCCGGCGCTCGCCCATGCGCTCGCCAGCGTGCCGGGCGTGACCTCATCGCTCATCGTCTACGGTGGTCAGTTCGAGGTTGGTGGATCGGTCGAGACACTGAAAGGTGTCCCGGTCCGAGGCCTCGACCAGACCGTTGACCTCCACCTCACGGCGGGCAGTGTGAGCGCGCTGAATGGGGGAGAACTGCTCATCGACTCTTCGACGGCTGGCTCTGACGGCCTTCACGTCGGGAGTCTAGTGCCGGTACGCTTCGCCCTCACCGGCGCCACGACCATGCGCGTTGGCGGGATCTACCAGTCCAACGCCCTGATCGGGAGCTACTTGGTCGATGAGGCCTTCTACCTCTCGCACTACCAGAACCCTCTACCCGGCGCCGTACTGCTCAAGACCGCTGGCGGATCCGCGGTGACAAGAGTTCAGCGGGCGGTTCAGCGCGAGTTGGTGTCCTCGCCGACCGTCCAGGTCCAGACTCGCTCGCAGTTCGAGAGGTCGGCGCTCTCCAGCGTCAACCAACTCCTCGGGCTCGTTTATGCGCTGCTCGCCCTGGCCGTGCTCATCGCGGTCATCGGAATCATCAACGCCTTGATGCTTTCGGTCTTCGAGCGGACCCGCGAGATCGGGCTCTTGCGCGCTGTCGGCATGAAGCGGCGTCAAGTTCGGAGCATGGTCCGCTCGGAGTCGGTTATCATCTCGGTCTTCGGAGCTGTCATCGGCATCCTGATCGGAACCGGCATCGGGATCGCGCTCGTCTCGGCCCTGAAGCTCACCGAGATCGCCGTCCCCGCGGCCCGCTTGGTGGTCTTTCTTGTTCTCTCTGCGCTCCTCGGTCTAGCGGCCGCCACGTGGCCCGCACGCAGAGCCGCCCGACTCGACGTCCTTAGCGCTATCACGGGCAACTAGGTAGCGGATTGATGGTACTCAAGGACGTTCAAGTCATGGACGCGACCGACGCGCCAACCACGCACACACGCTTCTCGTCAAGTGTTCGACTCTCGTGTGAAGTGAGCCAGCACCCGCCATGGCCTGGCCTCGACGCATAGGATCAATTGCCGTTACGAGCAACGTCACGTGCCGCGACGTTGCTCGTAACGGAGCTGGGGTCGAAATCGCTTCTCATGATCTACACATCTGTACGAACTCGGAAAGCTGTCACTTTCTTGGGACGAAACGGACTAGGACGGATTGTTTAGCGCGAAGAACTTTCCAAGTGGACACCGCTGGCGGACCGGCACCGCGCACAGCACGGCATCGGCTGATGCTCTCGAGTAGAAAGCTTTGGAGACTAAATGACTCCTCCGAGTTGGCTGTGACGACAATCTTGTAGCGGACTCCGCCATGCACGGACCCTAACCCAAACCCAAAGTTTTGGACACGACTCTGAAGTTAGGGCGCTACCTGATTCAGTAGCCACCAAGTTTGAAGCCGAGTACGTAAGTTCAGTTGCCTGGTATTTGTAGGAAACAACCTTGGTCTTACCTAACCCAACAGGTGAGTTCCACGAGATGCTTAGCATTCACGGTTGTGTTTGTCACTAAGAGCCACTAGCCAGCCTGACTTGGTGGTCTAGCCCCTGGCCCCCAGCGAGACGGGCCCTCAGGATGCTGTGGCCCCTCGACGAGCTAACACCACCGAATGGCCACATTATCAATCGAGCACATTATCTACGAATGACAGCCAGCCCGGATCGTTCGAAATACTGTCTCGGACGAGGTTCAGGCGAATGAAAGCCGAACTTATGGGCGCGCCGACGCTCCTCAGGAGGCACGTCGCCTGAATTATTCGAACAACGATCATTAGTTGCCGACGAAAATCAGAAATTCGAGAATCGTCGCAGCTCCTCTTCAGTTTCGGTGTCAGTTTCTCAAGAGCGCCCCGCACAAGATTGACATCAAGAGAGAGCGATTCCGGCAGCTGTTTGAGCTCTTGTTGAATCCAGCCAACGACGACGTCCATGAGTCCAAGGCGAGCGCAATCGCGTCGAACTTGATCACACAGCACGTTGTGTGTTCCTTCCCAGCTTTCGAAGACGATGGAGTCTCGATACAACCGAGGCAAGGGTGAGAAGTCTTCGATCGTGCCGTTGCCACCAAGAATTTCGATCGCTTGGTGCACGACCGCGGTGGCCGAGATCGACGTGACATATTTATTGGCGTTGACGAGGAATCGATGAAACTTCCGGTCTGCGTTGGTGGCGATGCCCTCGTCAATTTTGGCCACCAGTTCGGTGAGCGCGATGGTTGATGAGAGCGAGGCGGCGACTTCGATCTTCATCGTGGCCAACTGCTCGCGAATCGCTCCGAGAGTTTCGATGGGTGATCCGAATGCTCGGCGATGGTGAGCAAAGCTCGATGCCTCGATATACGCCCGGCTCATGATGCCTGTGGAGCCGAGCGCGTTCAACCAGCGCGAGGTATTCAGTAAATCTGACACCGCGATGGCGAAACCCTCGTCCAACTCGCCGATCGGGTAGGCGAGTGCGCCGTCGAAGTCGATCTCGCCCGATGCCAAGCCGCGGGTCCCCAATTTGTCCTTCAGGCGTCGAATTCGAAATCCGTTCGGCGTGATTCCGTCCGTGGTTCGCGGGACGAGGAAGCAGGCGAGACCCTTCGTACCTGAAGGAGCCGAGTCGGGTCGCGCTGTCAGCGCAAATACGTCGGCGTCGGCGACCGAGCAGAACCACTTTTCTCCGATGATTCGCCATGCTCCTACTATCGTGGGATCCGGACTGGCGAGCGTCGCGTTGGCGCCAACGTCCGAGCCGCCCTGAAGTTCAGTCAGAAACTGCGAGCCTCGGAGCGCCGCCGATGAGTCGGTCTCCATCAGCCCCGCGAGATACTGGGCCTTAAGACTCTCCGACCCGCGATGCTCCAGAGCGCGCCGCAGTCCAATGGTGCACACGATGGGACACGCTTGGCCGCCCTCACCAACGTGCGAAAGGAGGAAGAACAACCCCGCGAGATCGTAAGCCCCGCCATAGTCCAGTTTTGTGGCGAGCATTCCCGATGCCCACGCCGCGCGGGCGGCGTCATCGTGAGCGGGATGAAACTCGACCCGCTCCACGCGTCGACCGAACTCGTCAAAGGAGCGAAGTTTTGGAAACTCGCGATTTCGTTCAGCGGCCTCGACCGCGGGCTCGATCTCACGGGCCACGACTTCGCCAAAAGAACTGAGTTTCGTCGCCAGGGAGTCGTTGAATCGCGATCCCATCCGCACTTCAAGTTCTGTCGCGAGGTTCGGAACGGCCAAATAAAAGTTATTAGGTTTCGTTGCCTTCCATTCGATCAGATCGTCTCGACCGAGATTCGTCACACTTAACCCTCTTCTATCAGTAAAAGAATTACCACAGTCGCTAAGCCGTGGAACAGGAGGGGAACGGACGACGAAGAATTTTGCCCATCCATGATCCGTGGATCGCCGGTAGATTTGAGTCCATGAGCGAGTTCGCGATCGAGAGCGTCAACGAGATTGAAGCAACGTTGAATGACGTGGATCGAGCACTCGAGCGCCTTCGCCTCGCCACGTATCGAACCTGCCACGTATGCGGCTCGTCAATCGATGACGCCGACCTCGAAGCCAATCCGGTGATCGCGAACTGCCGGGCGCACCCCGAGCTCGTCTAATCGATTTCGCGCAACGAATGCCAGTGGCTCGACCACCGGGATTCGCGGTGAGCCGAGGTTGGGCTTACTTCTTCGTAGCCCAGAAGATCTCGGCGACATCGTCGATCTCAGCGAGCAACCGGTCGGCGACGACGACGTCGTTGGTCTTCTTCGCTTCGCCCGCCGTCTTGGTCGCCATCCAGAAGAGGTCGTTGAGGTTCGGATACTCCTTCAAGTGTTCTGGCTTGAAGTAGTCGGTCCACAGGACCCAGAGGTGGTGCTTGACCAGTTCGCAGCGATCCTCTTTGATGAACTCGGCACGTATCTTGAAGTCCGCGTCGGTCGACGCGTTGTACTTTTCCATGATGGCCTTCACGGATTGAGCTTCGATACGAGCTTGGGCCGGGTCGTACACACCGCACGGCAAGTCGCAGTGAGCCGAGGCAACCAGTGGCGTCGTTGATGCGTCGAGTAGAGCATTGAGACGGGACAGCAGTTTCATAGCGGTGCCTTCCAGTAGTCGCACCCACCAGCGTGTGGGCGCGTCATTCAGCAGGTTAGTCACGACTCGCAGGTAGCGTTTCGTCGTGGGATCGATCCTCAACTACTTCGTGCGACGCGTGCGCGTTGAGGGGGAGTCCATGTCGCCGACATACCTACCCGGTGAGCGCGCGACGGCGATACGCCGATGGCGACCCGTTCACCCCGGCGATGTGGTCGTCCTACGTGATCCACGCGACCCCTCACGCTGGCTACTGAAGCGCTGCGTTGCGAAGGACGAAGCCGATTTGGATCTTCGCGGTGACAACGCCGCCGCGTCCACAGACTCTCGCGAGTTTGGCTTGGTCCCCTGTCGTGCCGTCTCTTACATCGTGGTTGATCCAAGGCCAAAGGTGGACGCCCGGTAATCCGTCGTCATGCGTTTCGATTTTATGGCGTGTGACGAAGAAGAACGCCAGCGGGAATGCGAGCATCGACCGGTAGGATTCGATCCATGGCCCGCCTTGCGGTTCTCTCGTACCACACGTCACCCCTCGCCCAACCGGGCACCGGGGACGGTGGAGGAATGAACGTCTACGTCCGCGAACTCTCGAGTGCGCTGGCCCGACTCGGCCACGAGGTCGACGTCTACACTCGCCGCGACAACCTCACCGTTCGCGACATCGAGTTCGTGGAACCGGGCTTTCGGGTCCATCACATTCCTGCGGGACCGCCGACCGCCCTCGATCGCGAGGGCCTGACGGACTATGTCGGTGAGTTCACCGACGCCGTGAAGATCCTGTTTGAGCGCGATGGTGCCCCCGACGCCATTCACGCCAACTACTGGCTGAGCGGGCTCGCTGGCCATCGACTCAAGCACGAGTTGAGCATTCCTCTCGTGATGACCTTTCACACTCTCGAACGCGTGAAGGCCAACACCTTCGAGGCCGAGTCTGATGACCGCGCCTTCCAAGAGGCCGCCATCATCACCTGTGCTGACGCGATCCTTGCGAGCTGCGACGTCGAGGCGGCGCAGTTTGTCGCTCTCTACAACGCCGAACCACCACGCGTGCACGTCGTGCCGCTTGGAGTTGAGCACGCGTTCTTCTCTCCGGGTTATCGACCACAAGCGCGCCGAGCGCTCGGACTCGATGAAGAGTCGGCGCTCTTGTTGTTTGTTGGACGACTTCAAGAGTTGAAGGGCGCCGACCTGGCCCTCGAGACGTTGATCGAATTGCGGCGCCGCTGCCGCAACGCGTCACTCGCCATCGTTGGCGGACCGTCGGGCCCCGACGGCGGAGCGACGCTCTCGCGCCTTCACCAGCGAGTCGTTGAATCTGGCGTCATCAACGACGTGCGCTTCGTCGCGCCACAGTCGCATCGGCGCTTGTCGTCGTGGATGCGTGCCGCCGACGTGACGTTGGTGCCATCGCGAGCCGAGAGTTTTGGGCTCGTCGCGCTCGAATCCTCGGCCTGCGGCACACCGGTCATTGCCAGTGACGTTGGAGGGCTCACGACGCTCGTCGACGAGGGGGTGACCGGGTACCTCATGGGCGAGCGCGACGTCACCCACTGGGCCGACGTCGTCGAACTCACTCTCGATAGCGAGGACGCGACCGCCATGTCGAACGCCGCCGTACTTCGAGCTCGCGAGTACACGTGGCGTCGAGCGGCCGAGTCTCTCGCGGCATTGATCGAACAACTGGCGTCCGAGAGCCTCGCTCACTGCTAGGTGACACGCGCTCCTCTGAGTGACGCCGACTCCGCGGCGCGGCTGAACCAGACGCTTCACACCTGGGCACGCCAGTGGCACGCCAGTTCATTCGTGGGCGAGATCGAACACCAAGAGGTGCCCGACGATCGCGGACACTTTCACTGGCTCATTCGGTTGAGGGGCGAGGAGCGCGATGTCATCACGCTTTGGCTATCTCTACGACAACGAACTGTTTTCGCCGAGACCGAACTGATGCCTACGCCGCAGGAGAATGTCGAGAAGCTCTACCGATATCTGTTGGTCAAGAACCACGAGTTACGCGAGTTACATTTGGCCATTGGTCCAGAAGCGGGGATCTATCTCGTCACTCAGGTGCCCGTAGGCGAGCTCACCATCGAAAGACTTGACGAACTGGTGGGCGCGACCGTGACGTACGTCGATGAGATGTTCCCGACGGTCATGTCGATGGGCCTCCCTTCTGTGTATCGACGTCGTCGCCCACGCTAAAAGCACCTTGTAGCGTTATCGCGTGGCCTACAAACTCGTGATCATCGGTGCCGGGCGAATGGGCTCGGGTCTGGCCGAAGGTCTGGTGCGCGCAAAGTGGTGTACGCCCGGTGAGCTCGCGCTGCTCGCGCGCTCGGTCGAAACTCGCTCCCTCCTCG
Source organism: Acidimicrobiales bacterium (assembly GCA_050701895.1). Classification (GTDB taxonomy): domain Bacteria; phylum Actinomycetota; class Acidimicrobiia; order Acidimicrobiales; family RAAP-2; genus RAAP-2. Next base: position 14,767 of record JBOGFT010000009.1, read on the forward strand.
AGGACCGGTTCCCCGGTGTGGGCGTCTTCGCTTCTCTAGAGATGGTCGAGGTTGACGCTCACGTTGGTGCCGTCCTCGCGGTCAAGCCCGACCAAGCGGAGAGCGTCGCGCTCCTCGCGGGAGCGGTGGGGATTGCGCGCGTCCTCTCGGTTGTCGCGGGGCTCTCGACTGCGCGCATTGAGGCCGCCTTTCCGAGCCCGGTCGCGGTGATTCGATCCATGCCCAATACGCCCGTCGTGATTGGCCAGGGTGTGACGGCCATGGTGGGTGGAGCGCACGTGACGAGTGACGACCTCGACTGGGCTGAGTCGATCCTTGGCGCCGTGGGCACCGTCGTTCGAGTGACGGAGAGAGACATTGACGCGGTCACCGGCCTCTCGGGTCCGATGCCCGCGTACCTCTACCTGGTGGTCGAGGCGCTGATCGAAGCCGGCGTGCACCAGGGGCTCTCACACGACGTCGCGCGAACTCTCGTCGTCGACTCATTCGCCGGCTCGGGTGCGCTGCTCAAGGAGTCCGGCGAGTTGCCTGAGGTCCTACGCGCCCAAGTGACCTCTCCCGGAGGTACGACGGCCGCGGGCCTGCGCGTTCTCGAGCAGCGCGCGGTGCGGGCAGCGTTTCTCGACGCCGTTGCCGCCGCGGCCGAGCGCGGTCGTCAGCTGGGTCGCTGAGCAAGCCTCCAGTAACCTGGCGTGATGGCGACGCCGCGTCTTCGATCGAAGAAGCTCTCCGAGCCGACCATCGCGCGCCTTCCGGTCTACCAACGCATCGCTGAGGGCCTGCTGGGTCGCGGTGAGGACAAGATCGACTCCAAGCAGATCGGAGAGCTCGCGGGAGTGACCGCCACGACCGTTCGCCGTGATCTGGCGGGCTTGGGGTCTTTTGGTACGCGCGGTGCGGGGTACGACGCCGCGATCCTGATCGATCGGATCGCCGACGCCCTCGGCCACGACCGGCTCTACGACGTGATCGTCGTGGGCATCGGCAATCTCGGTCGCGCTCTGGTGAACTCCTCGAATTTCTTAATCCGTGGCGCGCGCCTCGTCGCCCTCTTTGACAGCGATGCCGAGGTCATCGGACACGAGGTGGCCGGGCTCACCGTCCACTCGCTCAGCGACCCTATGCCGGCCGCGACCGTTGGAGTCATCTGCACTCCGGGAAGCGCGGCGCAAGAAGTGGCCGATCGGATGGTCGAGGCGGACATCCACGCGATCTTGAATTTCGCTCCCCAGGTGGTGACGGTCCCTCTGGGCACCGCGGTCCACTACGTCGACTTCTCGATTGAGCTGCAGATCCTGATGTACCACCTCAACAACGGTACGGGCCCCCTGGGCGGGGGGCTGCTCCACTCGCTGGGCATCGCCAGCACCAATCCCCTGCGGGGCTCGTAACATGAGTGGGACCGCGGAGGCGAAGTGGCACTGATTTCTGTGGGTATCGATCACGAGCACGCCTCGCTCGACCTCCTTGAGCGAGCAACGGTTCCCGAGCACGAGTGGGCCAAGATGCTGCGCACACTCGTCAGCCATCGCAACATTCACGAAGCCGTCTTCGTGTCTACCTGCCTGCGCACCGAGGTCGTCGCCGTCATCGATCGGTTCCACGGCGCAATTGACGAGATCACGGCGACTCTCGCCAACGCCACGGGACTCTCGGTGAGCGAGTTCGAAGACCGCCTGACGGTCAACTTCGAGCACGATGTGGCGACCCACCTCTTCCAGGTGGCGGCCGGTCTAAAGTCGGTGGTCCCGGGGGAGTTCGAGGTCCTCGGCCAACTGCGGCGCGCACTCGAGCTCGCGGTTGAAGAGCAGAGCGCCGGCAGCGAGGTCACCGAGATCTTCCAGCGGGCGATCGCCTCGGGGCGGCGCGTGCGATCAGAGACGGCCATCGCAAAGGGCACCACGAGCTTCGCCCAAGCGGCGGCGTCGGCCGCGATCGACGAACTCGGCGATGAATTGGAGGGAGCGCGAGTGGTCGTGCTCGGCGCGGGTCAGATGGCCACCGGAGTGGTCAAGAGTCTGCTCGCCGCGTCGCCGCGCCTCGCAACCCTGACCGTTCTCAACCGCACGATCGAGAGAGCTCAAGAACTGCGTGACGATCTGCGCGATGATCGGGTGCGAGTGGATTCTTTTGAGTCGGTGCGGGCTCACCTGAGCGGCACGCGCCTCCTCGTGAGCGCGCTTGAGGTCTCGTCCCCTGTGCTAGCGCGTGAGGACTTCGCGAGTATGGCCGGAAATGTGCTCGTCGTCGACCTCGGGGTGCCTAGAGCCGTTGCCAGTGACGCGGGTGGCCTGGTCCACGTGCGGCGCATCGATATAGGAGACCTTCGTGAGCGAGTCGAGCGCGCCCTCGGCGATCGTCGCGACGCCACAGACGACGCGAGACGCATAGTCGACGAAGACGTAGAGAGGTTCTTGAGTGAACAACGAGCCCGCGGCGCGGCGGCTATCGTGCGCGACCTGCGCGAGCACTTCGACGAGGTTATTGCGAGTGAACTGGCGCGCCGCGCACACGACCTCGAGGGGCTGTCTCCCGCAGAGCGTGACACGGCGGTCTCGCTGGTTCGCTCAGTCGTTGCGAAGATCGCGCATCGCCCGACAATCGCCCTCAAAGAAGCCGCCGGCACCGATCAAGGCACGCGGCTGAGCGAGGCGACGCGCAACCTCTTTGATCTATGACCCTGCGCGTGGCGACTCGCCGGTCGCCACTCGCCCTGATACAGGCGCAACTCGTGCAGCGACGCCTGGGCGAACACGGGGTTGAGAGTGAGTTAGTCCTTGTCGACACGCGCGGCGACCGCGACATGCAGACCGATCTCGCGACGCTCGGGGGCCAGGGCGTGTTCGCCGTCGAGATTCAGCGGGCCGTGCTGGCGGGAGAAGCAGACGTCGCGGTGCACAGCGCCAAGGACCTCCCGAGCGCGACGCCCGAGGGGCTCTCGTTGGCGAGCGTGCCAGAGAGGCGCGACGCGAGTGACGCGCTGGTGGGCCGCTCTCTGGCGGGCCTCGGGCCGGGCGCCACAGTGGCGACAGGATCGCCGCGACGGCGGGCGTTGCTGCTGGAGCGTCGGCCCGACTTGGCGGTCGTTGCGCTGCGCGGCAACATGGCTACCCGGCTGGCAAGAGCCGGAACCGGCGGGGTCGACGCCATCGTGGCGGCCATGGCTGCCCTGGAGCGGTTGGACGAGACGCGGGTCGTGAGTGAGCGTCTCGATCCGACCTGGTTCATCCCTCAAGTTGGTCAGGGAGCACTTGCACTCGAAGCGCGCAGTGACGACGTCGCGACACGCGCGGCGTTGGCCGCGATCAACGATCCAGAAGCGCTACTGGCCTTGACGGCGGAGCGCGCGTTCTTGGAGGAGCTGGGCGCGGGATGCTCTATTCCGGCGGGAGCGCACGGTGTGATTGATTGCGGAACGCTATTGCTGCGCGGCGTGATGCTCGAGCCCGACGGGACAAGGAGCGTGCGCGCCGAGTTCGCGGGCGCTGATCCGCACGAGCTCGGCGCGAGGCTGGCTCGCCACCTGCGCGATGATCTCGGCGGCGGTGCGTTCGTGGCGGCGCTCTAGTGCGCGTCGTTGTCACCCGTGAACGGGGATACAACGCGGACATTATTTCGTGGCTGCCTGATGGCGCGTCGGTCGCTGAAGTACCCCTCACGTCCACCAGGTTCCTCGACACGCATGAGGTTCTCGACACCCTGCGCGCCAGCGAGCACTACGGCCAGTTTCGCGCGCTCGTCGTGACCAGCGCGCGAAGCGCTCTCTACGTGGCTCTGGCTCGTGAGGCCCTTGCGCCAGAGGGAACGGTCCTGAGCGTGGGCACCGCGACGGCCCGCGCTCTCGAGAGTGAGGACGTCGACGTCGACGTCGCGGGCGACTCGGGGGCGATAGTTCTCGGGGCCGGCATCGTCGATGGACCGGTACTGCTATTGGGGGCGGCCGCGATGCGCGACGACCTTGCGACCACCCTCACGGAGCGCGGGGTGAGGGTCACCAAACTCACCTGCTACGAAACCATTCCCACGGTGCTCACATCCATCGAAGAGCTCGAGTTGAGAGAGGCGGACGTGGTCTTCATTGGCGCGCCCTCGGCGTGGCGGGTGGCCATGGTCTACATCGATCGGCGCACGTGGGTCGTCGTGCCCGGTTCGACCACGGCTGGTGTGGTCGCTCGTCACCACGAGCGGATCATCGAAGGCTGGGGATCTGGTGTGACGGAGCGACTGGTCGCCCTGTAGTCGGCGACGCGCTACGGCACTCGCGACTTACGGGGGACATTCCACCCTCATTAGGCTGGAGAACGTGTTTCCCGCCCAGCGCCCTCGACGACTCCGCCGCACTCCGGCGATTCGTCATCTCGTCGCCGAGACCACGCTGCTACCCCGCGACTTCGTGGCCCCACTGTTCGTCGCCGAGGGTTTGCGCGAGGCGAACCCAATCTCGTCGCTGCCCGGGCACTTCCAGCACACAGTCTCTTCGTTGCACGACGAGGTAAAGGGCCTCCTCGACCGGGGAGTCAGTGGCGTGATCCTCTTCGGCGTTCCTTCGACCAAGGACGGGTTCGGCAGCGCCGCTTGGGATCGCGACGGCGTGGCCCAAGTGGCCCTTCGCTCGTTGCGCGACGGCTTCGGCGACGAGCTGGTCCTGATGGCCGACCTGTGTCTGGACGAGTACACGACCCACGGCCACTGCGGGGTGGTGCGTACCGACGGCTCGGTCGATAACGATGCCACGCTCGAGCTCTACGCCCGTGTCGCCCTCGCCCAAGCGGAGGCGGGCGCGGACGTGATCGCTCCCAGCGGCATGATGGACGGCCAGGTCGCCGCGATCCGCGCGGCCCTAGAGAGCGCGAGCTACGACGAGACGATCATCATGGCCTACGCGGTGAAGTACGCGAGTGGACTGTATGGACCCTTCCGTGAGGCGGTGGGCGTGGAGATCGCGGGCGGCGGCGATCGCAAGAGCTACCAGCAAGACCCCCGTAACCGCACCGAGGCGCTGCGAGAGGCGCGCCTTGACGTCGAAGAGGGCGCCGACATCATCATGGTGAAGCCGGCGATGACCAACCTCGACATCGTCGCGGACCTTCGTCACGAACTCGACGTGCCGCTCTCGGTGTATCAGGTAAGCGGTGAGTACGCGATGGTCAAGGCGGCAGCCGCGAACGGTTGGATCGATGGACCGGCTGTGGCGATCGAGCAACTGACGGCCGTGCGACGCGCCGGGGCGGACTTTGTCATCACCTACTTCGCCAGAGAGATCGCCGAGGAGTTGGGTCGTTGAGTTCGAATGAGGCCTGGTTTGAGCGGGCCCAAGCCGTCATACCCGGCGGCGTCGACTCTCCGGTTCGCTCCTTTCGCTCGGTAGGGGGGACTCCCTATACCGTCGTGAGCGGCGACGGCGCCTCTGTCACCGACGTCGAGGGTACGCGCTACCTCGACTACGTGCAGTCCTACGGGGCCTCGCTGCTCGGTCACGCGCATCCTGTGATCGTCCGGGTCTTGCGTGAGGCCGCGGGGAACGGCACGACTTTTGGTGCTCCGACGCCTGGCGAAGTCCTGCTAGCCGAAGCCATGACTTCGCGCGTTCATGGTCTCGAACAGGTTCGTCTCGTCTCCTCGGGCACCGAGGCCGTGATGAGTGCCGTGCGCCTTGCGCGCGGGTACACCAGTCGCGACAAAATCGTGAAGTTTGACGGCTGCTATCACGGGCACTCTGACGCACTTCTCGTGGACGCTGGCAGCGGCGTCGCGCAGATGGGACTGCCGGGTTCGTCGGGGGTCACGCAGGGCGCGGTCGCCGACACCATCGTCGTGCCCTACAACCAAGTACCTGGGCTCGATGGATCGGTAGCGGCCGTGCTCGTCGAGCCGGTCGCGGCCAACATGAACCTCGTGGCCCCCGAACCCACGTTCCTCGCGGACCTGCGAGTTGAGTGCGATCGGGTGGGCGCGCTGCTCATCTTTGACGAAGTCATCACCGGGTTTCGCTTGGCCATGGGCGGGGCGCAGGAGTTCTTTGGGGTCTCGCCGGATCTGTGGATCTTCGGGAAGGTCATCGGCGGGGGACTACCTCTGGCGGCCTTTGGCGGATCGAAAGCGATAATGGCCTACCTGGCGCCGCTCGGTCCCGTCTATCAGGCGGGCACGCTGTCGGGCAACCCCCTCGCGACCGCGGCGGGCGTCGCTGTATTGGAGCACGTCACGATCGATGAGTTGGCGTTGCTCGCGGGGCGGGTGAAGAACTTTGCCACCGATCTCGAATCGGCGATTCGCGACGCCGGGATCTTCGCCCTTGCCCCGAACGTGGGCGCGCTGTCCGGTCTGTACCTCAGTGAAACGGAAGTGTCCGCGCCGCGAAACCTCGCCGAGGCGAAAGCGCTCAACGACAATGGCCTCTACCAGAGGTTCTTTCACGCCATGCTGTCGCGCGGCGTGGCCCTTGCGCCGGGTGCCTACGAGATCATGTTCGTCTCGCTGGCCCACAGCGACGCCGACCTCGAGCGAACCGTCAGCGCCGCGTCCGACGCCGCAAGGGAAATGACGTCGTGACGACCTTGCGTAGCGAGGACTGGGCGGTGCGACCACCCTTCGTGGAGAACGGGCCAAGGTCGCCGGTGGTGCTGCTCATCGACGACGAGGGATTGACCCAACTCGCGGGAATTCCTCCCGTTGCCTGGCAGACGCCGTGGAGTGAGATCTCGAACCTGGAACTTGCGCGCATCTCGCACCAGATGCTGCTCTTTGCGACCATTGGCGGCGTGCGCTACACCTGGCGCCACCGCGATCTCGTCGACTATGAACTGCTGCGCACCGTGGTTGTCGAACACGCTGGCGTCGTCAGCCAGCGCCGTCGCCGGACGGGGGTGTTCGCCATTGTGGCCATCGTCGTCCTGGCGAGTTTCGCCGGTGGCATCGCCGCGTGGTTCAATCGCGGAAGCAGTGCCGCCCAGGAATTCTCTGACACCAGTCGCGTGAATCTCACCCTGAACGACCTACCGAGCGGTTGGTATAAGACGTCGGACACGATCTTGAACTACCTCGTGTCTCCACCGAGCAAGGTGTATACGTCGACAACGACGACCGCGCCACCTAAGGATTCGAGTTTCGACAAGGTCGCGTCGATCTTCCAGAGCTGTCTGGGGGTGTCCAACGCCAAGGACCGCGTGTTTGGCGCCGCCGGGCAACTGCCCGACTTTCAGGTCTCCTCTCCGATTTTCAATACGACTGGCCTCGATGGCGTCGAACTGGCCTCGACGTCGCAGTACTACCACTCAACGAGAATGGTTGACGATGACACCCGCGAGATGTCCATGCACGACTTCGGCTCCTGCTTCGCCAAGTCGAACGCAGACATCGTCCTGTCGGGCTTTGGCCTCAGCATCCCCACGAAGAACGTGGCGACCAACTGGCGGCCGATGACCTTCACCAAAGGCTGGTCGCGCGGGGGCGTCATTGCGCTCGCCGTGCCGAACCTGCCCACCAAGGTGCAGCTCGTCATGGTTGTCATCACGCACGGGCACTACGAAGTAACGCTCAGCGCCATCGTCGGTTCGTTCACCAAGTCAGAAGGCCTGCTCACGACTCTGGTGAACACACTGCTATCGCGGATGGCGAACTCAAGTTCCCAGGCCACTTAGGCCGACAGCTCTTTCTTGTCGCCGAAGACGAGTTGCCAGGCCCGCTCGGGGATGGCGCTGGCCAGGCGCGTCATGGCGCGATAACCGATCTCCCCGGGGCCCTTGTCATCGTTGTTCATGAGGTTCGCCATGATCTTGAGCAGCTCGCGCATCACCGGCGGTATGCGCATGCCAGCTCCAACGCAGACTTGTAGGACTCGTGGTTCTGAGATCATGCGCACGAAGGCGCGGGCCACGCGGTAGTAGTCGCCGTAGGCGGCGTTCAGCCGCGCGTCGTAGAGCGCGAGGATCTCGTCGTCGTTCTCAAGCAGCGCTTCACCGAGCACCGCTGCGGCTAGGCGACCTGACTCGTATCCGTAGGCGATCCCCTCTCCGTTGAAGGGGTTCACCATACCCGTCGCGTCGCCGATCGTCAGGGTGTTGCTCCCCACGCGTGGTCCGATGGACAGCCCCATCGGCAGGCGCCCACCGGTCGCTGGTCCACAGCACGTCTCTTCATTGAGTCCCCAGGCCTCGGCCGTCTGATCGACGAAGTACTCCTGGAGCTTGGTGGTGTTGACGCCCTTCCAGTTGCCGCCCGTCGAGAGCAGGCCTACCCCCACGTTGACGCGTCCATCGCCCAGAGGAAATATCCAGCCGTATCCGGGAACGACCTCGCCGTTGGTGTCTCGAATATCGAGGTGGGAGTCAATCCACGGTTCATCGTGACGATCACTCGTGTAGTAACCCCGTAGCGCCATCCCGAGCGGCCAATCACGATTGCGCACCACGCCGAGCTCGCGACCGAGTCGTGAGTTCTGTCCGTCGGCCACAACGAGGTAACGTCCGCGAATCTCGCCGATCGCCTCGGTGTCCTTATCCTTCACGACGACGCCAGCCGCTCCGACCAGTTGATCATCGCGCCCGGGAAGCGGCTCAATGAGGTCCAGGGCTTCGACGCCGTTCAGTACCTCGGCGCCATATTTTTCTGCGCTCTCAGCGACCAGTCCATCGAGGTTGAAACGCGTGATGGTGTACCCGTAGTTCGGAAAGACCGGGTGCTCGGGCCACGTCATCTCCAGGTGCGCGCCGAAGCCAAAGGCTCGCAGACCCTGGTAGCGATGGCCGTTGGTGGCGACGGTGCCCTCGAGGCCCATCTCGGCGAGTTGGAAGACCGAGCGTGGGGTCAGCCCATCGCCGCAGGTCTTCTCACGGGGGAAGTGCTTCTTCTCGATCAGACAGACCGACCAGCCCGCCGAGGCCAACCAGTACGCGCAGGCCGACCCGCTCGGACCGCCGCCAACGATGACGACGTCGTAGGTCCTAGGCCGTGCGATCACGTCCTCGAGGGTTTTCACGCGTCAATCCTACGTCGTAGTCTCTCGCCGACCACCCGTCAGAGGGTCTCGCGGCGTCTGGTAGAAATGATGGACGTGGACCAGTACAGCTCAATACTTGGACTCCTCATCCTCGGAGTGCTGTTCGCGTCGGGATCGTTTGTAGCGTCGGGCCTGCTCGCGCCCCACAAGCGTCCGAGCGACGCGAAGTTGGCCCCCTACGAGTGTGGGATTGTCCCCGAGGCACTGCCGCCGCAGCGCTTTCCCGTGCGCTTCTACCTCGTGGCGATGATCTTTGTGATCTTTGACATCGAGGTCGTGTTCATGTATCCCTTCGCCGTCGTCTTTCGCCAACTGGGCGCCTTTGGCCTCATCGAAGTCCTGATCTTCTCCTTTGCCGTCTTTGGCGCGCTTCTCTTTTTGGTGGCGGAAGGTGCGCTCACCTGGGGGCCCGCGAAGCATCTGGTGCGCGGCATGCCCTCGCGCACCAGCTCTTCCACGATCGTGCGGATCGGTACCGACCCCGACAAGGCCGCCTAGTAGTGGCCCTCGAAGACCTCCAGCACAACTTTCTCACCGGTCAGGTCGAAGATCTGGTGCGCTGGGCGCGACGCGCGTCTGTCTGGCCCGCGACCTTTGGCCTGGCGTGCTGCGCCATCGAGATGATGGCCGCCGGGGCCGCCGACTACGACCTCGCCCGCTACGGCATGGAGGTCTTTCGCAACTCACCACGTCAGGCGGACCTCATGATCGTCGCCGGACGCGTTAGCCAGAAGATGGCTCCGGTACTGCGACAGGTCTACGACCAGATGATGGAGCCCAAGTGGGTCATCTCGATGGGGGTGTGCGCCTCGAGCGGCGGCATGTTCAACAACTACGCCATCGTTCAAGGCGTGGACCAGATCGTCCCGGTCGACGTCTACGCGCCGGGATGTCCGCCCAGCCCCGAGACCCTGATGCACGCGATCTTGACGCTGCACGAGCAGATCCGCACGGGCGAGATCTTGAAGCGTCGTAGCGAGGGTCGTCCCACGCACGTCGCGGACCAGTCGAACGTCTGGACTCCCGAAGTCCCCGTCGCCGTGAGGGTGGGAACGCCGAAGTGATCCCCCTACCCCCAACGGCCCCCCCAGGAGTCGTGAGCGCCGATGCGTTGGCGAGCGACCTCGGATGCTTTCCGACCAACGATCAGTACGTTGAGCTCGTGCAGTCCTTCAAGGTCGACGGATTCGAGATGTGCGTAGACCTATGTGCCGTCGACTACCTCGAACACCTCACGCGCCCACTCCCCGAGGACGTCGCGCCGACCCGGTTCGAAGTCGTGGTGAACTTGCTCAGTCTCTCCAAGCGCCAGCGCGTGCGCATCCGTGTCCAGGCGGGTGACGACGAGCCGCGCGTGCCCTCGTTGTTTCGTCTCTACCCAGGCACTGAGGCGATGGAGCGCGAGGCCTTCGACCTCTTTGGTGTGCTCTTCGACGGGCACCCGGACCTGACGCGCATCTTGATGCCCGAGGACTGGGAGGGCCATCCCCTGCGCAGGGACTACGCGGTGGGCAAAGTCCCCGTCCAGTTCAAGGAAGCTCCGGGCCCGCGATGACTGACCCGACGGTGCGCACCGCCCAACGCGTGGAGTTGATCACGGCCGAAACCGACGAAGGACTCCAGCAGCTCCAACCGCGCGGCGTCACCCACACCGACGAACTCGGTCGAGAAGTCGGAGCGGTGCTTCGCACGAGCGACCTTACGATGGATCCCAACGACGTCGACTACGAGCGTCGCGATGACGAGACCATGATCATCAACATGGGCCCGGCCCATCCCTCGACGCACGGGGTGTTGCGACTCATGCTCGAACTGGACGGTGAGTTCGTGCTGCGCACGAAGTCGGTCATTGGCTACCTGCATACGGGCATGGAGAAGACCGGCGAGGTGCTGAGCTACATCCAGGGCGCGACCAACGTGACGCGCATGGACTACCTAAGCCCGATCGGCAATGAGCTGTGCTACTCGATGGCCGTCGAGAAGCTCCTCGCCATTGAGATCCCTGAGCGGGCCACGTGGATTCGCATGATGATGTCTGAGTTGAATCGCATCGCCTCGCATCTGGTGTGGATCGCCACCAATGGCATGGACCTCGGCGCCACCTCCATGATGATCTATGGCTTCAGGGAGCGTGAGCTTATCCTGGCGTTCTTCGAAAAGACCGCCGGCCTGCGCATGAACCTCAACTACGTGCGTCCTGGCGGGGTGGCGGCCGATCTGCCTGACGGCTGGGAGGATGATGTTCTCGTCATCTGCGACACGATCTACGAGCGCACCTTCGAGTACGACGAACTTTTGACGGGTCAGCCGATCTTTCGCGGTCGCATGATTGGCGTCGCACCGGTGGCGGCTGAAGAGGCGCTGGCTCTCGGTGTCACGGGGCCCGTGCTGCGATCGACGGGCGTGCCCTGGGACCTGCGCCGCACGATGCCCTACCTCGCCTACGATCAGGTGGAGTTCGACGTCATCGTGGGCACCTACGGCGACAACTTCGACCGATACGCGATTCGCCTCAACGAGATTCGCGAGTCGGTGCGCATCATTCGCCAGTGCCTCGAGAAGATGCCCGACGGCGACTACCGTAGCCAAGACCCCAAAGTCACCCCACCGCCGCGCGCACGCATCGATGAGTCGATGGAGGCGCTCATTCACCACTTCAAGCTCTTCACCGAGGGCTTCATGGTGCCGCCGGGTGAGGTTTACAGCGCGATCGAATCGCCGCGTGGAGAGTTAGCCTGTTACATCGTGGCCGACGGCGGACCCAAGCCCTATCGCCTGCACGTCCGCGCTCCGAGCTTCGTCAACCTTCAAGCTGTGCCCCTCATGATGCGCGGGGGTTTGGTCTCTGACGCCATAACCGTCATCTCGTCGATCGACCCGATTATGGGCGAGGTGGATCGATGACCCATCTCAATAAAGACCTGCGCCAACGTGCGGAAGAGCTGATCTCGCTTTATCCACGTCCGCGCTCAGCCATGTTGCCGTTACTGCACCTGGCCCAAGAGCAAGACGGGTACCTCACCGAGGAGGGCATCGCCGAGGTCGCCGAGCTGACCAGTACGACACCGGCCGACGTGCGCGGCACGGCCGCGTTCTACGACATGTACCACCTTCAACCAGTGGGAAAATACGTGGTGGGCATCTGCACGAACATCGCCTGCCTGCTGGCCGGCGGCGAGGAACTATTGGAGCACGCCAGTCAGGCTCTCGGATGCGCGGTGGGCTCAACGTCGGACGACGGCCTCTTCACGCTGGAGGAGGCGGAATGCCTCGCGGACTGCAACATTGCGCCGTGCGTTCAGGTGAATAGCCGCTACGTGCGCACGACGACGCCCGAGACATTCGACGCATTGGTGGGCGAGCTCAAGACGGGGCAGCGCGACCACGACATCCCGGCCTTCGGCACGTTGATCCGGGTTCGGCGTTCTGGCGGGCTGCGCGCGAGCAAGAGCGAAGTGGCTACCGAGCGCGCTGAGGCGAGGGCGGCCCGCGAGAAGCGCGAGGAGAAAAAGTAGTGGCCGTTCTCGACGCCCCTCGCATTGTTACGGCCCGCGAAGGTTTTGGCGACTCCTACACCCTCGCCCGCTATCTCGAGACGGGCGGCTACCAAGGGCTCCGCACGGCGCTCGACATGTTTCCTGAGGCGGTCGCGCAGCAAGTCGACGAGGCGTCTCTGCTGGGACGAGGCGGGGCGGGGTTTCCGGCAGGGCGCAAGTGGTCGATGCTGCGAAGGGCTCCCGTGTCGTATCTCGTTGTCAACGGGGACGAGTCCGAGCCTGCGACGTTCAAGGACCACTATCTCATCGAGCGCGACCCGCACCAACTGATCGAGGGCGTCATCATCGCGGCCTACGCTCTCCAGGTCAACCAGGCATTTATCTACATTCGCGGCGAGTTCGCTCTTGGGCTTGAGCGCGTGCAGCAAGCTCTGAACGAGGCATACGAGTATGGCGCGCTCGGCTCGAAGATCTTTGAGTCGGACTTCTCGATAGACGTCGTTGCGCACCCCGGGGCGGGTGCGTACATCTGCGGCGAGGAGACGGCGCTCATCGAGGGTCTCGAGGGCAAGCGTGGTTTTCCCCGCATCAAACCGCCGTTCTTTCCCGCCGTCAGCGGCCTCTATGGCGAGCCAACCGTTGTCAACAATGTCGAGACGATGGCGAATCTTCCGTGGATCGTGACCAACGGTGGCGCGGCTTTCGCGGCGCTCGGTGGAGGGCGTAGCGCCGGGACGCGACTCTTTGCGCTCGCCGGTCGAGTGAAGAAACCAGGGGTCTTCGAAATCGAGATGGTGAAGAACACGTTCCGCGACCTCATCTACAACCCCGCTCTCGGTCGCGGCATCATCGATGACGGGCAGATCAAAGCGTTTATTCCCGGCGGCGTGTCGGCTCCGTGGTTTCTGCCCGAACTTTTGGACCTGCCGCTCGGCCAAGACGAGGTGGCGGAGAAAGGCTCGATGCTCGGCTCGGGATCGGTCGTCGTCTTTGACGAGACGAGCTGCATGGTCCGGGCTGCGTGGCGCATCGCGAAGTTCTTCTCTCGCGAGTCCTGTGGGCAGTGCACGCCGTGTCGCGAAGGGTCGGGATGGATTGAGCGAGCCTTGTACCGGCTGGAACACACGGGAGGTCGCATGGAGGACATCGACATGCTCCTTGATCTCTGTGACAACATCTCGCCGGGTCTCCTGTGGCCGCCCCAGCAGACGACGATCTGTGTGCTGGGCCCCTCTATTCCCTCCTCGGTGAACTCGGCGATCAAGATGTTCCGCGACGAGTTCGTCCAACACGTCCACGACGGAGGCTGCCCTTTTGACTGACGTGAAGGCCCCCGTGACCATCTCCGTAAATGGCCGCAGCGTTGACGCGGTAGCTGGCGAGCTCCTGATCGAAGTAGCCGAGCGAGCGGGTCACTACGTGCCGCGCTTCTGCTACCACCCCCGCATGGAGCCGGTCGGATTCTGTCGCATGTGCCTCGTTGAAGTCGACGGCCCGCGCGGCGCCACGCTGCAGCCGGCCTGCTATATCAAGGTCAACGATGGCATGAGCGTCGTAACCGATTCGGACAAGGTGAAGAAGGCCCAGGACGGAGTCCTGGAGTTCCTGCTCGCGAATCACCCCCTGGACTGTCCCGTCTGCGACAAGGGAGGGGAGTGCCCCCTGCAAGACCAAACCCTGGCCCATGGCTCGGGTGAGACGAGGTTCATTGAAGAGAAGCGCCACTTCGTCAAACCCATCGAGATTGGCGAATTGGTGCTCTTGGACCGTGAGCGCTGTATTCAGTGCGCTCGCTGCACGCGTTTCAGCTCTGACGTCTCGGGCGACACCGAGATCGCCTTCTCCGGACGCGGAGAACTCATTGAAGTCGCGACGTCCCCGACAGTGCCCTTCGACTCGACGTTCTCTGGCAACACGGTCCAGATCTGTCCCGTCGGTGCGCTGACGGCGAAGCCCTATCGTTTCACTGCGCGTCCCTGGGATCTAGAGCAAGCCGAGAGCACCTGCGCCACGTGCGCCGTCGGCTGTCGAGTGGCGGTTCAATCGTCGGGCAACCGTCTGACGCGACTGCTCGGGGTGGACTCCGAACCAGTGAATCATGGCTGGCTCTGCGATAAGGGTCGCTTCACACTCGACGCCATCGACGGGCACCAGGGCGAGGTCGACCCCCTTCATGCCACGACACGCCTGCGCGAGCCACTCGTTCGCGAGAACGGAGCGCTGCGCTCCGCGACCTGGGGCGAGGCGCTGACCCGCGCCGCCGCACTTCTCCAAGACGCCTCATCGACGCCGAATGGCGTCGGCGCGATCGGCGGAGCCGCCCTCACCAACGAGGGGGCTTTCGCGTGGGAGCGCTTCGTGCGCGGCGTGCTGTCGAGCGATCACCTCGACGCGCAGTATGACGACGGGCTTGATGGTGCGCTGATTCAGGCGCTCCCGATCGCGACCATCGACGAGGCCGCTCAGGCGCGAGTGGTGGTGACCTTGACAGGCGACATACGTGAGGAGTTGCCCGTCTTATTCCTTCGGCTGCGTGAGAATATCGTTCAGCGAAAGAACTCACTCATCGAGTTCACCTTTGGTCCGAGCGCGCTACGCCCACTTGCGACTGTCTCGATGCCGGTGCGCCCGGGCGAGGCTCATGTCGTCGCCAAGGCGCTCACGACGTCCGACGGGACAGTCGCGAAGGACTCGACGGTCACCGATGGCGAACTCGACAAGGCGCGCCGACTCATCGGAGAGAGCGGCGAGGGCGTCGTCTTCGTTGTGGGGCGGCCCAACATGGCCGAGTCGGCGAGTGTGATCGAGGCCGCTGTTCGAACCCTCGCCGAAGCCTTCCCTGGCGCGACCTTCCTGCCGGCGTTGCGACGCTCCAACGTCAGAGGCGCCCTTGACATGGGTCATGGGCCGCGTCTTCGGCCCGGGCGTGGGTATGACGGGGCGTGTGCGGGCCGCAGCACCGTGGAGCAACTCCAGGCCATGCGCTCGGGCGAGCAGAAGGCCGTGTTGCTTCTTGGTGGAGGCCTGCTGGGAAACGTGCTTGACGTCGGTGGCGCCGCCGCGGCCCTCGAAGCTGCCGGCGTCGTCGTGGTCGCCGGTCACGGCGGAAAGACCCTGGCCTACGCCGACGTCGTGCTGCCCGCCGTCGTGCAGCACGAGCGCCACGGCACGGTCACCAACATCGAAGGCCGAGTCACTAACGTGACGGCCAAGATCGTGGCACCCGGTTCGGCCTGGCCTGACGTCGCCATCGCTGCGGAGCTCGCCGAGGCCTGTGGCCAGAGCCTCGGGCTGGACTCCGTTGAACTCTGCGCAAAGGTCATCGAAGAGACGACCGGGTACCCGGCGCTCTCCGTCATGAACGACGTCAGTGACGAGGGCGCAGTCGTTGGGCGCGCCAAGGATCGAATCGAACGGCGACCCCTCGACCCCATGGCCTTCCCGGGCATTCGCTCGACTAATACGGTCGGCCTGGGTGAGCTCACGGGTTCCCTGGTCAGCGCCTCGGTGCGCGCCGGTGGTGCCCCTTCAAAGGCGACACTGGATTCGATCTTCGTGGGGCGCAGTGTCGAGGTCCCGCTCTTCGACGCGTACGGTCTCGCGCTCAGCATCTCGCGTCGCCTCTACGACCGCGGCATCGTGATGCAGGGATCGCCCGCCTTGGCCAACCTCGTGGCGAGAACGGCGGCATTCGTCAACCACTTCGACCTTGACCGATTGGGCCTCGTCACGGGCGACGAGGTGCAGGTGAACGCACCCAAGGGTCCCATCAGCCTGCCTGTCGAGATGAGTGACGACACACCCCGCGGCACCCTCGGCGTCGTCTTTGCCAGTGTCGACGACGCGGGCAGTGACGCGACGGCGACGTTGCTCTACGACGCCTCAAGCGTCATCACGCAGTTGAAGTTGGCGACGAAATGAACTGGATGGCCTCGGTCGACCCGCTCTTCGTTCACGGGCACGTTAGCGGCATCGACATTCTCATCTTGCTGATTCGTCTGCTCGTGGGCTTTGGCGCGTTGATGGGCGCGGTCACCATGATGATCTGGTTCGAGCGCAAGGCCATCTCGGACATGCAGAGTCGCATTGGACCTCAGCGCTGGGGTCCTTTTGGTCTTTTGCAGACCCTTGCTGACGGCATCAAGCTCTTCTTCAAGGAAGACCTCATCCCCGACCAGTCTGACCGGTTTGTCTTCAAGCTGGCGCCGTACTTGGCACTGGTGCCGGCGATTATCACCTTCGCCATCATTCCGGTGGGTGGAACGCTGCACATCGCGGGTCATACGGTTTTGCTCCAGATCGCCAACCCGCCGATCGGTATTTTGTTGATGCTGGCGATGTCGGGCATCTCGGTGTACGGCGTCATGCTGGCTGGCTGGGCGTCGGGCTCGAAGTACCCGCTCATCTCCTCGGTGCGTGCGAGCGCGCAGATGATCAGCTACGAAGCGGCGCTGGGCATATCGATCGTCACGGTCGTGCTCATCACGGGGTCGCTCTCCACGCACAACATCGTTATCGCCCAGGCCGGGGGAGTCTGGCATTGGAACGTCATTCGCCTCGGCGTCGTGCCCTTCATCATTTTTTGGATCGCCATCACGGCGGAGTTGAATCGACCGCCCTTCGATGTCGTGGAGGCCGATAGCGAACTGGTCGGCGGCTTCAACACCGAGTACTCCTCGATCCGTTTCGCCCTCTTCTACATGGCCGAGTTCATGAACACGATCACCATGTCGGCGATGATCGTGACACTGTTCTTCGGCGGCCCCGCGGGGTGGGTCCCGCCGATCTCGCACTTGCGGTGGATCTTCCCGATTCTGTGGTTCGTCGCCAAGACTACGATTTTCTGCTTCTGCTACATATGGTTCCGTGCCGCCCTGCCGCGCTTTCGCTACGACCAAGTGATGGACCTCGGTTGGAAGCGCCTCATTCCGCTCAGCCTCGGGTGGATGCTGGTCGTGGCGGGATTCATCATCAAGCCAGCGTGGGGACTGCTAATGGCCGCGGCCGTCCTGTTCGCTTCGGTGGTGTTGGGACGAGCCTTCACGCTCGGTCAGTCGCGTGAAACAGGGCCAGAGTCCGTCTTGCCCCCGATTGGCCAACGACCGCTGCCCGAGCAGGTCTTGCGGGCCTTCACTGATCGAGATGAGGAGCAAGACCGATGAGTAAACCTCTGAACTTCCTCGGGGGCTTCAAGCTCACCTTCCAGCACTTGGGCCGTGCTCCCGTCACGATCAGCTACCCCCAGGCGAAGCGGCCCAAGCAGCCGCGCCAGCACGGACGCCACGTGTTGAATCGCTACGAGGACGGCATGGAGAAGTGCATCGGGTGCGAGTTGTGCGCGGGCGTGTGCCCGGCGAACTGCATCTACGTGCGCGGCCTCGACAATCCACCAGACCACCCCGTCAGCCCCGGCGAGCGCTATGGCTACGTCTATGAGATCAACTATTTACGGTGCATCCACTGCGACCTCTGCGTTGAAGCGTGTCCCACCCAGGCCATCACCGAGTCCAAAATGTTTGAGTTCTCCTTCACCAACCGGGCGGACGCCATCTACACGAGGGCCGAGCTGGTCGTGGACGATGAGGGATATCCGAAACGACTGCCGTGGGAGGACTGGCGCGAAGGCGAGGCGGCGATGACCGGTGGTTGGATGCGCGCGACCTCACCCGCGGGCGACGCGAGTTTCGAAGGGGTGGTGCAGTGGACCGGGGATCTCGGTGCGGGGGTCAAGGCGCCCGAGGGCGGTCAGAGCGGCAAGCGCGACGACGAGGCCACGGGCTCCAAGCAACTGCGACGCGCCTTCTTTCGCCACCTCAACGCAATCGACGTCGACGATGATCAGCGCGGCATTCAGGGAATGATGACGATGGGCCACGAGAAGATGACCCTGGTCCGCGACAAGGTCGCCGAGCGCAGGAAAAGCAAGAAGGACCGAAGCCCAAAGTGATCTCGACGAGCTACGCCATTCCAAGCGTCCTGGTCTTTGCCACCGCGACGATATTGATCCTCGTCGGGGCGCTCGGTGTCATCTCGCTCAAGAATCCCGTTCAAGCGGCGCTGTCGCTCATCATGACCCTCTTCGGCGTGGCGATCGCCTTCATCGCCCAGTCGGCCGACTTTCTCGCGGCGGTGCAGATCATCGTCTACGCCGGGGCGATCGTCGTGCTGTTCTTGTTCGTCATCATGTTCCTGGGTGTGGGGTACGGCCCACGGAGCGAGGTCGAACCGCTGGTCGGCCAGCGCGGCTTCGCCGTCGCAGGCGTGGTGATCACAATCGGCGGGCTGATCGCGCTGATGGCCTCGTCGCACTGGGTCACCGGGGCAACGTCAGTGACCGGAACGCTCTCCAAGGGACAGGGAAACGTCAAGCAGCTCGGTACCGCCGTGTTCACCACGTACCTCTATGCGTTCGAGGCGACTTCTCTGCTCCTCGTGATCGCCGTCGTAGGGGCAGTGTTGCTCGCGCGGCGAGAACGTGCCACGACTCGCGAGACCAAGGACGAGGTGAGCTCATGAACGTTCCCGCCGCCTGGTATTTGGTGGTCGCCGCGCTGCTCTTTGGTATCGGGGCCTTCGGTCTCCTCACGCGTCGCAGCGCCCTCATCATGTTCATGTGCTTGGAGCTCATGCTGAACGCCGTCAATCTCACCTTCGTGACCTTCTCTCGCACCATGAGCGACATCGCCGGACAGGCCAGCGTCTTCTTCGTGATGGTGGTCGCCGCGGCCGAAGTCACGGTCGGACTGGGCATCGTGGTGGCGGTCTTTCGGCGCCGGTCGTCCACCTCGGTGGACGAGCTCACGGAGTTGAAGGGCTGAGATGGCACCCGCCGCAACGCTGCTTCTGATCCTGCCGCTCGTCGGGTACCTGGTCGTGCTCCTCTTAGGCCCGGCGCTGAAGGAGAAGGCGATTGGCGCCATTGCGACCGGCGTCGTTGCGGTGTCATTCGTTCTCGCCGTGGTCACCTTCTTCCTGCTCCTTCACCGATCGAGCCGCGAAGTCACGATCCACCTCTTCAACTGGATCAACGTTGGCACTCTGCACGTGCCCGCAGCGCTGTTGGTCGACCCTCTCTCGATCACTATGTGTTTGTTCGTGACGGGCGTTTCCGCGCTGATTCATCTCTACTCCATTGGCTACATGCACGGGGAAAAGGACTTTCGCAAGTTCTTCTTGTACCTCAACCTCTTTGTCTTCTCCATGCTGTTGCTGGTGCTCGCGAACAACTTGCTCTTGACCTTCGTCGGCTGGGAAGGTGTCGGGGTCTGCTCTTACTGGCTCATCGGTTACTACTTCACCAAGGAGAGCGCCGCCTCGGCGGGGAAGAAGGCTTTCCTTTATAACCGCGCTGGTGACTTCGGCCTGCTTATCGCGATGTTCCTTCTCTTCCATCGCACGCATACGCTGAACTACCTCGGCATCTTCCACCTCGCCGGCACGCTGTCGCCGACCGTGGCAACTCTGACGGTGCTGGCGCTGCTGCTCGCCGCGACCGGAAAGAGCGCCCAGATTCCTCTCTTCAACTGGCTGCCCGACGCCATGGAAGGTCCGACACCGGTCTCGGCGTTGATTCACGCCGCGACCATGGTGACCGCCGGTGTGTACCTGCTCGTGCGCATGTCGCCGGTACTGGTGATGTCGCCCGACGGACGTGCCGCGATCGCGATCATCGGGGGAGTGACCGCCTTCGTCGCCGCGACGATCGCCACCTCCCAGCAGGACATCAAAAAGGTGCTGGCCTTTTCGACCGTCTCGCAGATCGGCTACATGGTGCTTGCGGTGGGCGTGGGCGCCTACTCCGCCGCCGTCTTCTTGATGTTGGCCCACGCCTTCTACAAGGCGCTCCTCTTCTTGGGCGCCGGCTCGGTGATCCACTCCCTCGATGGGGAGCAGAACCTGCGGAAGATGGGCGGGCTCGGGAAGTATCTACCGCTCACGTTCCCGACTTTTCTGATCGCCTGGCTGGCCATCTCGGGCATTCCCCCTTTCTCGGGCTTCTTCGCGAAGGGCGACATTCTCACGAAGGTCTTTGAGCACAACAAATTCCTTTGGGGACTTGGGGTGGTCACCGCTATCCTCACCGCGTACTACATGACGCGTCTTTTCGTCATGACCTTCCGCGGGACCGAGCGTTTCCGTGAGGAGACCGACCGTCATGACCCGCACGAGTCGCCCTGGGTCATGACGCTGCCGCTCATCGTTTTGGCCGTCCTCGCAGCCCTCGGCGGCGTCATCGACCTGCCGTGGGCGCACGAGGCGGCACTCAGTGGCTTCTTGACTCCCGTGCTGGGCTACGTACCCACGGTGGCGGCCGCTTCAACGGCCGAGCAGTGGATCCTGGCGGGCGTCGACGTGGTGGCGGCTCTGATCGGTCTGGCCGCCGCCGCCACGATCTGGCGCGACCTCAAAGAAGGTGAGCGCTTCGAGTCGAAATTCTTGGAGCACGTGTGGTATTGGGACGATGCCTACGACGCGACGATTGGTCGCCCGCTGAGCGAGGTGGCCATCTTCAGCGACACTGTCGTTGAGACCAAGGTCATCGACGGCGCCGTGACCGGTGTCGCCGTCGTCGTTCGCAACGGCGCCGAGGGCCTGCGCAAGATCCAGTCAGGTTTCGTGCGTCAGTACGCCCTGGCGATGGTGCTCGGCTTTGCGGTCATCATCGTCTACCTCGTTGCGAGGATTCATTAGATGCACTCCTCGATCTATCTCTCCGCTCTCATCGTCGTGCCCCTTTTTGGGGCGCTTGTCGCCATGCTGGTGCGCAAGACCGACGGCGGGTCCTACGCGGTCGGCGCGGTGACTGCGGTCGCGGAGTTCGCGCTCTCCATCGTCGTCTTCGCGCTCTACAACAACCACCTCAAAGGCGCGGGCACCTTCGACTTCATGTCGCGCCACGTTCTCTCGGCGCCTCTCGGGCTCGCTTACGACGTGGGCATCGACGGCATCTCGCTGTTCATGGTCGTCCTCACGACGTTGGTGTTGGCTCTCGCGCTGCTCGGCGCGCGTGAGCATCGTGGCGAGGCGCCATTCATTGCCTGGATGCTGTTGCTGACCTCATTCACCATGGGCAGCTTCGTCAGCCACGACGTGCTCGAGTTCTTCATCTTCTTTGAGCTCACCCTCGTGCCGAGCTACTTCATCATCGCCGGTTGGGGTGGGGCCCAGCGCGCCCGGGCGGCCCTCAAATTCTTCATCTACACGTTCAGCGGATCGGCGTTCTTGTTCGTGGGCATCTTGTACCTGGGCTTCTTGCACCAGCATCAGACCGGCGGCGTCCTCACCTTCTCCGACAGCGCCTTGACCTCGACCGTCTTGACTCATGGCGTTTCGGTGTGGCTCTTTCTCGCCTTCGCCGTGGCTTTCGCCGTGAAGTCGCCGATCTGGCCACTGCACACCTGGTCGCCCGTCACATATGCCGAAGCACCGATAGGCGGGTCGATTCAGCTCTCGGCGGTGCTCGCGAAGCTCGGCTCCTACGGGCTGCTTCGATTCGCGGTGGGTCTCTTTCCTCTGGCACTGGTGACGATGCGACCGCTGTTTTTGACTCTCGCGGTGATTAGCATCCTCTACGGCTCCTTGGTCGCGTGTGCCACGCCCGACCTGAAGCGTCTCGTGGCGTACTCGTCGCTCGCCCAGATGGGCTTCATCACGCTCGGCATCATGTCGGGCTCGGTGATCGGCGCGACGGGCGCCGTGTTGTTGATGTTCAACCACGGTGTCATCACCATCGGCTTCTTCCTCCTGGTCGGCTTCATCGAGAAGCGCCGCGGTTCGTACCAGATCAAGGACCTCACGGGCCTTCAGGGCCCCGCGCCGGTTCTGGCCGCGCTCTTCACTGTTGTCATGATGGCCTCCATCGGCCTTCCGGGGCTCTCGGGATTCGTCGGTGAGTTCTTGATCCTCGTGGGAACGTTCGCGACGCACGCCTGGTGGAGTGCAGTCGCCGCGACGGGCGTCATCGCGGCCGCCGCGTACTTGCTCTGGGCCTATCAGCGCGTCTTCCAAGGAAAAGCATCGGGCGTGAACGCCACGATCCCTGACGCCAACTCGGGCGAACGCTGGGTTCTCGTGCCCGTGGTTGTGCTCGTCGTCGCGCTCGGGGTCTTCCCCCACCCCCTCCTTGATCAGATCACCCCCTCAGTGCAGCAGCTGATTCACCACGTCGCCCTGGGGGTGGCGAAGTGATCGGGATCGTGATTCCCAGCATCCACTACCTCGCGCTGCTGCCCGTCCTGACGTTCTTCGGCGCGAGCCTCGTGTTGTTAGTGCTGAGCGCGCTCGTGCCTGACAAGGTGGCCCTCAACGTCGCCACCGGCGTCACCTCCGCGGCGTCGGTGGCGGTCATCGTCTATGCGTTCTTCCAGTGGTCCTTCATTGCCCATCACGGGGCCACGACGAGCGTCGCTCATGCCGTGGTGCTGGATGGCTTCTCGGTCGTGGGCAACGTTGCCATCGCCGCAGCCCTGTTGCTGTCAGCCTTCGTGGCCCATGACTGGGCGAAACGCGAGCGTATTGCCGGCGCTGACTTTCACATCTTGGCCCTCGCCTCGAGCGCGGGGGCCTTGTTGATGGTGCAAGCGAATGACCTGATCGTTATCTTCCTCGGCCTGGAGATTCTCTCCATCGGGCTGTACGTGCTGGTCGGCTTCGACCGGCAGCGCTCGACGTCAGACGAGGGCGCGCTCAAGTACTTCTTACTCGGGGGCTTTGCGTCGGCCATCTTCATCTACGGCGCGGCGTTGGTCTACGGCGCGACGGGTTCGACGAACCTCTCGACGATCTCGTACTTTTTGAGCCAGAACGTGCTGTTGCACCCCGGACTCCTCTACGCCGGTGGGGGACTGCTTCTTATCGGCTTCGCCTTCAAGGTGGCGGCCGTCCCCTTTCACGCCTGGTCACCGGACGTGTATGAAGGCGCACCGACGCCGGTCACCGGGGTCATGGCCTCCATCGTCAAGGTCGGCGCCTTCGCCGCACTGCTGCGCGTACTGATCTCGGCGCTGGGCACGCAGCTCGACACGTGGCGTCCGATCCTCTTCGTGGTGATCGTGCTGACGTGCGTCGTGGGCGGCGCTGTCGCTCTGGTGCAGCGCAACGTCAAGCGACTCCTGGCGTACTCCTCCATCAACCAGGCCGGCTTCATGCTGATGGGCGTCTGGGCCGGTAGTCCGCGTGGTGTCGCCGCGACGCTCTTCTATGTGCTGACCTACGCGCCGGTGATCGTGGCGACCTTCGCAATCGTGGCCCTCGTCGGAGGCGCTGGCGACACGAACCACGACATCGAGCACTATCGCGGTCTGGCGCGACGTCAGCCGTGGCTCGGCGGCGCCTTGACCATGCTTCTCCTGGCCCAACTCGGTGCTCCTTTAATGATCGGCTTCTACGCGAAGTTCACCGTGCTGGCCGCGGTGATCGACTCGGGCGGCGGAGCTCTGGCTCTGATCGGACTACTCTCGGCGGCGATCGCCGCCTACTTCTACCTGCGCCTAATCCTGGTTCTCTACGCTGACGACCACGTCGAAGGAACGCGGATTCCCGTGCCCCCACTGAGCACGATCGTCATCGCGGTGGGCGTCATCGTGACGATTCTCTTTGGTATCTGGCCCGGCCCGATCGCGGCCTGGGCCCAACACGCAACTCTGCTCTTTGTGCCGTGAGCCGCGTCGCCATCGTCACCTCGAAGGAGGCGGACGATCCCGACAATCCGTGTCTCTTCGCTGCGCTGAGTAATCACGGCCTCGCCGCGGACCTCGTCGTCTGGGACGACCACTCGATTCGTTGGGACGACTACGACCTTGTGGTTCTGCGTTCGACGTGGGACTACTCGCCGCGACGTGCCGAGTTCCTCACCTGGGCGCGCGAAGTAGCGCATCTTCAAAATCCCTTTCCCATCGTCGAGTACTCCTCGGACAAGCGCTACTTGGCCGATCTGCAAGACCGCGGAGTGAGCATTATCCCGTCGCACTTCTGTGCGTTGGGAGAGCGACCCGAGTTCTTCGCCGGCGATTTTGTCGTGAAGCCTCGCGTCGGGGCGGGATCGATGCACGCGGTGCGATGGGGCGAGAGCGATCTCGAGGCCGCGACACGCCACGTCGAGGCGCTGCACGGCGAGGGCCGTGACGTTCTCATCCAGCCCTACATCCACAGCGTCGACACCCTTGGCGAGCGAGCGCTGATATTCATCGACGGTCAGTACTCCCACGCCATGACCAAGGGAGCGATGCTGAACGTCGCCCAGGACGAGCGTGACTTCCTCTTCCGGCGCGAACAGATGTCCCTCGCGCTCGCCGACCCCGGCGCCATCGACTTCGCCAGCGAGGTGCTCTCGACCACGGGCATGGCGAATCTGCTCTACGCACGGGTCGACCTCGTGGCGACGAAAGAGGGTTGGCTGGTAATGGAGCTCGAACTCGTCGAGCCGTCCCTCTTTCTCACCTACGACGAGGACGCGGCCACGAGGCTCGTTGGCGCCATCTCTCGGCGCGTCGCGTAACCGAGGGTACAGCTGTTCGCGCACATCGCGTCGACTCAAGCGCGCGCACGACGCCAGTGGCAGCTCCATTTCGTGGCGGTCGCACCCTCGAGGTGCCAAAGATTCGAGTTGATTCGCGCGGTCAAGTAGATCGAGCACAGTTCGGCTAGGAGCGATTGTGAGTGTTATCGATAGCGCTGTGAGCCAATGCGACCATTGCGAATGACTACGACTCTTCCCGGAGAGGTCCGCCCAAGCCGAAGATCGCGGTCGTCACCTGCGCGGACCCGCGCTTAACAGGAATTGGCCAGATGATGGGTCTACCGGATGCGGATGTCGACCTCATCAGGAACCTCGGCAGCGTGATCGATGAGGACTCGATCCGCGGGATCCTCGTATCCACCCGGCTGTTGGGCAGTCAGAGGTGATGATCATCAACCACACGGGCTGGGGGATGACGACCTTCACGGACGCCGAGTTCGCCGAGCGACTTCGCAGTGAGACGGGCCAGGCCGTGATCGCGCCATCTCGGTTCTTCAGTTTCACCGACGTCGAGGAGAACACCAGGGAGCAAATGCAAAAGGCCGAGTCGCATCCCTGGATGCTGAAGGAGGTGCCCGTGCGGGGCTTCATCTTCGACGTCGACACCGGCAGGCTCCGCGAAGTGCTCCTCGAAGGCGAAACGGCGCCCGCGAGTTAGGCCGATGCCTACGCGGGTAGGTCGTGAGTTAGCGCCGGCCCGAGCCGGCCTTGTCAATCTCGCGCGCCGCGGCAAGGACCTCTTCTGGAACGACGGTTCCAGGGCGGTTGGAGGGGTCGTTCTGTAGGAAACGTCCCAGCACCGGAAGCTCGGTGATGCTCTCGGCGCGCAACGTCGCCGCCACTACCGGCACGAAGCTTTCGGCGGCGGGGTAGACGAGGTGGCGCGGTAGCCACGCCGGGTGGTACTTCGAGTTGAACGACCAGAGCGACTCGATAGGCAAGATGCCCGAGAGCCTCTTGAGAGCCCAGCGCTCAACTCGAGTGAAGGTGCCGTCCTTCTCGCCTTCGATGACTGAGCGAAAGGCCGAGAAGTTCAAGCTGAGTCCGATCAAGCCCTGTTCGCGCAGGTGATCGATCGTCGAGCAGAGGGCGTAGTCGATCAGACCGTTAGGGTGATCACCCGGGTCGCGGCGCATGATGTCGAGCGAGTAGCCCCTTATTCCTGGTGAGGGTACGAATTGGCAAACCGCCGCCGCCCTCTGGTCGGGTCCGTAGACCACGGTGAGGAGAAGGCCCTTGTCCTTGGGGTCAAAGAGCCGCCCGAGCATCATCGAGAAGCCCCGCTCACCGCCGCCTCGGCGCAGCATGGAAATTAGATCGACGATCTCGGTCACGCGCGCCGGATCCATCTTAGAGGGATCGAAGTACTCGACCGTGTAGCCGTATCGCGCGAGGCGAGAGCAGGCTTGTCGCAGCCCCTTCATCTTGTGACCAACGAGGCTGAAGGTCTGGCAGTTTACGATCGCCTCGTCGCCGAGGTACATAAAGTGCAGGCCCGCCGCGTGGTAGATCCCGAGCCACTCTTCACCGGCTGCCATCACCCCTATGGTCCAGCCGCGGGCCTCTGCGAACTCACGAAACGCGCCAAAGACCTCTGCGCGTTCGGCGTCGGGCCCGATGGGATCGGGCGAGATGAGCGCGACCCCGCCATACACCGCGTAGGCCACGAGGGAGTCGCGAAAGAAGAAGAACTGCTTGTCGTCGCGCAAGGCGAAGAAATCGAGGGTCCCTCGCCCGTGGCGCCGGACGATCTCGCGCGCTCGAATCTCGGCGAGTCGTCGCTCGCGCGAGCTCGCCGACGACGACAATCGACGGTCCACGACGGGGCGGGTGATGAGATAGAGCGACGACACGATGAGGGTGAGACCGATGGCCAGCAGAGCCGGGCTGACAAAATCCCCCACCTTGTCGGGCAAGGTGATGTCGTACTGGCCAATAAGGCGCTCTATGCACGCCATGAGGATGACTCCGAAGCTTGGAAGTTGGTGCGGGGCGGTGGCTTCGATGCCGATCGACGCCCCGGCAACGGCCACGAATGCTACGAAGCCGAGTCGCGGCAACGCGTCGGCGGTGCTGGAATGATCCGACGTCGCTTGGAAGTAGCGACGTTGGCCAATCAGCAAGGCCATGATGCCCGCGCCGATGAGCAGCGACACGATCGTCCCACCGCGCACGGCGTGCGCCACGATGGTGATACCGAGAATGGTCACTGCGAGAAACCACGATCGGCGTTGTCCGCGACGAAGACCTCGGGCGAGCATGATCAAAGCAATACCCGCCACGGCCGTGAGGGCGGCCGCGTCCTTGGCGACTTCGAGCGGCAGGACTTGAAGAATCAAATGGAGGTGACTGCGCAATGGTCGGGTGGTGGTGATGATGACGTTAAAGACGCCGTCGACGAATATGAGAGCCGCGGCCCAACGACGAACTGTGCGCTGGCGAAGCTGCTCGTAGTGGCGTTCGACGTTGATCGGAAAGGGCCTGCCGCTGGGCCACGAGGCGACGATTGCGTTGTCGGCGCCAGGAGCTGGCTGCACGTTAACCCCCCCGATTAGGCGTTCTAGGAGGTTGCCGCGTCGACGTCTCGCTTCACCACCGATAAGACGCACGTGGACCGTGCTGCCGGCCTCGATCTTGACGACGCCGAGCCGATCAACCGATGCGAAGACCGCGGGCAGCCCAAACAATCCGCGACGCTCCACCAAGACCGTGCGCGAAGGCCCGGGCGCCGCGCAGACGCCATCGTCGAGAAACGCGAGAGCCGACGATGGTGCCCCGCCGACGACCGCCCCCGCACCACCGCGTTCAGTGACGCGTCGGGCGAATTCGAGCGCGTCGACGTCATCCACCCTGGTGAGTGCGAGGGGCTCGGTCAGCCCCGCCGGCTTGGGCTGGGCGGCGCGATTGAAGCGCCGGCGAACCCAGAGCCCCGCCAGGCCCGCGACCACCGTCTCCGCGATGGCCACCGTCACGAGTGCGACGAAGGCGTTCTCCCAGAAGTTGCTCGAATGCAGCACATGAACTCGGTAGTGATGCCGCGTGACGTGGCCTGCGACGCTGGCGAAGATCGCCCAAAGATCAAGGGCGAAGAAGGCGACGATCGGGAGCCACACCCAACCCGCGAGACGTCGATAGAGGACGCGCGACGCGACAAAGCGCTCGAGCGCGAGAGGGTCTTCGAGCCGGTCGGCGTCACAGACATCCTTCGCACTCACCGGACCCACGTCAAGGTCGTAGGCGCCTGCGGCGACGGCGATGTCGCGCACGCCATTCGCAGTTGCCACTTGCAAGACCAGGTCACCAGCCACACGGACACCCAGATCGCCCAGCAGCGACTGAGCACGGTCGTGGTCGCGCAGCTCGCCGTCGTCGCTTCCCGGCAGCACGACCAACTGGTGACGATCCGTCGCGCAGAAGTGCTCGAAGGCCTCTCTGACCTCCGGCAACGCCGTGAATGTCGCCCCGATGAACTTTGCGAGATCGGCAGTGGGGCCAGGGTGAAAGAGATTCCCGGCGATGACGACGACCACCGCGTCGTCGATGTCGCCAAGAAGATTGAGGAGCTCTTGGACCGGGCGACTTTGGACGTTGGTGGTAGGCGAGAGTGAGAGATCACTCAGCACGTACGCGTGATGCCCGTAGGGGATCGCAATGGTTCGTCGTTCCGGCGTTGCCACGGCGTCTATTCTCGCAGACAGTCCCTCCCCACCGGCGCGACGACAATAAGTACTGATGGCTGAAGCGAACACTCACGAGAACTGGCGCTGGCGCGAGACGCCAGGAACGGGCGCTACAGCGGTCATCTTCGACATCGACGGGGTATTGGCCGATGCCGCGGGTCGTCAGCACTTCTTGGACTGGGGTGACTGGCAGAGCTTCTTTGACGCCGTGGGGGACGACCCGACCATTGAAGAGATCGAACGGCTTTTGGAACTTCTGGACGCGTCGCTGCTCGTGATCTTGGTGACGGGCCGCCCGCGGCGCGTGCAGCCCCACACGGTGGCGTGGCTAGAGCGCTACAAGATTCGTTGGGACCTCCTCATCATGCGTGAGTCCGGGGACTACTCGGGCGTCGATCGCTTCAAGCGTGAGACGCTGCATGAACTTCTGGCCGCGGGTTTTGACATTCGATTGGCGCTGGACGACGACCCCAAGAATCATCAGATGTACGTCAGCGAGGGCGTCCCGTGCATCTATATACATTCCGGCTACTACCTATAACTGTCCTCAACTCACATGGAGCGCGTGCCCTTTGATGAGTTCGGTGATGTCGCGCGCGGCGCGGCGTCCCGAGCCAATGCTGGCAGGTACCCCGACCCCGTCGTAGGCGTTGCCGGCCAGCGTGACGCCGTAGCGCGCGCTGGCCTCGCGCGCACCGGCCACAAGTCCTTCGTGTCCCACGCGGTACTGGGGAAGTCCGTGCGGCCAGCGTTGCACGAGCGCCTCGGTCGGTGCACCCCACTGGGGGAGAAGCGCCGCGAGCTCCTCACTGATACGGGCGATCAACTCGTCGTCGCTCAACTCGTTCCATCGCGCGTCGTCGCTACGGCCGACGTGGGCGCGTAACACCACGTCCTCCTCGCGTCTCAGTCGTGGCCATTTGCGATCGAGGAACGTGACTGCGGTCACCATCATTGACCCCTCACCCGACCACGACGTGCGAAGAGGTACCAGGATTCCCGTTCCGTGCGGGGGGAGGGAGATGAGGGTGCGTGGGACCGAGAAGGTGACCATCGCGGCACTGGCGCTCGCAACGGTACGGAGTTTGTCGATCGCCGGATCGTACGAACCGATCAGAGCGGCCGCCATCGGGGCGGGTGTGGACAGGATCACTCCGTTCGCCGAGGTGGTCGTCGCGAACGTATCGACCTCGAGGGGGTACGTGCCAGCTGGCGTGCGCCGAAGGGCAGTCACCGCGACTCCGCAGCGCACGACGACGCCGCGCCCACTGAGTTGAGCGAGGAGGACAGTTGGGAGCGATCCCACGCCCCCAGAAAGAGAGTAAAAAGCCGGAACTGAGCTATCGGCGCCGAGGCCCTCAGTGGGCCTTATTGCGCGCATCAACGAGCCACCCTCTCGCGCCGCCGCGTAGAGGGCCGGGAACACCGACTTGGCCGAGAGTTCGTCGATGCGTCCCGCCTGGATGCCCCCAATCATCGGCTCGATGAACTGGTAACTCAACTCTCGTCCAAGCTTCGCCCGCGTGATCTCTCCGATCGTGGTGTCGTCAGCGACTTTCATGCGCGCCGGCAGATAGGCATCACGCCGGGCGCCAAGACGCCCGCGCCAGCCGACGCCGCGAAAGCGCCCGATTGTCTTGAGGGACGTCGGCACCCCAAGAACGAGACCCTTCGGCAGCTCGTGCAACGCTCCGCGTGACCACAGCCAGGCGCCACTCTCCGCCATGGGTTCGAGCTCGTCAGCCAGTCCGAGCTCGCGCACGAGCGTGACGGCTTCGGGTCGACGCGCGAGAAAACCGTCGGCGCCCAGGTCGATCGTGCGTCCCGCGAACGTCGTGGTCGCCAGCGAACCCCCGTATCGCAAGCCCTCCTCAATCACCTCGACGCGAGGGGTCGCCTCACTCGGTCCCTCCGCGCCACCCGTGAGCTCCCACGCCGCCGCGAGGGCACTGATACCACCGCCGACGACAACGATCGAGGCGCGGCTCACCTAACTGGCCGCAGCGTGCACGATGCTGGCGAGAATTGACGTGAAGTCAGGATGGTCGTTGAGTGACGCCGTGCGCACGAGATTCACCCCCAATTCGCCGGCGATGCTCTGCGCCTCAATGTCGATGTCGAAGAGAACCTCTAGGTGATCGGACACGAAGCCGATCGGGCACGAGACGACATCGGTGACGCCGGCGCCGCTCTTCTCGCGCAGCGCCACCAAGATGTCGGGGCCGAGCCACGGGTCAGCGGTTCGCCCGGCCGACTGCCACGCGACATCGAAGGACGCGACTCCCGCCAGTGCCGCCGCCCTCTCGGCGCTGTCGCGCAATTGCTCGGCGTAGGTGTCGCCAAGCGCGACCACCCGTTGTGGCAGCGAGTGCGCGCTGAAGATCACTTCGGTGGTTGGATGACGCGACGCCGGGATCGTTGCTAGGGCGTCATTCACCCTCTGGGCGATCAGTTCCAAGAAGCCTGGTGCGTCGTACCACGCCCCGATCTCGATTAGCTCCACAGCGCCGCCGAGCGTCCCGCGCGCTCGACTCATGTACTGATCAGTCGACAACGATGACGAGTGAGGGGCGAGCACGATACCGACGACTTTTTGGAATCCTTCGTCACGAAAACTCGCTGCGGCCTCTTCGAGCATCGGCGGTTCGAACTTTGAGCCGAATCGCACGTCATAGACCCCAGGGTGTCGCTCTTCAAGGAGCCTGGCCATGCCCGCCACCTGCGCGGCCGTGCGCTCGGTCAGGGGAGAGACTCCTCCGATGGCGAGGTAGCGCCGGGTGAGGTCGGCGAGCAACTCTGGTGTCGGAGGGTGACCACGACGGATCCTCGTATAGAACGGCTCAATGCCCTCGGGCGATGAGGGCGTGCCGTGCGCCATAACGAGAACGCCGATACTCACATTACGCCTGCCTTGCCCTCTTCGTGTACGACCTGCACGACGGCGGCGAGCACGTCGGGGTCGGTCGCGGGCAGCACGCCGTGGCCGAGGTTGAATATGTGACCCGCGTCGCGGCCGGCGAGGGCGAGTACTTCGCGCGTCGCCTCGATGGCCAGCTCTTCGCCAGCGAGGCAGCGCGCGGGGTCGAGGTTGCCCTGCACGGCCTTTTCTCCGACTCGCCGGCGCGCGTCATCGAGGTCGACGTGCCAGTCAATGCCCACGGCGTCACTGCCCGCCGTTGACATTGAGCCGAGGAACTCACCCGTTCCGACGCCGAAGAGAATGGTTGCCACGTCTAGGTCGGCGATGCCCTCGAAGACCCTCTTCGTCGCGGGCAAGGCGTAACGCTCGTACTCGGCCCTGGTCAACGAGCCAGCCCAGGAGTCGAAGAGTTGCACGGCACTGGCGCCGTGCTCGACCTGTGCGCGCAGGAAGCTCACGGTGATCGCCACGAGTCGGTCCATGAGCTGGTCGAACAACTCAGGGTTGCGGTGCATCATCGATTTTATGATGGCGAACTCGCGCGTAGGTCCGCCCTCGACGAGGTAGCTCGCGACCGTGAAAGGAGCGCCGGCGAATCCAATGAGGGGGGTGTTGGTTGGCGCGAGTTCTGGCATCACGAGGTCGATCGTCGCAGTCACGTGCTCCACGTGCTCGTCGGTGAGGTCGATCAGGCGAGCGAGGTCAGAGTCGCTCGCGAACGGCTCTGCGATAACTGGGCCTCGACCAGGGATGACTTCGACGCCAAAGCCAATCGCGTGATAGGGCACCACGATGTCCGAGAAGAGGATGGCCGCATCGACGCCGTAACGGCGAATGGGTTGAAGCGTCACCTCGCTCGCCACCTCGGGTTGAGCGATCGCATCGAGGATGGATCCCGTTGCGCGCAGCGCGCGGTACTCCGGCAATGAGCGTCCGGCCTGACGCATGAACCACACGGGGACGCGACTCACGGACTCACCGCGACACGCCCTGAGAAAATCAGCTTCTGGAACGCTCACGCCGACCAATCTATGCCGATGCCCTTTGTGCGAGTCGGCGAACTCGGTCAGGAGTGACTAGTCCCCCCAAGGTGATTGGAGTTGGATGTAGTTTCCGTCGGGGTCGGTGACGGTCGCGAGCCGCATCTCCCCGGGCGCGCCTTCAGGTTGGTAGGGCTCGGCGACAACTCCTGCGCCGAACTCAACGAGCTCTTTGAAGGACATGGCCACGTCGTCGGACTCGAGGGTGAGCATGATCCGTTGGGGATTCGCGTTGGACCCGTGGACCTCACTGTGAGCACCCAACATCAACTGAGCCGTCCCGCCCCAGCCGTACCAGGTGTCCTCGTGAAAGCCAGGTTCTCCCAGCACTTTGGTGTAGAACGCACCGAGAGCGACGGGGTCTTCAGATCCGAGCATGACGCCACTGAACTTCATAGTTCTCCCTTCGACTGTTGCCGTTGGAGGCACTCTATGGCCGAGAGTCGACCTGCGCCAGGGCGATTTTCTTCGACTCGGAGCCCAACTTCGGACCAGTAGACTTGAATCTTCCCGATTTTGGGAAACGGAAAGAGGTCGTTCATGTCGCACGAGCGTGAGATCGCCGAAGAGCAAAGGTTCCTCGACGTGGCCCTCAGTGCCCTTGACCACATGCGCCAGGGAGCTCGCTCCCTGCGCGACAGCGCCGCCGTGGCGAACATGCGTGGCGCCGGTGACCTTGTCGAACGCGACGTCGTCATGGGCACGGCCCTTCATCGGCTCGACCAGTTGGCCATCGGTGACCAACCGCTCTTCTTTGGACGCATCGACTATCAAGCCAACGGGCACGGCGACGGTGACATCTACCACGTAGGTCGACTTGCCGTCTCCGACGAGGCGCTTAATCCGCTCGTCATCGATTGGCGTGCACCCGTGGCCGAAGCTTTCTACCGGGCGACCGGGATTGAACCACTTGGACTCTCGCGTCGTCGCCACGTCGCCATTCGCGCCAACGAAGTTTCCGGTGTCGAGGATGAGTACTTCGCCGACGCCGACGGCAACCTGGATCTTCCTGACAACGAGGTGCGCGACGCGACTGAAGAGGGGCTCGTTGACGGCGGCCTCGCGCTCGGGGGACCGGGCGCGCTTCTCGCGGCTCTTGGTCGCGCGCGCACGGGCCGCATGGGCGACATCATCGCCACCATTCAAGGCGAGCAGGACCAAATCATTCGCAGTCCCCTCGCGGGCGTGTTGCTGGTGCAAGGGGGACCGGGCACAGGCAAGACAGCTGTCGCGCTGCACCGCGCGGCATACCTCTTGTTTACATATCGCGCCACGCTTGAACGTCAGGGCGTCCTGGTGGTGGGCCCAAACCCGCTGTTCTTGAACTACATCGAAAACGTGTTGCCATCGCTCGGCGAGTCGGGCGTGACGCTCTCGACGATTGCGGGTCTGGTCACCAACGTTGACGTGCGCGCGGTTGACGATGAGGACCTAGATCAGCTGAAGGGCGACGCACGATTGGCGCAGGTCCTCGCTCGAGCGCTGCGTACGCGCGAACGGGCGCTGCGCCACGACGTCGAGATCCCCGTCGGGCGCGCGATCGTTGTCCTGAAGGCGAAGTACACCCAAGAGGCCGTCGAAAGGGCGCGTCGTCGACCGGGCAATCACAACCAACGTCGTTCCGCGGTCGGGCGCGAACTCGCCGCGCGGCTCGCCGGTGAATACCACGAGCGCTTCTCTCATGACAACTCTGAGGAGGCGAACGCCGTCGGTGAACTCGCCGAGACGATTCGCAGCACCACTCAGTTCAAAGAAGCGCTGCAACGCGTCTGGCCGCGCCTCTCGGGACAAGAGCTGCTTCACGACATGCTGGGTGCGCCAGCGCTATTGCGCGCCGCGGGAAAAGGCATCCTCACCGACCGCGAGATCGAGATGCTCTTTCGTCCTCGCTTTACCTCGCTCGATGAGATCGCCTGGACTAAGGCGGACGCCGCGTTGATTGACGAGGCGCGCGTCTTGGTGGGTCCTCGCCGCCGCCCGCGCCCGGTGCCCAAACCCGGCGAAAACGTTCTCTTGGGAGTAGACCTCGATGCATACTCAGGAGACCATCGCGCGGCGGCGATCCGTGAGGCGCAGCGTCTCGCTGTCGCGCAGTCCCAAGAGCTTGACGAAGCAGAGTTTGTGACCTACGGCCACATCGTGGTCGACGAAGCCCAAGATCTCTCACCGATGGAATTGCGGGTCCTGAAGCGTCGTGACCTGACCGGGTCAATGACCATTGTCGGCGACATGGGCCAGGCCACGACCGCCTCATCGTCCGCTTCGTGGGACACGTTGCTCGCGGTACTGGCGCCTCGCCGAGCTCCCGCGAGAGTCGACCTGACGGTCAGCTATCGCACGCCAGAGGAGGTGCTGAACTTTGCCGCCGCGACGCTCAGGGCCGCCGCCCCTGACTTAGAACCGCCTCATCCCGTGCGTCGCGCGGGAGCGGTGCCCCTCGTTGCTTGCGTCAGCGAATTCGAGATGCCGCGCGCGCTGGTCGAACTGACCCGCAGCGAAATCGAAGCTGTCGCCCCCGGTCGTGTCGCCGTTATCGTGACGGGACAACGCGTTGACGAGATCGTGTCAATGCTGCGCGACGGTGGCCTCGAAGCGATCGATCCCCGCGACCAAGAGTCGAAGGGCTTGGCGGCGGACTTGGTCGTATTGGCGGCCGAAGGTGCGAACGGTCTCGAGTTCGA
Source organism: Acidimicrobiales bacterium (assembly GCA_050701895.1). Classification (GTDB taxonomy): domain Bacteria; phylum Actinomycetota; class Acidimicrobiia; order Acidimicrobiales; family RAAP-2; genus RAAP-2. The sequence goes on from JBOGFT010000009.1 coordinate 50,100, forward strand.
CGCGGTGATCGTTGTTGAACCTGGTCAGATTGCGAATCGAGGCGCGAACGATGGTGCGACGTTGACGTCGCGCGGACTGCGCACTTTGTACGTGGCGTTAACGCGTCCGACGAGGCGACTTGCGGTCATCGCAAGCGGAGAACTTCCTTCGACGCTTCGATAGGAGCGAATCGTCCCATTCGTCAAAGTGGGGTCACGATTTCTACTAGAAAGGTAGGCGTGAGTCAGGCAGTTTCCCCCAATAGCCTGGCGAAGCAAGAGAAGATCGTCCACGATCGACCGCCAATGCTGGCCATTGGCGTGATGATCTGGCTCGGTTCGGAGCTGATGTTCTTCTCGGGACTCTTCGCCGCCCTGTTTACCATCCGCGCGCACTTGGCCTCGTGGCCGCCAAAAGGCACCCATCTTGACGTTTTGCAGTCGGGAGTCTTTACCATCATCCTCATAGCGTCGTCCTTCACGATGCAGCGTGCCGTGTGGCTCATCGAGCATCGGCGGCGCGGCGCGGCACGCAACTGGGTGATCGCGACGATCATCATGGGCGCGCTCTTCATCTCCAACCAGGCCTATGAGTGGACGCACCTGACGACGCGCTGGTACACCAACTCCTACGGCTCCGTCTTCTTCATCACCACGGGTTTGCATGGACTGCACGTGTTCCTCGGGCTGGTCGCGATGTCCTTCCTGTTGTTTCGCATGCGTGGTCGTGAGGGCGACCCGGGTGAGCTCGCAACGTTCCAAGGCGTGAGCTATTACTGGCACTTCGTCGACGTGGTTTGGATAGGGTTGTACTCAGCCCTCTTCCTGCTGAAGTAGGTGAGGGGCGTGACGATTACCCTCCTGAGGCGCGCCGCACTCCTGGTCGGCGTCGTTCTCTTTGGCGCGGGTCCGATAGTGCTCTTCGTAGGCCCGGCCAGTGCGAGCAACTACACGAACACCCCATTTCAAACTACGCACAAGAACTCGGGCACGCCGAACTCCAGCGTGGTCGTGAAGAACGACCAGGGCGTCGTCATCAAGTACGGCGACAAGTACATCACGTACGTGACGCCGCCAAGCAGTCTCGACAAGTTGGGCGAAGCTCTCTTCATGGAGAACTGCGCCTCGTGCCACGGCACCCAGGCGAATGGCGTACCCGCCTCGGCGGTGGGCGCGTACCCCGACCTCGTCGGTCTCGGGCCAGCCACGATCGACTTCTGGGTCGACTCGGGTCGGATGCCCGACAAGGACACGGCCGCCGTCGAAGCACCGCGTCGCCAACGGGCGCTCACCCCCGCACAGGCTAAGGCGATCGCTGCGTGGGTCGACTCGTTGTCGCCGAGTTACCCCGGCATCCCCACTGCGCATCTCAAGCGTGCCAATGAGGCCGAAGGTGCGGCTTTGTTCGCCCTCAACTGCGCGGCGTGTCACACCATCGAAGGTGACGGCGACGCACTCGCCTTCAGCACGTTCGCCCCATCACTGCGTGACATTCCCGCTTTCCAGGTGGTGGAGGCGATTCGCACCGGCCCGGCCAACATGCCGCGCTTCACTGGAAACCTCAGCGATCAGCAGGTGGACGACATCGTGAAGTATGTGACCACGGAGATTCAACACCCTGAGAACCCGGGCGGCTTCGGCCTTGGCGGTCTCGGACCGGTCGCCGAGGGCTTCGTCGCACTGCTGCTCGGGGTGGGCTTCTTGGCGCTGATCTGTTACTGGATCGGAGATCGCTCGTGAGCGACGTGACTCCCGGACATGACCACTCACCTCATCGCGGCGTGAAGGACCAAATGCAGATCGAGGAGTTGACCGAGCGTCGCATCGACGAGCAGCGCGACATCGACGAGCAGCGCACCCCAGTCGCGATATCGGGACTGAGCGCGGATGATCCGCACCTCCAGCCCTTAGCGAAGAACCCCCAGACTGTTGAGGGCGTCGTCGCGACGACGTTCGTGCTGGGTCTTCTCTTCATGGCTGCCTTCGGCGCCGCCTATGTCCTCAACGCCGAGCCCTACATCCTTGGCGCCATGATGGGTTTCGGCCTTTTCTTCATTGGCATCGGACTGGTCGCGTGGGGCAAATACCTCATGCCGCGCGGACCTTTTGTTGAAGAGCGACACGACCTCTCGGGCGATGCCGTCGAGCGTGACGCCTTTGCGGCGTCGATTGTCGAACGCGGTGGAGGTGTCGTCAAGCGCCGCAAAGTTCTCGCCGGGCTGCTCGGCGGAGGCCTCGGTATCTTTGGCATCGTGGCGATGTTTCCACTGTTGCGCAGTCTCGGTCCGCTTCCCAAGGGCACTCTGTTTTATACCGACTGGCGCAAGGGCTCGTACGCCGTTGACTCGACCGGGCGCCGCGTCAGCGTGGGAGACCTCGCTATTGGCTCCATCATGACGGTCTATCCCGAGGGCACCGAGAACACCGACCGCGGTCAGGCAGTCGACCAAACGGTGGTGATCCGTATCTCGAACCAGAACTTCGTCACCCAGAAGGGCCGCGAGACGTGGGGTCCCAAGGGATACGTCGCCTACTCCAAGCTGTGCACCCACCTTGGTTGTCCCGTCGGGCTCTACGAACAGCAGCTCCAACTGCTGGTCTGTCCGTGCCACCAGTCGATGTTTAACGTCACCAATGGAGCGATTCCGCAGTTCGGACCGGCCCCGCGGCCGCTGCCGCAACTGGCGCTCTACATTGACGCCGATGGCTACCTTCGTGCTCAGAGCGACTACGACCAGCCCGTCGGACCTGGATTCTGGGAGCGCACGACCACATGAGTGACGCCACGATACCCACCAACCCTCGCGCGAGGAAGCGATCTGAGGGTCCGTACGGCAAGATCGGCAAGGCGCTCGATGAACTCGACGATCGCCTAGGTATCGCCAAGGGCGGGCGCACCTTCATGGACAAGATCTTCCCCGATCACTGGTCCTTCATGCTCGGCGAGATTGCGCTCTATTCCTTCGTGATCCTGCTCGTCACCGGCGTCTTTCTCACCTTCTACTTCGTGCCGAGTTCGGCGGTCGTGATCTATCACGGTCCCTACTTGCCACTCGATGGTCAGCGCGTCACCGAAGCCTTCGAATCGACGGTGAATATATCCTTCAAGGTGCGCGGGGGACTTCTGATGCGTCAGATGCACCACTGGGCGTGTGACATCTTCGTCGGATCGATTGTCATTCACATGGCGCGTGTGTTCTTCACCGGTGCCTTCCGCAAGCCCCGCGAACTCAACTGGACGATTGGCCTCACGTTGTTGATCTTGGCGATCGCGAACGGCTTCCTTGGCTACTCGCTGCCCGACGACCTCGTCTCGGGCACGGGTATTCGCATCGCGTACTCGATCCTGCTGTCGGTGCCCTTCGTCGGGAGTTACCTGGCCTTCTGGGTCTTCGGGGGCAATTTCCCCGGTTCTGCGACGATTCCGCGATTCTTCATCCTGCACGTGCTGATCCTGCCGTTGATCATCATCGGCTTGGTGGGTGCGCACCTGTTCTTGCTGGTGCGCCAGAAGCATACTCAGTTCCCGGGCAAGGGCAAGACGGAAAAGAACGTCGTCGGATCTCCCATGTTCCCGGTATTCGCCGCGAAGACGACCGGCTTCCTCTTCATCATTGGCGGGGTGACCGCCTTGCTCGCCTCCTTTGCCCAGATCAACCCGATCTGGCAGTTCGGTCAGTATCAAGCGTCGAGAATCTCCTACGCCGTGCAACCCGACTGGTATATGGGCTTCCTGGATGGGGCGCTGCGCATCTTTCCGTCGTGGGAGTTCACGGGCTTCGGCCATACGTGGCCTCTCGAGGTCTTCATTCCCGCCGTCCTCTTTCCCGGCATCCTCTTCAACGTCGCCTACGCGTGGCCGTTCATCGAGCGAAAGCTCACCGGCGACAACGAGATGCACAACCTGCTCGATCGGCCGCGTGACCGTCCCAAGCGAACGGCCATCGGGGCTTCGGTGCTGGCGCTTCTGGCGATGCTCTTCATCGCCAGTTCGACCGATGTCATCGCGAACTTCTTTCACCTGTCGCTGAACACGGTGCTGTGGGCGATGCGCATCTTGGTGATCACCTCACCGCTCATCGCCTATCCCTTGACGTACAAGATCTGCCTCGAACTACAGGGAATCAAGCGCGGCGGCAAGCGCAAGACACCCAACGTCGTCAGCCGCACGGTCGAAGGGGAGTACCTCGCCACACCGGCGCCCGCCTACCGCGAAGATGTGGATCACGAGCTCACCGCAACGCCGGTTCCTACGTTCATCGAAGACGAGCCAGAGTCACCCCGCGAAAGTGGCGTCAGGACCGTCGACCGTTAGCGACATCGACGCGCGTGGGGGGAGCCTCCGCGTTTCGGCTTGGTCGTTGCCTAACATGGCAGAGTGAGCGCTGTGAACGACTCCAAGTGGCGCTCCGCGACCTCGCTCGTCTTTGATCGACCCATCAACGCCCGTCGGAACGTGGCCATGCTGGGCATTTCGACCTACGCAACCTCGGTCTCACCGCGATCAGCGGCCAGCACACCCGCGGCCATCCGGGCCGCCCTCGACTTCTACTCCACGTGGTCGTGGTCGAGCCGTGTGGACCTGGGTGAGTACGTCGCCCTTGTCGATCACGGTGATGTGCCCGATCCCGATGGGGAGGGGGGGCGCCAACGGGTCGCCGACGCCCTAGCCGCCATCGAGCAGCCCATCACCGCGATCCTCGGCGGTGATAACGCGGCCACCTGGCACGCTCTCAGTTCCCTCATGAAGGATCGGACCGAGGAGTTCGGCCTGATTACGCTGGATGCTCACCTCGACATGCGCGACGGCCGCTCGAACGGCTCGCCCGTTCGCCAACTGCTCGATGAGGGGCTCGACGGTCGTCACGTTGTCCAAGTTGGTCTGAGCGACTACACCAACTCTCCGGCTTACGCCCGCGACTCTCAAGCCGCGGGCGTGCGCATCATCGACCGTGACGTCTTCAACCGCGAAGACGCGGCCGTCATTGCTCGACGCGCCCTCGATGTGGCCCGCCAAGGTGGTCGAAAGGTCTACGTGGACGTCGATCTCGATGTCGCTGATCGCTCCGTGGCACCCGGGTGCCCGGCGGCCGCGCCGGGGGGACTGCGCGCCGATGAGATTCGTCGCTTCGTGCGCGCACTCGCCACGAGCAAAGATGTGATCGCCATCGATTTCACCGAAGTCGACGTTGAACGTGACAGTCCCGATGGACGCACTGTGCGCTTGGCCGCACTTCTGGTACTCGAGACGCTCGCGGGCGTGCAAAGGAGATCGTTGTGACGATCGTTGTTGGATTAGAACCTCTCACCAGAGAGCAACTCATCGCCGTGGCGCGTCGGTTTGAACAGGTCTCGCTCAGCCCCGAGATGTTGGAGCGATTGGCTCGCCAACGTGACGCCATTGACGCGTTGGTGGATAGTGGCGAGGCAATCTATGGACTTTCCACGGGCTTTGGGTCTCTCGCGACTACGTCGATTTCACCCGAGCGCCGACGAGACCTCCAGCGTTCCTTGATACGCTCACACGCCGCCGGTGTTGGGCCCGAAGTGGAACTCGAGGTCGTGCGCGCGATGATGGTGTCGCGATTGACCAATCTGTGCAGTGGCGTGTCGGGCGTGCGACCGTCCACGGCGGAGGCGTATGCGGCAATGATCAACGCCAACATCACCCCGATCGTGCACGAGTTCGGCTCGCTCGGGTGCTCAGGCGACCTCGCGCCTCTGGCCCACGTGGCCCTGGCGTTGATGGGCGAGGGTGACGTGCGCGACGCCGGGGGCGCGCGGCGACGGGCCATCGACGTACTCACCGACGCAGGTCTCGCGCCCGTGGAGCTCGCCGAGAAGGAAGGCCTCGCCCTCATTAACGGCACCGACGGCATGCTCGGAATGCTGATCCTCGCCCTGGACGATGCTCTGGCTCTGCTGCAGCAGATGGACCTCGCAGCGTCGCTGTCCATACAGGCGCTCGAGGGCACCGACCAGGTCTTTGCCGCCGAGATTCACCGGCTGCGTCCCCACCCGGGTCAGCTCGCGAGTGCGCAGAACCTGGCCAACCTGCTCGCGGACTCGCCCATCGTCGCTTCGCACAGTGAGGATCTCAGCCAAGTCCAAGACGCGTACTCGTTGCGCTGCGCCCCTCAGGTGCACGGCGCCGCGCGCGACACACTGGCTCACGCCACTCGGGTGGCCGACATTGAGCTCGGGGCCGCGATCGACAATCCTTCGGTCCTCTCTGACGGAACGCTCGCGAGCAATGGCAACTTCCACGGTGCGCCCATCGGCTACGTGCTCGACTTCTTGGCGATCGCCCTCGCCGATGTGGCCTCGATGTGCGAGCGGCGCACCGACCGACTGCTGGACGTGAATCGCAGTCAAGGCCTGCCGCCGTTCCTCGCTGCCGACCCGGGCGTGGACTCGGGGCTCATGATCACCCAGTACGCCCAAGCCGGCCTGGTCACCGAGATGAAGCGCCTGGCCTTTCCGGCCAGCGTGGACTCGATTCCCTCCTCGGGAATGCAGGAGGACCACGTTTCCATGGGTTGGCACGCAGCAAGGAAGCTGCGCACGTCGCTCGACGCCTTTCGCGACGTGCTCGCGATCGAGCTCGTCGCCAGCGCGCGCGCCCTCGCGTTGCGCGCGCCGCTCGCGGCCTCCCCGGTCACCGATGCGGTTGTCGAAAGAGTGAACGCTCTCACCGGTGGCCCGGGGCACGACCGGTGGCTGTCGCCCGAAATCGCGGCGGTGAGCGATCTCGTGGCGTCGCGAGAGCTCCTGGATCTAGCGTCACGCTTTGTGACCTTGCACTAATGACCCCGCTCACGACTGGCACAGCGTCGCTCTAGTGCGCACCCTGACGACACTGTAAACCGACGAGTTGACGTCAGTCGGATGACCGAATGGTGCCGACCTACCCGCGAGGCGCCACGGACCTGTTGACTCGGAAAGGTCAAAGTTGGACTCGTCGCCCTCGCGCGGTCGCCCGGCAGGTCAAACGGTGGTGCCGCGGCGTTGTTCGATCGCGGCAAACGTTGGTACCATTCGCTCAACCGTCCAATCCAGCATTCGTACGGCCACCACTTCGGCGAGTGAGTGGTCACGAGTACTGCATGCCAGGTAGAAATCACGCTGGCCCTGAAGGTCGTCGAGCAGGCTACCGCCCTCTGTCAAAACGAGGTGGAAATATCGCTCGGCTTGTCGGCGATACGCCTGGGTTTCCCGAAAGAGTCGTGGGTTGTCGGAGGCGCGATAACAGACTTCGTGCATGTCCCACTCGGTCTTCAAATACAGGTCAACGTCGGGATCGCGATCTGACACGATCTCCTCGATCATGTTCAGGCACATGCGCATCGCGTCAATGTCTTCGTTGGTCAAGCGCTGTGTGCCGAGTCGGGCAGCAGCCCCCTCTAGACAACGTCGAACGGCGTAAATATCTTGAAAGTCACTCGTAGAGAGTGGGGCGACTTTGCAGGTTCGTCGGTTCTCTTGGATGACGAAGCCATCGGCGGCGAGCCGTTCAAGCGCCATACGAACTGGGGTAGTGCTCACACCTAGCTCGCGCGCAAGATCGTTCAATCGCAGAGAGAGTCCGGGAGGAACCTTTCCCGACATGATCAGGTTTCGAAGGTACGAGTAGACGCCATCGGTAACTGACGTTGCCTGGAATACGGGAGATGCTGGAATTGGCTCTTCGACGGCCGAATTTTGGTTGCGCGCTTCCAAGAATCCTCTTCTCCCGACCTAGCGCAAAGACTAGTAGAACTTGCGTGATCAAAAGCAAAAAATAAAAAACTGTTGATTTCTGATGTTAGTTGTGGTTACAATTACGAGTCGCGTGAGGGGGTTGACGGTGACAAAGGGGAAATCATCGCTGACCGACGTCGGCCGACCCTTCGATCCAACTGTGGAAACGTCGCCGCGGGGGGCGAATGACGACTGGCTTGAGCCGAGGAATCACGCGTGGGCTTTCCATCACTTCGACAGGGTGGTTTCCACGACCCCTATCAGGCGCGGCATTGGGGCGATTTTGGCGCTCGACGAGGAGCTGCTTCCAATCGGAAAAGCACAGCTGAATATATGGGGCTCGTCCGTGTCGCTTACAGAATTCCTGGATGGCACATCAACCGATGCCTTCCTAGTGGTGCACGCGGGGCGCATCGTGTTTGAGCGATACTTCGGTGACGGCGGTCCTGACACGCGCCATGTCCTCATGTCAGTCTCTAAATCCATCGGTGCGATGGCTGCGGGCTGTCTTGTCACCGATGGCTTACTCGAGCTCTCCGAAAGCGTCTCTTTTTTGGTTCCAGAACTCGCGACCTCCGCATATGGTTCAGCGTCGATTTCCCAATTGCTGGACATGACCGCGGCGCTTCGCTTTAGTCAGGAATACGAAGATCCCACCTCTGAGGTGCAGGCCCAGGATCGCGCGGCCGGTTGGCGTCCGCGCATCGACGGTGACGCAGAAGATTCCCGATCGTTTTTGGCGACGCTTAGGCCTGCTGGGAACCATGGCGAAGAGTTTCAATATTGTTCGGCGACGACTGACGTGTTGGCGTGGGTGCTGGAGCGCGCAGCGAAAACTCACTACGGCGAACTCTTGAGCGACCGCGTGTGGTCGCGCATTGGTGCCGAGAACGATGCGATTGTGAGCGTTGATAGGGCGGGTAACCCATACGCATGCGCGGGAATTGCTGCAACCGCGCGTGACCTCGTTCGCTTTGGACTCTGCGTACTCGATGACCGCCGAGCCCTCGGCGCACAGGTTTTTTCTTCCGCCTTGATTGACGCGACGCGACACGGAGGTTCACGCGCAGCGATTGAGGGTCATGCCGACTTTGCTGCGCTGCACGATGCGGGAACGTATCGGAACCAGTGGTGGGTGACTGGCGACGAGCGCGGGACCCTTATCGCGCGTGGAATATTTGGCCAATACCTGTGGTTGGACCCGCTGAACGATGTAGCCATCGTTAAGTTCTCCAGTCAGCCGGGTCCGCTGGACGACTACGTCGCGCACGATGTCGCGCTCGCCCAGATCAGCACTCTCGTCGCGGAGTCCCGATGACGGCGCCCGCAGAGCCCGGGTCCGAGTGTATGAGTCGTGCATTCGGTGAGGGCGAACTAGTCAATGCACGACCCACGAAATACGTCCTCGACCAAGGAGAATGATGATGGCGAATCAGTCGGACAATGCGATGGCTTTGGAGCAACGCTCCATTGATTACATTCCAGCGGACGAGCGTCACGGCAAGCCGTGGCACTTGTTTACGTTGTGGTTCCCTAGCAACCTTCAAATAAACGCCCTAGTGACCGGGGCATTAGCCGTCTTCTTTGGACTTAGCTTGCCGTGGGCGATTTTTTCCATCATCGTCGGAAATCTCGTTGGCGCGTTGTTTATGGCCTATCACTCGGTGCAGGGACCTCGACTTGGCGTGCCCCAAATGATTCAAAGTAGGGCGCAGTTTGGCTTCTTCGGCAATATTCTTCCGGTCATCATCGTGGTGCTGATGTACCTCGGCTTCGCGGTTGAAGGTGGGGTGGTGGTGGGCGCCGCCCTCGCCGCGTGGATTCACATCTCACGAGACTTGGGCATCGTCATCTTCAACGTGATACTTCTCTTGATCGCGCTCGTTGGTTACAACTTGATTCATGCCGCGAGCCGCATCATCTCGGTGATCTCGGCGGTTGCCTTTGTCGCTCTTTTCATCCAACTAGTCACACATCTGCCGGCTAACTACAAGGGGACGGCGGATACTGCGGGGACTGTGCTTCTGGCGATTTCAGTGTTTGTCTCGTGGCAGGTGACGTGGGCACCGTACGTTTCCGACTATTCGCGTTATCTTCCCGAAAGCACCCCCGCGCGCACCACTTTCTTCTATACGTACTTCGGTTCCGTAATTGGCGCCACGGTGGTCATGGTGATTGGCGCGTTCGCGGCGGTGGTGAACGGTGCTGCCGTCAACGCGAACGCCATTGGCTTTCTAGGTCATCGCATTTCGGGTATCAGCGCTCTGATGATCCTCGCGCTCTTGATCGGTCTTTTGCCCGCCGGAGCTGAAGGTCCCTACGGTGCCTTTCTCACGGCGTGGAGCGCCATCTCACCAAATGGGAGGGTTGACACGTCCTCGGTCAAGGTGCGCGCACTCTTCGTCACTGTGTTTACGGTGATTGCAACAGTGCTGGCAATACTTGCGGGGAGCCATCTGCTCACGACGTTTGAGAATATTACGCTCTTTCTTCTGTACCTCCTCGTGCCCTGGACCGCGATCAATCTGACCGACTACTACTTCGTCAGGCGCGGGAACTACGACATTGGTGAGTTGTTCAAGGTGGACGGTGAGTATCGGAGGTGCAATTGGGGTGTTCTCGCGATCTACGTCGTTTCAATCGGCGTGGAGATTCCCTTCGTGAATAGCAGTATTTACGTTGGTCCCTTGGTTAGTCATCTCGGAGGGGCCGACATTGCCTGGATCGTTGGCATAATCGTGTCGAGCATCTTGTACTACGCGTACGCGCGAGCAACCCACTTGACGCGGGCCAAGACACTGATTCCGCTGTCGACGTGACGGACTTGCCTAACGTAAGCGATCGCGCGCCATAGCACATACTGTGGTACGAGTCGAGCCCGGCTCTGCTGGGCTCGACGTGACTCCCACTACGACTGTCGTTTCACTGCACTAAATCAAGGAGAAGGTATGGAAGGTTCCCGTCTCGTTCGAGCGAAGCGCGGAATCGAACTCGACGCTCTCGGCTGGCCCCAAGAGGCAGCGTTGCGCATGCTGTCGAACAATCTCGACCCCGAGGTCGCCGAACGCCCCGACGACCTCGTCGTCTATGGCGGCACGGGCAAGGCCGCGCGCGACTGGCGCAGCTTCGACGCCCTCGTGCGCACGCTCGCGTCACTGAAGGCCGACGAGACGATGCTCGTGCAGTCGGGGCGGCCGATCGGCGTGCTCTCGACTCACGAGTGGGCGCCACGAGTGCTCATCGCCAACTCCAACCTTGTGCCTGACTGGGCCACCTGGCCGGAGTTCCGTCGCCTCGAGGCGCTCGGTCTCACGATGTACGGCCAGATGACGGCGGGCTCGTGGATCTACATCGGCACCCAGGGGATCTTGCAGGGAACCTATGAGACCTTCGCCGCAGTCGCGACGAAGCGCTTTGGCGGCACCCTCGCGGGCACCCTCACCGTGACGGGTGGCGCTGGAGGGATGGGTGGCGCCCAGCCGCTGGCTGTGACCATGAACGACGGGGTCTGCCTCTGCGTGGACGTCGACCCGACGCGTTTGCAACGCCGAGTCGACCAGCGCTACCTCGATGAGTGGACGAGTGACCTGGACGGCGCCATCGCGAAAGTACTGGAGGCGAAGAAGAATCGCGCGGCCCTCAGCGTGGGACTCCTCGGGAACGCCGCGACGATCCTGCCCGAGTTGCTGCGCCGCGGCGTCGAGGTCGACATCGTGACCGATCAGACCTCCGCCCACGACCCCCTCAGCTACCTTCCCGAGGACATCGATCTCAACGACTGGCACGATTACGCGAACAAGAAGCCCGAGGAGTTCACCGATCGCGCGCGCGCCTCGATTGTGCGCCACGTCGAGGCGCTGGTGGGCTTCATGGACGAGGGTGCCGAAGTATTCGATTATGGGAACTCGCTGCGTGGGGAGGCGCAACTGGGGGGATACGCGCGGGCCTTTGACTATCCCGGCTTCGTCCCGGCCTACATTCGACCGCTCTTTTGCGAGGGCAAGGGTCCCTTCCGCTGGGCCGCTCTGTCGGGCGACCCCGCAGACATCGCGGCGACTGATCAAGCCGTGCTCAACCTCTTTCCCGAGAACGAGCTCCTGCGGCGCTGGATCACCAAGGCCCAAGATCGCGTGGCGTTCCAAGGGCTGCCCGCGCGGATCTGCTGGCTCGGGTACCAGGAGCGTGACAAGGCGGGCGTCGCCTTCAACGACCTTGTGGCCTCGGGTGCGGTGAAGGCGCCGCTGGTGATTGGTCGTGACCACCTCGATAGTGGCTCGGTCGCCTCGCCCTACCGCGAGACCGAGGCCATGCTCGACGGATCGGACGCGATCGCCGACTGGCCGTTGCTCAACGCGCTCGTCAATACCGCCTCGGGTGCCACGTGGGTCTCGATCCACCACGGTGGCGGCGTGGGCATCGGCCGGTCCATTCACGCCGGCCAGGTCTGCGTGGCTGACGGCAGCGCCCTCGCCGGGGAGAAGTTGCGTCGGGTTCTCACCAACGACCCCGCGATGGGCGTGCTACGCCACGTGGACGCGGGGTACGACATCGCCGAAGAGAAGGCCGAGGCAACCGGGCTGCGCGTCCCGATGCGCGAAGGACCGTGACCACACGGGTCATCGGCAACGTCGGTGAACTGACGACGAACGAGCCGACGCTCGGGGACGAAACAGCTCTCGGGCGACTGCAGGACGCGGCGTTCGTCGTGGACGACGATCAAGTCCTATGGGTGGGACGCAACGGCGAGGCGCCCGACGCCGACGAGATGCTCGACGCAAAAGGAGCCGCCGTCATTCCCGGTTTCGTCGACTCTCACACCCACCTGATCTTCGCGGGCGAGCGCAGTGACGAGTTCGAGGCGCGCATGGCGGGAAAGCGCTATGACGGAGGCGGCATCGCGCGAACCGTGGCCGCGACTCGTGCGGCGTCGCTCGACGACTTGCGCGAGGGTGCGCGCCAACGTGTCGGCGAGCTCCACGCGGGCGGCGTCACCACCATAGAGATCAAGTCGGGATACGAGCTCACGACGGAGGGCGAAGTACGCTGCCTCGACGTCGCGGGCGAGTTCACGCCCGAGCGCACGTGGCTCGGCGCGCACGTGGTCCCTCGCGAGTTCGCATCTGATCGTGACGGCTACATCTCATTGCTGAGGACGTCGATGCTCGACGCGTGCGCGCCGCACGCGAAGTGGGCCGATGTGTTCTGTGATCGTGGCGCCTTCAGCGTCGATGAGGCGCGCGCGATTCTCCAAAGCGCCCGAACCAGGGGTCTGGCCCCGCGGCTGCACGCCAACCAACTGGCCCACAGCGGGGCCATCGCACTCGCGGTCGATCTCGACTGCGCCAGCGTTGACCACTGCACCTACCTCGAAGACCGTGATATCGATCTGCTGTCCGCGTCGGCGACGGTCGCGACGTTACTGCCCGGCGCGGAGTTCTCGACGCGGTCGCCCTACCCTTCGGCGCGAGAGCTTCTTGATGCGGGGGCCACGGTGGCCCTCGCGACCGACTGCAACCCCGGGTCCTCCTACGTGACCAGCATGGCGTTCGTCATCGCTCTGGCGGTAGGCGAGATGGCCATGACCGTCGACGAAGCGTTGTGGGCCGCGACCAAGGGCGGGGCGCTGGCCCTGCGCCGAGACGACGTCGGCCATCTCGGCGTGGGCGCGTGCGCGAACTTCGCGATTCTCGACGCGCCGCGGGCCGCGCACCTCGCGTATCGCCCGGGGGCCCAACTGGTGGCCTCGACGCATCGTGCCGCGACGACGTAGGGCGTGGCGTTCTCGCGCACGGAGTTGTCGGTTGCCTAGATCCAGATCGACGTGAGCGCGTCTCCCGGTACGCTTCCAAGGTGTTCGAGATATCCAATGAGCGATTCGAGGAGTTGGCCGCCCAGGCGGTGGCGAGCCTGCCCGGAGAACTGTCGGCCGAGATCGACAACGTGGCCATCGTGGTCGAGGATGAGGCGCGCGGTCGATCACTCTTTGGGCTCTACGAGGGCATTCCCCTGACGAAGCGCGGCGGACGCACCAGCTACGCCGGCGTGCTTCCCGACCGCATCACGCTGTACCAAAAGACCATATGTCGATACTGCAGCTCCGAGGCCGAGGTGAAGTCTCAGATTCGAAAGACCGTAATTCACGAGATCGCCCACCACTTTGGCATCAGCGACCCTCGACTCGAAGAGCTCGGCTGGGCGTAGCGGTGACTACGAAGACTCGGTTGTACTTCGACGAGGATCGCCGTGACGCGATCCTCGCCCTTGATTCCATCGCGCAGGGACTCGGCTGGTGCAACGTGCTGCCGCGCATCGCGGACGACGTGCCCGGCATCAAAGTCAACTTCCTCGGCTGGACCAATCATGGCAACGTCCAGGCTTCGTTCGTCACGTCGCCCCCCCGTCACGGCGAGGCGCAGACCTCGTCACTGGGCGTCTTGCATTCACGTGGTCGATTGAGCCGCGATCGAATCAGGTCGATGTTGCGTGGCGCGCCGTTTCCTATTCGCCAGGACCACGCACAGCGGGGCTTTCTGCTCATCGTGCCGCCCACGACTTCGTCGTCGGAGGTGCTGGAGGTCATGTGTTCGCTCACCACCGAGCTGTGCGACTACGAGATGACGGGCGGCTGGCGACTGGAAATGTACACTCGCGCGTAAGTCGAGGGTCGCCCCGCCGAGGATCGATGGATAGTTGTCGTTCACCAGTGTCGACTGTCCAGCGCGATTCCCTTGGAAAGCGATTTTGCAGGTAGCGCGAATCGCCGGGTGACCCGAGGCTCAAATGCGGCCGACCAACCCCTAAAGTGCTCCTATGAGCACGCCAATTGCCCCCATGGACCTCCCCACGACGCTCGGCGCCCTGCGCTCGACCGAGTACCGGGCCAAATCGGTACGCGAAGAGATTCGCCAGAATCTCGAGGCGCGACTGGCCGATGGCCTCGCCCTCACCGCTTCAGTGCTGGGCTTCGAGGACACCGTGCTGCCCCAACTCGAGACCGCGCTCTTGGCCGGGCACGACGTCATCCTGCTGGGCGAGCGAGGTCAGGCGAAGACGCGAATCATAAGATCGCTGGTCGAGCTGCTGGACGAGTGGTTGCCGATCGTCGCGGGTTCGGACGTTCGTGATGACCCCTTCGCGCCGATCTCGGCGTACGGGATTGACGTCGTTGCCGAGCACGGTGACGCCACGCCGATCGCCTGGGTTCACCGGAGCCAGCGCTTCGCCGAGAAGCTGGCTTCTCCCGACACGTCGATGGCGGACCTGATCGGTGAGATCGACCCCATCAAAGTGGCGGGCGGCCTCTACCTTGACGATCCCAAGGCCCTCAGCTACGGCCTAGTTCCCAAATCCAATCGCGGCATCTTCGCGATCAACGAGCTGCCCGACCTCTCCGAGCGGATCCAAGTGGGCCTCTTGAACGTCTTAGAGGAGCGCGACGTACAGATCCGTGGCCACCTCGTGCGCCTCGATCTCGACGTGATGGTCGTCGCTACCGCCAACCCCGAGGACTACACCAACCGCGGCCGGCTCATCACGCCACTGAAGGACCGCTTCGGTTCGCAGATCCGCACGCACTACCCCTTCGAAGTGTCGACGGAGATCGAGATCATGCACCAAGAGGCTCACCTGCCGGTGACCGAGGTGCCCCTCATCGTCCCGTGGTTCATTGACGACATCGTGGCGCGCGTCAGCCACGTCGCACGGCGCAGTCACGTCATCAGCCAAAGTTCGGGGGTCTCAGTGCGCCTCTCGATCGCCAACTTCGAAACGGTCGTCGCGAACGCGCTGCGTCGTACGTTGCGCACACGCGACGTCGTCGTCGTGCCGCGAGTGAGTGATTTGAGCGCTATGGTTCAGTCCACCCAGGGCAAGATCGAGTTCGACACCATGGACGACAGCGACGCCGATCAGGTCATCGCGGCGCTGGTGTCGCTCGCGGTGCGTCAGTGCTTCGCCGAGGTGTTGCTCGAAGAGGCGCCCGACATTGTCGACGCCTTCAACTCTGAGGCCATCGTTCACACCGGTGACGATCTGCCCGACGCGCACTACCTCGACGTCCTGGCGGCGATGCCCGCGTTGCAAGCGCCGGTGGAGCGCGTCGTCGGACCCGGCGCGAGTGACGGCGAGAAGTCAGCGGCGGTGGAGTTCGTGCTGGAGGGGCTCTATCTCACTAAGCGACTCGCGAAGGACGCCTCGGGTGCGCGGGCCCTCTATCGCTCGAGGACCCGCTAAGTGCCAGTTCGCTACGGCTATCGCCGGGTCGGCGACGATGATGAGTTCGACGATCTCGATGTCGACGAGCTGTTGTCGCTTCTAGCGGACGACTTCATGGAGAACGGCGACCTGGATGAGGCGATGGACCGGCTCTTGCGCGAAGGCTACGAGAGCGAGGACGGTGATCGCGTCGAGGGATTACGCGAGCTGCTCGAGCGAACTCGTCAGAGACGACGCGAGTTAGAACGACAGGTCGATCCCGACGGAGAGATGCAGAGATACCGTGACTGGCTCAACGAGATTGAGGAGACCGAAGAGCTCGAACTCGATCAGTTGATGCAAGACGCACAGGAGTCGGGCGATGAGCGCCGTCACGAGGTCACCCGCGACCTCGTGGACCAGCGCAAGATGCAGCGTGACCTCATGAGCCAGCGTTTGGCGGAACGCCTCGGCGAGTACCGCAACTACGAGTTCGTTTCCTCGGACGCACGAGAGGAGTTCGACGAGCTCATGGGTGAACTCGAGCGCGACGTGCTCGACACCTACTTCCAGCAGAGCAAGGAGTTCATGGGCCGCCCCGACCCCGAGGAGATCGCTCGCATGCGCGACATGATGGACGCGCTCTCTACGATGATCGAACAGGATCGCCGCGGGGAAGATCTCGATCCCACCTTCGACGACTTCATAGAGAAGTTCGGTGACTTCTTTCCGGGAGCTCAGAGCCTCGAGGACGTGGTACGAATGATGGCCGAACGGGCCGCGGCCGCCGAGGCGATGTTCAACTCGCTTTCAGCTGAGCAGCAGGGCGAACTTCGGGCGCTCTTCGACGAGATGATGCAGAACATGGAGCTGAACTTCTCCATGAATCGCCTCGTCTCGAACTTACGTCAGGCGACCCCGGACATCGACTGGAGTCGCGCGCACCGCATGCGCGGCCAGGACGGTTCGCGCTTCGCCGATGTTGCCTCGGTTGCCGAGCAGTTGGGCGAACTGGAGGGCTTGGAGGAGTTCCTTGGCCAAAGTCACGCAGCTCAGGGACTACCTGAGGTGGACATAGAGTCGGTGCGGCGCAATCTCGGCGATGACGCTGCGCGGCACGTGCAGCGGCTCGAGCGCGCGGTGCAGGGCTTGAAGGATCAGGGTTTCATCGATCGTTCGTCGAATCGCTTGGCTTTGAGCGCTCGAGGCGTGCGCAAGATCGGTCAGATAGCCCTGCGCGATCTCTTTCGCCAGCTTCGCGACTCACCGCCGCTGGGGGGACACCCGATCGCGACGCTGGCTCGTGGCGGAGATCGCGAAGAGACGGCCAAGCCCTGGGAACCGGGCGAAGCTGTCTCCTTGCACCTGCCGCGCACGTTGCGCAATGCGCTGCTGCGCCGAGGGCCTGGTACGCCCGTTCAGCTTCACCCCGACGATTTCGAGGTTGAAGAGTACGAAGCGACACGACGCTCCTCTACCGTGTTCGCGATTGACCTCTCTCTCTCCATGGCGATGCGGGGCAACCTCGTTCCGGCCAAGAAGATGGTGCTCGCTCTCACGCAACTGATCTCGTCGAAGTTCCCTCGTGACTTCGTAGCGGTCGTTGGCTTCGGCGAGCGTGCGCAGCAGTTGAAGTTAGAGGATATCCCCGCGCTGACGATCGACCACAACTACGGCACCAACCTTCAACACGCCCTGGCGCTCGCTCGCCACCTGCTGCGAAACGAGCGCGGCGAGCGCCAGATCGTCGTCGTGACCGACGGCGAGCCGACGGCCCACCTCACCAGTTCGGGGGAGCCATTCTTCTCGTGGCCCCCCGTTCACGAAACCCTGGAGAAGACCATGGCCGAGGTCTTGCGTTGCACGAAGGCCGACATCACGATCAACACCTTCGCCCTCGACATCGAGCGCAGTCAATTCCCCTTCGTGGAGCAGATCGCCCGGGTGAATGGGGGGCGGCTTTTCTACCTCGACGTGAACGATCTGGGAACCTACGCTCTGGACGACTTCGTCAAACATCGCCGCGCTGGCTGAACCAAAGACGCCTCGACCAGGTAATTCGAAAATTCCATTTGCATTTTGCGCCAAACCCCGCAACAATGACACCGTTGTAATTACATCGATGGCAGTGGTCTTCGACGGGGAGGAATCACAACGTGGAAATTGTCGAACTCTTAAGTGGCCTTGAGGACAGGGGCTGGCAGGCACGCGCCAACTGCATGGGCGTCGACCCTGATCTCTTCTTTCCCGAACGCGGGGCATCTACCCGTGAGGCCAAGGAGGTGTGTCGCGGTTGCGTGGTGCGCGACGACTGCCTGGAGTACGCCCTCGACAACGGAGAGAAATTCGGTATTTGGGGCGGAATGAGTGAGCGCGAGCGCCGCCGTCTGCGCCGCGCTCGAGCGCTCGAGCGCCGCGCTCAGGCCGGTTAAGCGAGACGGGACTCGATCGTGGCGCCTTCGGCCAGGCCGAGTTGTGCCCAGCGTTTGGGGTCCTCTGCCTTCAGCACGCCCTCGGGTATCAGACCCACGAGTTCGGCGTGATCGACCTCGCCCGCGCCGAGTAGGCCAAGGGCCTTGTCGTAGACCGCCGAAGGTCGCACGGTCATCGGATCGATCAAGTTGCAACTGATTTGGACCATATCGGGCATCTGGAAGGCCAGGGCGCGCACTTCACCTCGGCGTAGCGCCCTTGCGATCACGCGCCCTTCGCCGAGGTCGATCCCGCGAACCCAGAGATTCCACGCCACCAGCACCGGGCGCGCGCCAATGGCGCTAGCGCCACGCTCGGCGCTCGGCTTCATCGGTCCCATGTCGGGCGCGAAGGAGTGAAAGGCGTGACGGCGCACCTCAGGGAGGCTTCTCTTGGAACCGTCGCGCAGGCGCCCGTAGAGAAAGACCGGCACGCCGAAGGTACCAGCCACCCAGGAGGCTGTTTCGTTGCGCAAAGTCGCCGCCTCCTGGGCCTTTCGCGAGTCCAGAGCGACGAAGGGCACGACGTCCAAGACGCCAAAGCATGGGTGCACGCCCTCGTGATCTCGCAGGTCCAAGAGCTTCATGGTGGCCACAATGAAGCTGCGCACGTGGCGCCGCAGTTCCGTGCGGTGGTCGATCAAAGTGAAGACGCTGCGGTTGTGAACGGCATCGCTGTGGCGGTCGCGCAGCGCCGGGCCGGCGGCCCGCCCCAACTCGTCGAGCACATCCAGGCGGCGCCCGTCAGATACGTTGATGACGCATTCGAACAACGCGGGTCCTAGTGCAGGTCGCGATTAAAGAGGCGCAGTCGGCGGCGCTCGCGCAGGAGACGGCGGCGCTCGCGTTCGCTCTTGCCGCCCCAAACCCCGTGGTCGATGTGATTGTCGAGTGCGTACACCAGACACTCACTAGCCACGGGGCAGGTCGCGCAAATGCGCTGAGCGACGATGACTCCCATACCGTCGCGGGGGAAGAAGGTTTCTGGTGCGTACTCACGGCACTTTCCGTCAGCCATCCATTCAGCACTCATACACACCTCCTTCCCTACTTCTCGTCCTCACAGTACTGACTTCGCGCGCCCCCGTCGTTAAGATTCCATGTCAGAATTCTTAAGGTTCCGAACGTCTTTGAACGGCCTTAGAGCCCCGCGAGAGAAGACCAGTAGAATAGCGAAAAAGTGCGTAAGGAGTGTCGTGAGCCAAGTCCCGACCAGTGAATCAGTTGAGGTGGTCGACCCGGTCGGCCACGTGCAAGTTGTCTACCTAGGTCCCGTCGCACCGCACTGGGAGTGCCGGATGGTGTTTGGCGACGAGGAGCAGATTCAGGCCTTCGTTGACCGCGTCGACGCACGACTGCGCTTCCTGCCGCCCCACGACCCTCAGTTTCGCCGCAACCGCGAGCGCGTGAACCGCGACGCCGAGCGCGAGAATCTTCTCGTCGAGTGGAATCTCGGGTACGACGAAGAGTCGTAAGCCTTCGACCCCTCGCTTAGGCGAGAGGCGACGTGGTCACTCGCTCGTACCACGCCTGAGGATCGTTCAGTTCACTGGCGCTGGGTAGGCCATCCACGCGAAGCAATGCACCAAACACGCTGAGCGAGTGCTCGGCGACGAGCGTGGCGACGAACTGAGTCGCGGCGTCGTGGTGGGGTCCTTGGGTGGAGATACCAAAAAGCGCGGCGGCCGCGTCCTCTCCACGTGCGTCGCTGCGACGATGGCGCGCGTACGCCTCCATCAGCGCGGGCCGGGGCCCGAGTAGCGTTTCGGTGATGTCGTGCGCCGCGGCGGCGAAGAAGGCCAGTAGAACGCTCGTCGCGGCATTGATGGCCCGCGTGGCGTTGGTCTCTTCGGGCATGGCGATGCCTTCGAGCAGTGCCTCGGGATTGTTCATCATTTCGTTGATGTCGCCCGATTCCATCAGACTCTGCAGGCGCCCCATGATGTCGCCCTGAAGGGCGCTCGACTCTTTCACGGCGTCGAGCAGGAGGGCGCGCAGGGCGTCGCTCGTTCCGGGCTGTGTGAGGACGAGTGACGCGACGAACTCCTGGGCGAGGGCGAACACATAGACCTCGTCGTTTTCCAGGGACCACGCATCGGCGAAGTTCGCGAGATTGTTCACCACGAGGTGGTGTTGGCCGTTCAGTCGTGGCAGCGGGAGCACGGCGAGCGACCAGGCGCGCTCGGAGAAGTGCCCCGCGACCGAGCCCATCTGAAACCCGGCGAAGAGCGGTCCGATCGTGGAGGAGATCTGGTTCAGGAGTTGATTCTCCTGCACATCGATCTCATCACCGGGCAGGGACGAGGGCGACGACGAGGATGTCATCGCCGGTTCCATGAGCGGGCGCCATTGCTCAAGGGCGGCCATCGTCAGAGCCGAGCGATTGACCGCCACGACATTCGGCTCGCTGGAGACTCCAAAGAGAGCGTCCACGTGTCGCCCAACGAGGGGCGCCAACTCCTCCAGGCGTTGACGCTGGATCGGCTGGGGATTGGGGTCGCCGTCCTCGCCGCGCGCGAGGTTGAGCGCCAGCTGTGAGGCGGTTTGATACCACGCATCGGGGCCCTGTTGGCTCAGCATGGAAAAGATGTCGCCGAACATGTCGCCGAAGGGATTGCTGGTCACGGCACCAACTTAGAGGGACACCCTAGGGTCACGTCCACGTGATGGACCGTTGTGCTCTTGGCGTAGGTCAACTCGGCGCGGGTGTAGGCCGGGGTTAAGTACAGGGTCGAGACCAGCTGGTTCCACGTGTCGAGTTCGGTACCGTTCCAGGCGGTGATGACCTCGCCGACGCGAAGTCGGGCGTGAGCGGCTGCGCTGTAGCGGACGATCTTGGTGATGAGCACGCCGCCGCCCTGCTCGGTCTTGCCATTGATGCCGAGGTCGGCGTGGCAGCCGTGCCCAGTAGCCACGACGTCGGCGACCTGGGCCACGAACTGAGCGGGGTACCAGAAGTGCCGCGACGACAGCACGGCGACGACCCGATCGGAAGTGTCGACGGCGATGGCGTCGATGTAGCTTGACAAACTTGTGTTGGCCGACGTCGCCAGATAGTGAACAACGCCTTGTGCGTTGTTGGTGGGATCGCCGAGGGTCGTCATCGTCCAGTCGTACTCTGGCGCCTTTTGTGAGTCTTTCTCGATTGGCGCGATCGCCACGACCGCGGCGCTGGCCGGCATGGGGCCTAGCTTCGATGCCGCGATCGGAACGCTCAAGTGAACGATGGAAAAGCCCATCACGTTGTCGCGACCTTCGAGCGTGACGTCAAAGTTCCTTCGCTTCGCGGTGGCACCCGTGATCACCGCGTTGATGGGAATGACCGTTGTCGTGACGGCGAGGTTGCGGGGGAGAACCAGCGCCGCCACCTTGGTTATGGTTCCGCCCGTCGTGATGGTGAGCTCCACCGTGTCGGCGGCGGCCACGCGACTCGAGGCGGGAAGCTCGGCGAGAGAGGTCGCCAAATGCGCCGGCGAGTCGGGGCTCGGGGTCCTCGCACCGCGGTTCACGATGAGAAAGATTCCACCCGCGACCAGCATCGCGGCCACCAGAACAATCACTATCCGCGGGGTTACCGCGTGAGGGCGAGCGGTCGCCGTGGTCTCCAGGTTTTCGAAGCTCGGTAGCTCACTGGGATGGACCCAATGGCGGGTGTCGGCCGGTGGTCGCGCGCGGCGTCGCCACGGCCAGATTTCGCTCCAATGCCTCTCCGCCACCTCAGAAAGGCTAGTAACGAAAGGCATCTCCCATCGGTCGCCCTAGGATTGTCAACTATGGCTGTCGATGTCGCGCTGGATATTGGCACCTCGCACACGCGCCTCGCCACCGCCTCGAGGGGAATTTTGTTCGACGAGCCGACGATGGTGGCGATCGACACCAACTCCGGAGTAGTTCAAGATCTCGGCCATGGGGCGCTCGAACTCATTGGACGTACGTCGCGCCACGTGATCGTCTTTCGACCGTTCAACCAGGGGGCCACCGTCGACTTCGACGTGACGGCTCGACTGATTGAGGCTCTGTTCGATCGGGCTGGTGTGTCCAAGATGAGTCGCGCCCGAGTGGTGGTGAGCGTTCCTTCGCTCGCTACCGCGATCGAGCGACGAGCGCTGCGCCAAGCAGCGATCCAGGCTGGCGCGCGAGAGGCGAGTTTGATTGAGGCGCCGCTCGCTGCCGCCATCGGACTCGGTCTCCCGGTGCAGGATCCCGTCGGGTCGGCCGTCGTACTGCTCGGCGCGGGAGCGTCCGAGGCGGCGGTGGTCTCCCTTGGCGGCATCGTGACCGGGGCCGCCCGTCGCATCGGGGGCAGCGACGTCGACTACGCGATCGCGACGTCGCTACGGCTGAACCTCGGAGTTGTCGTTTCGCCTTCTGTCGTCGAGATGTTGAAGTGCACCCTGGCGTCGGCGCTCGGGCGCACCGCAGGGCTCTCGCAGGTCGTTCTGGCGCGCACGGTCGATCGTGGCCGACTCATCGAGATCGAAGTCAGTGCCGAACTGGTGAACGCAGCGGCGTACGACGTTCTGCACACCACGATGCGAATGATCCAGGAGTGTCTCGGCGGCACGCCGCCAGACCTCGCGCAAGATGTCAGTGCGCGGGGACTCACCATCGCTGGTGGTCACGCCAACGTGGCTGATCTTGATGAGCTGGTGGCGACGAGCAGCGGCGTCGAGGTGAGCGTGGCGCCCCAGTCCGATCTCGTCGTCATCCAGGGACTGCAGGCCTGTCTCGAGGAAATGGCCTCGCTGCACGCCCTCCTTCGTAGCGCGGATCGCTAGTCGTCGCGCAGTTGCGTTACCGCTGAACGCACCTGCCAGTCGCGGTCCTCACTGGCGGCTTCGAGCGCGGCCTCAATGTCCGGTCCCTCGTAGTTGGCGAGCGCCACGATGGCGCGTCGACGAATAGGCGCCTTGTCGCTCAGTGCAGCGATAATCACTTCGCGGGCGCGATCGTCGCCGATGGCCCCGAGTGAGGCGATGGCTGACTCGCGACACCGCGCGTCTTCGTGAGATCGGGCGATGGAGCTGAGCCTCTCAACCGAAGGGACGTAGGTATGTTCGCCCAGCGCGAAAGCCGCGGCGTCGACCACCAGGTCATCCGCGTCGCCGAGCAGCGTGATGACGATATCGAGAACGCCGTCATCGTCGAGTGTGGCGTGAGCGAGTTGCTCAAGGGCGTCACGTCGTACGTCAGGATCAAGGTCGTGCAGCACTTGACGCCACTGCGTGATGGTCATGAGGTTGAGGCGCACCATTCCGCGCAGAGAGAGTACCCGGTGACGAACAGTGTTCGAAGAGAGGTTCTCCTCGAGAAGTGCGCGACCGGCACCACTTGGTTGAAAACTGGCGCGCAGGAGATCGTGATCAAGCGGCTCAACTAGCGTTGGATCATCACCTGGCACGATCCCATTTCACCACCGAAACGGATGAGGCCCCGTACCTGGGTGCCCATTGTCGCCGTCGCCGTGATCCTGATGGGGATTCTTGGTCTCCAGGCACACCAGTCCGGTGAGTACTCCATTACTCCCGCCCACGCCACGCCGGTCGCACCTTTGGTGAAGATCAGCGGGGTCGCCACAAACGCCCGCCCCGGCAAGTTCTTGCTGGTCGATGTGTATCTTCAGCCACTGTCCTCGTGGGAGTTGTTCTTGACCCACTTTCAATCGCACGTGCAGGTCGTGCCCGCGGACGAACTCACCGAACCGGGCGTGTCGACGAGCGAGCTGAACGCTCAGAGCTTTCTCGAGATGAGTGATGCCAAACAGGCGGCCGAGGTCGCCGCCTTTCGAGCGGTGGGCTGGCACGTGCCGGCGAGGCTCATCGGAGCTGTGATCACGGGCGTCGTTTCGCCCTCGCCGGCCAGTCGCGCGGGACTCTCGGTTGGTGATCTCATTACCGGGGTCGGTTCGACATCGGTCGACTCGGACTGCCAACTGATCTCAACGCTGCATGACGTGACGGCAGGTACCCTCGAGACGCTCCATCTGGACAAGGTGAAGATCTCCAGCTCGGGCACTCTCTCCTACGACGCGCCCTCCACCCTTCGCGTCGCGACGGCCAGGGTCCCTGGCGATGTCCGTACGTCGGTCTGCCCGGGGGCGAGCGGCGTGGGTCGATCATTTCTCGGCATCGAACTCGAAAGCGGTTACGACTACCATCTCCCCGCGAGGGTGAGTATCGACACGGCCAACATCGGTGGGCCTTCGGCCGGACTTGCCATGACGCTGGCGTTGATGAACAAGTTGAGCCACGGCTCGCTGACCGGCGACCAACTTGTCGCGGCGACGGGCACTATGGCGCCAAACGGTCAGGTGGGCGCCGTGGGGGGCGTCGAAGAGAAGGCCGTCGCCGCGCACGACAGCGGGGCGAAGTACTTCATCGTTCCCGATGGCGACGGCAACGTCGGCGCCGCACGTGCCGCGGATCAACCAGATCTGAAAATCCTGCCCGTGACGTCGTTGAAGGAGGCTTTGCGGGACCTGCGCAAACTCGGGGGAGCACGCCCGAGCCCCCTCACAAGGCCTTCATAGACCGAGTTACGACGCCACAGCCCGTAGGCTGGAAGGAATGGACGACCGCCGAACAGTCTCGACCACGCGCCAGTCATCGAGTGAAATCACTCGAGTGACCTTCACGACCCTTCGCAAGGGGGGCGTTGACCCCAACGAGGTTCGACTCCACCTGGAGGCCGCCGGCCGCGAGATGGGCCACCTCGAAAGCCGCATCCGCGAACTTCAAGATCAACTGAGCGAAGCCCACCGCCAAGCGGAGAATCCGACCTTCGATGAGGCCACCTTGACCAACGCTCTGGGCGCCCAGAGCGCGTCAATCCTGCGTTCGGCGCACGAAGAGGCGGGCCGGGTGACTGCCGAAGCCCAGGAACGCAGCGCTCAAGTCTTCACCGAGACCCAACAGCGCTCCGCCTCGCACCTCATTGAGGCCCAAGAGCGTGCAACCGCGCTCATCACCGAAGCCGAGAACATGTCGAACCAGATCGATCATGATGCGCGCCTGGCGGCCGAGCGCCTCATCGACTCGGCGAAGGTGAATGGCGAAGCGCTGATCGATCGCGCCCGCGAGCAGGGTCGCGCGATAGTCGAGCAGTCGAACGAGGCTCGTCGCACGGTCCTCAATGATCTTGCTATCAAGCGCAAGGCCCTGCACCTGCAGATTGATCAATTGCGCGCCGCCCGCGACTCTCTGGCCACATTCGTGACCACTCTGCGCCAGCAGGTCGATGACATCCTTGCTGGCATCAACGGTTCTGATGAGGCGGCACGCGCGGCCGCCCTTGAGGCACTACGCTCGCACCCCGCGACGCCCGAGCCCACTGAAGAGGAACTCCTGGCCGGCACGCCGTTACGCGATGTGCCGGCGGACTCGTCCGAGTCCGGGGGCGAGAGCCGGCGCGTCGAGAAGAAGCCTGAGAAGCGACGTAGTGAGACGTCGCCCTCGCCCGGCGAGTCGCTGCTGGAAGATGACCCGTCGGGCACCGACGTCGTGAACGAGATCTTCGCGCGACTGCGTAAGGCCACTTTGGAAGAACGCGGGGCAACTGCGCTCGCGCCAAAAAAGGCGGTCGCGCACAAGCCCGAGACGCCCGTCGGGGTCTTATTCCGTCACCGTGATGAGGCGCTGGAAGAGTCCCTCGGGGTGCTCACCCGTCGAGTCAAGCGGGTCTTGCAGGACGATCAAAACATCATGCTC
Organism: Acidimicrobiales bacterium; assembly: GCA_050701895.1. Taxonomy (GTDB): domain Bacteria; phylum Actinomycetota; class Acidimicrobiia; order Acidimicrobiales; family RAAP-2; genus RAAP-2. The sequence continues at coordinate 76,189 of JBOGFT010000009.1, forward strand.
GAGAGAATACGCAACGTGAAGGCGATGATCACTGACGAACTCGAAGACGAACTCGTCCAGCGCGCGCGCTACGCCGACGCCGCGAGCGAGGCCTTGGCTCTGTCAGCGCAAGCGGGTGTGGAGTTCGCGCGCAGCGAGGGCGGTGTCGCCGAGACGAGCGTCGAGCCTTCGCTGGTCGACGACTGCGCGGCCGACTTGGCGGTGACCATCGTGCTCGCGTTGCGCAAGCGCATCCTGTCCGAGTCGGCGGGAGATGGTACCGAGCGCGTAAATGCGGCCTATCGCGAATGGCGGGGTGCTCGTGTGGAGAGACTCTGCACCGACGCCGCCCGCCGCGCATTTCACCTCGGGGTCGTGACCGCCTCCAAGGGACGATCAATTCGGTTCTTCGCCGTGCCAAATGACGCGCCCTGTGATCTGTGCGCCCACGACTCCGAGGCGGGAGAGCGTCTCGCGGGAGAGAACTTTCCCAGCGGTTCGTCGTACCCGCCGCTGCACGCGGGCTGCGCCTGCACTGTTATCCCCGTATAAATAAGTCGTAGGCTCGTCCCCGTGCGAAGTTCCACTGACGTTCCCCAACGCCCGCGGCGCTTAGGACGACTCTCCCGGCGGTTCTGGATCGGTATCATTCTCATCGTCATCCTGGTCGGGTTCCTGTCCCTGAGGAACTTGGCCGTGCTGTGGACCGATGAGATGTGGTTCTCCTCGGTCGGCCTCTCGAACGTCTTTTCCACGCTGTTTTTGATCAAAGTCGGCCTGGGACTGACCTTCGGAGCGATCTTTTTCTTCATCATGTGGGGCAACCTGCTCCTGACCGACCGCTTTGGCGCTCGTGATCTATCTTTTGACCCCGAGGACGAGGTCGTGCGGCGCTACCAGAACATCGTTCGTCCCTACGCCCGTCGCATTTACGCGGCCATCGCCGTGTTGATGGGCCTGGTCGCGGGGCTCAACGCCACCGGTCAGTGGAATAATTACATACTCTTCACCCACTCCCAGTCGTTCCATAAGGTTGACCCGCTTTTCCATAAGGATCTGGGCTTCTACGTCTTCACGCTGCCCTTCGTCTCTTTTGTCATTACCTGGTTCCTCGTCGTCTTGATCATCGCCTTCGTCGTGACGGCGGGCTTTCACTTCCTGAACGGAGGGATTCGCACAACGAAGGTCTCCCCCCGCGTGTCGTCTCGGGTGAAGGCGCATCTGTCGGTGATCGGGGCGGCGATTGCCCTCATGAAAGCGGCGGGGTATCTGATCGCCAAGTGGGAACTCGTCAACTCGACCAACGGATACGTGCAAGGGGCCACGTACACCGACATTCACGCACGCATGCCCGCGCTCACCATTCTCTTTTGGCTCTCACTCGCCGCGACCGCAATCTTGCTCTACAACGTGCGCTCGCGGGGCTGGTCGCTGCCGGTGGTGGCGGTCGGCCTCTGGGCCTTTGTGGCTCTGGTCATTGGCGTGCTGTACCCGACCTTTCTTCAGGCTCTCAAAGTGAGCCCCAACCAGGAGTCGCTCGAGGCGCCCTACATTCAACGCAACATCGACGCGACGCGATCGGCCTTTGGACTCGACGATGTGCGATATCACTCCTTCGCCGGTGCGGCCTCGATCACCGCTTCAGAGATCAAAACCGATATGGCGACGCTCAACAACATCCGCCTGTGGGATCCCTCGAACAGCATCTCACTCGAAAGCGTCACGCGACGCCAGTCCATTCGCTCGTACTACACCTTCGCCAATCTCTCGGTTGACCGCTACTACATCAACGGGAAGCTCACCCCGGTCTTGATTGGCGCGCGCAACCTCGATAGCGCGGACTTGCCTTCCAACAGTTGGGTCAACCAGCACCTGCAGTACACTCACGGCATCGGGGCAGCCGTCGTGGCCGCGAACCAAGTTGACTCATCGACCGGCAATCCCGTCTTCGTCGTCTCGAACATTCCGCCCCAGTCGACGAACGGCTTGCCGACCCTGACCCAGCCCGACATCTACTTCGGCATCAATCTCAACGGCTGGGTCGTGGCCAACACCAAGCAGCCCGAACTCGACTACGAGGTCAACTCCGGTGCTCAAGCCGGCACGCCGGTGGACACCCACTACAAGAGCACCGGCGGAGTGCCCGTTCGGGGGATCTTCTCACGATTTGCCCTAGCCCTTCGTCTCGGCGACTTCAACTTCTTGATCTCGAATCAGATCACCTCAAAGAGTCGAGTCATGTTCGTGCGCGACGTTCGCCAGATGGCCGAGAAAGCTGCGCCGTTTCTCTCCTTCGACTCACAGCCCTACGCCGTCATCGCCAACGGGGAAGTGCAGTATGTCCTCGACGGGTACACGACGACCACCCAGTACCCCTACAGCGAGAACGCGAGCAACCTGGACATCGGCACCGGCGGTCTGCCCGGTAGCTTCAATTACGCTCGCAACGCAGTCAAGGTCGTGGTCAACGCCTACACCGGATCGATGAAGTTCTACGTGAACGACCCCAACGACCCGATCATCAAGGCCTACCGCTCGGCCTTCCCCTCGATGTTCCTGCCGATGAGTGCGATGCCCTCAACGATTCGCACGCACCTGCGCTACCCCCAGGACCTGTTCTCGGTGCAGGCAGCGACCTTTGGCCGCTATCACATCACCAAGGCCAGTGCCTTCTACTCCGCGTCGGACCGCTGGGAGGTCTCGCCCACGACGGGCGCGGGCTCGCCGTCGAACACCCTCGCCAAGACCGTCACCTCAAACGCAGCCGGTCAGATTACCTCGGTCTCCAACACCCCCATGAGTCCCGTCTTCCAGGTCGGCTCTCTGCCCAACGCCGACCAGCAGCAGCTCCTTGAATCCATCGACTACGTTCCCTCTGGAAACTCTTCGACGGTCCAAAACCTGACGGCCTTCATGGTCGCGACCAGCGATCCCGACGACTATGGGCAGCTCAACGTCTACGAGACACCGCGTAGCACGACGGTGACAGGCCCCTTGCAGGCCGACTCAGAGATTGAACAGGCCTCGTTGGTGTCGACGAAGATATCCCTGCTCGACCAGCATGGCTCTGAGGTCCTGCTCGGCAACATACTGACTGTGCCCCTTGACTCGACCGTGCTCTACATCCGCCCGATGTACACCACCAGCTCTTCAAACCCGTTGCCTCAGTTGCGCTACGTAATCGCGGTCTTCAACCAAGAGGTCAGCATCGAGCCGACGCTCGACGCAGCGCTCTCGTCAGTCTTTGGCGCGAGCGTAAGCGGCGCCACCACGCCCCCGCCGTCCAAGACCAAGACGAAGACCCCGCCCAAGTCGACCGCCACGGCGCAGCAGGATCTCCGCGAGGCCTCGGCCGACTACTCGAACGCCCAGACTGCTCTCTCCAAGGGCGATCTCGGCCTCTATCAGCAGGACGTCAACGCAATGAACGCGGCGTTGCGGGCCGCCCAGGCCGCCCTCACGGCGAAGTAATCAGTCGTCGCGGCGCTCGTCGAGGTGCCGATAGGGGTTGAGCAGTCCTTTGGGGTCGAAGACGTTTTTGATCTTGCGCTGGAGCGCCACGAGAGCCGGGTCGGTGAGCGCGAGGTAGGCGTCTCGCTTGTCCACGCCGAGTCCGTGTTCGCCCGACACAGCGCCGCCGAGCTCCACGCCGGCACGAAAAAGATCGAGCAAGAGTTCTTCACGGCGTCCGTCGTCGGGTTGAAAGACCGACAGGTGCACATTGCCATCACCCACGTGCCCGCACCCTGCGACGTACGCGCCGTGGCGCTCCGCCAGGGCGGACGCCACTTCGAGGAACTTGGGCACAGTCGAGCGCGGGACGACGATGTCGATGATCTCATTGGCGCCAGCGGCCTTGGTGAGCCAAAAAGTGCGCTCCCTGGCCTGAATGAGCTGACTGGCCGCCGCCCCTTCGAGCACGTAGACGTCGAGCGCCCCGGCCTCACCGACGAGCTCCGCCGCGGCTTCGAGATCCGACTCGAGTTGATCGCGACCTCTCGTCTCGAGCACCACAATGAGGTAGGCCGCGCATTGTTGGGCGATCGCAGGGTCGACCCCCAGGTGCAGGTCGGTCCCGCTTTGCAGCGCGCTCATGGTCGTCACATCAAGGTATTCGAGCAGCGACGGCATCAGACCGGCAGAGATCAGAGTGGGCACGACGCTCGTCACCGCGTGCACGTCATTGAAGGGGATGAGCATGGTCGCCGAGTGTTCGAGGATCGGCGAGAGCTTGAGCGTGACTTCGGTAACGAGAGCGAGCGTGCCCTCGCTGCCGATGAGAAGTTGAGTCAAGTCGTATCCCGATGAGCTCTTCATGACGGGCCCACCCGTCTTCAGAACGGTCCCGTCGACCATCACCACTTCGAGGCCTAGGACGTGTTGTCGCGTGACGCCGTGGCGAACGGCGCGCATGCCCCCCGCGTTGGTGTTGACGTTACCCCCGAGCGATCCCGAGAGCTCACCGGGGTAGACCGGGTAGCGGAGCCCGGTACGCTCGAGCGCTTCGTTCAACTCTTGCAGCGTGATCCCGGCCTGAACCACGGCGACGTGGTCGCGCTCGTCGATGCGCACAATCTCGCGCATCTGATCGAAAGAGATGACCAGCCCTCCATTGACCGGCAGAGCGCCGCCCGAGAGGCCCGTGCCGGATCCACGCGGAGTAATGGGTACTTCGTGGCGCGCGGCCCAACGAACGAGCTCGACGACTTCCTTCGTGGATCGGGGGCGCGCCACCGCGAAGGGTTCGCGATCGCGCGGATGAAGTGACTCGTCGTGCAAGTCGCTCTCTTTGTGGGCCCCGGCGAACGTCACGCGGGCGACTATTGCCTCGAGTTCGGCGCGTTGTTGCGACTCGTTCATCACCGCAGCACCCTACCTGGCAACTTTGCCCGCTCGGACTACGCGCCGCGGGCAAGACATTGCGGAGATTGGTCGGACGACGAAGCCCTCAAGAGGGGGCTTCGT
>JBOGFT010000010.1:0-40174 GCA_050701895.1 Acidimicrobiales bacterium
ATCAGTCGCCGAGCGCGCACGACGTCAATTCCCATGCCGCGAGCGGCCACCTCGTTGTCGCGGATTGCGGCCAGCACGAGGCCCGTGCGACTTCTCAGCAAGAGGTAGGTGCCCACCAGGACGATGAGCGCGACTCCCCACGTCTCGAGGTACGCGTAGTGATCGAGCTGCGCGGGAGAGAGGTTGGTGAAGCCAGGGACGAGCTTCCCGGTGCCGCCGCCCAGCAGTGACACCGTCAAGATGATGAGCATGACGGTGTCGGCGACGACCCAGGTGGCGATCGCGAAGTATCCCCCGCGCAGGCGAAGCAGCAGAAAGGTTACGGGAACGGCGATCACTGCTCCCACGAGCGCGGCAATCGGCACAGCAGCGAAGGGACTCATGCCCTTGATGGCGAAGTACAAGACGGCGTACCCGCCAATTCCCACGAACGCCTGCTGGCCAATGGAGACCATGCCGGCGTACCCAGCGAGCAGGTTCCACATCGTCGCCATTATCAGCAACACGAAGAAGTTGACGAGAACCGAGACGAACACCGCTGGAAAAATCCACGGTGCCGCGGTCAACGCGGCGACAAGGGCGATGACCCCGACAAAGGTGTATAGCGGTGAACTCGTGCTGCGACGAACCGAGACCGATTCGAGGGCGGGGAGGCTTGAACTCATGAGAGTGCTGTCTTCTTGCCAAAGAGGCCCTCTGGTCGTATGGCCAAGACCACGAGGAACAAGATGTTTCCTCCCAGTATCTGATACTGGGGACCGAAGTGCGCTCCGAACTCCTGGGCAATGCCTAGAGCCACTCCGCCGATGAGGGTTCCCCAGAGCGACCCGATGCCACCGATCACCACGGCTTCGAAGGCGTAGAGCAAATTGATGCCGCCGCTGGTGGGAGCGAACTGCGTCATCATTCCATAAGCGATGCCGGCGAGGGCCACTGTGGCGAAGGCGATGGCGGTGGCGATGCCAAAGATGTGCCGATAGTTGGTGCCGCTCAACTCTGCGGCCTCCTGGTCATCGGCTACGGCGCGGATCTGTCGACCCAGTCCGGTCTTGGAGAGGAACAGCTGCAGGGCACCGAGCACGGTGACTGAGGTGGCGAGCACGACCAGCGCCACGTAGGACAGATAGAAGATCCCACCGGGGTGCCACGACGAGTAGGCCGCTGAGCCGATGTTCACGATCTGACCGTTGGCGCTATATCCCTCGAGGAGAAGATTCTCAATCACCACCGACAGTCCAAAAGTCACCAGCAGCGTGGTTAAGGGATCTCGATCGATGCTCTTTTGAAACAACGTTCGCTGCACAAAGTAGCCAACGAGCCCGAAGATCGGAACGACAACCAAGAAGGAGAGCACCTGGGGCACGTGAAGGTGGGGCACTAGAAACACCGCCACATACGCGGCGACCACGGCGAAGTCACCGTGCGCCAAGTTGATGATCTTCATCACCCCGAACATCAGCGAGAGCCCACACGCGAAGAGGGCGTAGAAGCCACCGATCAGAGCGCCTTCAACCAGGATGTTGAGCCACGTCACGAGTGGACCCCGCTGACGTTGCTGGGTCCCGCCCCGAAATACGCCTGCTCGATCTGCTCGGGCGTCAACTCGTCGGGCCGCCCGCTCAAGGAGGTGCGCCCCTCGAGCAGACAGAGCACGTGATTGGCGATCGCCACACCTTGAGACACGTCTTGCTCAATGATCAAGACGCTCACGCCGTGGGCCACAATGTCGGGGATCAACGCGTAGATTCGCTCGATCACAATGGGCGCGAGTCCGAGCGAGAGCTCGTCGACCATGAGCAGATCGGGATTGGAGAGGAGCCCACGTCCCAGTGCGATGGCTTGTTGCTCCCCTCCCGAGAACTGCCAGGCGTACTGGCGACGGCGCGAGGGCATCCAGTCGAATAGTTCGTAGATCTTGGCGAGATCGAACGTTCCGTTCCTGCCTCCCCGCGCTCCCACCTGCAAGTTCTCCTCCAGCGTCATTGAAGAAAACAGACGTCGCCCTTCGGGCACCAGGGAGACGCCGAGCGCCACACGCTGGTGCGGGGTCATTCCGGCGAGGTCCTTTCCCTTGAAGGTCACGCTTCCGCTCTTGGGCGCGTGGAGTCCGGCGATGGAGCGCAGCAGGGTCGACTTTCCGGCGCCATTGGCTCCAATGACGGCAAAGACCTCTCCTTGCTCCACCCGAAACGAGACGTCGTCCACCGCGCAGAGTTGGCCGTGATACAGGACCAGATTGGATACTTCTAACAGCTCTTCGCTCACGAACTCGCCAGTCGACCCGTCGCTATGATTTTTCCCCCCAGATAGACCGACCGGACCGCTTCGGAGGCGAGTACATCCGGGGGAAGGCCATCGGCCACAACGGCGCCATTGGCGAGGCACAACAGCCTCGAGACCGTGGACATCAAGGCTCGCACCACGTGCTCGATCCAGATGACGGCGATCCCCTCTCGCTGCAGGTCCGCCACAATGACGGTGAGTTCATTGACTTCAAGATCAGTGAGACCCCCGGCGATCTCGTCGAGGAGCAGAACCCGGGGTCGAGTGGCGAGGGCTCGAGCGAGCTCCAGGCGCTTTCGATGCATTAGACCGAGGCTCGCGGCGGAGCGATCGCTCATCGGCGCCAACTGAGCGCTGCACAGCGCCGCGAAGGCGACGTCGTACGCGGATTGACCTCGCAGCCGTGCACCTTGCTGAGCGGCCACGACCACGTTCTCGAAGACGGACATGTGCTCGAAGGGTCGCGGCACCTGATACGTACGTCCGATGCCCGCGTGCGCGCGCCGCGAGGGCGACATCGACAGCACATTGGCGCCGTCCAGCGTGATCGATCCCTTCTCGGGCTTCAGGTCGCCCGAGATGATCCCGAACAGCGAGGTCTTTCCGGCGCCGTTGGGCCCGACAATTCCCAACGATTCGCCCGCGTCCAGTTGGAACGTGATGCCGTCCGCTACTACCACCTCGCCGAATTTTTTCGACACGCCATCCAGCGAGAGCAGCGCCACGCAGCCGCCTACGAAGCGGTCGGCTCGAGCGTGCCGTTAAGTTTGACGTCCTTGTTGAGTGAATTGTCGACGACGTACTGTGACCACGGGTATTTTACGCCACCCACCAACTTCGTTGAGCCAGGCTTCCACTGGACGCCGACGGGCGAGACAATGCCGATGCCAGTTGCCGGACTCGCCAGCATCGGGTCGGAACTCTTTTCATTCATATTGATTGGGCCACAAATGCCGTCGTAACTCACGTGCTGGAGCGCTTCAGCGAGCGCTTCACGGTCATGAGGGCTCTTCACCTTTTTGAGAGCCTCTATCGTGATTTCGAACAACGAGTAGCTCGACCCCATCGACTGAACCCACTGCGTCTTGTACTGACGCTGGTAGGTCTCGACGAACTTAACGGCCGTCGTCCCATTCAGCGAAGACTTATAAGGGGTGTACGGCGTGAACCACGCGTCAGTCGCAATGTTGTTTGACAACGAGCCCAGGGCATACGCGTCGGTGGGAAAGAGCATGACCTTGGCTACCGTAGCGATCGTCGGCGTCCAGTCCATCTGCTTGGCCTGAGTCCACATTGTCTGAAAGTCCGGCGGCAGCGGGCAGTTGATGAACAGGTCGCACTGACCCCCGTTGGGCCCGTTGGTTTTGAAGGCTTCGATCATCGTCGAATAGTCCGTCGAAAGATCGGTGTAACCATTTTGGCCCGCGTAGAAACTGAACTCGTTGGGAAAGATTGCGTCGACCGTTGGCCCCCAGCCTCCCGCGAAGGCGTTGCCGTCCGCGTCGTTGGGAAACATCTCGGCGAAGTAACTGTTGCAGTTAGTCGTCGCCTGCACTCGCTTAACCATAGGGACGAAGGTTCCCACAAACTGAGGCATACCGAAGAAGAACATGGCGTTGTACTTCGGTCCGGTGCCCCCCGCTCCACCTTCTGCGGTAATGGATGTCCCGCTAAAGCCTCCCCAGTAGGACTCCCACGGCACGACGGTCGACAAACACGGCACGTGAGCTTGCTCACAGGTCGTCGACACCGGGACCGTGGTTTCAGGTGCCGAGGTCGTGAGAACGAGATCCACACCGTCCGCGATCAATTGCTGGGTAACTTCCACGGCCACGTTCGACAGTGATTGCGTGTCCTTCTCAGTGATCTCGAAGTGGTACTTCGTGCCGCCGATCGTCATGCCCTTCTTAAAGATGGCTGTATTCCTGATCGCCGAAAGCACGTACTTGTCGGGGCCGGCAAAGTCCGCCAGCGATCCGGTCTGCGGTGACACGTAGCCGATCTTGATCGTCGACGACTTCGCCGCCGCCGCCGCTTTGGATATGTCGATCAGTGATGTCGCGCCAACACCCGCGGCGATGACGCCGGCCGTTTGCAAACCCAGTCTGCGACCAAACTCGAACTCGCGCCAACTGGATAAGCCGCTCGCACCGCGGCCCTCAACTTCTCCACCCATGATTCCCCCTCAAGGATTGTTTTTGATGCTTTCTATCACATTATTGAACTAAATGGTGCACTAATTCCTGTATCCTTACTTTGGTCCCGGCGCGTCGGCTACCTGCGCCATCGTGCGCAGCAGTCGCCGGGCGGCCAGACCTCCCTTGTCGATCTTGACACTTACCTCGTTGAGTTCCACCTCGTCGAGCGCGCGACGTTCCAGAATGTTCAGGGCGTCGACGTCCTCTTGGACAACGCTTGTCTGCATCTTCCTCAGAAAGTCGTCGACGTAGGACTCGTCGAGGCAGAAATCTCGCGACACCGCCCAGAAATCATGAACGCGCCCGGCATTCGCCGGAGTCAGGCCGTAGAAGATCTTCATGTGATAGGCGTGGTCATCATTCCCGTCGGGAAGTGGTGGTTGTCCGACGGGGGCAATACGAGAGTGCAGCATGTAGAAACCCGGCGAGAAGTATTCGATGTCCTGCCAACGATCGACCCTCCCCCCGAGGCCGGTCGTACGCGAATAGAACGGAGGGCACTCGGCAGCATTCATGTGACGATAGACCCGCACCACGCTCGCCTCGTCGTCCACTTCGACTTCGATCGGCGCCGAGGCCACTTCCGGTGTGCCGATGGACCCCTTGTGCAAATACGTCTCGTGGGACAGGTCCATCAAATTGTCGACGAGGAGGTCGAAGCCAGCGTCAATTGTCGCGAGGCCAGCGATGGAGGTCCAGGAGTTGCCATCGGTCATCCAGGGCACCGATGGCAAAGCGCCATAATCAGGATCTTGACGTCCCGTCCACATCCAGATCCAGGGCCCCTGTTCCACGAGCGCGTAGGCTCGCACGTCCGCTCGACTGGGAACGCGGTCCTGACCGGGTACAGCCACGCACGTGCCGTCGCAGTTGAAAGTGAAGCCGTGGTATCCACATACCAGGGTCTCGCCTTCGACACTGCCCAAAGAGAGCGGATAGCCGCGATGGGGGCACCGATCGGCCAGCGCGACCGGCACCCCATCTTCAGTGCGATAGAGAGCAACGTGCTCATCAAGGATCTGGCGTGACAGTGGGCGCGTGGTCAACTCTGAACTCAGTGCCGCAACGTACCAGTGATCTCGTAACACCGATCCCCCTCGTTTGACGCTCCTCGCACGGACCACGAAGCCGCGACTGCGTAATTCACGATTTAGTGTGCTATGTATGGTGACGCTATCGCGCCGCGAAGGAGGAGAAATGTCACTACTGGGCAACGAGTGGATCGGCAAGATTTTCATCGAAAAATGGACCGGTGGCGGAAATGGGTCGGCTCCGATCTTCGAACCCGCCACAGGTCAAGAACTCGGCCAGACCGGGCGGGCGTCGGTCGCCGACGTGTCGGTTGCCGCCTCGATCGCACGCGGCGGCCAGGTCGAGTGGGCCAACACCGTCTTCTCCGAGCGAGCAGCAATACTGCGGCGCGCCGGTCAGCTCTTCGAGGAACACGCGGAGGAGATCAGCGAGTGGAACGTCCGCGAAACCGGGGCCATCGCGCCCAAGGCCGGACTAGAAGTTCACATCGCGGCCCAGGAGTGCTACGAGGCGGCGTCCCTCGCGTCTCATCCGACCGGCAACCTTCTGCGTAGTGAGATGCCTCGCCTCAGTTTCTCGCGGCGGATTCCCGTTGGCGTCGTCGGGGTCATCGCGCCGTTCAACTTTCCTCTGATTCTTTCGATCCGCTCGGTGGCCCCGGCCCTCGCCCTCGGCAACGCGGTCATCGTGAAGCCCGATCCTCGTACCGCGCTGAGTGGTGGCGTCGTACTCGCCCGGATTTTTGAAGAAGCGGGACTCCCCCGTGGCCTCCTCTCGGTTCTTCCTGGAGGGGCGGACGTCGGTGAGGCGCTCGTCGTTGAACCGCTCGTGCGGGTCATCGCCTTTACCGGATCCACCAGAGCCGGCAGGTCGGTCGGATCACTCGGGGCGCAGCATCTCAAGAGAGTGCACCTCGAGCTTGGCGGTAACTCCGCGCTGATCGTGTTGGATGACGTCGACTTGGAGAAGGCCGTCTCGGTCGGCGCCTTTGGCTCGTTCATGCATCAAGGTCAGATCTGCATGACGACCGGTCGCCACTTGGTGGACGCGCGCATTGCGGCGGACTACGCCAACGCCCTCTCCGAGCACGCCAATCATCTTCCCGTCGGAGATCCGATGTCCGGGCAGGTAGCACTCGGTCCTCTCATCGACGCGACGCAAAGAGACCGCGTGCACCAGATGGTGACCGACACCGTGAGCGCGGGAGCCACCCTGGCCGCGGGGGGCACTTTCGAGGATCTCTTCTATCGACCAACCGTGTTGACCGACGTGCCGCGAAGCGCGCCCGCCTACGCCGAAGAGGTTTTCGGTCCCGTGGCGCCCGTGGTGCCATTCTCTTCGCTGGACGAAGCGGTTCTCCTCGCGGGCGACACCCCGTACGGCCTCTCACTGGGCATACTGTCGCGCGACGGGTTGAAAGCGCTCGAGCTCGCGAGTCGGATCCCCTGTGGGGCGATTCACATCAACGATCAGACGGTGGCCGACGAGGCGACCATCCCCTTTGGTGGTACCGGCAGTTCGGGCAACGGGTCGCGCATGGGCGGGCTGGCCAACCTCGACGCCTACACCGAGACACAGTGGGTCACCGCTCAGAGCGAACTCCCCGACTACCCGTTCTAAGGCGTCACAGCGAGTTGAGGTCGACGTAGTTGCGCGACAGCACCGTCGCGATCGTCGGATCTGAGAACACCTGACGCAGCCGCGTGAGCTGGACCTCGCTCTCGAAGGGGTCACCCGGGTAGGGATGAAGCATCTGGGTCATGTAGGTGGAGAACTCCTCGGCCCGCCACGCCCGCTCCAGGGCGAGATCGGAGTACGCCTCTAAGAGGCGATCGTTGCGCTCGCGATAGGCGGCATAGAGCGCACGGTGGAGATCTCGCACGTCCCCGAGCGCGGCGTTCATCCCTTTGGCCCCCGTCGCGGGGACGATGTGAGCGGCGTCACCGGCCAGCATCAAGCGCCCGTGGCGCATGGGAGCGACGACGACGTTGCGCAACTCCGCGATGCTGCGCTCGAGTATTGGACCTTCGTTGATACCGGCGCTTTCGTCTGTCGCTAAACGGAAGTGCAACTCCTCCCAGATCCGATCGTCGGGCCACTCCTCGAGCGTCTCGTGAGATCCAATGCCGAGGTAGAGCCGGCTGATGGTGGGAGAGCGCATCGAGTACAGCGCGAAGCCCCTGCGGTGTCGCGCATAGACCAACTCTTCGTTCGCCGGAGCCGCCTGGGCGATGATGCCGAGCCAAGCAAAGGGGTACGTGCGCTCGACACGTTCAAAGGCACCCGGTGGGCCCGCGCGATTCGCTACTCCAAGACTCCCATCGCATCCCGCGACGTAGTCGCCCTCAAGGCGGACCCGCTGGCCATTTGATTCGACGTCAACCCAGGCCGTCTCGTCGGTAAGACCGCCCATAGTGACCACTTCGGCGTCGAATTCGAGCGGCGCTCCTGTCGCCAGACGCAAGGTAATGAGATCTTTCACCACTTCTTGCTGCCCGTAGACCGTGATCGTGCGCCCCTCGGCCAAGTCGCTCAAGGGAATGCGGTGACGCCGACCGTCGAACCACATCTGCACTCCGTGGTGTACCAGACCCTCGCGCGTCAGGCGCTCACCGACCCCCACGTCGCGTAGCAATTGGGTCATCCCGTATTCGATGACTCCCGCGCGAACGCGCGCCTCCACGTACTCGCGACTTCGACGCTCGACGACGACGTTGTCTATTCCATCGCGCGTCAGCAGATGGCCCAGCAGCAATCCAGCCGGTCCCGCTCCGACGATGATGACCTGCGTCTTTCGACTTGCGACCACGTCACTCCTCCGTTTGCCACATTGTCTCAGGTCACGCTAATTAACTTTTTAGTGTATCCTCGCCACTATCGATCACCGAGCACGAGCGCCGTGGACGTGACAACGCACAGGCGTGTAGACCCAGGCGCAGGGAGGGCCTTATGGCAGTTGTAGTTCGTGGAACGCGAAGGACCGCACTTGACGTGGTCGACGAACTAGCAACCCAAGGTGTGGCCACGATCCACGAGGCCCAAGGGCGCACCGGACTGCTCGCCCCTCGCCTGCGGCCTATCTTTCGACCCGTCCGCGCGGCCGGGAACGCACTGACCTGCGAAGTCGCCCCGGGTGACAACTGGTCGCTTCACGTCGCGGTCGAACAGGCGCAACCCGGTGACCTCCTCATCGTGACCCCGACCAGCCCTTGCGATGACGGATACTTCGGTGAACTGCTGGCGACCAGCTTCATGGCGCACGGAGTGCGTGGTCTCGTCATCGACGCCGGCGTGCGCGATGTCGGCGAGTTGACCGCCATGAACTTCCCGGTGTGGTCAAAGACGATCTGTGCGCAAGGAACGGTGAAGGAGACTCCGAGCAACGTGCAAACGCCGATCGTTTGCGCGGGCGTCCTGGTGACCCCCGGAGACGTGGTCATCGCCGACGACGACGGGGTCGTCATCGTGAGGCGTGAAGACGCCGCGATCGTGCTCGCCGCAGCGAGGGCTCGTAATGACAGTGAAGCGAGTAAGCGCGAACGGCTGGCCAGCGGTGAACTCGGCCTCGACATGTACGAGATGCGCGATCGTCTGCGCGAAAGAGGCCTGGCGTACGTCGACGGGGACGTCCAGTGAGTCGACAGACGGCGATTCGATGCTCGGTCATTCGCGGCGGCACTTCAAAAGGTCTCTACTTTCACGCCGAGGACCTACCAGAGGACCGCGAGACTCGTGACGCCGTGCTGCTTGCGGCCATGGGCTCGCCCGATGAGCGCGAGATCGACGGCATGGGCGGAGGACATCCCCTCACATCGAAGGTCGCCGTTGTGACGCCCTCCAAGAGGGAGAACGCCGACCTCGACTACCTTTTCCTACAAGTGTGGCCCGATCGGGCTGAAGTCGCCGACAACCAGAACTGCGGGAACCTTCTCGCCGGCGTCGGTCCCTTCGCGCTTGAGGAGGGTCTCATCAAGAGGACCGGCGACGTCACGCCGGTACGAATCTGGATGGAGAACACCGACAGTCTGGCGGTGGCCCAAGTGCCGACGCCCGAGGGCTACGTCGAGTACGAGGGAGACGCGCACATCGACGGCGTGCCGCGAGCTCATGCGCCGATCCCGATCGAGTTCGTCGACGTCGCCGGTTCGACGTGTGGAGCGCTGCTACCCACTGGACGAGCGCTCGACACCGTCGGGGGCGTCGCGGTCACCTGCATCGACAACGGCATGCCCGTCGTGTGCGTCGCCGCGGCCGACCTCGGCCTGCGGGGCGATGAGAGCCCCGCCGAGATCGAGTCAAACGCCGACGCCTGCGCCAGAGTCGAAGCACTCCGCCTTGAGGCGGGACAGCTGATGAACCTCGGTGACGTAACGAATAAGACCGTGCCGAAAGTGAGCCTGCTCTCTTCTGCGACGCAAGGCGGAGCACTCACGACGCGGACCTTCATTCCCCAGCGCGTCCACGAAGCGATTGGCGTGCTGGGTGCCGTCTCGGTGGCGACCGCGTGCTTGATCCCTGGATCGGTCGCTCATGGACTCACCGACCTCTCAACGTTCGACGGCACCCGCTCACTCGATATCGAGCACCCCACCGGCTACTTCACCGTCGATCTCGACGTCGACGTCGTTGGCAATGAAGTCACCATTCGGCGATGTGCGCTCCTGCGCACCGCTCGACTGCTCATGCGCGGTGAGGTCTTCGTGCCCCACGCGGTATGGGAGGGCCGATGATCATCGACTGCCACGGGCACTACACCACCGCGCCCGAGCCTCATAGCGCCTGGCGCGCCCTCGAGGTCGCGGCTTTTAATGCGGACGAGCCGTTTCCGTCGTACCCGGCGATCTCCGACCAGCAGATCGTCGAGACCATTGAGGCGAACCAACTGCGTCTCCTTCGCGAACGCGGCGCGGATCTCACCTTGTTCTCACCACGGGCGTCCGCCATGGAGCACCACGTCGGCGACGAGTCGGTCTCGCTCGCGTGGTCGCGAGCGTGCAACGATCTTATCGCTCGCGTGACGACGCTGTTTCCGGCGTTCTTCGCGGGCGTCGCGCAGCTTCCCCAATCGCCGGGAGCCCCCATCGAGCACACCATCGCCGAACTCGATCGATGCGTGCTCGACCTGGGATTCGTCGGCGTGAACCTCAACCCGGACCCGAGTGGTGGCTTGTGGAATGGCCCACCCATGACCGATCACTCGTGGTACCCGATGTACGAGCGACTCGTGGAACTTGACGTGCCGGCCATGATCCACGTCTCAAGTAGCGCCAATCCCAACTTCCACGCCACCGGTGCGTACTACATCGCCGCCGATACGGCGATCTTCATGCAACTCATCCAGGGCGACCTGTTTGGCGACTTCCCCACCTTGCGGTTCGTCATCCCCCACGGTGGCGGCGCCGTCCCCTATCACTGGGGTCGCTATCGCGGCCTCGCGGACATGCTCGACAAGCCACCGTTGGCCGAGCACGTCATGAACAACGTCTACTTCGATACGTGCGTCTACCACCAACCGGGTGTCGATCTCCTGGTGGACGTCATCGACACGAAGAACATTCTGTTCGGATCCGAGATGCTCGGCGCCGTGCGCGGCATCGATCCCGAAACCGGCGCCTACTTCGACGACACCAAGCGCTACGTCGATGCGGCGAAGATCACTGACGCGCAACGCGAGGCCATCTACGAGGGCAACGCGCGGGCGGTGTATCCGCGCTTGGACTCCCAACTCCAGGCGGCCGGCCGGTGAGCACGACCTTCGCCCCTGACGCCGACTGGCTCGACTGGGATCATCATCCCACCCCACCCACCTTCGACGTGCCGCCAGGGTCCGTGGACGCGCACTGCCACGTCTTTGGACCCGGTGGTGTTTTTCCCTACGCGCCGAAGCGTCGCTACACCCCCAGTGACGCCCCCAAGGAGCAGTTGTTCGCCCTGCGCGACTTCCTCGGCTTCGATCGCAACGTCATCGTCCAGGCCACGTGCCACGGCACCGATAACGCCGCGCTGGTTGACGCGCTGCTGGCATCTCGGGGCCGGGCGCGAGGGATAGCCACGATCTCGCCCGACGTTGGCGGAGAGGACCTGGTTCTTCTGAACGACGCGGGGGTGCGGGGGGTGCGCTTCAACTACGTCAAGCGCCTCGGCGACATCCAGTCCGACGAGTACTACCACCGCATCGTCGAGCGCATTGCGCCACTGGGTTGGCACGTGGTCGTCTACTTCGAGGCGGCGGACCTCGCAGAGCGATGGGATTTCTTCAACCAACTCGAGACCACGGTGGTCGTCGATCACATGGGACGCCCCGACGTCGCGAAGAATCCTGACGGCCCCGAGTTCGCGAACTTCCTTCGACTCATGGACGAGAACGAGAACGTGTGGACCAAGGTGACCTGCCCCGATCGGCTCTCGGTGAAAGGCCCACCGTATGACGACGTCGTCCCTTTCGCTCGAAAACTCGTCGAGCGCTACCCCGAGCGCGTCTTGGCGGGTACGGACTGGCCGCACCCGAATCTCAAGACTCACATGCCCAACGACGGCACTCTGGTCGACTTCATGGGCCGAATCGCGACCACTCCAGAACTGCGGCAAAAACTGCTCGTCGACAATCCTCTTAGCCTCTACTGGAGGGAGGACGCGTGAACGACAATCCCGAATTTGACGACATCCCCGGCACGACCGTCTTTACCGCTGCGCAGTCGCACAAGGGCTTCCATCTCAATCAGTTCTGCATGAGCCTGATGCAGCCCGAGAATCGAGAGCGCTTTCGTGCGAACGAGCGGGCGTACCTCGACGAGTGGGCCATGACCGAGGAGCAAAAACGTGCGGTGATGGCACGTGACTACAACGCCATGATCCAACTCGGAGGCAACGTGTACTTCTTGGCCAAGATCTTTGGCACTGACGGCATCAGCTTCCAGGACGCGGCCGCATCGATGACCGGCATGACCAAGGAGGAGTACGCCGCCATGATGCTGAGCGGTGGGCGCTCCCCCGAAGGTCAACGCTCCAAGGCCACCGGGGAATAGACGTGGCGAGAATCACCGCGGGCGTCACGACAAGCCACATCCCCGCCATGGGCCACGCCATGGACGCCCACAAGACCGCCGAGCCGTACTGGCAGCCGGTCTTCAGCGGCTACCAGTGGAGCCGCGAGTGGATGCTCGAGAACACCCCCGATGTCATCGTGCTCGTCTACAACGACCACGCTTCGGCGTTCTCACTCGAGATGATCCCGACCTTCGCACTCGGCTGCGCCGACTCCTACGACATCGCCGACGAAGGCTTCGGCCCACGTCCGGTGCCGTCGGTGACCGGACACGCGGACATGGCCTGCCACCTCGCCCAGTCGTTGATCCTGGACGAGTTCGATCTGACCATCATGAATCGGCTCGAGGTCGATCACGGACTAACGGTGCCGCTCTCATTGATGTTTGGCGAAGTTCAAAGCTGGCCGGTGAAGGTGATCCCCTTAGCCGTCAACGTCGTGCAGTACCCACCGCCTACCGGGCGCCGCTGTTACAACCTTGGAAAGGCCCTGCGCCGGGCCATCGAGTCCTACGACCAAGACCTCAGCGTTCAGGTCTGGGGTACCGGTGGGATGAGCCACCAGCTTCAAGGTCCCCGGGCCGGTCTCATCAACCCGCGATTCGACAATGACTTTCTCGATCGCGTCGTGGCCAAGCCAGACGAGCTGGCCGACGTGCCGCACCTCGAGTATCTGCGCGAGGCGGGCTCAGAGGGCATCGAACTGGTGATGTGGCTGATCATGCGCGGAGCCATGGGCGCCGACGTCAACGAACTGCACCGCTTCTACCATGTGCCGGCCTCCAACACGGCCGTCGGGCACCTCGTCGTCGAACCCTCCTTCTCAAGCTCTGGGGAGTAGAGCATGCGCGTGGCGGTGGCGGGAGCGGGAGCCTTTGGTCTCAAGCATCTCGATGCGTTGAAACTGATCGACGGAGTGGAGATAGCGGCGGTCGTGAGCCGTCGACTGGAGCAGGCTCGCGAGGTGGCTGACAAGTACGGTGCGCCACTCGCCACCGACAATCTTGCCGTGGTCCTCGATGACGCGAGCATCGACGCGGTGATCTTGTGTACTCCGACTCAGCTCCACGCCGAACAAGCCGTAGAGACGATGCGCTCGGGCATGCACGTCCAAATCGAGATCCCCCTCGCTGACAATTGGAGCGACGCCCTCATGGTGGCCTCTCTCGCGAAAGAGACGGGCCTCACTTGCATGGTCGGCCACACTCGGCGATTCAATCCCTCCCATCAGTGGATCCATCAGCGCGTCGTGCGGGGCGAACTGACCATCCAGCAGATGGACGTGCAGACGTACTTCTTCCGGCGAACCAACATCAACGCTCTGGGTCACTCGCGCAGTTGGACCGACAGTCTGCTCTGGCATCATGCGGCTCACACCGTCGACCTTTTCGCACATCAGACTCTGTCGCCGATCGAAATCGCCCACTGCCTCGCCGGTCCCACGGATGCGCAGCTCGGCATACCGATGGACATGTCCATTCAACTGAAGTCCGCCTCGGGGAGTATTTGCACGCTGTCGCTGAGCTTCAACAACGACGGCCCCCTGGGAACATTCTTCCGGTACATCTGCGATAACGGAACCTTCATTGCGCGCTACGACGACCTCGTTACCGGTCGAGATGAAGTGGTGGATTTGTCGGGGGTCGCCGTCTCGAATAACGGCATCGAGTTGCAAGACCGTGAATTCGTATCGGCGATTCTCGACCAAAGAGAACCCAACGGCTCGGTCCGTCAAGTCCTCGGGTGTTACGAAGTCCTCGACAAGTTGCAGAGCGAGCTCAGCGCCACATCGACCTGACGTTTGGCCATGTTCGTGCGAGTCGCCGTTAGTCTTCTTCGCCCGGCGACGAGAGGAGCGACACTACCGCGTCGCCCACCATGTTCCGGTAGCGATGTCGAGTCTTGGGCGACATCAAGTCCCGCCGGAAATTCGCTTCGAACGTGAAACGGTTATTTACTCGGAAAAAACACAAAGAACTAATGAACATGTGTACGTCCCTCGCATCCATTTCGCGCAGTATGGTTCCCTGCTCATGGCCCGCGACCAGAAGCTGCTGAAGGAGGGGAATGATCGGACGGGGCAATACTTCTATGCCGCTGTCGCCTCCAATGAAGCGACCGCGGTTCATGTTCTCGAGACTGATGAGACGTGCGAAGTATGGATAACCATCGTGGAGGTCGAACGTCACTTTGGCGATCTGGCGAATCGCTTCGATCGGCTCAAGGCCCTCGACACCGTAGCGTTCGACGGGAACGATGATCTGCTCATAAGCGTGCTGGAGCGCAGCCCGATAGAGGCCCTCTTTGGAGTCGTAGTAGTAGTAGATCATGCGCTTGGTTGTCCGTGTCAGTGTGGCAATGTCATCGACGCGCGCTCCGAGGTAGCCCTTCTCAGCGAACTCCTTGGTGGCGACCGTCAATATGTCGCCCTTGGTTCGGGCGCGATCGCGTTGGCGCTCCCCTCCGCGCGGAGCCGATCCGTTCAACGGCGGGATCCCGTCCGCTGCCTTGACCTTTCCCTTTGCTGTAACGCTCATATGCACCCAACCTCGACGACCGCTTTGACGCTAACACTGCGCCGAAATCTAGATAGACCTCCAATCCGGACCACACACGGCCGAGATATCAACAGGAACGCCGAATTTCGTGAAAGCAGAGACGCTGCCGTGTTGGAAAGCCTCCGTTTCCTAGGCCACCCAGACGGCACCCGACGAATAAGTTTCCGATCTCCTCACCGAAACTCCGCACTATACGTATCGCTGAAAGAAATCGGTAATTACTCGAGTGGCCTCTTCGGGGGCCTCAAGAAGATCAGCGTGACCAATGGTGGGAAATTCATAGAGCGTGACGATACCCGGCAACGCGGCCGCCATCTGCCGAGCGCTGTACCCCGAGGGCGCTAGGTCTGGCGGAGTCATGATGTCGTGAGTTCCGTTGGTCATCAGGAGTGGCTTCGAGATCTTGGGGACGAGGGGCTCCAGGTCCATCTTCTCCATGGCGAAGCACGCTTGTCGAACGGTGTACGGGTCATTTCGCGCAACCAGCGAACGTACCAAGTCAAAGGTCTCTGGATGTTCATCAAGAAAGTCGGCGCCCACCGCTTGAATAGTGACCAAGTCCGCTAACTCAAAGATCGGCATTGCGTCGCTCATATTTCGCCAATTACGAAACAGAGTCCTTCGGTGATTGTCTGCTCGTGCGAATGCGCAGTCAGCACAGCCAGCAATCATGCGGTCAGAATGCAACGCCGCAAACGCGATGATGACCATCCCACCCATGGACGTGCCGTGAACGAATGCCTTCTCGATACCAAGAGCGTCGAGAAGACCGGCGCCCTCATTCGCCCAGCGTTCAACCGAATGTTCAATAATGGGCCGATCGGACTGACCGTATCCGGTGGCATCGAAGCTAAGTAATCTGAAGTTCTTTCGAAAGCCATCATTTACTGAACCGAAGTTCGCCCTACCAAACAAGGAACCGCCGAACTGCAGAATCAGGGGACCGTCCTCTGGCCCAGTGAATTCGTAATAGATACGATCTTGTCCAACCTCAACGTACGGCATTATCCACCCTTCCCTACGAGGTAGATCAACTACCCAAAGATTTATTCTTGTCACAATTTCCTGGTGCCCACTGCCCTGAGTCCCACCGAAAACTCGCGACGTTCTGGACTCGATGCGTCACGCGACCGTGGTGGCTCCCACCACAGGTCACCGGCCCGGAGGGAGATTGCATGCAACGTAGTCTCTGAGCCCGCGACGTGTAGTAACAAGAGCAGTCCGCGAAAGCCGCAAAAGTGGCGTCGTGATATGATGTAGGCATTCGGAGGCGGAAGAGATCATGGAGATTGTCGAAGTCGGGCCCCGCGATGGGCTGCAGAATGAAAGTGCAGTCGTCGCCACTTTTGACAAAATTGCATACATTGAACTTTTGATTGCCGCCGGACTGCGGCGCATCGAAGCCGTCAGCTTTGTTCGACCAGACCGCGTTCCCCAGATGGCCGACGCCGAAGCGGTCATGGCTGGCGTACCGCGTCGCTCCGACGTGCGATACATCGGTCTCGTCATGAATCGCCGCGGCGTCCAACGAGCGGTGGCCTGTGGCGTTGACGAGGCCAACATAGTAGTAGTCGCGACCGAAACCTTTAGTCAGCGCAATCAGGGAATGAGCATTGACGCGTCGCTCGCGGGACTGGAGGGACTGGTCGACGAAGCTCGTCGTTCGGGCCTGTCGGTAACCGTCACGGTTGGTGCGTCCTACGGCTGTCCCTTTGAGGGTGAAGTATCAACGGCTCAAGTGATGAAGCTCGTTCGTCGCGCCAACGACCTCGACGTCCAAGAGATTGCCTTGGCCGACACCATCGGCGTCGGCACTCCCGCCGACACGACCCGATTGATGGATGCGGCCAGGGCCGTTACCGACAAACCACTGCGGCTGCACCTGCACAACACTCGCAACACCGGCTACGCCAACGCCTACACCGCCGTCGCCGCGGGCGTCAGCGCTCTAGACGCCAGTTCGGGAGGGATCGGAGGGTGCCCGTTCGCCCCCAAGGCCACCGGCAATATCGCCACCGAGGATCTCAACTACCTGCTCGAACGTACCGGCACACCTTTGGGCCTCTCCCACGACGAACTCGTGGCGGCAGCGTCGTTTATTACCGAGAAGCTATCTATTGCTACCCCGGCACTGTTGGGACGCGCCGGATGGTTTCCCGCAGCGTCGTATCCCGAGTCGATCCCTGGGACGAGCGCAGTGTCGGTTTGAGTCTGCTGCGGCGGCGTTCGTGCTCACTAATCGCGTCGTTCGAACGTAGCGTCACGTCGATGTCGTCGAAGCCGTTGAGTATTTGCCACTTGGTGTAAGGGTCGATGCTGAAGGCTGCCCGGAACTCAAGACCAGCGCTGATCAATTGACGTTCGAGGTCAACCGTGACCGATAGGCCCGCGCGTCCTTCGATAAGGCGCCAGAGGGACTCCACATCCCTCTCCTCCACCTGGGCGGTCACCAGCCCCGACTTGCCTGCGTTGGCGCGAAAGATGTCGCCAAAGCGTGGCGCCACGATGGCGCGAAAGCCGTAATTTTGCAGGGCCCACACCGCAATCTCGCGCGAGGACCCGATGCCAAAGTTGCTCCCGGCGACGAGCACGCTGGCTCCCACCAATTCCGGACGATTGAGGACAAAGTCGGGGTCTTCGCGCCAGGTGCCAAACAGGACGTCCGCGTGCCCCGAGCGAGTGATTCGCTTCAAAAAACGCGAGGGAGCGATCTGGTCAGTGTCCACGTTCGTCGCCCGCAGCGCCATCGCGACGCCGGTGTGAATCCTGAACGCTTCCATGTTGCCTTCTCGCCGTCTAGCTCAGTGCGCCGCGCCGTTGAGCCGGTCGCCCACGTTGAGGTAGTCCTCCAGACCCACCAGATCGTTCAGCTGATCGAGCCCGTACATGCGTTCGCGCCAGGCCAGCGCGTCGCCGTCGCGATGTAAGTCTCCGACAAACTCCTCGATGGCGTGTGCCGCTACGCGCAAAGGGGTGCTGGGGTAGATCACCAGTTGGAAGCCCAGGCCGTGAAAGTCCTGCGCCGACAGCGAGGGCGTTCGCCCCCCTTCGCTGACGTTGGCCATCAAGATTCCAGCGACGCTCTCACCAATGCGAGCGAGATCCTCAGCCGAACCCGGCGCGTCAATGAACACGACATCGGCCCCCACCTCGTGAAAGCGCTGGCCGCGGCGAATCGCCTCGTCAATACCGAGGGGGCCCAGCGAGTCAGTGCGGCCCACGATCAGCGTGGAGGGGTAACGACGCGCGGCCAGCGCGGCGTCCACCTTGCCCACGGCTTCGTCGGCATCTATGACCTGCTTACCGGCCATGTGACCGCACTTCTTGGGCCAGGTCTGATCCTCGATTTGGATCGCGTTCGCCCCCGCTGCTTCGAGCAGTCGAACATTCTCGTACACCGACAAAGCGTCGCCGTATCCGGTGTCGGCGTCCACTATGAGCGGAAGCGCCGATACGCGCCGGATCGCCCCGAGGGCTTCCAGTAACTCGCCCATTCCGAGCAGACCAATGTCGGGCAGTCCGTGGCGCCAAGCCGCGATGGAGTACCCGCTCACGTAGACCGCCTCGCACCCCGCTCGTTGGGCGGCGAGCGCCTCGAGCGGGGTGCCCGCACCGGGCACAATGAGTGACTGATCGGGCCGCGCGAGCAGCTCTGCCAGATGCTGTGTGCTACTCACAAGGTCCCCTGGTGTTCGTGACCCGATAGGGACGGGTCGATGATCTGTCGTAGAGCCTCGCCGCGGTCGAGAGCGTCAAAGGCCTCGTTGATCTTTTCCAGCGGAACTCGAGCACTAATGAGTCGCTCCACCGGGAGGCGACCGTCGCGCCACATCGCGATGAACGTGGTCAGGTCCCGCGACGGGACGCAATTGCCCAGGTAACTCCCAATGATGCGCCGGCCCTCGGCCACTAGTCGGGTGGGTGAAAGCGTCGCCAGGTCGTCGGGTGCGGGAAGTCCCACCACGACCGTCCTTCCCCCGACACCCGTCAAGGCCACCGCCGTTTCGAAGGCCTGGGATCTCCCTACCGCCTCCACCACCAGGTCAGCGCGCACCCCGGAGTCCAAAGCCTGTTGGGGGGTCATCACCTGGTGGGCGCCGAGCGAACGCGCCACGTCGAACTTTTCGACGTTGGCGTCCACTCCGATGACGGTGACGTCGTCGTGCGCCAACCCCACCAGCAGCGCCGCCATTCCCACGCCGCCGAGTCCGACAACCACTAGCGTTTCACCTCGTTTCAGCTGACCGGCGTTTAACACCGCGCCTCCACCGGTCAAGACCGCACAACCCATCAACGCCGCCACGGCGGCGGGCACGTCATGATCCACTTTGACCAGTGAGCGATAGTCGGCGACCGCGAAGGTGGCAAAGCCGCTCACTCCCAGATGGTGATGTATCGTTCCGTTCCCGTCGTGCAGGCGGCGCTCTCCATCTAGCAAGCGGCCCTCGGTGTTGGCGGCGCTGCCGGCGCTGCAGGGCATCAAACCGCCACTCGCGCACGCCGCACACTCCTCACAACGCGGCAGAAAGGTCATGACGACCCGATCCCCCACCGCGAGCGAGGCCACTGACGGCCCGCAGCGTTCCACGATGCCGGCGGCCTCGTGGCCGAGCAACATGGGCACGGGTCGAGGGCGAACACCATTGACGACCGACAAGTCCGAGTGGCACACCCCCGCAGCCTCGATGCGCACCATAACCTCGTGGGCGGCTGGTTCGTCGAGCTCGACGTCGCGCACCGACACCGGCCGCGACGTGGCGTAGGGCCTCGGAGCGCTCATCACCTCCAACACTGCTCCCTTTATCTTCATGGTTGCCTATCCCTTTCGTGCTGTGGCGAGATCACTCGGCGCGGCGAAGCGCCCTCGAACCGCCGTCGCGGCCGCCACGGCCGGTGACACCAGGTGGGTTCGTGCGCCGGGACCCTGGCGTCCTTCGAAATTCCGGTTCGACGTCGAGGCCGTGCGCTCGCGCGGCCCCACGACGTCGGGGTTCAACCCCAGACACATCGAACACCCCGCCCCGCGCCACTGAGCCCCTGCCGAGAGAAAGATCTGGTCGAGTCCCTCGGCTTCGGCGGCCGCCTTTACCGCGAGTGAGCCCGGCACTACGAGCATGCGCACTCCGTCGGCGACTTGGCGCCCCCGCAGAACGTCCGCGGCCACTCTCAAATCTTCCAGCCGACCATTGGTGCACGACCCCAAAAAGACCGTGTCTATCGCCACGTCGCGCAGTCGCGTCCCGGGGACGAGACCCATGTAGGCCAAGGCTCGCTCGGCGTTTTCGCGCTGACGCGAGTCGAGACACTCATCGGGGCTCGGCACGGCTCCATCGATCGCCACCCCCTGGGAGGGATTCGTTCCCCAAGTTACGAAGGGCGTGACCCTGCCCGCATCGAAGGTGACCTCGTGATCAAAGAGCGCGTCGTCGTCGGTGGCTAGCAGCGACCACTCTCGCAGGGCCTCTTCCCAATGAACTCCCGACGGTGCATGGGGCCGTCCGCGCAGATAGGCGAACGTCGTCTCGTCGGGCCCGACCATTCCCGCTCGCGCGCCCCACTCAACGGACATGTTGCACAACGTCATTCGACCTTCCACGCTGAGCGATCGGACGACCTCTCCGCGATACTCCACCACGTAGCCTTGCCCGCCACTAGTCCCCATCGTGGCGATGAGAGCCAGCGCGAGATCCTTCGCGGTGACCTCGCCGGACAGGGCGCCCACGACGTTGACCGACATCGACCGTGGGCGAACCTGGGGCAACGTCTGAGTCGCCAGCACGTGCTCGACCTCACTGGTTCCGATGCCAAAGGCCAGCGCCCCGAGCGCGCCGTGCGTGCTGGTGTGCGAGTCGCCACAGACAATCACCATCCCGGGTTGGGTGAGGCCGAGTTCAGGACCGATCACGTGCACGATGCCCTGACCCGCTTCCCCGAGGCGCAACAGACGCACCCCAAACTCGTCGCAGTTGGCGCGCAGCGCGCCAATTTGACGACGACTCGTCGCGTCGCTCACGACCAGCGTGTCGGTGGGCACGTTGTGGTCCTCGGTCGCAATCGTGAGGTCGGGACGACGGACCACTCGCCCACTCTGTCGTAGTCCTTCAAAGGCTTGGGCGCTCGACACGTCGTGAACGAAGTGCATGTCAATGTAGAGCAGGTCGGGTTCCCCGCCAGTTCGCGCGATGGCCGAGCTCTCCCACACCTTTTCGAAGAGGGTGCGCGCAGCAGTCCCACTCATGCGTGAAGCCCCGAGGTCAGCGCCGTGGTCGCGGCGGACTCCCCAAACGCACGCGGGCTACCCACCGCAGTTCACTCACCGGGCGCTGAGTGACGAGAAGTACTTGAGCGCCTCGTCTTCGGAGATCACGTCGGCGTACTTGGCTTGGAGATCGTAGAGATTCGCTTCGTGGGGACCGGGCCCGCGGTCCCCGCACCCGTCACGCACCACCTTGGGGATAAACCCGTGTTGAACTGCGTCGACGCCCGTGGCGCGCACGCAACCACTGGTCGTCACTCCGCTGATCACCAGCGTGTCGACACCAGCGGCTTGAAGCGTGGAGGCCAACGTGGTCCCAAAAAATGAACTCGCGTACTGTTTAATCAACACCAACTCTTCGGGTCTCGGCGCCACTTCAGGCATGGACTCATTCATGAAGTTGGGACCGATGAGTGCACGCAAAGCCGGTATTTTGTTCATGAACACGCCGCCGTCAATCCCTTCAGGCCCGAAAATTACCCGAGTATGCACCACCAAGGTGGGCGTCTGGCGCGCCGCCTCGAGAAGGCGGCTCGCCGAGTTCAGGCTGTCGCGCGAGGGCAGACATAAAGGACTCTCCGCTTCGAAGTACGAGTGCATGAAATCAATGAGGATAAGTGCCGCCCGCCGCCCAAAAGGCAAGTCGCCACCAAATCCATCACTGATCTCATCCGCGCCAGTCACAGCTGATGAACGGGCGGTCGTGGTGCGGGAAGTCCGGTTTCCGCCAAGCAGTTGGCGAGAATCTCGCTGAGCGGCGGTCCCATGTTGAACGTCGGCAAGGGCTTGGTCCGCTCACCATCAATGCTTGAGCGCAGCGTCTGGGTGGCGGCGGCGTCAACCACTCCGTGGTCGTCACAGACCACCCCGTAGTGACGTGCCCCCTCGCGAGAGACCAAGCCGCGCCGTACTTCCAAACCAACCAGCTCGGGATCGCGCGCGAGAGGGTCTCCCCATCCTCCGCCACCCCAGGTCACGAAGTGCAACACGTCCCCGGGTGCCACGGCAACATCGATGACCTTGCTCGCAATGACCTCGCGCGTCCCGTCGGCGCGCTCGATCCACTTGGTACCCCGAGCCCCCGGCTCGCCACCGTTCACCCCCCACGGATAGGTCAACCAGCGGTCGTCGTGGATGGCGATCGTTCCCGGCTCCAAGAAGCGGTACGCCACGTCTACGCCGTTGCCACCTCGGTGCAGGCCCGCGCCGCCGGTGTCGCTGATGGTCTCCCATCGCTCGATGAGCATTGGGTAGTACGACTCTAAGTACTCACACGGAATGTTCACGAACGACGGCCACAAGGAGTATCCGTCGGGACCGTCCCCGATGGGTCGTCCCGGGATGCCGCCAAAGCCGATCGAGTACAACTGGAACCACTCGCCCTTGCGTTCTCCCGAGTGGTAGTTGCCCGAGTACATGAAGTGCGGCGAGGAGGAGAACCCCGCCGCGTTGAGCAAGTCCGGGTTGGTCTGACCAAGGAGACCGCCAAAGAGGTCAAAGACGCGACCAATACCGTGGTTGCGCGCGTTCAAGGCGGCCGGATACTTGGGTTTCCAGAACGAGTCCTCGGGAATGATGACGTCGACCAACGGATAAAACCCGTCGTTCCACAAGATTTGCGGGTCCGCCACGGTGATCATGTAAATGCCGAAAAACATGCGCACCAAGTTCTCATTAATGAAGTAGTTGATAGGCCCTTGGGCCTGGGGGCTCGATCCCGTGAAATCCAACACCACCTTGTCGCCGTGGCGCGTCAAGGCGAGCTTGAGTTCGTATGGCCCATAGCCCACGCCGTCGTCGCAGATGTAGTCAGTGAACGCGAGCGTCTCGCCGTCCTTGAACACCATGGCGAGCAGCGCCTTCATGGCCCGGTAGTTGCGGTCCATCAACGCGTTGAGAGCCGACACGTAGGTGGCGGCGCCAAAGCGCTGGCAGAGCTCTTGCACGCGTCGACCCGCCGTGCGACACGCCGCAACGAGCCCATTGAGGTCGGCACGGTTCCATTCAGGCTTGCGCACTTGATTCAAGATGATCCGCAACGCGTCCTCGGCGAGAACTCCCTTTCGGTAGATCTTGAAGGGAGGGATCACGACTCCCTCTTCGAAGATGGTCTTCGCGTCGGTGGGCATCGAAGCTGGAGTCTTGCCCCCGACGTCGCTCATGTGACCGAACATCGACGACCATCCCACGATGCGACCCTCAAAGTAGATCGGCATCACGATGAGCCAGTCGTTGGCGTGACTGATCGCGGCACCACAGGAGTAGGGGTCCGAGGTCAATAAGACGTCGCCTTCTTCAATGTCGCCATCGAAGTTCTCGAGAAAGTCGGGAATGGACAAACCGAATTGGCCCACCACCATCTTGCCCTCGGGGTCCCCAATGAGGGGGAATTCGTCGTGTTGCTCGCGGATACCCGGTGACAGCGCGGTACGAAAGAGCACCTCATCCATCTCATA
The DNA here is from genome assembly GCA_050701895.1 of Acidimicrobiales bacterium. Taxonomy (GTDB): domain Bacteria; phylum Actinomycetota; class Acidimicrobiia; order Acidimicrobiales; family RAAP-2; genus RAAP-2. The sequence goes on from JBOGFT010000010.1 coordinate 23,828, forward strand.
GCGGGCGTGTCGCAGCGCATTTTCCACCAAGTCGAGCGAAATGACGTCGACGTCGACGGCCTTCAGCGGGCTCGTTGCGGTTTGAATAAGTCGTGCCATTGTCTTTCCCCTGGTATTAGTTGTTGCTCATTGGACGGATCAAAATGCTGCCACTGGGGTGGACCGTTCCCACGTGCTGTGGCAAAATCAAGGTGGTCGAGTCCATTTCGGTCACGATCGCCGGTCCGCTGACAACGTGGCCCGCGAGAAGTTTGCCGCGATCATAAACGTTGGCTTCCACCCACTTTCCACTGACGTAGATCTTCGTCGTGGATGCAAGAGCCGCCTGCGGGTCGATACCACCATCGGACAGCCTCGAAGACGACACGTTCGGGCGCGGGCCCTTGGCGGTCGCACGAATCGTCACCAGCTCGTGCTCGTTGTTCTCGAGGAGGAAGGAAAAGAGTCGCTGGTGCTCGGCGTCGAAGGCCCCGCGCAGAGCCGCCAGTCCCCCTCCCTGGCCGTCGAAGCGAGAGATATCGACCTCGATGGGAATTTCGAAACCCTGGCCGTGGTAGCGAACGTCCGCCGAGTACGACAGCGCAATATCGGCGTCAGAGATTCCATCGGCGTGCAGGGTGGCCACGGCGTTGCTCGCTCGCTCGTCGAAGGCGTGCTTTAACACGTCGTCACTCAACTCGCCAAATCTACGAATCCACGTACGCACCGACTCGTCGCGCACGCTGGTGGTGGCGTCACCGTAGGCGCACAACACCCCCGGCGACGGCGGGATGATGACGGGCCAGGACCCCGTCAAGACGCCAATCGCGTTGGCGTGCAGCGGGCCGGCGCCACCAAAGGCCACCAGGGCGAAGTCCCGCGGATCGAAGCCCTGTTGGACCGAGACCAAGCGCAGTGCTCCGAACATGTTTTCGTTCACCACGTCGATGATGCCCGCGGCCGCATCTTCGACGGTCGAGAGCGACGTCGCGTCCGCGATCTTCTGCACCGCCGTTTTGGCGGCCTCGCGGTCGAGCGCGATTTCGCCACCCGCGAGGTCCGAGGGTAGGTATCCCAAGACCACGTTGGCGTCGGTCACGGTGGGCTCAGTACCGCCCGCGGCGTAGGCCGCGGGTCCGGGTGAGGCTCCCGCACTCTGGGGGCCGACGCGTAACGCCTGGGTCAGGGCCGGTACGTGGGCGATCGACCCCCCGCCAGCACCCACCGTACGCACGTCGACCGAGGTCGCGCGCACTTTGAGGTCACCCACCGTCGTTTCGCGACCGATGCGCGGCTGTAGCCCTTGGACCAGCGCCACGTCGGTTGACGTGCCGCCCATGTCGAAGGTGAGAAAGTCCGAAAAACCCGCTTGCTCGGCGACCCACACGGCTCCCACCACGCCACCGGCCGGACCACTCATCATGACCGAGACCGGGTTGTCAGACGCCGAGCGCGCCGAGGTCAACCCGCCGTCACTCTTCAAGATGTAAAGGCGTCCATTGGCCGCTCCGGACTTCTCCAACTGCGACTCCAGGTTGCGCAAGTAGCGTGCCACTTCTGGCTGCACGTACGCGTTGGCCACCGTCGTGATCGTGCGCTCGTATTCGCGAAATTCGGGCAGCACCGTCGACGACAGCGATACCAGCACCCCGGGAAGCTCTTCGCAGGCGATTTCGGCGACGCGTAGTTCGTGCTCGGGATTCGTGTAGGAGTTGATGAGACTCACGCTCAAGGCCTTGACGTCAGCGGCCTTGAGCTTCTGGAGTTGTTCACGGACGTCCTTTTCGTCGAGCGCCGTGACGACCGTACCGGTGGCGTCGATACGTCCCACGACTTCAACCGTGTTTTCGAGCGCCGCCAGAGGTTCGGGCTTGGGCCAAATAATCCATCCCGCCAGTCCTCCGGGCACGAAGGACCGTGCAATCTGGAGAACCTGACGGAACCCGTGAGTCGTCACCAGTCCGACCTTGGCTCCCTTTCCTTCGAGCACTGCGTTCGTGGCCGCCGTGGTGCCGTGCAAAATGTTCGTGACCTGGGAGAGGTTCACGCCCGCCTTCGCGCAGGCCATTTCAATACCACGCAGCACGCCAATGGATTGGTCGGTCGGCGTCGATGACGTTTTGGCACCGAACGTCTCTCCCGTTTCCTCGTTCACCAACAAAATGTCGGTAAACGTTCCCCCTACGTCAACACCTAGTCGATACGACATGGTCTCCCTCTTAAATGATTCCTCGTGATTTGAATGATGCGATTTCATCGTTGGACATACCTAACAGCTGCGTGAGAACTTCGTCGTTGTGTTCGCCCAACTCCGGGCCCACCGTGCGGACCGCACCGGGCGTCGTCGAGAGACGAGGGAACACGTTGTGCATGGCGAACTCGCCAATCTCGGGGTGCATGAGACGCACGATGGCTTCTCGCGCGACGAAGTGCGGGTCCTCCAACATGTCCTTGGCCCGGTAAATTCTCCCCGCCGGCACACCGTTCTCGTGCAACAGTTCGAGCAAATCGTCAGCACTCTGGTCTGACGTCCACTTTGCGATGTGGGTGTCGAGCTCTTCCATATTGTGTCCGCGCTCGGCGTGACCGTGGTATCGAGGGTCGCTCGCCAGTCCCGGTTCGTCCATCGCGATAGCCAGACGTCCAAAGACCGCATCCTGGTTCGCCGCTATGAGAATCATCTCGCCATCGGACGTGGGGTACACGTTGCTCGGGGCTACGTTGGGCAGCGTCGGTCCACTTCGTTCGCGCTGATAGCCCGCAACCTGCCACTCAGGAATCAACGACTCCATCATGGCCAGCACCGCCTCATAGATCGCCGAATCCACGACTTGGCCTTGGCCGTTGCGTTGCACGTTGTGCAGGGCCACCAAGGTGCCGAGCGCCGCGAAAGTGGCGGCCAGTTGGTCGCCTAGGGAGATACCCACGCGCGCGGGCTGGGAGTTCGGGTCGCCCGTGACGTAACGGATGCCCCCCATAGCTTCACCGATTGATCCAAAGCCGGCCCGTAGCGCGTAGGGGCCTGTTTGACCGTAGCCCGTCACTCGGGTCACCACGAGTTTGGGATTGATGTCCCACAACTCCTCGGGCGACAAGCCCCATCGCTCAAGGGTGCCGGGGCGGAAGTTCTCCAGTAACACGTCCGCCGACTTCACCAGCCGGCGAACGATGTTCTGGCCCTCGTTCGTGCGAAGGTCCACCGTGACCGATTTCTTGTTACGCGCGACAACGGGCCACCACAGAGATTTTCCGTGCGCTTTCTCTCGCCCCCATTGACGCATGGGGTCGCCATTTATCGGGTCTTCAATCTTGATGATCTCCGCGCCAAAGTCGCCCAGTAGCTGCCCACAAAACGGTCCGGCGAGTAACGAACCGAGTTCGATGACGCGGATATCATCCAGTGGAAGTGTCGACGACGCCACTACCTACTCCCCTCATTTCGTATACAACCTTGAACTCACCGTGGCGAACTCACCCCAAATGCGTAACTTAGCAGGTCTCTATTTATATCGTAAGGAGAATCGGTCGTGCTATTCTGCCAGGATTCCATACAATGCTCGGGTCTACTAAAAAGGTAGGTGGGAACACCGATGAGCGACACTCTCGCTTCTCCGCGAGGAGGAAAGGCTACCGAGCTCGCCTACGAGGCCATCCTTGAACGCATCACGACGGGTGAATTACCGCCCGATCAATGGTTACGCGAAATTGACCTCGCGGCAATGTTGGGCGTCAGTCGCACTCCCGTGCGTGAAGCCCTCAATCGCCTGGCCGCCGAGGGGCTCATTCGCCACGAGCGCAATCGCGGCGCTCAAGTCGAACGCTGGACCCTTCAAGACCAACAAGAGTTTTACGGAATACGTTGCCGACTCGAGCCCTGGGGTGCTGGCTTGGCGGCAGAGGCCGGCCTGTTGAACATCGAACGGCTCGACGAGATCACCGCTGAGATGGACCGCGAGGTCGCCTTGCCAACTCCGAGCATGGGGAAAATCACGATTCTCAATAACGAACTCCACGACGCAATCGTGAGAGGATCGGGAAACTCTCAACTCATCTCGGTCATCACCGCGATTCGCCGAGCACCCATTGTGCGCCATACGTTCCAGTCGTACTCCGGTGCGGATCTCCAACGAAGTTTCAGGCAGCACCACGAAATCGTGGAAGCGCTCCGCTCACGCGACGCAATCTGGGCGGAGTCGGCGATGTTGTCGCACATACGCGCGGCGCTGGTAGCGATTCATAACAATAACAGCGACGCCGGGCAGTAGTTCCCCGCGGTATCGGCGTTCGCGCGATGGCCATTCGTAGGCCGAGTTAATCGAGCAGAACGCGCGAACGACTGCGAGAAAATGCCTGTGACCCGGCCACCGCGATGATCAGCACACCACCGTAGAAAATATTCTGCACGTAGTTCTGTACGCCCAGAATGGCCAGTCCCGAGACTCCGGTGACAAGGAAGTACACCGCGATGAGCGTCCCAATGGGGTTAAAGCCACCAATCTCAATGCACGTTGCTCCAAGGAACGCGGCAGCGTAGGCCGGCAACAAGTAGCTGATTCCCGACGTCGGATCGGCCGTACCACTCGACCCGGTATACAGAAGTGCCGCAATCGCCGAGATGAAACCCGCCACCACGAACGCGCCGAAACGCACTCGCTTCACGTGAATACCCGACAAGCGAGATACCTCGCGGTTCTTCCCCACAAAGAGTAAGCGTCGACCCACTGCGGTATATCGAAAGACGTAGAAAATGATGAGGCCGATGGCGATAGCGTAATAAAACGCAATCGGTATGCCGAAAATCTGCTTAACGATCACCCAGTTGACGAGGTGGTCCGACACTCCGACAATCTGTTGCTGTCCGCTGAACCACAGAGCCACACCACCGAGCACCGTCCCCATGCCCAACGTGGCAATGAAAGAATCGACGCCCACGATGACGACGATGAAAGCATTCAGCGCTCCGAGAGCGGTCCCGAACAGTACCGATACGACAATCGCCCACAACAGCGGCACGTGGTGAGTGACGTTCAATACGCCTAGCGTCACCGAACAGGTGGTCATGATCGCCGCTACAGAGAGGTCGTAGTCACCGGCACGCAAGACGACGATGAGCGCTAAGGACAAAACAGCCAGGGTTGCGTTCGTACCAAAGATCGCCGAAAAGTTTCCCAACGTCAAGAACGTGTCCGGTCGAAGTGCCCCAAAAGTGATCACCACAATGATCCAGACCATCAACAAGGAGACCTGTTGAAGAACCTCTCGGACTCTCAGGCCTTTCGCGAAGTTCCGCTCGCGCGTGGCGCCGTCACTCTCCTGCCTCGTCGCGGCACTGTCTGATTCGATACTTGACATGTTCTGCCTATCCTAAATTTGAAGAGTTCGAAGAGTCTTCTTTTGCTTGACAGGCCCACACCATGTCGTCTTTGGCCACGAACGACGCGCCGTCTTTGGGATGCAACTCGAAGGAAAGTTCTCCGTTGGCGAACACCAGCACTCGATGGGCCACTTGAGAAAGGAACTCGTGGTCGCTCGTGGCGCACAGAACGCTGAGACCTCGGCTCGCACGATCCAAAATCAGCTCGGCGATCTGAAGGCGGGCTCCCACGTCAACGCCCCGTACCGGCTCGTCCAACAACAAGAAATCGATCTCCACGGCGAGCCACTTGGCCATCAGAACTCGCTGGGCGTTACCGCCGCTCAACTCGGCAATCTTCGATCGTGACGACGGAGCTTTGATGGCGTACTCCCGCACCGCAGCGTCGCCTCGACGCCACATGGGAGCACGCGCTTGGAGCCACGGATGAAGAGACAGAGACCCATCCGACGCGGACAAATTCTCCGCAATGGTCATGTCACCCCAGAGCCCTTGAGCACCACGATCACCTGGGACCAGCGCCACACCCTGGGCCATCGATCGCGCTGGCGACACACCGGCGAGTTCGCAGGTCGAACCGTTGATGGTGAGGGTGCCGCGAGCACTCGGGTCAGCCCCAAAGAGTGCGTAGGGAACGTTCTCGAATCCCGATCCCAGCAAACCCGTAATGCCCAACACCTCACCGGGGCTGATGTCAAAACTGAGAGGACCCACCGCTCCTTCGCCCGCGCGTAGGTCGCTTACCTCGATCGAGAGGCTCTGGCGCGAGGTGGACATTCTAGTGGCGGTGGCGGCTTGGGTTTCGTCGAGTGAAATACCAGATATCACGCTAAAGAGTTCGGCCTTCTTCACGTCGGTCACGCGTCGTTCCGCTACGACGCGCCCGTCGCGGAACACCGTGACCTCATCGGCGAAACTGAGCACCTCGTCAAGATCGTGAGAGACCAACAGCACGCTGTGGCCACTGGCGGCCACGCCACGAATCACCTCGCGTAATTTGGCCACTTCGCTCAACGACAAGAAGGCCGTAATCTCATCCAGAATGAGCGTCGCGGGCCGTTGGGCGTCGCCGACCATCGCCTCAGACGTCCCTTGGGCGAATCCGCCTTCGAGGATCCACACCGCCCGGGCGAGCGCAATAACCGCTTGCGTGACCCGGGGACACTCATTAATCTTGCGCCGCACTAGCGAGGTGTCGACATCAAATCGGCCCAAGTGGCTGGCGACCGACGACCGCAATTTCCGCCAGTTCAACTTCACGCCCGCCGCATGTCCAACCGCCAACTCTGGCAACAGGAAATTCTCGACGACGCTCACCCCCGTCAGTAGGCCCAAGTCCTGGTGGACCGTCCCCACCTGCCAGTGCTCACCGTGGCGCCAGTCTTCGTTCAGATCAGCCTCGATGTCACCGATCTTCAAGACGCCACTGTCGGGGCGGTGAAATCCGGACAGAATCTTCACCAGCGTTGACTTTCCGCTGCCGTTGGCCCCGACCAAAGCGCGAACTTCACCGGAGCGCAACGTGATGTGCGCGTCCTCGAGGGCGACCACCGCACCGAAGCGCTTACTCACGTGTGAAATTTCTACGTCCGGAATCACTTCGTCCCCTAGTCCCTCCGTACCTTTGAAATGAACACGCGGGCCCCAACACCCCTTTCGACTGTCGGGACCCGCGTACTCACTTACAACGTTGACTTAGTCCGATGACTAGGTCGTTACTTTATTAGACCCCACAACTTGCGGTAACCATTCAGCACGTTGCCATAGCCACCCGCGTAGTTAGAGCCGGTGGTCGAGACGTTATTGGCATCAAAGATGACGAATGGAATGTTCTCATTGAGCGTCAGCACCCGACTCTTCGCGTGACCGAAGGCCCGCAGCTCGGCGTCAGCGGTCGCATACCCCGTGTACACCATGTCCTGGCCGATGTCCATGTTGAGTCCGCTGTTGGCAGCAATCTGAGCCAGCGGTGCGGGGTCTCCATTAAAGGAGTCCACACCAACCGATGTCAGTTTCGCCTCGGTCAACGCTGCGTCAACTAGAGGAACTTCGCTGTCGTAGTTGGGCAAGATGTACGTGATGCCCGGGTCCGCCGTCAACGCGGCCTCGACGTCAGGCGTCTCCTCGGTACCCCATTCGGTGACAGGAACGTCAATGGTGTGCACCGTGCATGTCGAGCAGTCGTTCGCCATCGTCTTGGTGGCTCCCGCGGTGACGTACTTACTCGCGTCCACGTCGCTCGAAGTGATGATCAACACGTCGGCCTTGCCGTTGGTTTGGGAGATAGCCCAGGCGGCCTCGAGTTCCCCGGCCAAGGTGTAGTTCAGCGGAACGTCCGTTGTGACGTAGGAGGGTGACTTCACCGACGGGTCGTTACCAGTCGAGTCAATCACGGGAATACCGGCCTTCTCCGCCATCTTGATCTGGGGCTCAACGCTCGAAGGCTCCAAACCACCAATGAGGTCAATAGCGCTCACCTTGTCGGTGATGCCCTGTAGAACGCCAGCTTCCCACTGCGACGGCTCGCCTTGGTCCTGGTACAGGAGGGTCTTGATGCCCAGCAAGCTATTCGCCGCCTTGATGCCGTTCACCGTCACCACGTTGTAGGGCACTTCCATGTCATAGGGCACGATCAAAACTGTCTTGCCCTTACCTAGGGCCTTGCCCTTTAGCGCTGGGCCGGGCGCGACGAAGGTAGGAAGAATTTCATGCTGAGCAATCAACTGTTGTGCCGCAGCCAAACCGCCCGAACCCGACGCCGAAGCAGCCGACCCCACACCAATTACCGCCGAAGTTGCACACAATGTGGCCACCGCGACGGTAACGAGAGTGCAGTTCTTTCTAAACATATTTTGCAACATTAATAAAGTCCCCCTTGTTAAATGACCTAATGCGTCATCATACACACAGGCCCTTCATTGTCAAGGTCAGGTACGTTCAGCAATTCTGTATACATATTCGGGTTTCACCGACGAGCGGAGTGAACCTCGATTCGCACGGGCCATGGGGGGACAACTCGCCGATCCGTCACCCAGTAAAAACCCGTCGAACCAATAAATAGATGTACAAAGGGCGCGTGACCTCGACGGGCGCAGAAAATCCCCGACTCATGGCGGGTCAAAGTTGCGAGCGACGCACGATCTCGAGTGCTCCTTCGTAGGTGGCCTTGTCAACGAAGTGGCCGTCGACGCTCGTCGCGCCCTGACCCTTGGCCACGGACGCTTCGTAGGCAGCCACCATTTTTCGGGCACGATCAACTTCGTCGGCGCGCGGAGCGAAGCACTCCATCAAGATGGGTATTTGCAATGGGTGAATGGCGTGTTTTCCGCCAAATCCCATCTGTCGAGCCCTGGTCGCCTCGTGAGCCAGTAGAGCCAGGTCTCGAAAGTCGCCAAACACACCATCGTGGGGCTTTTCTAGCGAAGCGAGTGACGACCTCAGCACAATGTCGGTGCGGACTCGATCGAGCATCGTCACTGAACCGCCGGACGTGGCCGGGAACTCGACTCCCACCACTCGCGAGAAATCACCCGCTCCAAAGCCGAGGCAGCGCAATCTGGGCGTCGACTGGGTGATGCCAGGAAGATTATCCATTCCGACCGGCGTCTCGATGGTGGCCAGAAGAAGAATCGAGCGCGGGGCAAGTTCTCTCTCACGTTCCAGACCGAGCAGCGCAGAGTCGAGCTCCTCTAACTGTCCAGCGCTCTCGGTTTTCGGCACGATGATGCCATCGAGACCGGGAAGTACCACCGCGGCGATATCGTCCAACCACTCATCACCACCGAGGTCGTTCACCCGCACCCAACTCTGGCCACGGCGCTTCGATTGCGTCAACTCGCGTGCGCACTCGGCTCGCGCCGACGCCTTGGCCGACGGGGCCACGGAGTCCTCAAGGTCCACGATGACCGCATCAACGTCGAAGTCTCTCGATTTTTGGAGTTTGGCCGAGTCGCTCCCCGGCACGTACACCATGACCCGGGGGAAACGTCGCGAGGTCATCGGCTTCCCCGTCGACCCGCGCGGAGTAGTGAGCACCTCGCGCTTAGCGTCGCTCGAGTAAATGAAGCGTTCATCAGTCCCTATCTCCTCCTCGCACGAATCGGGGCGAGCGAACATTGCCGACCCCTCAAGCCGCGATAACTCCTGCCGTCGGTCAGCGATTCATTGCGCCAGCGTGAACCCGATAGTACGAGACGTTCTGAACGAGTACCCTTCATCCAAAGTAACGAGTCCCGTTAAGCGCGAAGCGACCGTCTCTATACTCCCTTTCGTGACTCGCTCGGCCCAAGATTCTGACCACCGCTCGGCGCCGCGAGCCCTCGCCGGTCTGCGAGTCATCGACGCGTCCTCCATTATTGCGGGCCCGTTGTGCTGCCAAATCCTCGGCGATTTTGGCGCGGATGTCATCAAAATCGAGCATCCCCAACACGGCGACAACCTTCGCGGACACGGGTATCAACACCAGGGGGTACCGCTGTGGTGGAAAGAAGTCTCTCGCAACAAGCGAACGCTCGGCCTCAACCTCGGTGATCCTGACGGGGCCGACATATTACGACGCATGGTCAAAGACGCGGACGTTCTCGTCGAGAACTTTCGGCCCGGAACTTTAGAGCGATGGGGACTCGGGCCGGAGCGGTTGTGGGACGTCAACCCCGATTTGATCATTCTGCGCGTCACGGGCTTTGGACAAACTGGCCCCTACAGCGACCGCGCGGGCTTTGGCACGCTGGCTGAAGCCATGAGTGGATTTGCCCACCTCACCGGCCAAAGCGACGGCCCTCCGACGTTGCCCGCCTTTGGACTCGCCGACAGCATCTGTGGCATGGCCAGCGTCTCGGCGGTACTCATGGCGCTGCGTCACCGCGAGGTCGGCGGCGGACACGGTCAGGTGGTTGATATGAGCATCCTGGAGCCCATCATGACCGCCGTCGGACCGTCGCCGAGCGCGTATCACCATAGCGGTGTCATCGACTCTCGCCACGGAAACCGTTCCACCCAGAACGCACCAAGAAATACCTACCTCACGGTCGACGGTTCGTGGGTGGCGATCTCCACGAGCGCCCAACTGATTGCCGAACGGGTTCTACGCCTCGTGGGACACCCCGAGGTGATTGATGAGCAGTGGTTCTCCTCGGGTGCCGGACGCGTTCAACACGTAGACCAACTCGACGGCTACGTCGCGGACTGGGTGGGGGCGCGTACCCGCGAGGAGGTAATGGACGCCTTCGTCGAGGCCGGTGCCGCCATGGCTCCGATCTACGACGCCCGCGACATCGTCGAGGACCCGCACATCCGCGCTACCGACATGCTCCTCGAGGTCCCCGATGACGACCTCGGTACGGTGATGATGCACAACGTGATGTGGCGCATGTCCGAAACGCCCGGCAGCATTCGCTTCACTGGTCGAGCTCTCGGAGCTAACACGGACGACATTCTTATTGGAGAGCTCGGCATGGAGTCTGATGTCGTCACTCAACTTCGCAAAAAAGGGGTCGTCGCGTGACCGATCGCCTGTTAGAGGCGCTGAGTCAGGGCGTGGTCACCTACGACCTGGGCCGGCCGCTTTTTTCGGGAATGCCCCAGTCGCCCAATCACCCCAAGTACACCCACACCTTGGCGCGTCGCCACGGCGACATCATGCGCTCTGACGGGAGTTCGGCCGCGAACGACCTTATTGTTACGGGCACCCACGTCGGCACGCACATCGACGCCCTCGCGCACGTCTCTTTTGGTGGGTGCCTATACGACGGCTCCTCGGCGAGCGAGGCCCAGCTGGGCGGGCGCTTCATGGGCCTAGGCGTACACACGATTAGTCCACTCATAACGCGCGGAGTATTGCTCGACGTGCCGAGCGCGCTGGGACTCGACGTGTGCGAACCGGGTTATGAGATCACTCCCGGGGACCTGGAGGCGACCCTAGGTCATCACAAACTCGAGCCCCGCCCCGGTGACGTGGTGCTGGTGCGTAGTGGATGGGCCCGTCGGTTCGACGTCGAGGGTGACTCCTATGTGGGTCGCGACACGGGAGTGCCGGGCGTGAGCGAAGCGGGTGCCACCTGGTTGGCTAACTTCGCGCCCCTGGCCGTGGGCGCCGACAGCATCGCCTTTGAACGCTTGGCCCCGGGCAAGGGTCACGACCTACTGCCCGCGCATCGGGTGTTACTGGTGGAGCGAGGTATCTACATCATGGAAGCCATGAACTTCGAAGAGATCGCCGCCGCGGAGGTACATGAGTTCACCTTCGTCGCCATTCCGCTGCGCCTGGTGGGAGCCACCGGTTCGCCCATTCGTCCCGTGGCCCTCATCGCGCGTGACTGAACCGTCGCTTAGTCAGGTCATAGCGACCTTCGCCGTTGAGCACCCCTTCGAGGCACTCCCACTAGAGGTCATCGACAGCGTGCGTAAGCGCGTCCTCGACGTCCTGGGAATTTGCGTCGCGGCGAGTGACCTCGACACCAGCGCTGGCGTGCGCGCCTATGCCTCGAGCCAAGGGGGGCGAAAAGACGCCCACGCCGTCGGTCTTGCCGAGACGCTTCCCGCGTCGTTGGCGGCGCTGGTGAATGGCACACTCGCCCACTCCTTGGACTACGACGACACACACTTACCGTCGGTTCTTCACCCGAGCGCGTCGGTCATTCCGGCCGCCTTAGCGATGGCCGAGACCCACCAGCGCAACGGCGAAGAACTCATTGCCGCCATCGCGTGCGGTCTGGAAGTCTGCGTGCGCCTGGGCATGGCCGGCTACGACGAGGCGACCGGTCGCTCGTTGTTCTTCGACAATGGTCAACACGCCACCTCCATCTGCGGCACTCTCGGTTCGGTCGTGGCGACCTCGCTGCTGGCGGGGTTCGATAGTGCACAGATCACCCACGCCCTCGCGGTGGCCGCCTCAATGGGGTCCGGGGTCATCGAAGCCAACCGCACCGGAGGTTCGGTCAAGCGCATGCACTGTGGCTGGGCCGCTCACGCCGCCTGCGTCGCCACCGATCTAGTGCACCACGGCTTCACTGGGCCGCCCACCATTTTGGAAGGCCGCTTCGGGTTCTTCCAGGCTTGGTTGCACGGTGAGTTCTACCCCGAGTGGATCACTTCAGAACTCGGAATCCGGTGGGAAGTTCCGGGAATCTTCTTTAAGCCCTACCCCGCGAATCACTTTACCCACACCGCCATCGACGCCGCCGCGGCCCTGCGCGTGCGCGGCGTCGATTTTGGGAGCATCACTCGCCTGGAGCTGGGCGTTCCCGCATCGATCGTGCGCACCATTGGCGAACCGATCGAGACCAAACGCGCCCCGAGCACGGCGTACATGGCTCAATTCAGCGGGCCCTACGCAGTCGCCCTCGGACTACTGGGCGGCGGCGGCCTTGGCGCGGGACTGGACGACTACAGCGACGAGCTCGCGGAGGATCCGGCTCGACGCGAGATCATGGCCAAGGTGAGCGTCGTCAGCAATGACGAGTGCACGGCGATCTTCCCTCTGCAGTTCCCCGCGGTGTTGCGCGCGACACTGTCGAGCGGCGAGGTGATCGAAGAGAAAGTTCTGAGCAACCTCGGCGGTGGCGAGCGGCCGTTGAGCGGCGAGCAGTTGGCGGTGAAGTTCTCCGACAACGCGCGCCGTCACCTCTCATCAGGCGCAGTTCGGAACGTGGAGATTTTGGTGGATAGTCTGGAAACGCTGGCGACCGTGACCCCGCTCTTTGACGCCCTGGCGTTTGAAGCGCGGTGAGCCGTCGCCGCAACGACCCAAAGCTCTAAAGGAGCAATCAGTGATTGATCTCATCGTGAAGAACGCGCGTGTAGTGCGTCCCGGACAAGAGCCGGTGACAAGTGATGTGGCGATAACCAACGGGCGTTTCGTCGAGATCGCGCCGTCGCTTGGTGATGACGCCAAAGTCATCCTCGACGCACGAGGTCGTTTGTTGTTTCCCGGCGTGGTGGACAGTCACCAGCACTGGGGCATCTATAACCCCCTCGAACTCGATACCACGAGCGAAAGTCGCGCCTGCGCCCAGGGCGGTGTCACCAGCGCCCTCACCTACATACGCACCGGCGCCTACTACCTCAACCGCAGTGGCCCGTATTCAGAAGTCCTGCCCGAGGCCTTGGCCGCCGCCGAGGGCAACGCCTTCGTCGATTACGCCTTTCACGTGGCACCCATCCTGGGCAGCCACATCGATGAAATACCCTCACTGATCTCTGACTTTGGCATCACCTCATTCAAGATATTCATGTTCTATGGCCGTCACGGGCTTCACGGTAGTTCCAGCAATCAAGAGAAGTTCCTCATGCTGCCGCCCGACGAGAGTTACGACTACGCCCGATTCGAGTTCATTATGCGCGGGATCCAAAAAGCCCGCGAGGAGCCCCGCTTCGCCGATAGCGCTGAGGACATCTCTCTGTCCCTGCACTGCGAGACGGCCGAGATCATGGCCGCGTACACCAAGATCGTGGAGAGCGACGCGACCTTGAGCGGTCTTGAGGCCTACCACGCCTCACGTCCGCCGCACTCCGAGGGCTTGGCCGTGTCAATCGCGTCCTACCTCGCCTACGAAACGGGCCTGGCCAACATCAACCTGCTGCACCTCTCCTCACGCAAAGCCGTCGAGGCCGCGATGTTGATGGCCAAGACCTTCCCCAACATCAATTTTCGCCGCGAAGTCACCATCGGCCATTTGCTGGCCGACATCGAAACGGCCCAGGCCGGTGTCGGTGGGAAAGTGAACCCACCCCTTCGTCCCCGAGAGGACGTCGAGGCCCTGTGGACCCACTTACTCGCCGGCGAACTGGACTGGGTATCGAGTGATCACGCGTGCTGTCGCGCCGAAACCAAATTCGGGGACCCCAAAGAAGACGTGTTCCTGGCGAAATCGGGCTTTGGCGGCGCCGAGTACCTTCTGGCGGGACTGATCACCGAAGGGACGCGTCGGGGATTGTCACTGGGTCGCATCGCCGAGCTGGTCTCGGCGGCCGCGGCTCAGCGATTTGGTTTGCACACGAAGGGCGACGTGGCCGCCGGCTTCGACGCCGACTTCTGCCTAGTGGATCCGAGCGCGAACTGGACGGTGCGCGCCGAAGAATCAGAGTCGGCCCAGGAGTACACGCCCTTTGAGGATTTCGAGATGACCGCGAAGGTCACCGACACCTTCGTGCGCGGTCACCACGTGCTCAAAGATGGCACCATCACCGGCACGCCCGAGGGCCAATTCCTCCGTCGCCCCACTCGTCGCTCGTAGGCGCGACAAGCAACGTTCCATGCGCTCTAACACCGACGACGCCCCAAAACCCGGGTGGGCCACCCGCGTGGGCCATAGCGTTCTGCGCGCTCTTGGACTCTCGGCGTCGGGCTCCGATCGCGAAGAGATTCGCGAGTGCATCTACCGCTACGGTTGGGGCTTTGACGAACGCGACGTCGAGCGCCTTCGCGATTGCTTCACGAGTGACGCGGTATGGATCGGCAACATCATGGGGATCGACACCGTCGGCCCCTACGCCGGGCGCGACGAGATCATGGCTTTCCTCAGCGATTTCTGGACCGTGCAAACCGACCAACGCCGACACTTCTTCACCAACATCATCTTCGACGACGTGGCGGCCACGCGAGCGAGTGCCCAGGCGTACTTCTTGCTCACTGCCGCCAGCTCAGCAACCATGACCCCGATGACCACAGGCCCCTACCGCTTTGAGATGATGAAGCACGACGGCGCGTGGCGCATTCAACGCCTACTCGCGGGCTTCGACGCACCATTTTGATCGCGGGCCATGAACCGATCCAATTCTGCCGGACTGGTTGCGCCGACACTGGTGAATGGCGCGCAGCAAGTGAACATGGCGCTGGCCTCGTCCACGGCGAGAAGCTCGACCTCGATCGGCTCGAACGCTCCATCAGCTCTCGATTCCTGGGGCTCCACGAGCGAGAGCGTCTGCACGATCTTCATCGAAGTGGCCGATCAATTCGTTCCATCGCCGAAGAACTCGGTCGCTCGCCCTCGACGATTTGCCGTGAACTGAAACGTAATACGACGTCCTCGCTCGGCTACATGCCCTACGCCGCGCACCGCGCGGCCGCGGCCCGTCGACCACGCCCAAGACCTGGAAAGCTACAGGTCGACGGCCCTCTTCGTGACTACCCAAGCTCGAGGTCTGGCGCGAAAGTGGTCGCCGAAGCAGATCAGTCATCGGCTCACGAAGGACTTTGACGGCGAAACGGGGATGCGAGTGTGCACCGAGACGATCTATCAAGCGATCTACGTGCAAAGTCGAGGAGCCTTGAAACGTGAACTGATCTCGGTTACTCGGCGTGGACGCTCACAGCGCAAACCCCGACGCAGCGCAAGCCAGCGCACCCAGCGATTTGTTGATCCTATGACGATGATCGCCGAGCGCCCAGCGAAGCTGACGATCGCACCGTTCCCGGGCGCTGGGAGAGCGACTTGATCATCGGGGCACTCCATAACTCGGCGATCGGAACACTCGTGGAACGAGCAAGTCGTTATGTCATGCTCGTTCATCTCAATCGTGAACGTCACGCCGAGTCAGTCCGTGACGGACTCGTGCGAACGATGCAGGATCTCCCTTCATCACTACGTCGAAGTCTTACGTGGGATCAGGGCGCTGAGATGGCTGAGCATCGTTCCTTCAGCGTCGCCACGGACATTGACGTGTTTTTCTGTGATCCGGGAAGCCCCTGGCAACGAGGCAGTAACGAAAACACCAACGGCCTTTTGCGTCAATACTTCCCCAAGGGAACTGACCTCTATCAGCACAGTGTTGAGGACCTGAAGTTCGTGGCTGATGAACTCAATTCCCGTCCACGTGAGACGCTCGATTGGAACACGCCTTCAGAGCGTCTCGATGCACTACTAGTGCAGTGAATCAGTTTTAATTGGTAATTGCTTCGAGTGCTACGCGACCGCGACTCACCTTCTCGAGGATGCTCTCGGCGGAGGCGACCCACACGAACGGCTTGGGGTCGCCATTGTGAGCGTTGAGGTAGT
>JBOGFT010000011.1:0-76962 GCA_050701895.1 Acidimicrobiales bacterium
GAGCGGGCGCCGGGTCCGCCGGCCATCGTCCGCGGAGGCGCTAAAGGGCCTCTCAAACCGTAGGCGAACGTTGCTTGAACTCCACTACGCGGGGAAGATCAGTCAAGACGGGTTCAAAGAGGAAGAGGATCGACTGAACCTGCAGATCGAAACGGCGAGGGGTCAAGCCGCCGAAGAGTTGAACGCGGCGAACGTCGCAAACGACCTAGAAGAACGTTTTGAGGCGGTCGTGAAGATTCTTTCCAACCTCGACATATCCGCCGTTTGGGAGGCCGCAGAGGACTCGGAGAGGCGCGTCCTGGTCGAAGAGTTGGTTCAATGGATCACGATTTTTCCGGACCACTTAGAAGTGAATGTCACTGGCGCACCGACATTGAACGTCAATTACGCGGAAGTAGGGATGAAGGGGTCGGAGAATGTTGGTGTCGGAGATCCGACTTCCACAATCCGACTGGAGGTTCCGGCCTTGGAACGGCGCGGTGCACGACTTCTAGAGTTGGGGCGAAAGGGTTGGTCACTGCGAGGAGGGAACTGGGAGCGAGGCGACATCTAACTCGTATCGCCCGCTCGCGTGGGAAAAGCGAAAAACTGACTGGTAACGATCCGCTAACAAGGAACGTCGCATTCGAGCCAGATATTCGAAGTTCGGGAATGACCTGGAGACAATAGTTCTAGCGAAAGAAGCGAACAATAATCGCTCCGGCATCTTTCTGGCGCTGACAATTTTACCTACAGCGATTGAGTCTTCGTTTTTCGATTTGGCCCGTGGATCGCTTTCGCGAGGTCTCGGGAGGCATCCGTCTGTTTTCATACGAAAAATAGTTCATTGTGAGTGGATTATCGCCGCGGTGACTGCGGCGGACGCCTCGACCGCCATCACGTCGAGACGGTGACGGCGTGCCTCAGTCGCGCAACGAGTTCAGAATCTCAACGACCATCTCTTCGGTGGTGTTGGGGTGCAGGAAGGCAATCCGTCCCACGGCCTCGCCTTCCCACTTGGTGGGGGTGACGAAGGCGACTTGGCGGCGCAGCAACTCTTGGCTCCATTCGCTGTAGCGCTGCGCATCCCAGCCCAACCGGCGAAAGAGCACAATCGACAGGTTCGATGGGCGCACCATCTCGAGGTGCTCGCTCTCTTGGATGAGTTGCTGGGTGCGCTGGGCCAGGTCGATGGCGCTCTGGACAGCCGACTCGTAGGCGGCTGGTCCGTTGGTGACCAGCGAGAACCAAAAAGGTAACCCGCGAGCCCGTCGCGAGAGGTGGATGCCGAAGTCCGAGGGGTTCCACTCGTAGTTCTCGTCGGAGCTGTCGTGCAGGACGTCGAGGTAGCTGGCTTGCTGGGCGAGCACCTTGCGCGCGACCGTCGGGTTGCGATAGATGAGCGCGCAGCAGTCCAGAGGCGCGAAGAGCCACTTGTGGGGATCGACGATGAAGCTGTCGGCGTGACGGATCCCCTCGAAGAGGTGGCGGTGCGTCGGAGAGAAGATGCCCGCACCGCCGTAGGCGCCATCGATGTGGAACCACAGGTCGTGCTCGCGCGCGTAGCTGCCGAGCCCTTCCAGATCGTCCACGATGCCCGCGTTCGTGGTGCCGGCGGTCGCCACGATGCCCACCACGTTCTCGGGGTGCGGGTCCTTGGCGAGAGCGGCGCTCAGCGCTTCGAGGGTAAATCGGTGGTCCTCGGTCCTGACGATGAGAGTGTCGACGTCCAGCACGTGCAACGCCTTGCCGATGCTTGAGTGGGCGTCACTCGATATGGCAAAGCGTACGTCACGGGGATTGAGCTCGGGGCGCTTCGTGCGCCCGACGTCGCGCCCCACGGTCAGGCCCGAGAGGTTGCCTATCGACCCGCCGGCCACGAAGGCGCCGCCGGAGCTCTCGGGGAGTCCGGCGGTCTCAGAGAGGAATGACAGGGCCTGATTCTCAGCCACCACGACACCGCTTGACTCGAGCCAACTTGTCCCATTGAGACCAGAGCAGGCGACGACCATGTCAAAGAGGAGCGAGTTCTTCGTGGGCGCGTTCGGAATGAACGCCAAGAAGCCCGGGGAGTCGATGGAGACGACGGCGGGAGCGAGCGTGGTCTTGAAGAAGTCGAGGATCTCTTCGGGGTTGCGACCCTGGGGACGGATCAGCCCGGCCAGCTTGTCGCTGGGGATCGCCAGCTGACTTCCGTAGTCCAGCGGCACCGGATCCATCGAAAGTCGTTCGCGGCAGTACGCGAAAATGGCGTCGGCGAACTCCCCGTCGTAGTCAAACATCTTGTGCCCCATTGCACTCCCTTTCGAAAATGGTCCCCCGTTATCGTACGGCCTCAAACGATGCCGCACGGCTGCGCGCTCAAGCCCTGATGACGCCTCAACTAACATCTCTTAATGGCAAGCGACCGTGTGGGCTACCTTGGACCAGAGGGCTCGTTCTCCCACGAGGCCGTGACCACCTTAGAGAACGTGGACGCGATCGCCTACCCCTCGTTGGAGGATCTGCTCGGTGCGGTGGCCGACGCCAGTCTCGACCAGGGACTCGTGCCGATTGAAAACGCCCTCGAGGGGACGGTGTCGGCGACGATCGACGGCCTAGTCTTCACCCACGATCTGGTCATCGTCCAAGAGATCGTCCTGCCGATCCATCTGCACTTGCTCGCTCGCCCGGGCGTCACGCTGGAGGAAATCACCAGCGTGCGCAGTTACGTGCACGCGCTGGGCCAGGTGCGCGAATTCGTCCACCGACGAGGCCTCGAGACGGTCCAGACCACTTCCACCTCTCAGGCGGCGGCGGACGTCGCTCGCTCACTTGAGCCCTGGGCTGCCGTGGGCTCGGCGCTCGCCGGGGACCTCTTCGGGCTCGAGGTCGCCGCCGCCGACATCGAAGATCACCCAGAGAACGCCACGCGGTTCGTTCTGGTGGGCCGCGACGCGGTGGCCGCCCCCACGGGTCACGATCGCACCACCATCGTCTGCTTCCAGGACGCCGACCGCCCCGGATCCCTCTACGCCATCCTCGGTCGATTTGCCGCGCGCGACATCAACCTCACCAAGCTCGAGAGCCGTCCGACCAAGCGAGGTCTCGGTGACTACTGCTTTGTCATCGAGTTCGAGGGTCACGTGGCCGACGACGTCGTGGCCGACTGCCTGGCTGATCTGCAGGCTCATCTGGCGCGGGTGAAGTACCTCGGCTCCTATCCGGTGACGGGCGAGGGCGCGAGCGACCGTCGAGAAGAGGTGGCCAAAGCGCGCATCGCCGCGGCGTGCTGGATCGCCACCATTCGCGCCCGCGTGCGCCCCAACTAGTCGCCGCGCTCGCGTCGTGCTTGTCATGGCGAAGATGCGCCAATGAAGGAGAAGTGGGCCGCGACTTCGAAGTCTGTGATTGTATTCCCGCCGCCCGACGTCGTCTATCGCGCCTGGATCACGAGTGTCGAGCACTCCGCAGCGCACATCGACGCCCGTGAAGGAGGCGATTACGACGCGTGGGATAGGTACGTCCAAGGAGACCTTCGCGCTCGAGTCACCCGCGCGCATAGTGCAGTCGTGGCGATCGGCGAACTTCTCCGAAGAGCGCCCCGACTCGATGATCGACGTGCCCTTCGAGCCCGAAGCCGATGGCACCCGGGTTCGCGTTCGATACTCGAACGTCCCCGAGGATCAGATCGAATATGAGCGGGCGGATGGCAGAAGAGCTACTTCGACCCGATGAAAGCCCACTTCGCGGCGAGCTGAGGCACGCGCTACCTCGACGCGCGAGGTGCGCGTCGACCGAGTGTCGAGTCCACCACAGGCTCGCTCAGACGCGTCATGAGTGTGACCGCTTCGTAGTCCTTCTTTGGACCGCGGACTCGCCATCGCTCTTCAATGAGATCATCGGAGAGAACCACGGTGGTGACGTCGTAGCCGTCGTCCTGGCACTGGTGATGATCCCTCGAGAAACCTTCGTGCAGCTCGAGGGTGATGAAGTGATGCCCGTCGGCGAATCTCACGTTGATCGAGGAACCAGAGCCCCGAGTCAAATAGAGATGCCGACTCGCGCGACCCGAGTATTCACCGAAGTGAACGAACCCGGTCTCGTCAAATCGGACTCGCGAGTCATCGTCCTCGCGAACAAAGGTGGCCGTGCCATGGAATGTTCCCGCGTCGCCGCTGAACGTGTCGTCGATGGAGCGCTCTACGTTCCACGCCCCGAGCAGAAAGTCCAAGTCCTTTTTGCGCACCCTCCCCATTATGGTGCGGCGCGCCACGCGAGTCGACAGTGACGTTGTCCCGTGCGCGGTGGCTCTCGCAGATCCAACGACGTGCGTTCGAGAGATGGCGCTGCCTGCCGCGAGCCGCTGAGTTGAACGCCTACCACGGCGTGGGCAGGACTGCCTCTATGGCTTGGGCGATGAGCGAGTAGCCGGCATTATTGGGGTGGTCGTCCGGCCCAAAGGGGCTCGGGTAGCAGAACCAGGTCAGCTCACACGTCTCTTCGACGTTCACCGGGATGGATCCGACGTTGGCGATGACCAATGGCGCGTTGTTGTTGATCTGAAAGAGTGACGGGACGTTCGCCACGGACACGCCCTCATGTGCGTAGATCTGGCCCAGGGTGGCATCCAAGCGGTCTACCCCTTGCAAGGTCGCGGTCGCTTCCGCCGGTCCTCCCGCTCCTTTCAGGTAGTAGCCTAGATAGGGATCGGAGTACTCCAGGCCAACGAAAGTCACCTTGGATCCGGCGGCCGACTTCAGTTGGCTGAAGATCTTTGGGAGATCGGCCTGAATCGCGGTGATCGCAGTGTTCACGCACGTCTCGTTGACGGGGTCGGCCTCCAGGCACGTCCGAACGTTGTTGAAGCCGAGGTCGACGGTGACCAGGCCCGGGCCGCTCTGGGACTTGAGATAGGCAACCGCCTTGGTCAGTTGCGTTTGGGGCGGCTGATAGCACGCATCAGGCGCGCGCGTATCGAGAATTGACTGCACCGTGTCGCCCGGGCAGCCCACCTGTTCGAGGTTGAGCTCGATCCCCTTGAGCGCCTCTCGAAGGATGAGATCGTTGGCGTACCCAGTGTTCGTACGCGCGCCATTGTGGCCGAGTATGCCCGTGGGCTGGAAGCCCAACGACTCCGACGCCCCGACATCGAGGTAAAAAGCCGTGAATTTGATCACGGTGGGCGTGGTCCTGGGCACCGCACCCGCGTTCGAAGGCGCACGTGCGCGCCCCAGGAAAAACGCACCGGCGACGAGGGCGAGCGCCACCGCCACGGTCACCAAGAACTTCACTCTGCGCGCCACTGCACCTCCGTTGCACGCTGACTCTTCGATGGGAGATCCAGATGTGCTGGGTCGTTCAACTTACCGCAGTCCAACAATAAACAGCCCCGGCGCGGGTGCCTGACGATTCGGCGCGCGAACACCTCGCGCACGGTCATTCACATGCATCTCACAGTTACGAGGAGAGAGCCGAATGGCCAAGGCAGTCTCGATCAGTTCGGCGATGCTGATGCTCCAGACCGAGGCCAATCCCGGGGGCCGGCCAAGTCAGTGTTCGACGGATTCCAGATGCAAGTCCCATCAATCGCGCTCAGTTCTTCCGTGATCTCCCCGAGGGCCCTTCCACCTACGCCGACACAGGACCGATGTCGGCCAAACTCGTCCAGAACGGGACGCTGAAGACCTACCGCGGGTATCTCGACGGCGCAACTACGACTCACGCAGATGTCATCAACTCTGACCTGCTCGAATTCATCAAGAGCTAGCGCGATGCGCCGGCCAACTTCTGAGGGGCTCGGTGCTGGCGCCTCGCAGCGATGAGGCGATGCGCGCGGTCAAGTGTTCGCGCTCGACGAGATTCTCGGTCAAGAGCACGGCGAGTCTGAACGATTCGAGAGCCCGCTCGCTCTCGCCTAGGCGAAGCAGGCACTCGGCTCGGGCCACCGCAAAGTAGGGGTAGCTGCCCAATTGGGGCTCGGTCTCGAGTTCGTCGAGCGCGAACAGGCCCGACGAGGGACCCTCGGCGAAGCCGACGGCGACCGCGCGATTGAGGGCGACGACGGGCGACGGCCACGATTCGAGCAGCACGTCGTACAGGCCCACGATCTCGCGCCAATCGGTCTCGTCCCAGCGTGAAGAGCTCGCGTGAACGGCCGACAGGGCCGCCATCAGCGTGAAGCGACCGGGCCGGCCTTGACGAACGGCCGCGCTGACTAGAGACAGCCCTTCATCGATGGACTCACGAACCCAGAGGGAGCGGTCCTGGTGTTCGAGTGACACGAAGGCGCCGTCGGGTCCGACGCGCGAGAAGCGCCGAGCGTCGGTGATCACGATGAGTGCGAGAAGTCCGGCAACTTCTGGGTCGTTTGGCAGCAGAGTTCGCAGCATGCGAGCCAGATCAAGAGAGTGCTCGATGAGATCATCGCGCGTGAGGCTTTCCCCGACGGGTGCGGTGTGCCCGGTCGTGAAGAGCAGGTGTACCACGGTCAGCACGGCATCGGTTCGAGATCGCATCTCGTGGGGTTCGGGCACACGATAGGGGATTCGCGCGACGGCAATCTTCTTCATCGCGCGGGTGAGTCGCGCGGCCATCGTCGCTGCCTTCACTAAGAAGGCCTTGGCGACTTCGGCGGTGCTCAGCCCACACAGAAGTCGCAGAGCCAATGCCACTTGCGCGTCGGCGCCCAGACTTGGGTGGCAGCAGGTGAATATCAACCTCAGACGATCGTCCGTTACGTCGCTGGCGCCAGTCGACGTCTCTTTGACCTCGTCGGTGACGAGCAGATGCTCGACGCGAGTGCAGGTCGCGTCGTCGGGCGAGATCGATGGCGCGCCGCCGGGCGACGGTGGTGAGCCACGCCCCGGGATTCGTGGGAATGCCGTCGCTGGTCCAGGTGGCCAGGGCTCGGGCGTAGGCATCCTGCACGCACTCTTCGGCGACGTCGATGTCGCGGGAAATGCGCAGCGTCGCCGCGAGGACGAAGGCCCATTCACGTCGATGGGCTTCAGCGACCGCCGCGGCGACCCGCGAGGCATCCGAGTTGCTAATTGGTCAACTCATCGGCCTGATCGGTCGAATCTCGACGCCACCGAACTCGGCGGGAATCTGCTTGGCGATCGCCAGCGCGGCGTCCAGATCGGGAGCGTCGATGACGTAGTAGCCGCCGAGCACCTCTTTGGTCTCCGCGAAGGGACCGTCGGTGACGACGACGTCGCCCGCCGTGTTCCTGTGAAGAAAGGTCGCGGTGCTCGAGGGCTCCAACGTTTCGCCGCCTCGTAGCGACGCGTGGTTCTTCTCGCCGAATGACATGTGGTTCGCGTGAATGCGACCGTATGTCTCCTCGTCGACGGTCGCCCACGACGCCTCGTTCTCGTAGATCAGTGCCAGGTACTGCGCCATGGCTGCTCCTCTCGTAGGCTCACCCGTTGAACTTCCATCACTTTCGACGAACGACCACATCGTAAATCGACATATTTCGTGGGAGTTCAATTTGAGCCATCGACCACTCGCCCACGGAGGGGAGGGCGCCTTTGGCGGAGGGAGTGGGATTTGAACCCACGGTGGGCAAGCCCACGCCGGTTTTCAAGACCGGTACATTCGGCCGCTCTGTCATCCCTCCGGGGACAACTCTAGTTCGACGCGGTTACGGCCCTTTTGTTGAGCCGGTGTCGAGCGGCGACGTCGAGGACGACCTTGCGAAGGCGAACCGACTTCGGCGTGACTTCGACCGCCTCGTCCTCAGCGATGAACTCGAGCGCCTGCTCGAGCGAGAAGATCGTCGGCGGTGCGATCTTCTCGGTGTTGTCACTACCCGACGCGCGCATGTTGGTGAGCTTCTTCTCTTTGGTCGGATTGACGTTCATCTCGTCAGAGCGCGCGTTCTCCCCGACGATCATGCCCTCGTAGACCTCGACGCCGGGACCGACGAACAGCACGCCGCGCTGCTCGAGGTCCAGCAGCGCGTTCGCGGTGGTGTCACCGCGGCGATCCGCCACGAGCGTTCCCTTTTGGCGGAGCCGAATATCTCCGAACCACGGCTCGTAGCCATCCGAGGTCGAGTGCATCATGCCAGCGCCCCGGGTCTCGGTCATGAACTCGGTGCGGATGCCCACCAATCCACGTGCCGGAATACGCCATTCCATGCGCACCCAGCCGGTGCCGTGGTTGACGAGGTCGACCATGGTGCCTTTACGTGTGGCGAGGAGGGTATTGATTGGTCCGACGAAGTCGTCGGGGGCGTCAATGGTCACGTGCTCCATCGGCTCGTACACCTTGGCGTTGATGACGCGGGTCACCACCTGGGGTTTGCCGACGGTCAGTTCGAAGCCTTCGCGACGCATCGTCTCGATCAGGACGGCGAGTTGCAACTCACCTCGACCTTGGACCTCCCACGCGTCGGGGCGATCGGTGGGCAGTACGCGCAGGGCCACGTTGCCCACGAGTTCCTTGTCGAGACGGTCCTTCACCATACGCGCGGTGAGGAGCTTGCCCTCGGTGCCGGCGAGCGGGGAAGTGTTGATGCCGATCGTCATCGAGAGGCTGGGCTCGTCGACGTGCAGCGGCTCGAGCGGCTCGGGGCGCTCGGCGTCGGCGAGCGTCTCGCCGATGGTGATGTCTTCGAATCCCGCGACGGCGACGATGTCGCCCGGTCCAGCACTCTGGGCGGGAATGCGCTCGAGAGCTTCGGTGATGAACAGCTCGGTCACCTTGGCGTGCTCGACCGATCCGTCAATGCGGCACCACGCCACGCGCTGGCCGCGTTCGAGGTTGCCATTGACCACGCGACAAAGCGCGAGACGACCCAAGTAGGGCGAAGCGTCGAGGTTGCAGACGAGGGCTTGGAGACCGTGACCCTCCTCATACTCGGGTGCCGGTACATAATCAGCGATGGTTTGAAAGAGAGGCGTGAGGTCGCCTGACGTGGCTATGGGATCGAGCGAGACCCACCCTTGGCGAGCACTCGCGTAGAGGATCGGAAACGAGATCTGGTGTTCGTCGGCATCCAGGTCGAGAAAGAGATTCTCGACCTCTTCAACGACCTGGACGACGCGCGCGTCGGGCCGGTCGACCTTATTAATGACGAGGACCACCGGCAGCCGCTTCTCGAGGGTCTTGCGCAGGACGAAACGAGTCTGAGGGAGCGGCCCCTCGGCGGCGTCCACGAGGAGAATGACGGCGTCGACCATGGCGAGCCCGCGCTCTACCTCGCCACCGAAGTCGGCGTGACCAGGGGTGTCGATGATGTTGATGGTGAGGCCGCTCCACTTGACCGCGGTGTTCTTCGCCAGGATGGTGATGCCCTTTTCCCGCTCGAGATCGCCCGAGTCCATGACCCGGTCGGTGATCTCCTCGTGGGCCGTGAAGGAGCCCGTCTGGCGCAGCATCATGTCCACCAACGTGGTTTTCCCGTGGTCTACGTGGGCGATGATGGCGATGTTTCGAAGGGAGGAGCGTGTGGCCATGGCCGTTACACGCTACTAGGTCGGGGCCCGGAGCCGACCCCTACGCGGCGAGACGCAACTGGCGACGTTGGCGCGTGACCGCCGTGCGCACGAGGTCGCGAGCTCCGGCGCGAAGGTCGGCCATGGTGCCGTCGACACTGAGCACGACTCCCGCTTCGGGCCAGAGTCCGATCACGCGCGCGGCCGCGAGCCCGCTGGGCTCAGCCAGAGCGTCGATCGTGAGGTCGGCGCGCAGACCCGGTCCCGCACTTTTGCCGGGCGCGCCCATGCGCACCCGTACCAGCACGCGGCGAGTGTCACGAGTTACGAGAAGGTCGCGGCGTCCGCGCAGCGTCGTGCGGGCACGCGCGACGTCGTAGTACGCGTCGCACGTCGCGACCTGCCAGGGATCGCGCAAGGACTCTGAGACCTCGGCCAACTGCGTGGTCCAATTCGCCGCCTCGGCGCTGACGAGGCCGAGCTCGGCTCCGGAGCACGAGGCCAGGTATGAGGCCAGGGATCCGGGCCTGGCGTATCCGGCATTGTATCTCAGGAGCTGGTCAGTCAGTTCGACGTCGACCGCGTCAACGCGAGTGAGATGAGGCTCATGAACGCTGCGACGCATGGCCGCGTTTCCAAGGGCCCGTCGCGCCGTGCCGGGCGACCAACGAAAGACGCCGTCGGATCGACCGGCTCGCTCCACCATCCACGCATCGAGGCGCCGGTGATCGGCGCTCGCGACGGCGCGAAAACGCGCGCTCAGCGAGCGTCGGTGATCGCCGGTCAAGGTTGCGGGCTCTTCGGGGGACTCATCGATGAGTCGGTTCATGATGTGTTGAGACAGTCGGCGGTGTATCAAGGTCGTCACGTTGCGAGTTCTCCTATGACGTCGACGACGTCGCCGAGGGCGCGAGAGAGCATCGAATCGTCGACGTCACTGCTCCACAGCTCGCCGGTAGCCGTGGAAAACATCGACGTGCGCAGTGGCGTGATCGACGTGCGCAAGGTCTGGACGAGAGCGTGATAGCGCATGACTCGTTCGGCCGCTTCATCAAGCGGGGAGGTCGTGACGTCCAGGAGCACCACCGAAGCAACATCGCTCGACGTGGTGCCGACCATCAGATCGATGACGTCACGCAACACCACGTTGCCGCCAGCGAGCCGCTGATATGCGCGCAACGACGTCCGCGGAAGCCACCGATTCGACAGAGGTCCGAGTGATCGCTTCAGGGTCACCCAGTGGGCCGCGATATCAGCGCCAATGCGCGCTGACTCCTCGTCGTCGAGCTGGTCAATGAATCGGGTGAGATCGTTCGAACCGGCTTCGGCGCGCCACGCCATCATCGATTCTCGATAGACGTCCTGGAGAGTGACTCGTGCGCACAAGAGACGCAACGCCTGAGTGAGCAAGATGCCGCGCACTTGGCCCAGCGGCGCGGAGTTCGCGCTGCTCGCGCCACCGCGCAGTGATGACGCCCGCACGGTGATCGCGTCGGAGCGGAGTTCGGCGCCGAGGAGTTCGTAGATCGCGTCCTCGAGCGCCGCGCGAAGTCCGGCGGCCGCCGTGTTATTCGAAGGAGGCCTGGTCCCACGCTCACCGCGCAGGACGTCCATCACGCTGAGCGGGGGAGCATCAACCACTGAAGTCATCTATCCAGTGTGGCGAGCGGGTGTTACAGAACGCCTAGCGTGGAGAGGTGTTCATTTCCGTCTTTTCATTGTTCGTCGTCGCCGTGGTGGTTTTAAGCGTGCTGACGGTGCGGTGGGCCATTCAACGCGACCGATCTAAACGGCGCTAATCCTGGTCCTTGACGTGACCCTGCAGATCATGCACCGCCCTGTCGAGATCGGCGATGGCGCGCTCGATGACGGACAGGCGGTCTTTCATGGTGTCATCCACCCTCTGATCGACGCGCTTGTCGACCTGGGCGCTCAGGCGAGCGTCAAGCGAATCCACGATGGGCTGGGTCATCTGCTTCAAACGGGCCTTGAGATCTTGGGCTTTGAAGGTGGCGTTAGGGTCGTCGTCAGAAGGGTCGCTCATAGGCCTAGGTTAGGTCGGAGGTGGTGAGCAGTACACCCCGGCGTGGAATTGCAGGGTGTTGAACTGTCCCGCCCACGGCGGATCCTCCAGCGTGGCGGCTTCGCTTTGCAGTGTCGTTGCGGGGGTGCAGGACGCGTTGAAGGTGATGAAGCCGCGCACATTGCTCCCCGTAGCGCCGGCGACCGGGACGGGACCGCCGTTGCCGAAGGCGAGAGCGACGAAGACGGGCATGGGAAGCGAGGCGAGCTGGTAGTTGCGGTACTCCGACTGCGAGGCGTAGACGGCCGCGTTCAGCGAGGGATCGACCGAGTCGATGCCGCTCGACCAACCCTGGAGCATGGCGCTCCAGTAGGTGGCGTACTGGGCGAGGGTGGCTTGGGACGCACCGCCTGGAGCGTCGAGTCCGGAGTGGTCGTCGGGGTAACCCTCGGGGTCCAGGATGACCCAGTCGGGCTTCAGCCCGACACCCAAACTGCGGTACGCGTCGATTTGCGTCGCAACCCAGACACCGGCCGCGAATCCGTGGGCGTAGTAGTTCGTCGTGGTCGTCGGCTGACCCGAGAGCGGCCCGCTGACTGTCCAGAACGAGAGCCAGGTGACGCGCTTGTGCGAGTTGTAGATGGCTTGTCCGAGAAGAAAGTCCGGTGACTCATTGACGTTGGTCGCGCGGGTGAAGCCGACCCAGGGCGAGCTTCGCGTGCCGAGCCCGCCCGTTTCTGAGATGATCGGCCACCCGCTGGTGATGGCGGCGGGCCAATCGGTGCTCGGGATCGCGTAGACGCCCACGCCCTGGGGTGGGGGTGAGTTCACCCCCGCCGCGTACAAGGTGAGGTTGCCGCTGATCTGCAAGCCCGTCACGATGCTGCCCACCGTGCGCGCGGAGCTGCCGGCCGTGACCGAGACGTTGGTGGCGGTCCACGCCGTGGAACCCGTGGGACTCGTGAGGACGAAGAGGTCGCCCCAGTTGGCCGCCTGGCCCGCGATGGCAATCTGCGTGGGCGTCACCTGCACCGAGAGCGTGCCACTCAGAGGTGGCGCGCCGGAAGCGAGGTTCGTGATGTTGGACTCGTTCCACACGCCGGGCGAGGCGATCTGGCGGCTGACCTCGGCCCCGCTGGCGAGGTAGCCCGTCGAAAAGAGCTCGACATCCCCCGCGCTGGTCAGTGCGGCGAGATCTACTTGGGCGGAGCTCGCACCGAGGGCGAGGGTTCCGGTGACGACCGGTGCTCCCACCAGTGTCGTCAGGTCTTGACTCGTCCACGTGTCCAGGTTCGACCCCTCATTGGTGTCGACGACGAGGTCTCCGTTGTTCAAAATTGCGGCAAAGGTCGAGGTGGCTCCGGGCACGACGACGGGATCGCTGGCAAAGGCGCTGGCGATGGTGGGTGGAGCGTTCGTGGTCGTCGTGGTGCTCGTTGATGTCGTCGTAGTGGCTGGCTTGGTCGTCGTCGTGGTGGTCGCGGATGCCTTCGCGGTCATCACTTGCGGCGCGGCAGGAGTCGAGGCGATCCCCTGGTAGTTCACGGTCGCGGCCGATTGGTTGTAGATGGGCAGGGGATCGTTAGGCCCCCACGACAGGGTCAGCACTTCGACCTCATCGTTCGTGGTGCGGTACGCCACGGTCGCGTTCGGGCCCGAGACTTGAATGCTCGGCAGTCCGTTCGACGCGTCGACGCCGGTGAGCGCACTGAGGTCGGTTGAAACGTACTTACGCCACGGAGTGCCGTAATGCTGTCGCGCCCACTGTGGAGTGTCGGCTTCGTTGGGGCTCGCGAGGACGACGTGGCCGGTGACATCCACATAGAGCAGATCAACATTGCCCGAGGGATCGAAGAAGGGGATGGGGTCGTCGCCGGGTTCGGGCACGTCGTTGCCGGCCGTGTAGTTGCGCCACGCCCGGGCGCCCGTCGACGTTTGAACGTACAGCGCGAGTTCGCTCTGGTTCGTGCGATAGGCGAGTACACCCTCGGTCGCACTCGTCGCTCCGTGGGGTCCCCCCAGCATCGTCGTCGAGTTGAGATCGATTTCGAGTGACGCGGCGTTCCAGGGGAGCGGCCCGGTACCGGTTTCGGAGAACTGATAGAGGGGCAGTCCATTGGGCGCAACGCTCGTGATGGCGTGCGACTGCGTGGCCAGCAGAACAGTGCTCGCGACCAACGTGATCGATATCAGGGCAAGTCGGGGGAACTTCACTGGCGTCCTTACGTGGGCGATACGCCCCATCAGATGCGGACCCTCACCATAGAAAGTTTAGGTGAGGAGCCTCGTCGAACTTGGTTCAGTTTCGATTGTTTAATTCTTAAGACCGTGTTACAACTCGCTGCGCGCGTGATGACACCGATGCGCCCAGCTCGTTCAATGCCCGCGCGGTCACGCTGTACGCGCGATCCTTCACCAACGTCGTGACCTTGATGGACCGCGATCCCTTCGCGAGGGTTCTCCAGGAGCGTCCGCCGTTGATCGAGTACTGATAGGCCGTAATGGCACTACCGCCGCTCGACGTTGGGGCGCGCAGCACCAGTGTGAACCCGCCCACCAGAGGCGCGAGCGTGACGATCGTCGGCGGATCAGGTCGAGTGGGCGCCGCCGCGGCTTCGAAGGTCAGTGACGTTGTGTAGATCGTCTGTCCGGAGTAGGTGAGCGTGACGGCGACGCTCTGGGCGATCGAGGAACCCACGGTGAAGGACACGACGCCCGACTCGTTGCTGGTCAGGGTGCTGGTGGCTGCTCCCGCGCCCGCCGATTGGTCGTAGACGTTGTTGATGCTGAGCAACCCACCGGGTGCCGTTGCGCTCACCGCCACCTGCGCGTTGGCGATGGTGGCGCCGCTCGCGTCGCGCAGGGTCGCCGTCACGTTCGGGCCCGCGGTCTTGGCGACGCCGACCGTGCTCGTCTCAGAGAAGGAGCTCTCGGTGGGCGACACGCCGCGCGAGCAAAGTCCGGCGAGGAACGCCGCGCCGTTCGGGCTACCGAGCCCCGACGCCATGTCGTAGCCCGCTCCGGCGCTGTACTCGCCAATGCTGTACAGGTCATTGTTTCCGCTTGTCACGTCGACGTATCCGGTCGAGGCCATCGAGTAGAGCGAGGGGTTAACGAATCCCATTCGACCACCGGCTGGGTTGCAGGCTTGGGCCGCCGTGGCTATCAGCGCACTCACCAGTGGGGCGCCGACAGACGTGCCGCCAATCGCTCCCCAGCCGCCTGAACAGGAGTGATGGCAGAACCCCGACCCCGACCCCGTGTAGTACTGGATGAAGCCCGTCGCGGGGTCTCCCATCACCGAGAGGTCGGGCACCATGCGCATCGTGTCGGTCGCGGTGTTGATCCCCGGGGCGATCTGCCACGACGGTCGACTCCACAGTGAGGACTCGCCCCCCCCGCCCGAACCGCAGTCTGACTGGGTGCAGTTGTCGTTCCAGACGCTCTCGCTCAGCGGGTCGATGCTGGAGATCGTCAAGCCTCCTACCCCCGTGACGTAGGGCTGGGAGGCCGGGTCGTCTACGGCCGCGGCCGCCGTGGGGCTCGGCGCGTCTTCGCAGTCGGAGGAGCCGTCATCGCCCGCCGCCGCGACAATGGTTTGGCCCTGGGCCACCATCTCTTGGAAGATGGTCTGCTCAGCCTGGGCCGCGCCGTCGGTCTGGGCCTCGCAGATACCCCAGGACGTCGTGATAATGGACGCAGTGTCGTCGCTCGCCATCTGGGTGTAGATATCGGTCGGGCCCGAGGCGTTGTTGGTGCCCTGGTAGATCTCCAGCGTGGCGCCGGGTGCGAGCGCGGCTGACTCTTCAACGTCGAGCGTCGCTTCGTCGGGTGCGTTGTCAGCGTTGTCCGACGACTTTGGTCCGCCGTCGACATTGACCGAGCTGATGGTCGGGGTGAGGCCGTAGCAGCTGAAGTACGTGTCGGCGTCGTTGGCGTCGTACGTCGCGAGTTCATAGACGCCGATCGTCTGCCCTACGCCAGTGTCGCCGTCACTCCACGCACCACTGAAGCCATACAGCTCGGCCTGCTGTTGCACGGTGTAGCCACCGACACTGTTGGGCACGGTGCCGGTGGAGCTACCCGCCGCGGGACACGAGCCCACGATCTTCGAGCTTGAAGCGTGGCTCAGCTCGAGATTGGTCGAGAGCGGCGCGACGGTGTCGAGACCGGCGACGGCGGTCACGTCCTTCGCGAGCGAATGAGGTAGCGACGCACTGCTCGTGAAGTGCGCGTCGAGCGACCCGTTGCTCAAGCGAACCGTTTCAAGGGGCGCGTCGAAAGCGTGCGCGATGTTCGTGGTCGATCCGGTCACGTGCATGATGTCGTGGCCGGCGCTGAGTGAGGTCACATGGAGTGCGTAGTGCGCGAGGTAGGTACGAAGGGCGGCCACGGCGGACGCCGACGCGCCGTAGCGCGCAGCGTACAGCGCGGGAGTGAGATAGCGGTGATAGTTGGGAGATCCCGTGTTCGAGAGACTGGCGATGAAGTCGCCGAGAGCGCTCTGGTGGCGCTGGGTCAGTGCAAGGTCGAACGAGGTCATCATGGCTTGGTTGACGACCGTGTCACTGGTGGGCACCGGTGAAAGACCGGCGACGACGACGCGCACCTCACTAGCGTTCGCCGACATCGCCGCGAGGGGCAAAGCGAGCGCGACCAACGCCACCGCGACGGCCGCGAGCGCAGTTCGGCAATCGACACGGGGTTTCATGGCCTCAGCCTAGGGAAGTGATCGTCGCACGAGGACTGAGTCGATGCAGATTCTTATGTGACTTTTTTATGAACCTCGTATCCGGCGCGACGATATCGCTCTGAAAGATCGCCGCACTCGGCGCACACCGATTCGGGAATGACGCCTGCGCGGATGAGCCAGCCAAAGACCGTGCAACCCAAGCAGTACCCGAAGGCTCCTTCGAGGGATGCGGCGCCAATGAGTGGTAGGAGAATCCACCGCGCGTCCAGCCAACCAGCACCCACCCACGTGATCAGCGCGGCAGACGAGAAAGCGAGGCCCATCGCTTGGGCGAATCGCTTCGGCGGGCCTGGAACAAATTTTTCCCAACTATGAAGTCGTGGTCCACTCACGTGCACCGCGAGCCAACCGAGCGGAGAGATCTTCGGTCCCGCCGCGACCCGGGCCGCGAAACCGTAGGTCAGAAGGATAAGGAGCCAAGCCCAGCCAGTGACGAAGGTGACCACGCTGAGCGTGAGGACGCCGAGTGCGACGCTGCGCGCGGCCGCGTCGTTCACGGGGTTGGGAAAGGAGAAGAACCTCTTCACGGTAGTGACCTTATAGAAATTGTCAGATTTACGAACCGATGGCGAGTTTCACAGTCGTGATGACCCCAATCGTGATGACCAGCGCGCGCACGACGACCGGCGAGAGGCGAAGAATCAGCAGCGCCCCGAGGTAGCCGCCGATCAAGGTGCCAATCAGCAGCATGACGACGTCCGACGTGGCGAGATGACCGTGAAAGATGAAGATCACGGCCGCGGTGGCGTTGATGACGATGGACACCGCGTTGCGCAGACCCTGCAGCTCCTTGATCTCCAGTGGCAGGGCGACGGCCATGACCGCGAGCAACAAGATGCCGAGACCCGCGCCGAAGTACCCACCGTAGATCGACACCACGAAGACGCCGATGAACAGCGCCCAGCGACGCGAGCGGTGCCCATGATCAATGTGCGCGAGTCGGCGCGTGATGATCGGTGAGACAGCAAAGAGTGCCGTACCGGCACCGATTAGCCAGGGAACGACGAGTCGGAACGTCGTCGGCGACCCGGCGAGCAGCAACGTCGCACCAGCCGCCGCACCCAGGACACACGAGGGCAACAGCTGGGCGATGAGTCGTCGAAGTGGGGCAATCTGTGTGCGAAAGACGCGAAGTGATCCGAGATAACTTGGAAGCACCCCCACGGTCGTGGAGAGGTTGGCCCGCAGGGCGGGTACCCCGAGGGCGAGGAGTGTCGGAAACGTGATGAAGGTTCCCCCACCCGCGATGCCGTTCGCCACGCCGGCGGCGATGCCCGCCACTAAGACGAGGCTCAGGCGCCACCACAGTTCAAGGGCGCCGACGAACATTGTCACTACTCTACGTACGATGGGTTTTTCGCCATTGACCGAGGGCGATCCGCCAGTTCGACGATCTCGTCATCTACCGTTAGCGATGTGTACCTCTTGAGCGGAGAACTCATTGTCCCCCGAGACGCCCCCGACGATCTCATCCGCGCCGCCGGGGGAATAGTGACTCGATTCGTGGCGGGCGGCAGAGTCGAAGTCGCCTGCATCTACCGAGAAGCGCGGGGCGACTGGACGTTCCCCAAGGGCAAGCTCGAGGCCGGTGAGACGTTCGAACAGGGAGCGGTGCGCGAAGTGTTCGAAGAGATCGGCCTGCAGTGTCGCGTAATGCGATTCGTCGGCACGACAAACTACACGCACCGCAAAGGCAAGCCGAAAATCGTGGCCTACTACCTCATGACCGCCGACATCGGCGAGTTCCAGCCCAATGACGAGGTGGACGTGCTGGTGTGGTTGCCCCTTGAGCAGGTGCGAGCTCACCTGACCTGGGACCGCGATCAAGAACTCTTCGACATGGTCTTGCAACTTCCTGAGATCCGCGCTCTGGCGTCCTAAACCTCGCGCCATTGGGCGCGCCTGCGCCATGGTGGCGATGGATTGACTTGACTCGAATAAGGCCATCGGTTGACCTCGCTTCATAATATTTACTAAATCCATCGGAATAGTTGAAATCAGGAAAATCAATGAAGAACCGCGATTCGACGAATGATGGGCCCTACTGTTGCTCTCCGACGTCTTCTACGAGCCCACCGTCTTCAACGATCTGGACGCTGGGTGGATGGGGCAACACCACCGACCCACTCTTCTCGCC
This sequence comes from Acidimicrobiales bacterium, assembly GCA_050701895.1. Taxonomy (GTDB): domain Bacteria; phylum Actinomycetota; class Acidimicrobiia; order Acidimicrobiales; family RAAP-2; genus RAAP-2. Next base: position 18,318 of record JBOGFT010000011.1, read on the forward strand.
GACGGGCTTCATCGAGACGATCAAATCGCACACGGCTTCACCAGTTAGCTGGTGGCTCGTGCGAATCTCGGGCCCCGCCAGCGTCGCCCCGGTGCGGGGCTCTTTATGCGACGACGAGTCGAGCGAGCGTCACGAACTCTGCTCGGCACCAGTCACGATCGACGACTGATCGAAACGATTCATTTCACAAGCACTCCGGCGATGGATCGCGGCCTTCTTTGCGAAGTCCTCTAGATAAAGTGCATCCGTTGTCAGGTAGGCTGTTTTTCAGGGAGAGGTGGGTGAGTTCGGTTTAAACCACATTCCTGCTAAGAATGCGGCCTGCGAAAGTGGGCCCGAGGGTTCAAATCCCTCCCTCTCCGCCACCAAACACCGAGCGCAGCGCGCTCGGTGTTGTTATGCGAAAGGGATGCGCGGTGCGGTACTGGATCGAGACGCTCGGCTGTCCCAAGAATCACGTGGACTCCGACAAGTTGGCGGGACTTTTGGAGTCCCAGGGATACCACGCGGCGACGAGCCCCGATGTCGCCGACCTCGTGGTGGCCAACACCTGCGCGTTCATCGAAGCCGCGCGAGAAGAGTCAATCGAAACGGTGCTGGATCTGGTCGATGTGAAGCGCGACGACGCCCGTCTCGTCGTGACGGGCTGCATGGCCGAGCGCTATGGCGAGGAGCTCGCAGTTGCGCTTCCTGAAGTCGACCTCGTGGCGGGATTCGGAGCCAGCTTGACGGCGCCTACACCGGTGACGTTGCGCGCGACGGTGCTTTCGTCCTTCGACCTGCTGAATCTCCCTCGCCCCGCGTCGAAGTCGCCGTGGGCCTACGTCAAGATCGCCGAGGGATGCGATCGACGCTGCGGATTCTGCGCGATACCGACCTTTCGCGGCGATCAGCGCTCGCGCTCGACCCGCGAGATTCTCAGTGAGGCCCGAGCCCTCGTAGCGGGGGGCGCGCGCGAGATCGTCTTGATCGCACAGGATCTCGCCAGCTGGGGCCATGACCGTCGTCGCGGTGGTCGTGGCGAGGCCGTGGAAGTGCTCGACGAGGGCGGTACTCAACCCCTCATCGAACTCACGCGGGCATTGACCGGAGAAGTCGATCGCGTGCGGCTCCTCTACCTCTACCCGTCAGGTCTCACCGAGGGATTGATTGAGACGATCCTCGCGACGAAGGTGCCCTACTTCGACCTCTCTCTGCAGCACGCGTCGCGCCCGTTGCTGCGCGGCATGCGGCGCTGGGGAGAAGGGTCGCGGTTCTTGGAGCGCATCGCGGCCATTCGCGCCGTCGAGCCCGACGCCACCTTTCGCTCGTCGTTCATCTTGGGCTACCCGGGCGAGACCGAAGACGATCAGCGCGCGCTGCTCGACTTCGTGGAGGCCGCGCAACTGGACTGGGCGGGATTCTTCACGTTCTCTTCTGAGGTGGGCACCTACGCTAACGATCTGGACGCTCCGGTCGCCCACGAGTTGGCACTCGAGCGGTTTCGCGAGGTCTCCGAGCTTCAAGACGCCATCACCGCGAAGAAGCGTGACGCCCTCGTGGGCACCACTCAGGATCTGCTCGTCGATTCACCGGGCGTGGCGCGCAGTGTTCGCGAGTGTCCTGAGATCGATGGAGTCGTCCACGTGGATCCGACACTTATCGTGGGTTCCATGGTCCGAGGGAAGATTGTGGCGAGTCGAGGGACCGACCTGCAGGCGGTCGTGTCGTGAGCACCGATCGCACGTACGGTCCGACGGCCCTTCTGACGCCGGCGAACATGATGACCGCCTTTCGCCTCATCGTGGCGCCGTTCTTCATTTACCTGATCATCTTTGATCGCATCTCGTGGTGGACGACGGTGGTCGGGCTCTCGGTGGCGGCGTCGGACTACTTTGACGGCATCGTGGCGCGTCGCCACGGCACGACGACCTCGGGCGCTTTTCTCGATCCCCTCGCAGACAAGGTCATCGTGCTCGGCGGGCTCTACGCCATCATCATCTCTCGACCACACGGCATCTCCTTCTTCGTCATCCCCGCGATCATCATCACGTTGCGCGAGATCTGGATGAGCGTCTTTCGCGCCCGTGCGGCCCGCCAGGGGATCTCGATCCCGGCGAGCCGTTTGGCGAAGTGGAAGACCTTTGTGCAGGACTGGGGGATCGGGTTTTGCGTCCTGCCCATCACCGGTCACCACCTGGCCTTCGCCTTCGTGACGATCTGGATCGCCGCCGCACTCACGGTATACACGGGTTGGCAGTACTACCACGTGGGCAAGAGGGTTGTCGCCGGTGCGCGTTGAGGTCGTCGCCGTGGGCACGGAGTTGCTCCTCGGCCAGATACCCGACACCAACTCGCAGTGGCTCGGTGAGCATCTGGCGGCGAACGGCATCGCGTCACACTTTCACCAGCACGTCGGCGACAATCACGACCGCATCGTTCTCGCCTTTCGCACCGCCCTCGCGCGTAGTGACGCGGTGATCGTGTGTGGTGGGCTCGGGCCGACGCAAGATGACATCACGCGCGTGGCGCTGGCTGAGGTGATGAACGTTCCCCTTGAGCGTCACGAGGAGATCATCGAGGTCATTCGCGGGGCGTTTCGCTCCCGCGGGCGATCGATGCCCGACAATAACCTCCTGCAAGCCGACGTCCCGCGCGGGGCGCAGATCATCCTTCAGACTCGCGGCACCGCGCCGGGCCTGATCTGCCCGCTCGGGCTGAAGGTCATCTACGCCGTGCCCGGCGTTCCCCACGAGATGAGCGACATGTTCGAGCGCGCCATTCTCCCCGATCTCCTTGCGCGCCAGCGCCTGACCGGGGGGTCGGGAGTGATCAAGAGTCGCGTGCTGCGTACGTGGGGGGCCAGTGAGTCGGCGCTTGCCGAGGCGCTCAGCGAAAGATTCGACGAGCTCGTCGGCGGGCAGGTCACGATCGCGTTCCTCGCCTCGGGCATCGAGGGCATCAAGGTGCGACTCACCGCAAGAGGAGTCGATGACGCCGATGCGACGGCGATTCTCGCGAGAGAGGAGCACGCCGTGAGCTCCCTCATCGAGGAGAGGCTCGGCGACATCATCTTCAGCGACAACGACGAGTCCATGGAGGATGTTGTGGCGGCGCTGCTCAGCTCTCGAGGGACGACGCTGGCGGTGGCCGAGTCACTGACGGGGGGTTTGATGGCCAGTCGACTGGTCAACGTGGCTGGGGCCTCCACGTGGTTTCGTGGCGGCGTCGTCAGCTACGCGTCGCAGGTGAAGTTCGATCTCCTGGGGGTCCCTGAGGGTCCCGTCGTCAGCGGGGACGCCGCCGAGTCGATGGCTCTGGGCGTGCGCAAGTTGCTCAACAGCGACGTGGGACTGAGCGTGACCGGAGTCGCGGGACCCGACGAGCAGGATGGCCAGGCTCCGGGCACCGTCTTCGTGGGACTGTCCGTCGGCGAGAGCGTGGCTCACGTCTCACTGCGCTTGCCAGGGGATCGCGCTCGCGTGCGGGCCTACGCCGCCATCAGTGCTCTGGACTTCCTTCGTCGGACACTCCAAGGCTCAAGTTGAGAGTTCCACTCCTCTAGTGTCGTGATGAGGGGGTTTACGTGTCGAAGTTGGTCGTCGAGGTCGATCCGGGAGATTGGGGATTCTCCTCTGAGCGCGTGACGCGAATCGCCTCGCACTTCGATTCCTATGTCGAGGATCGGCGACTGTCCGGTTGGCTGGCGACCGTCTCGCGCGGCGGTCAACTCATGTGGTCCGGCAAAGGCGGCCACCGCGACCGGGAGCGAGGGCTCGCCGTCGAGGACGACACGATCTGGCGCATCTACTCCATGACCAAGCCGGTCACCGCCGTTGCGGTGATGATTCTCTACGAAGAGGGGCTCTTCGATCTGAACGACGACGTCGGTCGCTGGATCGAGTCGCTGCGCGAGCCTCGGGTTTGGTCCGGCGGGACGCCCACGAATCCCCAGACGGTACCGGCGAGCGGACCGGTTCGGGTTCACCATCTCCTCACTCATACCAGTGGTCTGACCTACGGCTTCCAGTACAAGCACCCCGTCGACGCGATCTATCGCGAGAAGGGGTACGACTTCCTCTACAAGCGCGGTGCGGGCCTCATTGAGTGTGTTGACGACTGGTGCTCGAGTCCGCTGGTCTTTCAACCGGGGTCGCACTGGAACTACTCCGTTGCCTTTGACGTGCTGGGACGTCTGATCGAGATATGGAGTGGCCAACCTCTCGACGTCTTCATGAAGGAGCGGATCTTCGATCCACTCGCCATGGGCGACACCGAGTGGTGGATCCCGCCCGAGAAGGCTGATCGACTCGCCATGCTCTACGTCCCCTCCCACGGCGTGTCGGTTCCTTACGAGGACTGGGCGAAGGTGCAGCTTCACCCGCCGCGCGCTTTCGTCGGAGGTGGTGGCCTGCTCTCCACGGCCTACGACTACAGCCGATTCGCCACCATGCTGATGAACGGCGGCGAGCTCGATGGGGTTCGCCTCATCTCCAGCCGGAGCGTCGAGCTGATGGCCTCAAACCATCTGCCCGGCGATGGGGACCTTGAGGCGCTCGCCGTGGACTCATACTCTGAGTCCGGATACGCGGGGATGGGATACGGGTTTGGCGTGTCCGTCCTTGTCAATCGGCGAAAGAACAAGTCCTTGATGGCCGATGGCGCGTTCGGGTGGGGCGGCGCCGCTTCCACGTACTTCTGGGTGGACCCGGCAGAAGACATCACCGCCAGCTTCTTTACTCAGTTGCTGCCGAGTGCGACGTACCCCGTCCGACGTGAGATGCAGCGACTCGTGTATCAGGCCTTGGCCGATTAGGGCGACCTTTCGAGTAGCAATATGTCAGCGAAATACGGCTCCAAAATGCCTAATGCGAACATACGTTCGTAGTACGGTAGGACTCAACGACGGTCCGACCGATGTGACATACGGCACTTAGCGTGCCAGACGTGACAAAGAACAAGGAGAAACTAATGGCAACCGACGATCGTTCGAAGGCCCTCGACGCCGCGCTCGGCCAGATCGAGAGGCAGTTCGGCAAGGGTTCGATCATGCGCATGGGTGAGAACATGAACTTCAATATCGAGTCGATCCCGACCGGCGCCCTCGCCCTCGACATGGCGCTGGGCATCGGCGGCCTGCCCCGCGGGCGGATCGTCGAACTCTATGGTCCTGAGTCCTCGGGAAAGTCGACACTCGCGATGCACGTGGTGGCTGAGGCGCAACGCAATGGTGGTGTCTGCGCCTACATCGACGCCGAGCACGCCATGGACCCCGTCTACGCGCGGGCCATCGGGGTCAACGTGGACGACCTTCTCATCAGCCAGCCCGACACCGGTGAGCAGGCATTGGAGATCTGCGACATGCTGATTCGCTCCGGTGCTCTTGACGTCATCGTGATTGACTCGGTCGCCGCACTCACGCCGCGCGCCGAGATCGAAGGCGACATGGGTGACAGCCACGTAGGCCTTCAGGCACGACTCATGAGCCAGGCCCTTCGCAAGCTGACGGGCGGACTCTCTAAGTCCAACACGGTGGCGATCTTCATCAACCAGTTGAGAGAGAAAATCGGAGTCCTCTATGGTTCACCTGAGGTCACCCCGGGTGGGCGCGCGCTGAAGTTCTACTCGTCGGTTCGCCTCGACATTCGCCGGATCGAATCGATCAAGGACGGTACCGAGGTGGTCGGTAACCGGACGCGCGTCAAGGTCGTGAAGAACAAGTGCGCGGCGCCCTTCCGCCAGGCCGAGTTCGACATCATGTACGGCCAGGGCATCAGCCGAGAAGGTTCAGTTCTTGACGTTGCTGTGGAACTGGGCTTCGTGAAAAAGGCTGGCGCGTGGTTCACCTATGAAGGCGAGCAGATGGGCCAAGGTCGCGAGAACGTCAAGACGTTCTTACGTGAGAATCCTCAGACGATGGCTGAGATTGACGAACGTGTTCGCGCGCATCTCGCCGAGTCGCTGGTTCCTGATGTGGTCGGTGTTGGCGACGGCCTGGACATTGACGCTCCGCTCACTCTCGACTGACCTCACGTGCCGATGAGATCAACGTGATCTCGCTGACTAAAGCGCCTCGTCGCTCGTCGAGAGTTGAAGGTGATGTCGGGCCAGATTGTGGTGTAGCGACCTTCGGCGTCGAGGTATCAGCTCGAACATCCGCTGACCCACGTCCATCATGCCTTGCGACGCCTCTAAGTTCATAATTTTTCGGCGCGGGTAGCGTGATCCAGGTGAGTGCGCGTCTCCAATTCCGCCGATTCCTTGGCGCACGCATTCGCCTGTGGCGCCGTTACGCAAACGAAGTTGCCGCGGTTGGACCCGACGACGACTACGCCAAGTCGTTTCACTACTTCGGTCAACGGACTGCCCTTATGGCGCCCCAAGGAGTGATCTACAACGAGCGCTATCTCTCGATTGGCGACGAGACTCTGATTGGCCCGAATGTCTGCTTGACAGCGGGTATCAACGGCGAACAGGAGATGCTCGCCGCTCCCACCGTCTCAATTGGTCGGCGTTGCGTGATCGGACGCGGCTCGCACATCGTCGGGCATTGGAGGATCGAACTCGGGGACGAGATCCAAACGGGGCCCTATGTGTACATCACCGATCAGAACCACTCGTACGAAGACGTCGACGAGCCGGTCGGCTGGCAGTCACCGAGTGAATCGGCTGTGAAGATCGGATCAGGCAGCTGGCTCGGGGCCAACGTCGTGATCCTGCCGGGCACCACTCTGGGCAAGAACACGACGGTGGCCGCGGGGGCCGTGGTGCGCGGAGCCTTTCCCGACCACGTCGTGCTCGGCGGGGTTCCGGCAAAGGTCTTGCGTCACCACCGAGAGGGCGAGGGCTGGGTGGCGGGGCCCGTGTGAGCCAAGGATTCTTCGGGCTAGAACTCTCGCCGAGCGAGGGAAATGTCTCGACCTAGGTGCTGGTAGCCACCCTCTACGCTGGCAGCCATGCCTCATTGCACGTATCTCATCACCGTCAGCGGTCCGGATCGTCAGGGGGTGGGAGCGGAGCTCTTTAGCGCCCTGCACGCTCTCGAGAGCGAGGACGTGCACCTAATGGACGTGGCCCAGATCACTATCCGCGGGACCTTGGTGCTCTGTGCGGAGGTGAACGCCGAGTCTCCCGCGGCGCGTGAAGCACTGGTTGCGTCCCTCGCCAGTCGCCCCATCGCTCTAGAGGGCATGACTGCCACCGTGGTCGACGTCACCCCCAATGACGAGGTGGAGGGGCGTCGCCTGCTGGTGACGCTGCTCGCCCCCACGATATCGGCGGGCCAGTTGGAGGGAGTCTTTCGGGCCATTGCCGCGAGCGACGCCACCTGCGAGCGCATCGTCCACCTGGCGAGCTACCCCGTCGACTGCTACGAACTGATCGTGATCGGCCCTGACCACGCCACGCTTCGCGAGTCGCTCACCAACGTGGCGGAGGTCCGTGGGCTCGACCTCGCCGTTCAGCGCGCGGGACTCCATCGACGCTCGAAGCACCTCGTGGTGATGGATGCCGACTCGACTCTCTTACAGGACGAGGTCATCGACCTCCTCGGCGCCGCGTCGGGTCGAACCGAAGAGGTGGCCGCCATCACGCGAGCCTCGATGAACGGTGAGATCGACTTCGAGCAGGCGCTCCGCCAACGCGTGGCGCTTCTTCGCGGTCTGCCGGCGGGGGTCCTCGATGAGATTCGGGCCTCGCTTCGCCTGACCCCTGGGGCGAGAACGCTGCTTCGCACGCTGCAGAGGCTCGGGTATGTGCCGGCCGTCGTCTCGGGGGGTTTCATCGAGGTTCTTGGCCCGCTCCTTGAGGAGCTCGGCGTGACCCACGTCGCGGCGAATCGTCTTGAGATCGACGACGGCGTCCTGACCGGGCGCGTGCTCGGGGAGATCGTGGACCGGGCGGGCAAGGCTCGCGCGCTCGAGCGCTTTGCGTCCGAAGTCGGCGTGCCGCTTGAGCAGACCGTGGCGGTGGGCGACGGCGCGAACGACATCGACATGATCTCGGTCGCCGGCCTGGGCATCGCCTTCAACGCCCAAGCCGTCGTCCAGGCCCACGCTGACACCGCGCTGTCGGTGCCCTACCTGGACGCCGTGCTGTACTTCCTGGGCATCAGTCGCGAGGAGATCGAGGACGCCTGACACGGCTTTGGCGTATGCAGTGCACTCGTTACCTGGTAGTAACGTGAGAATAAATACGACGGAGGGGGACCCGTGAAGGTGGTTATCGACGCCGATCTCTGCCAGGGACAGGGACGTTGTTTTACGCTGGCGCCGAGTATTTTCGGCTTCGACGATCTAGGCAACGGGGTAGTCCTCGGTGATGGCACGCTCAGCGAGGATACCTTGGAGCTGGCCCATCTGGCTCAGGCCAACTGCCCCGAGCACGCGATCTTCATCGATGGCACCGATGAGCGATAAGGCCCCCGTCGCCGACTTCGCGACGGACTTCGACCACACGGACCCGGCGTGGGTAAACGACCCGTACCCCATCTGGCAGGACCTTCGCGAGCGTTGCCCAGTCGCCCACACCGATCGCTTCGGGGGCGCGTGGTTCCCCGCGACGCACGCGGGCGTGACCACGATCGCCAAGGACACCGAGCACTTCACCAGCCGCGCCGTCATCATGGAAGAGGGTCGGCCCGGCGAGGACGCGCTGCCCGCGCCGATTGGGGTGGCGCCGCCCATCACCTCGGACCCACCCTTCCATCAGCTCGCGCGCAAAGTCATCTTGCCGGCGTTCGCGCCCGGAGTGATCAATCCGCTCGAGCCTCAGATTCGCGAGGTCTGTCGCGAGCTGATCGAGCGCCTTGGTGACGACGAGGAGGTGAACGCGTCGTGGGACTACGCGCGGCTCATCCCGCCCTCGGTGATCCGTCAGATGCTCGGCTTTCCCGAAGAGGACACGGATCGCTTCATCGACATCGTCCACATGATCACCGAGTCGGTCGACGCGCCCGACGATCAGCGCATCGCCGAGTTCGAGCCGGTCGAGGCGTACTTCGTCCAGCAGATCGAGGAGCACCAGGCCAATCCGCGCGACGATCTGACCACGTTTCTCCTCAGCGTGGAGATCGACGGCCAGAAGCTCGCGCTGGAGCACGTCTTTGGCACCATGGTTCTCATACTGGTGGCGGGCATCGACACCACCTGGGGGGCGATCGGCGCGTCGCTGTGGCACCTTGCGCATCATCGAGAGGACCTCGCGCGTCTGGTGAACGAGCCCGAGCTGATGCCCGTCGCGGTGGAGGAGTTCCTGCGCTTCTACGCCCCCGTGACGATGGCCCGCCTCGTCAAAGAGGACATGGAGTACCTCGGTTGCCCCATGAAGGAGTACGACTGGATCTTGCTGGGCTTTCCCGCAGCCAACCGCGACCCCGTGGCCTTCAAGGACGCTGATCAGTTCATCATCGACCGGGCCGAGAATCGCCACGTGGCCTTCGGACTGGGCATACACAGGTGCATAGGGTCGAACCTGGCCCGACTCGAGCTGCGCGTGGCGATCGAGGAGTTCATCGCCCGCTACCCGCGCTTCGAGCTCGCCGAACCCTCGTCCGTCACCTGGGCGCCCGGTCAGATCCGCGGGCCGCGTCAGCTGCCCCTACGGATACTCGCGTGACGACCGACTTCGACGCCAAGCGCGAGGTGGTGGACTTCGCGACGGACTGGGACCATACTGACCCCGCGTGGGTGAACGATCCCTATCCCATCTGGGAGGATCTGCGCGAGCGCTGCCCCGTGGCTCACACCGATCGCTACGCGGGGGGCTGGTTTCCCACCACCCACGAAATGGTCTCCAGCGTTGCGAATGACACCGAGCACTTCACCAGTCGCTCAGTGGTGATCTCGAACAACAAGTTCCCGCCCAACGCCATAGCCCCAATCGGGGGAGCGCCACCTATCACGTCGGATCCGCCCTTTCACCAGATCGCGCGCCGGCTAATCCTGCCAGCGTTCGCGCCCGGCCCCGTCAACGCCATGGAACCCCAAGTTCGCGCGCTCTGCGCGAAGCACCTCGACCGACTCGAGGGTCGAGGCGACATTGACGCGAGCGCGGACTACGCCCAGTTCATCTCACCGGGCGTCATCGCCACCATGCTCGGGTTCCCCAAAGAGGACGAAGAGCTCTTCCGCGACTTCGTGCATCTCGTACTGGATCTCGTAGACTTGTCACCCGAGGTGCGCGGACCCATGTTCGTGCCCTTGGCCGAGTACTTCGACGCTCAGATCGAAGATCACCTGGCGAATCCTCGCGACGACTTCACGAGCTACCTCTTGAACGTCGAGGTGGGCGGAGAGAAGCTCGCGCCCGAGCACGTGCGCGGCACCATGGTTCTCACCCTGGTGGCGGGAATCGACACGACGTGGTCGGCGATCGGCTCAGCCATCTGGCACCTCGCGCAAAATCCGGGGGATCTGGCGCGGCTGGTCAATGAGCCTGAGCTGATGCCTATCGCGGTGGAGGAGTTCCTGCGCTTCTACGCCCCCGTGACGATGGCGCGCCTGGTGAAGGAGGACCTCGACTTCTACGGTTGCGCGATGAAGAAGGATGATTGGGTGCTCCTCGGCTTCCCGGCGGCCAATCGCGATCCAGAGGCTTTCGAAGACGCCGAGAAGTTCATCATCGAGCGCGCCATCAACCGTCACGCCGCCTTCGGGCTGGGCATTCATCGCTGTGTGGGGTCGAACTTGGCGCGGATGGAGTTGCGCGTGGCGATCGAGGAGTTCATTGCCCGATACCCGCGCTTTGAGCTGTCCGATCCCGAGGCGGTCACCTGGGCTCCCGGTCAGGTTCGTGGGCCCCGCGCTATACCACTGCGGGTACTCAGTACTAACTAAAAGCGGCGCCTCTCAGCGTCGCACGTCTGGCGACATTGATGTAGCAGAACAGTCACAATACATTTGACACACCCGCGAGACCCCTAGGGGATGTCCCTGACGCAACGAAATTCCTCATCGATGTCAATTGAAGCTCGGGATAGTCTCGCTTGATGGCCCCCAATCAGCACTCCTCGTCGTTCCTTCGTGTGTCGCATCAACTCACGGTCGGCGATATACGCGTCAGTGTGGTGTCGTGAGCTCCGTGACTCTCGCCGATGCAAAGTCAGCGCGACCAGAGGACAGTCCCTGGGCTGTTGAGACACACGGACTCACGAAGCGATTCGGCGAGAACATCGCGGTCAACGGAGTGGAGCTTCTTGTCCCTCGAGGTTGCGCGTTCGGTTATCTCGGTCCGAACGGAGCCGGTAAGACCACGTTGATCCGAGTGCTCCTCGGATTAACCCATGCTGACTCGGGCACGATGTCGCTACTTGGGCACCAAGTACCCAAGCATCGTGACGTCGCACTCGCACGCGTTGGAGCCATCGTCGATGAGCCACGGTTCCATGGACATCTCACGGGACGCCAGAATCTTCAGATACTCGCCGCCGCTCGAGAGCCTGCGGCCCGCTTACGCATCGAACCCGCTCTCGACCGCCTCGGCATGCTGAGTCGGGCCGATGAGAAGGTGTCGAAGTACTCAATGGGGATGCGTCAGCGCCTTGGCGTCGCCGCCTGTCTCCTCGGCGACCCTCAACTGCTCATTCTGGACGAGCCAATGAACGGGTTGGACCCCGCAGGTATGCACGACATGCGCGACATGATTCTCTCGCTGGTCGCTGAGGGCCGCACGGTCGTCCTGTCGTCGCACCTTCTTGACGAGGTGGAGCGGACCTGTGACGCGGTCGCCATCGTGGACCGCGGCAACGTGATTCGCCAGGGGTCGATCGCCGATCTCCTCTCGGGTGCCTCCGTGGCGCTGGAGGTCGATTGCTCTGATCCGGGGCGAGCGAACGATGTGCTGACGGGGCTGAACATCGCCACCGAGATACAGACCACCGACTCGGGCATGGCCATTACGCTGCCGGTCGGCACCGGTCGTGACCTGGTCGCTGACATCAACCGGCGCTTGGTTGAGGAGGGCATTGCCGTCTATCGGCTACAGGAGATACAGGTGTCCCTTGAATCGTGGTTCTTGCAAGTGACGAGTCGATTGGGGAGCCCCGAATGACCATGAACGACATAACGATCACTCCTCCAGCGGCCATGTTGGTTACGGCTAGCGATCATCGCGGCTCCTGGATCCCCACCTGGTCCATGATCACGACCCGATTCATGGAGTTGCGCAAGCGCCGAGGGCTGATGATCGCGTTGGTCGTGGTGAATATCGGCATCCCCACGATCTTCCTCGTCGTGCGACTCTTCGCGCACGCCTTCGCTCCGCACTCGTATGGGCCCGCCGGTGGCTATGACATCTTCACCAACTTGGTGGCGGTGGTCATTTACGTCTTCGGATTCATTGTGGCCGCGACCCTGGGATGCACGGCGGGTTCCATAGACCTCACCGAGGGGATGTACCGTCACCTGGTAGTGACGGGCCGTTCCCGGCTGGCGCTGTATTTGGCCCGCATACCAGCAGGGTTGGCGATTGTCACGTCGCTTGTCGCGGTCGGTTTCGCCATCGTCTGTCTGGTCTGCGTGTTCGCGGCTCCCAAGACCATTAGTTACGACGGAGCCAACAACATACAACCGAACATGTCGATCTCGGCATTTGACACCTACGCCCAGACTCACCTGAACGTCGCCATCTGCGACCTCCCCTATAGAAACTTGAACATCAACGTTCCCTGTCAATACGATGGCCACGGCGGCGGCAAGATCGCTTCGGGGAACCGCGCGCCCACGGGCTTCGTCATGCCGTCTCACGCGACGTTGGAGGCGTACGCGCTCCAGATTGCCAATCAGGACTACTCCTCGTACCGAGCGATCTTCCTATCGCCTCCGGTGGGCCTCATGGTTAGGGCCGGTTTGTGGGTCGAGCTGGAGGCAGCCATCGGGTTCATCGTCGGCCTGGGGCTGGGGTCGCTCCTGGGCCAGCGAACGATATCGGTGATTCTCATGCTGGTGCTCGAACTCGTGTTGACACCAATCTTCTCCACACATGTCATTCCCCACCTCATCAACTTCCAGCGAAGCATCGTGGGACTCGCTACCGCGCACTTAGAGCCTGCGGGATTGCCGCTCATCTTCGGCGGAGGCGGAAACGGCCCACAGGGTGCCTCCCTACTCGTGCCCGAGACCAGGGCGGTGGCGATCTGCGTGATCGTGGCGTGGCTCGTAGTGTGGACCGCACTGGGTGCCTGGCGAATGATGACGAGGGACGCCTAGCCACTCGAGTTGAGGGCTTCTCAACACGACGTGTTCGCCGCGACTCAAGATGTGTTCTCTTTGGCAACCGCGCCGTGAAACTTCCCCTCGTGTCATACCTCGCTGATAAGCAGTGCCTCATGAACTGGTACTCACTTGAAAGGAACGCACGGTGGCACTACCAAGACTTGCTAAACGAAGCGTGTCTCTCGCGCCAATCGACGGACGCAGGCTCGCGGCAGCGCCGCTATTGGACGCGCACCCCGTCTCAGCCAAGTCCCTTCGAACTCGAGAAACTGCGGGTGATTGACTCGGCGATACTCGTGCTCGCTGAAGCGGCAGAGCAGAACCCGAGCTGTGGTCGCGATGCAGCGGCTCCGTAGTCTCGGAGAGTTCCGAAGGCGAGCAACGACGGCGCCAATCTCATGCGCGCGACTGACTCACCGTCAAATCGGCCGGCGCTAGACACCGAGGTTGGTTGCCGGGTCCTTACGTAGCTCGACCATCCACGCTTGCACGTCTTCGGCTGAGCGAGGTAATGCCGCCGAGAGGTTCCGTGATCCGTCGGCGGTCACGAGCACGTCGTCCTCGATGCGCACCCCGATACCGCGATACTCCTCAGGAACCGTGAGGTCGTTCGGCTGGAAGTAAAGGCCCGGCTCGACAGTGAGGACGTAACCCTCGCGGAGTTCGCCCAGGTAGAGCTCGTTGCGAGCCTCGGCGCAGTCGTGGACGTCGAGGCCCAGCATGTGGCTGGTGCCGTGCAACGTGTAGCGGCGATGCAGTTGGCGGTCTTTGCGCAGGGCCGACTCGGGCTCCTCTTTCAAGATGCCCAGCTCGTAGAGGCCCTGGGCGAGTATTTTCATGGCGGCGTCGTGGGGGTCCATGAACTTGGCGCCGGGGCGCACAGCCGCTATACCCGCACTCTGGGCCGCGTAGACGAGGTCATAGACACGGCGTTGCGCGGGAGTGAACTCTCCGTTGATGGGCATCGTGCGCGTAACGTCTGCGGTGTACAACTCGTGACTTTCGACGCCAGCGTCGAGGAGGAGCAGATCGCCGCTGTGCACTGGGCCGGTGTTGCGCACCCAGTGCAGGGTGGTCGCATGGGGTCCGCTCGCGGCGATCGTTTCGTACCCGACGTCGTTGCCCTCGACGCGCGCGCGGAGGTTGAAGACCCCTTCGACGACGCGCTCGCCGCGCTCAATGGCCGACGGCAGTGCGCGTACCACGTCGCGGAACCCCTTGACCGTGGCGTCCACCGCGAGCTGTAGCTGGGTGATCTCGAACTCGTCCTTCACCAGTCGCAGCTCGCTCAGGGCCACGGCGAGTTCTTGGTCGAGCTCGCACTCCTCATGCAATGCGTCGACGATTGCGTCGAAGCCTCGCAGCGTCACGACGTCCGCTCCTCCCAAAGCGACCAGGTCCTTTTCGAGTGCTTCCAGGGGGGCCGTCTCAATGTCGAAGTACACAGCGGCCTCCAGAACGCCGCGACGCGTTCCGACCCAGAGTTCCCCGTAACGCGCGTCGGTGTAGTACTCGTGAGTGGAAGGATCGCGACGATGAGGCACATAGAGCGTTGACCTGGAGCTTTCGCCCGGTGAGATCACCAGCACGGCGTCGGGCTCTTCACAGCCCGTCAGATAGAAGAAATCGGTCCCCGCACGGAAGCGGTAGTCGGTGTCGTTGGCGCGGACCTTGAAGTTGCCCGTCGGCACGACCAGGGTCTTGCCGGCGAATCGTTCAGCGATCCGTAGGCGTCGAGCGGCTGAGTAGGCGGCGCCCGGGTGCACGTCCTCGGGGACGTCGGCGACGGCCCAGTCGGTCGTCATGTGCTCGAACAAGATGCGCGGGCTCGGCGGCCGATGCGCGCCGACCCAGACCCAGTTCTCGGAGATCGGGTGCTCTTCGGAGACGTCGGGCTCGGGGATTTCTACGTCATCACTCATGGCCACAACTTAGCCCCGCGACTTGGTCGGCCGTATAGTCGCCACATGGACATCGCACTGCGTGACGAAGGACCAGTCGCCATCATCACCTGGAACGAAGGGGAAAATCGGGTCAACCTGGACTCGCTCGCTCGCCTGAACTCCCTCGTCGACGAGATGGAGGATCGCACCGGTCCCCTTGCCGTCGTGGTGACGGGATCGGGAAAGTTCTTCTCGAACGGGCTAGACCTCGAGAGGTTCGGCGCAGATCCCGTCGAGTTTCTCGCGACCTTGCAGGAGGCGAAGCGCACGATAGGACGACTGCTCTTGCTGCCGGCGTACAGCGTGGCGGCGATCAACGGTCACGCCTTCGCGATGGGTTCACTCTTGACCATGGCCTTCGACTATCGCGTGATGCGCGAAGACCGCGGATATTGGTGCATGAACGAGGCCGAGATTGGACTCGCCCTGGACGAGCAACTCTTTTCGATCATGAGTCATCGCCTGCCCAGGGCCACCGCGACCGAGGCCGCCTTCACCGCTCGACGCTATGGTGCCCCCGACGCCCTCGCCTCGGGCATCATCGAGGCGACGGCGCCTGAGAGCGAGGTCCTGACTCTGGCCATCTCAGTGGCCGAACGTAACGCGAACCTCGATCGCCGAATTCTTGGGCGGCACAAAATCCTCGTGCACGGCGAGGAGGCCGAGTTCCTCGGCGTGACGGTCCCTTCCTAGGGGCAGCTAGTGCTGCTTGGTGGTGCGATCGACGAGGCGCCAGGACGAAGGCAGGGCCACCCCTGCGACGCCTGACTTGATCAGCTCGCCCCACAGGAACGGCGTGAATCCCAGCGAGATCGCCGTCGCGACCGACACGTGGAGGTCGAACTTCAACCAGGTCACCCCGACCAGAAAGACGATGGCGTCTCCCACGGCCATGGCCACGAACGCCATGGGGATGTTGCGGTCGGCGCCCCTGGAGGCAACCCCGCCCAGCACGGCGCCAGCGACCACGAAGCCGATGAGGTATCCGAAGCTTGCGCCAACGTACCCACTGGCGTGGCCGGCGAACCACGGCACCCCGGCGATGCCGGCGAGCAGATAGAGCGTCATGGCTGCGCCCGCCCGGCGCCAGCCCAGTGCCGTGCCCGCGAGCATGACGCCCAGCGTCTGACCGGTGATGGGCACGGGGGTGAAGCTGAGGTGAATGGAGATCTGCGCGAGCGCTCCGACGAGCGCGGCGGCTCCGACGATGAGGGTGATCTCGGCGAGCACCGAGCGCGGGACGAGATCGGCGAGCACCTGACGGGGCTGGGGAAGGGCGATGCTGGACATGAGATCTCCTCGGCTCGACGTTACGGTCACTTTATGCGATGGAGCGCAACGCGTCCGACGCGATCCCTACCCTCGGGTAACTACAGCCAACCTTGATCGCGCGCGATCTGTTCGACGTCGCCGATGCGCATACCCGTGCGGTGCTGCAACGTGCGAATGAGACCGCCTGCTTCGTAGAGCGACTCGTGAGTCCCCGTGTCGAGCCAAGTCGTCGCGCGCGACAGCACCTCGACGCGCAACTCGCCGCGTTCCAGGTAGGCGTTGTTGAGCGCGGTGATCTCGAGTTCGCCGCGTGCGCTCGGCGTCAAGCGATGGGCGATCTCCGACGCCCGCTCGTCGTAGAAGTAGATACCCGGAACCGCGTAGCTGCTCTTCGGCGTGGCGGGCTTCTCCTCGATGGAAATCACCGCTCCGGAGTCGTCGAACTCGACCACTCCATAGGACGTCGGGTTCGATACTTGGTAGGCGAAGATGAGAGCACCGTGGACATCAGTGTTCTGCTGTAGGTGCGTTCCCAGTCCAGGTCCATAGAAGAGGTTGTCGCCCAAGATCAACGCGCACTTCTCACCGTCGAGAAACTTCTCCCCGAGTATGAGCGCCTCGGCCAGGCCGTTCGGCTGATCCTGCACGACGTACGCGATGCGCACGCCAAATTGCGTGCCGTCGCCGAGCAGTCGAGAGAACGCGTCCTGATCGTGAGGGGTAGTGATAAGCAGGATGTCACGCAGCCCACTCAGCATCAGCGTGCTCAGCGGATAGAAAATCATGGGCTTGTCGTAGATCGGCAGCAACTGCTTGGAGACCGCACGCGTGATGGGATGCAGGCGCGTGCCGGTACCACCAGCCAGGATGATTCCCTTCACTCCATTAGTATAGGAGTCCACTTCTCCGTTCTTAAAGGCCGGGTTCGTCATGCGCGTTGTGATTACTGGGGCAGCAGGGTTCATCGGATCGCGACTGAGTGAAATGGTTCTCGACAACGCGGAGCGACTCGGTTACGACGACGTGATGCTGCTGGATGCGCTCACCTATTCAGGGCGCATGGAGAACCTCGAGGCGGCGCTGCGCGATCCGCGCGCCTCGTTCGTGCGAGGATCGATCACCGACGAACTCGTCACCGATGAAGTGCTCGCGGGCTCGCACGCTGTTTTGCATCTGGCTGCCGAGAGTCACGTCGATCGCTCGATCACCGGCGCCCGTGTCTTCTACGAGACCAACGTCGTTGGTACCCAGCAACTTCTGGAGAGCGCTCGAGGCGCAGGAGTTGAGCGCTTCGTGCACGTGTCGACCGACGAGGTCTATGGATCCATCGACGAGGGTGCGTGGGGCGAAGACCATCTGCTCGCTCCGAACTCGCCGTACTCGTCGAGCAAAGCCGGCTCGGATCTAGCGGCCCTGGCGTACCAGCGCACGTTCGGGCTCAACGTCATGGTGACGCGGTGCTCCAACAACTACGGGCCGCGTCAGTTCCCCGAGAAGTTGATCCCGCTGTTCGTGACGAATCTCTTCGACGGGCTGAAGGTGCCCCTCTACGGCGACGGGCTCAATGTTCGAGACTGGCTCTTCGTCGACGACCACTGCCGGGGCATCCTGCGGGTGCTCGAGGAGGGCCGGCCGGGCGAGATATACAACATCGGTGGCGGCACCGAGATGACGAACTTCGAGATCACCCACTACCTCTTGGAACTCTGCGGTGCTGACGGTTCGATGATCGAACCGGTGGAGGATCGCCTTGGTCACGATCGGCGCTACAGCGTCGACTGGACGAAGATTCGAGAGAAGCTCGGATATCGCCCTGAGGTCGATTTCGCCGAGGGCCTCGCGCGCACCGTGAAGTGGTATCGCGAGAATGAAGCGTGGTGGCGTCCGATTAAGGATTCTCTCGCGTGAAGTTGGCTGAGCTTCCGATACCCGGGGCGTTCCTTCTGGAGTCACCGGTGTGGGAGGACGACCGGGGATACTTCCGCGAGTGGTTCAAATGGGGCGATCTTGAGGCGGCCGGTGTGGCCTTTCCCATCCAGCAGGCGAACCTGTCGATGTCCAAGCGCAACGTCGTTCGCGGGCTGCACTATTCACTCGCTCCTGAAGGTCAAGCGAAGATCGTTACCTGTGCCTGCGGTGAGCTCGACGACGTCTTGGTTGACGTGCGCGTGGGATCGCCGACGTATGGCCTCGTCGAAGTGGTGCATCTCGCAGCCAGCGAGGAACGCTCGGTGCTGATTCCCGCGGGCATCGCTCACGGGTTCTGCATGACCAGCGACATCGGGGTTCTCACGTATCTCTTGTCGTCGCCGTTCAACGCCGAGATGGAGTTGGAGATCAACCCCTTTGACGAGGTCTTGAACGTTCCCTGGCCGCTCTCCGGCGGGGCCATCGTGAGTCCCAAGGATGCGGATGCGCCCACGTTAGGCGAACGTCTGTCGAAGGACGAACTACCGCGGTTTATGGCCACCACTGGCTGAGACCGCTGGTTCACTCAATTGCTAGCCTCCTCTTGGTGAGTATCGCCCCACTTCGCCTCGTCACCAACGATGAACGAGGAGTACGAGTTCCTGCCCGGGGGACCCGACCGATGGTCGAGTCCGAATCCCAGTTGCGCGCCTTGCTCGGTGAACTCTCGGGAGTCGATGCGGTTGGCGCCGAGGCGCGCGCGGCGAAACTAGCAACCAGGTCTCTCAAGAAAACGACGAAATTGAACGCCCTTGACCTGGCCATCTCAATGGTCGACCTTACGACGCTCGAGGGTTCGGACACGCCGGGACGAGTGACCTCATTATGCGCGAAGGCGCAGCGACCCGACCCGAGTGATCCGGCCGTTCCTCACGCGGCAGCCGTGTGCATCTACCCTGATCTCGTGGCGCATGCTCGCCAGGTTCTCAGAGATTCTCCCGTGAAGATCGCCTCAGTGGCGACGGCGTTTCCCTCCGGTCGAGCGTCGAGGAGGGTGAAGCTCCTCGACGTCAAGGATGCGCTCGAGGCGGGAGCTGACGAGATCGACATGGTGATCGATCGGGGTGCCTATCTCTCGGGCCGATTGGGTCAGGTCTTCGACGAGGTGGTCGCGGTGAAGGAGGTCTGCGGTGCGGCGCACCTCAAAGTCATTCTTGAGACGTCCGAGCTCGCCACCTACGACAACGTTCGTCGCGCTAGCTGGATTTCCATGCTGGGGGGCGCCGACTTCATCAAGACCTCGACTGGCAAATCGGCCGTCTCGGCCACATTGTCGAACGCGCTCGTCATGCTCGAAGCCGCGCGCGACTTCGCGGAGTTGTACGGGGAGCTCGTCGGTGTGAAGGTGGCCGGGGGCATTCGCACCTCGAAGGACGCGCTTCGTTACTTGGTACTAGTCAACGAGACCGTCGGCGCGAGTTGGCTCACGCCGGATCTCTTTCGCTTCGGCGCGTCATCGCTATTGAACGATCTCTTGATGCAGCGTCGCAAGCAGCGCACCGGCGCCTACGCCCGACCCGACGAGTTCAGCGGTGACTGATGGTTGACGAGCTGGTATCGCCGCTGGGCGCGATGGTGTACGACCCGGCTCCTGAGTCAGCCAGCGTCGCGCATCTGCGTCCGAGCTACGGGCTCTTTCTCGACGGCGAGTTCACCGATCCTGAGAGTCACGTCTCCTTCGATACTCTGAACCCGGCAACTGAGCAGCCGCTCGCTCGCGTCGTGCAGGCGTCGAGCGAAGATGTCGAACGGGCCGTGGCGTCCTCGCGGCGGGCGTACGACCAGATCTGGTCTAAGACCACCGGTGCCGAACGCGCCAAGTACCTCTATCGCATCGCGCGTCTGATCCAGGAGCGCTCGCGCGAACTGGCCGTCGTGGAGACGCTCGATAACGGTAAGGCCATTCGCGAGTCGCGCGACATCGACATTCCCTTGGCGGCGGCTCACTTCTTCTACTACGCCGGCTGGGCTGACAAGCTCGACTTTGCGGGCTTTGGCGCGAATCCAAAACCGCTCGGAGTCGCCGGCCAAATCATTCCGTGGAACTTTCCCTTGCTCATGGCGGCGTGGAAGTTGGCGCCGGCGCTCGCCACGGGCAACACCTGCGTGCTGAAGCCCGCGGAGACGACACCGCTCAGCGCGTTGGTGCTGGCTGAGATCCTTCAGCAGGCAGAGCTTCCCCCGGGCGTCGTCAACATCGTGACCGGCGACGGCTCGGTGGGTGCCGCCCTCGTCGAAAATACCGACGTTGACAAGATCGCCTTCACCGGATCCACGGAGGTGGGTCGACTGATTCAGCAGCGTGTGGCGGGCTCGCACAAGCATCTGACCCTCGAACTCGGCGGCAAGGGGGCGAACATCGTTTTCGAGGACGCGCCCGTCGACGAGATGATCGAGGGCATTATCGACGGGATCTTCTTCAACCAGGGTCACGTCTGCTGCGCCGGATCGCGCCTTTTGGTGCAGGAGTCCGTCGCCGATGAGGTGTTGCGCCGACTCGTACGGCGCGTTGATCAACTGCGCGTCGGTGACCCGATGGACAAGAATACCGACGTCGGCGCCATTAACTCGGCGGCGCAGCTGGCGCGGATCAAAGAGTTGACCCAGTACGGCGAGATGGACGGCGCCACGCGCTACACCAGTTCCTGCACCTTGCCCGAGAAAGGATACTGGTTCGCGCCGACGATATTCGCCGATGTGGCTCAGTCGCATCGCATCGCGCGCGAGGAGATCTTTGGGCCCGTGTTGTCAGTGCTGACCTTTCGCACGCCTGAGGAGGCGGTGTCCAAAGCCAACAACACGAACTACGGGCTGGCTTGTGGCGTCTGGAGCGAAAAGGGGAGTCGTACCCTGTGGGTCGCCCAGCGTTTGCGCGCCGGGGTCATCTGGGCTAACACCTATAACCGATTTGATCCATCCAGCCCCTTTGGGGGCGTGCGCGAGTCGGGATTTGGTCGCGAGGGAGGCCGTCACGGACTGGAGGCGTACCTCGATGTCTGATCGCCTCGGCGTCCGCAAGACCTACAAGCTCCTAGTGAACGGGGCCTTCCCGCGCTCGGAGTCGGGACGCAGCTATGAGGTGTTCACGGCGTCGGGGGAGTTCCTCGCCAATGTCGCCCAGGGTTCGAGGAAGGACCTGCGCGACGCTGTCGTTGCGGCGAGAGGGAGCCAGGCGAAGTGGTGGTCCCAGAGTGCCTACCACCGAGGCCAAGTCATCTACCGGCTCGCGGAGATGGCCGAGTCGCGGCGCGACGAACTCACAGAGCACGTGGGACTCGCCGAGGGACTGGAGGGAAGGGCGGCCACCCAGAGCGTGGCGCGCGCGATCGACCGCATCGTGTGGTACGCGGGGTGGACCGACAAGGTTGCGCAGATCCTTGGTTCGTCGAACCCGGTCGCCGGCCCGTTCTTCAACTTCTCCGTCCCGGTACCCAGCGGCATCGTCGCTGTACTGAGTGCGCAGGACTCCTCGCTCGAAGGCTTCGTCGACGCGGCGATGGCCCCAATCTGCGTGGGCAATGCCGTGGTCGCAGTGGCCAGTGAGCAGCGGCCCACTCCGGCGATCCTGCTCGGCGAGATGAGCGCCACCGCAGATTTTCCGGGCGGCGTGCTCAATATCGTGACCGGGTACACCGGAGAGCTCGCCCCCGTCCTCGCGGCGCACGAAGACATTGATGGCATCGACCTCTCAGGTGTCGATGAGTCGTTCGCCGACGAGCTGGCCCTGGTCGCGGCCGGATCGATTAAACGAATTCTGCGCGGGCACGAGCCCGAGCATTCGCTGCGACGTCTTCGCGCCTTCATCGAGACCTCCACCGTGTGGCACACGATCGGGCAGTAGTGAATCCGTACGAACTAGCCGAGCTGGCCTCAGTCGAGCTTCGCGAGCGAAGCGGCGTGGATTCCTACGACGTGGCCGTCGTGCTCGGCTCTGGGTGGAAAGAGGGCGCGGTCGCGTTGGGCACACCGCAAAGCGCTGTTGACACGTCCACCCTCAGCGGTTTCTTCGCGCCCACGGTCGCCGGGCATCGTGGAGAGATCCTGTCCATTGAAGTCGGTGGCGCGAGCGTTGCGCTGATCGCCGGTCGGGTCCATCTCTACGAGGGCCACAGCGCCCAGGAGGTGGCTCACCCCGTGCGCTCGGTCATCGCTGCCGGTGCGCGCAAGGTCATTCTTACCAACGCGGCGGGCGGAATCGACCCGGCGGTCCCCCCGGGACGAGTGGTCCTTATCCGCGACCACCTGAACTTCACCGCGACCTCGCCACTCGAAGGGCCAGCTCCGCCCGGGGGATACGCGGCGCGGTTCGTCGATCTGAGCGACCTCTACAACGTGGATATCCGCGCGGCCGTACGTGGTGCACGGCCCGACCTTACCGAGGGTGTCTACATGGGATTCCGCGGGCCGCAGTACGAGACCCCAGCGGAGATCAACATGGCCAAGACGCTCGGTGCCTCGTTGGTAGGCATGTCCACGGTGCTCGAAGCAATCGCCGCGCGCCATCTTGGTGCCGATGTGCTCGGGCTCAGCCTCGTGTCGAACTTCGCCGCCGGCGTGGGAGACAGCGCGCTCAGCCATCAAGATGTTCTCGAGGCCGGGCAGGAGGCGGCGGCTTCACTCGGCGCGCTGTTGTCCGATGTGCTGGCCGTTCTGTGAACGACCAGTTCCGGCAGCAGGTTGAGGCCTGGATCGCGCTCGACCCCGACGAGAATGACCGCGACATGCTGACGTCCCTGCTCGACCTCGACGATGAAGTTGAGCTCGAGCGACGTTTTGTCGCACCACTTGCTTTCGGAACGGCAGGGCTTCGCGGTCCCGAGATGGCGGGTCCGGCCGGGATGAACCGGGCCACCGTGCGCCGGGCGACTCTGGGCGTCTTGGCCTGGATGGGTGAGATAGGCGTCGATGCCAGTCGCGGGGTCGTCGTGGGGCGAGATGGGCGACGTGGCTCTGAGACATTCAACGATGAAGTCGTGGCCGTCCTCCTAGGCGGAGGCGCCACTGTGTACGAGATGCCGTCGGCGCTCCCGACACCTCTCGTGGCGTACTGCGTGAAGGCCCTGAACGCGTCGGCGGGCATCGTGATCACCGCGAGCCACAACCCGCCCGAGGACAACGGCTACAAGCTCTACGCGAGTGACGGGGCGCAGATAGTACCTCCCGACGACGAAATCGTCGAGCGCCACATGCGCCACGCAACAGAAGCCACCCTTGGCGAGCGTTCGAGCTCGGAGCACTCCTACATATCTGACATGATCCTCGAGGAGTACCAACGTCACATTGTCGGTCGCTTCCACGTCGAGGGCGGAAGCGACCTCGCCATCACTTACACGCCGCTTCACGGCGTGGGGGGAGCCACGATGACCCGTTCGTTCTCGAGCGCGGGCTTCTCCAACGTCACCACGGTGGCTCGGCAGTTCGAGCCCGACGGCTCGTTTCCGACGTTGCCCTTCCCCAACCCCGAAGAGCCTGGTGCCCTCGACCTGGCGATCGAGACCGCCAAGGTTGCCAAGTCATCGATCATCATCGCGAACGATCCCGACGCCGATCGACTTGGTGCTGCCGTGCGCGACGGGAAGTCGTGGCGCGTGCTGCGCGGTGACGAGATTGGGTGGCTTCTCGCATCTTCACTGATGGAGGGAGTGCACGAGCGCGGAGAGACTGTTGCGACGACCATCGTGTCCTCCACGCTGCTCGAAAAAATGGCGCACGCTCATGGAGTGAACTATGCGACGACATTGACGGGATTCAAGTGGCTAGCGCGCTCGGCCGGCGAGGGGGTGCTGGGCTTCGCGTACGAAGAGGCGCTGGGCTTTGCCGTGGACTCACACGTCGCCGACAAAGACGGACTCTCCGCGGCGCTGGCGTTCGCGGTGTTGGCTAGCGACCTCGCGTCACGCGGCTCGTCCCTGATCGAGAGGCTCGACGAGATTGAGTCGACCTATGGCGTTCACTTGACCAGCCAGTTATCGATACGCGCAGACGGACCTGAGGGCCTCGGGCGATTGCGCCACAAGGTCAAGGGTCTGGCTGATCACCCGCCGGTGGCTCTCGGAGGAATCGGTGTCACCGAGGTCAGCGACCTGGGATCGGGGTTCTGGGGACTCCTGCGGACCGACGGTGTGTGGCTGGGCCTGGGCACGATGGGACGCGTCGTCGCGCGGCCCTCGGGCACCGAAGCGAAGGTCAAGGCCTACGTCGAGGTGACGCCACCGCGCGACGGCACGCTCCACGAGCAGCGAACGCGCGCGCGCGAGATCACCGAGCGGATACTGGACAGCCTGCGCGAGCTACTAAGCGGGTGATTCGCGGAGTATCGCGTAGCCGGGCTTGATGACCGTGTTGATCATGGCCAGTCGCAAGTCGAACTCATAGAAAGCGCTCTTGGCCGCATTCAAGGTGAGCCACTCCAAGTCCGCGAGGTCCCATCCGAAGGCTGACGCGCACGTCTCGAACTCACCCGAGAGGGTGATGCCGCTCATCAGTCGGTTATCAGTGTTGAGAGTGACGCGAAAGCGAAGTCGCTTCAAGAGATCGATCGGATGGGACGCGATGGAGAGGGCCGCGCCGGTGTGGACGTTGGATGTGGGGCAGACCTCTAAGGGGATGCGTCGGTCGCGAATGTAGTTGGCGAGGCGCCCGAGGTGATAGTGACCGTTCTCCTCGTGGATGTCATCCGCGACGCGCACTCCGTGTCCGAGGCGCTCAGCGTTGCAGAACTGGACCGCCTCCCAGATCGACGGCAACCCGAAGGCTTCGCCCGCGTGAATGGTGAGGTGAAAATCCTCGCGCTGGATGAGGTGAAACGCGCGAAGGTGCTTAGTGGGGGGGAACCCGTCTTCGGGCCCGGCGATGTCGAAGCCACATACCCCTTCATCGCGGAAGTCGACGGCCAGTTGGGCGATGGTCTCGCTGAGGGTGGCCTGTCGCATAGCTGAGAGCAATGTGCGCACCACGATGGGGTGACCTACGTTGTTCGCCTCTTTCATCCCGAGCGCAAAGCCATCGAGTGCTGCGCGCACCACCTCGTGCAGGGTGAGGCCACCGTCGAGATGCTGCTCAGGCGCGAAACGAACCTCGGCGTAGACCACTCCGTCACGCGCGAGGTCGATGGCGCTCTCGGCCGCGACGCGCTCAAGTTGGTCCCGGGTCTGCATCAGCGCGGTGGTGTGGGCGAAGCCCTCGAGGTAGCGAACGAGGTCGCTGCCGGGGGCGTCGACGATGAACCAGCGCCGAAGCTCCTCGGGATCGTCCGTAGGCAGGGCGGCGTAGCCCACCTCGTGAGCCAACTCAATGATGGTCTCGGGCCGCAATCCGCCGTCGAGGTGCTCGTGCAGCAGGACCTTGGGGGCCTTCCGAATGAGGTCCAGCGTCAATGGCGTACTCGTCATGGGCCAAGGCTAGCGACGACTAGTCGCGCACGAGATTGAGCTTTGGCGGAAGCAAGATCGTGTAGGGCCAGGACTCAATCACGACAGCGTCGCCGATGGCGTGGCGCCCCGCCTCCAGGTGAGCCTGGTCGTCGGCGTGCAGCTCGAAGAGCGGCTGGCCCTTCTCCACGCTCTCACCTTCCTTGGCCAGGCAGATCACTCCCGCGTCGGCGCTCACGGCGTCCTCCTTACGCGCCCGCCCCGCGCCGAGGCGCCAGGCCGCGACGCCAATCTTGAGGGCGTCGACGTCATGCACTATGCCGGATTTTGCGGCGAGCACCTCTTCACGAAGGGGGGCCCGGGCCAGTACGGCGTCAGGGTCTCCGCCTTGGGCGATGATCATCGCTCGATACACCTCGTAGGCCGATCCGTCATCGAGTTTGCTCGCGGGATCGGCGGAGATCCCGACGAGCTCGCACATGATCTTCGCCAATTCAACCGTGAGGTCACGTACGTCGAGAGGGCCATCTCCGCGCAGAACATCGACGGATTCGTTCACCTCCAAGGCGTTGCCCACGGCGCGCCCGAGAGGTGAGTTCATGGGCGTCAACTTCGCGACGGTTTTGACGTCGTGCTCGAGTCCGAGACGCACCATCGTGTGGGCCAACTCCCTGGCGACCTTGAGATCCTTAATGAAGGCGCCGCGACCGAATTTGACATCCAGCACCAAGGCCTCAGTGCCTTCGGCGATCTTCTTCGACATGATCGACGAAGAGATCAGTGGGATCGACTCGACTGTCGACGTGACGTCGCGTAGCGCGTAGAGTCGCCGATCCACGGGAGCGAGAGAATTGCCCGCGGCGCAGATGACCGCGCCCACGGTTTCGAGTTGCTCACGAATCTCCTCCAGCGAGAGCTGCGCGCGCCATCCGGGAATTGATTCAAGTTTGTCGAGCGTCCCGCCGGTGTGGCCGAGTCCACGCCCGGACAACTGTGGAACGGCAGCGCCACAGGCGGCCACCAGTGGGGCCAAGATGAGTGAGATCTTGTCGCCGACACCGCCCGTCGAGTGCTTGTCGACGGTCGGGCGTGAGAGATTGCGCAGGTTGAGACGTTCGCCCGAGGCGATCATGCGATCGGTCCAGGTACGCACCTCGTGACCATTCATTTTGCGAAGAAAAATGGCCATCAGCAATGCCGACATCTGTTCTTCGGCGAACTCGCCTCGGTCGTAGGCGGCGAGAGTCCAACTAATCATCTCGTCAGTGAGCTCGCCGCCGTCGCGCTTCGTCGCGATGACGTCCAACGCAGAAAACTCGGTCACTGGTTGCGTCGAATCCCTAGGTCGTCGGGGCCGAACGCGTCGGGAAGCAGTTCAGAGAGCCGTCGCGGTGCGAGGTCGTCTCCGGCATCCACCAGTAGATCGTGGCCGCCGTGTTCGAACAAGAGTTGGCGACACCGCCCACAGGGCACAAGGGGCAGTCCGTCACCGGCGACGATCGATACCGCCACCAGTCGTCCTGCCTGGTGGAGGATGAGATCGCTGACGAGAGAGCACTCGGCGCACAAGGTCAAGCCGTAACTCGCGTTCTCGACGTTAGAACCAGAGATCATCTGGCCGTCCGAGCTCAATCCGCCGGCTCCGACTCGGACGTGTGAATAGGGAGCGTAGGACCGCGACGCCGCCTCGATGGCAAGTTCGCGCAATTGCGCCCACGCGATCTCGGGGGCTGCACTCACGTACCTCACTGTACACTTTGCGCTGCGTGAGCAACTTTCGAATCCCCTCCATCATCGTGGCCGACGACGTAACGTCGGCGTTGAGCGAGGGTCGCGGGGTCGTTGCCCTCGAGACGACGATCATCGCCCAGGGACTACCCGCGCCGGTTAACATCGACGTCGCTCGTGAGTGCGAAGAGGCGGTGCACCAGAGCGGAGCCACCCCGGCCACGATCGGACTTTTGAATGGTCACATCGTGGTGGGGCTCACCAGCGGCGAGCTCAAAGAACTCGCGGACCCCGATCGTCACGCCGCGAAGCTCTCCGCACGCGATCTCGGTCTCGCTCTCGCCACGGGTTCGTACGGCGCGACCACGGTCGCGGGGACGATCGCCGTGGCGAACCGCGTCGGCATCGCGGTCATGGCAACGGGGGGACTCGGCGGCGTGCATCGTGACGCCGCGACGAGCTACGACGAGTCGGCAGACCTCATGGCGATGGCCCGAACGCCAGTATTGGTCGTCGCCTCAGGCGTGAAGTCAATCCTCGACGTGGGAGCGACGCTGGAGCGCCTCGACACACTAGGTGTGCCGGTCGCGGGATATCGAACTCGTCAGTTTCCGGGCTTCTATCTGCGCGACAGTGGCTTCACCCTCGATTGGACTGTCGCCAGTGCGCAGGAAGCGGCGGCCGCCTATGCAGCGCATCGCCAGTTCTCACCAACTGGCTTTCTGCTGGCGAACCCTATCGCCACTGATCAGGAGCTAGATCGCCGACAACACGACGAGGCCCTCTCCAGTGCTCTCTCCTTCGCGGGCGCTCGGGGTGTCTCGGGCAAGGACGTCACCCCGGCGCTGCTCGCCGAGTTCGCTCGGCTCACGGCGGGCGCCAGCGTGCGAGTGAATCGTGATCTGGTGGTGGCGAACTCCGCCCTCGCGGGGGAGATCGCCGTCTCGCTTGCTCGCACCTGGTCATGAGTCGAGTTGTGGTCCTGGGCGACGTGATGCTGGACGTTGCCGTGAGACGACTGGCGCCGATCGCACCGACGAGCGACACGCCGTCGCGCATCCGGGTGAGTCGAGGCGGCTCCGGCGCCACTTTGGCTCTAGCCGTGTCAGCCGGTGGCCATGACGTCACCTACCTTGGCGCCGCTGGTCGCGACGGCGCTTCGACCATCGTTCGCGATGCCCTGGCGCGCGCCAACGTGACCGCTGATCTTGAAGTGGTAGACGCGTCGACGGGCACGGTCGTCTCCTTGGTAGATGTGGATGGTCAACGCTCGATGCTCACCGATCGCGGCGCCAACTCACTGCTGAGCGGGCCCTACGTCCTTACGAGGCTGGCGGTCCCCTTCGATCACCTTCACGTGTCGGGCTACGTCTTGCTCGATGCGGCAACGCGGTCGATTGGTGTGGCGGCTCTGGAGTTCGCACGGGAACGCCACCGTGCGTCGTCGGTCGACGTGTGCTCGGTCGCCCCGTTGCAGGAGATGACCCCGGGAAGGTTCTTGGAAGCCGCCAGCGGCGCTACGCAGCTCTACGCCAACGAGGAGGAAGCCCTCGTCTTGACGTCGCTCAGCGATGTCGACGACGCCTTGGAGTTCCTGGCCGCGCGCTTCAATGAGGTCGTGATCACTCGTGGGGCACGAGGCGCGCTGTCGGCGAACGGCGAAGTTCGCGCACGGGTCGTGGCCCACGAGGCCCGAGTGGTCGATACGACGGGAGCGGGCGATGTCGCCACCGGCACGTACCTCGGTGCCCGCTTGCGCGGTGAACTTCCCGAGCGAGCGCTGGAAGTAGCGATGGCGGCCTCGGCCCGCGTCGTTGAAGAGCTGGGCGCGGACTACCCCGGAACGTAAGGCTGGCCGTCGGCGGCGGGGGGCCGCACTCGCCCGATGAGGCCGGCGACGACGGCGATGGTGATCAGGTATGGGAACGTCTGCAGCACGTAGATCGACACGGGTACCTGATAGGTCACAAGCTCGTAGGAGAGGTACACCGACAGCCCAAAGATGATGGACGCCACGACGGCCCCTGACGGACGCCAGCGTCCAAAGATCAAGGCGGCGAGCGCGATGTATCCCAGTCCTGAGGTGTACCCCACTTGAAACTGACCCTGGGTGGCCATGAAGGCGACTCCGCCGAGACCGGCGATCGCGCCACCCAGCACGACGTTTATGTAGCGCACGCGGATCACGTGGATGCCGACGGTTGCCGCCGCCTGGGGATGTTCACCGACCGCGCGCACGTGCAGGCCGTACTGAGTCTTAAAGAGCGCGAAGCTCACCACGAACAGCAGAATGATCATCGCGTACCAGAAGCCATTCTGGTTGAAGAAAACCGGTCCGATGAGCGGGATCTTGTAGAGGAGCGGGATGGGCAGGTTAGGCGCCGTGTTGCCGGTATTGAAGTTCGGAAACGGCGTGAGCACCTGAAGATTGAGATAGGACGACAGACTGCTCAGCATTGTGACGAGAACAATCCCGACGATGATCTGATCGGATTGGTAGCGCAACGAGAAGAATGCCAAGACAAGGCCTATGAGTCCGCCGACGAACATGCCGCCGATCGCTGCGTAGAAGAAATTGTTCGTGGTGGAGGCGATCATGCTGCCGAGGAAGGCACCGGCGATGAATTGGCCCTCGATCGCGATGTTCACCACGCCGGCGCGCTCGCACATAATGCCCGAGAGTGAGCCGAAGACGAGCACCATGACGGTCGCCGAAGCTCCCACCAAGAGCGAGGTCACATTGATGAAGTTGATGGGCGACGGGCCCGGTCCCCGAGCGGCCCAGACGAGCAATGTGAAGAGGAAGAGCAGTGCCACGATGCCGAAGCGACCCATAACGAAGCGTCGTGGCTCGCGCACGAAGACCTCGACGCCGATGGCGATCATGATGATCCCGAGCACGATGTTCGTCCAGTGCGCGTCGAACGTGAGTGCCGCGAGGTGCCACGGGGCGTTGGTTAAGTTAAGGGGATCGAAGGTGAGCGAGGCGTGGGAACCGGCATGCGTGCCCAGACCGAAGACAACGAAGGAGAAGAGTCCGATCGCCATGATGATGTCCGCAATGACCCGGGTGCGGCGATTGCGTGCGACCGGCGAGTTGCTCTCGGTGACGGGAATGACGAGGCTCACGTGCCCCACCCGGTTGTAGCGAGTTGGAGCGTGGTCGTCGTCCCCCTCTTCAGATGGAAGATCTCTTTTACGAGAACCGGAGTCGCGACGAAAAGGACGATGGCGGACTGGATCACGGTCGCGAGATCGAGGGGTATGCCGGTCGAGGCTTGCATATTGCGCCCTCCGACGCCCAGTGCCGCGAATAGTAGTGAGGCCCACACGATTCCCACGGGTCGATTTCGTCCAAGGAGCGCGACGGTGATGGCCGTGAAACCGATGCCGGCGTTGCCGATCAGGAAACCGCCATCGATGTAGTGAGTGGTGCTAGCGACTTGGACATAACCCGCGAGTCCGGCGAGTCCGCCCGAGATGAGAAAGACCGTGATGATCACCGAGCGAGCGTTGATGCCAGAGGCGCGTGCCGCTGACGGGTTTGCTCCCGTCACGCGGTAGTCAAAGCCGAGTGACGAGCGATCGAGGAGCCACCAGGCGAAGACGACGACGGCCGCGGCCACGAAGACGCCGTAGCTGACCCGTAGCCCGGACTTGGCCCCAAAGAGTGGCGCGAGGATGGCGGTGGGATCGATCGTGCGCCCAATGTCATTCGACTGGCCGGGCTGTTGGAACGGAGTAGAAAGCACCGCGAAAAGCAGAAACGCGTAGGTGACGTAGTTGAACATCAACGTCACGATTACCTCGTGAGCCCCGGTATAGGCCTTGAGCACCCCGGGCACGGCTCCGCACACCATTCCACCCACCAGGGCGCCTATGAGTGAGAAGGGCAAATGAATGAATGTCGGCAAGCTGATCATGGATCCGATGACCGCGCCCGCGATGCCCCCGATGACCGCCTGCCCGTTGGCGCCAATGTTAAAGAGGCCCGTCTGGAAGGCGATGCCCACGCCGATGCTGGCGATGAGCAGCGGCGTGGCGTAGGTCAAGGTCTCCGATATTGGCGTCAGCGTGTTGGGCCAGCCCTTGCCGGTCGTGAGCGAATGCCAGAAACCTTGAGGGTCGACCACCGATCCGGTGAAGATCGCGCGGTACGCTGAACCGACATTGTTTAACGTCACATTCAGAGCGTGAGGGAATCCGTCCCAGTGGTGAAAGATGCCCCGCCACGCGTCGAGCACGACCGGGGTCGTCGCCGCGATGACTATGGCGCCGAATATCAGGCCGAGGACCAGGGCCAGCGCGGCGATGAGCAGAGGATTGGCCGACAAGTACTTGGTCCAAAGCGAGGGCCTGGGCCCCTCCTCCGGAGCGACTTCGAGATCAGACACCGGCGCCCTCCATGGCGGTTCCCGCCATCAAGAGGCCGATCGACTCGCGGCTGATCGACGGGTCCACGATGCCGCTGATCTTGCCTTCATACATGACGACGATTCGGTCACCCAGCGCGTACACTTCGTCGAGCTCGGAGCTCACAATCAGCGAACCCTTGCCAAGATTACGGAACTCGATGATCTGGTTGTGCACATATTCGATCGACCCGACGTCGAGCCCCCGGGTGGGCTGTGAAGCCACGAGAAACTCAAGATCCCGAGACAGCTCTCTCGCCACAATGACCTTTTGCTGATTTCCCCCCGAGAGTGAGCCGGCGGGCGCGCTGATCGACGTCGTGCGAATGTCGAACTCGCGGACCAATTTCTCCGCGTTCGCGTTCACTGCTGCGAGGTTTCGCGTTCCTCGTCTGGCGAAGGGAGGCTTGCGCGGCGTGTTGAGAACGAGGTTGTCTGCGACGGACATCGAGAGGACCAAGCCGTCACGCTGACGATCCTCGGGTATGTGACCAAGTCCGGCGTCCAGAGCTTGGCGCGGAGTGTGATTGGAGATCTCCTTTCCGTGCAGCAAGATCGATCCCGACTCGACATGGCGCATTCCCACCAGCGCTTCGACCAGCTCAGTCTGGCCGTTACCTTGGACTCCCGCGAGCGCCAAGACCTCACCTTCTCGCACCTCGAGTGAAACGTGATCGACTGCCACGAGTCCGCGGTCGTCAAGCACGACGATGTCACGAATCTCGAGAACATTTGCGCCAGGTGTGAACGCCGACTTCTCGACAATGAGTCGGACTTCTCGCCCGACCATCATCGAGGCCAGATCTGCCTCGCTGGCACTCGGCTCCGCCGTCCCCACAACTTTGCCTAGCCGAATGACGGTGATGACGTCAGCGATGGCCTTGACTTCCTTGAGTTTGTGGGTGATGAAAAGAATCGACTTGCCCGCGTCCGCCAGCGACCGCATGATCGACATCAGCGCATCGATCTCTTGCGGCGTGAGCACGGCAGTTGGCTCGTCGAGGATGAGCAACTCGGCGTCGTGGCTCAGGGCCTTTAGAATCTCCACGCGCTGTTGCAGCCCAACGGGCAGGTTCTCAATGACCGCGTTGGGGTCGACCTCAAGTTTGAACTGCTGTGAGAGTTGGCGAATGTCCTCGGTGGCCCTTTTGTAGTCCACGCGATTGAGCGACTTCGTTGGTTCAAAGCCCAGCACGACGTTCTCGGCCACGGTAAACACCGGCACCAGCATGAAGTGCTGGTGAACCATCCCCATCCCACGTCGCACCGCTTCGCCAGAGTCCGCGAACTTCACCGCCTCGCCGTCGATGAGGATCTCGCCCGCGTCGGGGTGCAAGAGGCCAAAGAGGACGTTCATGAGCGTGGATTTTCCTGCGCCGTTCTCGCCGAGCAGTGAGTGAATTTGACCGGGCTCTACTTTGAGACTGATGTGATCATTGGCGACAAGCGAGCCGAAGCTCTTTGTTATGCCGCGCAGTTCAAGTTGCATGAAGTTTTATCGTATGCCACGACAAAGACCCGGGGAGTCCCCCGGGTCTTTGTCGTGATAAGCGTGTCGCTGACTATTTAGGCGTGGCCGGGTAACTGTTCGGGTTGACCGAGATGGTTCCCGCGATGATGCCCGCCTTGGCGGCCGCGATCTTCGCCTTGAGCGACGCGGGTATCGCCACGCCACCGTATTCGAGTTGGGTGCCGTCGTTCTTCAGTGTCCCAATGTACGAGCCCGCCGCGAAAGTTCCCTTGGCGGCGGACAGCACGGCAGCCTCCACCGAGGGCTCAACACCCTTGGCGACGGTGCCGACGAAGTACTTGCAGTCCGATGCGTCCGACTCGCAACCATTGCTGTCAACCCACATCACGTAGTGACCGGGGCCCGCGGCCTGAGCGGCAGCGACGGAGCCAAGACCCACCGAGCCCGCAACGGGGAACACGATGTCGGCGCCTTCTGAGAAGAAGGTCGTGGTGTCGGTCTTGCCAGCGGTCTGGTCGGTGAAGTTGCCAATGAAGGTTCCGGTACCGGCACACGTGTTGAGGTTGCATGCTCCCTTGCCAGGAGTCCAACCAAGGACCTTCACCTTCGCCTTGTATTTCTGGTCGTAGTAGCGAACACCCGCGACGTAGCCGTTCATGTAGAGCGTTACGGCCGAGAAGTTCTCGCCGCCGTACTCTGCGACCGTTCCAGTCTTTGTCATCCCGGCGGCAAGGATTCCTCCGAGGAATCCGGCCTGGTCAGTCTCGTACTGCAGGGCCAGAACGTGCGTCCCAGCTTTCACGGTCGGCTTGTCATCGACTATCGCGAACTTCTGACTCGGGTGAGCGTTTGCCGCCGCCGCGGTCGCCGGGTCCATGAGGAATCCAACGGTGATGATGATGCCGCACCCCTTGGAGATGAAGCTGTTGATGTTCGGTGCGTAGTCAGCCGACGATGTCGACGAGAGGTACTGCACCGAGATATTGCTGTCCTGCGCGGCCGCTGCCTTCAATCCATCCCACGCTGACTCATTGAATGACTTGTCGTTGATTCCGCCAGTGTCGGTGACAACGCAGGCCTTGAACTTGGCGGCGGCCGAGGCCGTACCCACGGTTCCGGCCAGACTCACCGTTAGCGTTCCCAGAACCAACGCGCTGGCTCCAAGCACCGTAACGAGGCGACGAATACTCCCCATGAACTCTCTCCCTTTATTCGTTTAGCAACCCTGAAAGGGCCGTCCTCAGATTCGACTAGCACCCGACGCTGCGTCATCACACTTGCGGATTTGTCATTCGGAAGACTAGCCCCGAATCCCGGCCGCGTTCGGGCCAGGTGTTCTGCTTGTCTCCGCCAGATGGGGCAGAGAAATGACTATGCCGCGCCGGAACGACCGGTGAGTCGCGGGACCAGGAAGGTCATCGCCAAGGCTACGAGAGAGATCACCGCGGAGATTTGGAAGGCGCGCTGATAGCCGTCGGTGTAGGCGGCGCCGCGCGAGACCACGTGAAGCACCGACGCCGTGCGATCGGTCGCCACGGTGGCCAATCCAGCCAGCGCGAGCGACCCACCGACTTGGCGGGCGGTATTGAGAACGCCTGATGCAAGCCCCGCGTCGGCGCGGTCGACACCCGATGTCGCCGCCATGGCCAAAGGCGAGAAAAGCAGACCCATGGCGAATGCGGTGATGGCCGATGGCGCGAGAACGTGACCCCAGTACGAGCTGTGAGCCTGGATGAGCGAGAGCCAGAGGAAGCCGAGGGCGGCCAGGGTCGCGCCGATCTGCATGAGGGGGCGCACCCCAGTCTTGGTGATGAGTCGTGACGAGATCTGCGCGCCCAAAATGATCGCGACGGCAGTGGGCACGAACGCGAGCCCCGCCTTCACCGGCCCAAACCCGAGGACGAACTGGAAGTAGTAGGTCAAGAAGTACCACATCGCAAAGAAGACTCCGCCGACGAGAACCATGATGCTGTTGGCGGCCGAAAGCGGGCGCGACCTGAAGAACCGAAAGGGCACGAGAGGGTGCGAGGCGACACGGGCCTCCCAGAAGAAGAACACGGATAGCAGAATCAGTCCCGCGATCAACCATTGAATCGTGAAGCTTGACGTCCAGCTGTGCGTCGTCGTGTTCACCACCGCATAGATCACCAGAGCGAGGCCGCCAGTGACAAAGACCGCGCCAGTGACGTCAAGCTTGGCGGTCGCGTCTTTGTTTCGCATCTCGCGCAGATAGAGCGCCGCGGTGACCCCAGCCACGACGCCGATGGGCACGTTGATGAAGAAGATCCAGCGCCATGAGACCAGCCCAGTCAAGATTCCCCCGAGTAAGGCGCCGACCGCACCACCAGCCCCCGCAACCGCGCTCCAGGTGCCGATCGCCTTAGGTAGGCGCGCACCCTGAAACGTCGTCACGATGATGGTGAGCGTGGCGGGCGACAAGATGGCGCCGCCAATGCCTTGAATGGCGCGCAGCGTGACCATTTCGGGACCATTGTGCGCAATGCCAGCCCCGATGCTCGCGAGCGTGAAGACGATAATGCCCAGCAAATACACGTGACGGCGCCCGAAGTAGTCAGCGGCGCGTCCACCGAGCAGCAGGAAACCGGCGAAGGTCAGCACATAGGCATTGATCACCCACTGCGCACTTGAGTACGTGAAGTGTAGGTCGTGGCCCATGCGGGGAAGAGCCACGTTCACGATCGACACGTCCAAAACGACCATGAACTGTGCGATGCACGCGATGGTGAGGATCAGCCAGTCGGGCGCGTGGCGCTGCGGTGCGTCGACTAGGACCGTGTCTTCAGACATTTTCCGAGTGTAACGGTGAGTTGCAACACCCGTCGCGGTCCAGAGCGAATGGCCTCAAGAGATTTCGGCCACACTAGATGTCATGGTTGCTCAGTACGTCTTCACCATGCGAGACCTTCGCCGCTTCTATCCACCCGACCGCGAGGTCCTCAAGGGAATCAATCTCTCCTTCTACCCGGGCGCGAAAATCGGCGTCATCGGAGCGAACGGTTCGGGAAAGTCGTCGCTGCTTCGCATCATGGCCGGCCTCGATGATGGATATAGCGGCGAGGCTCGACTGACTCCGGGGTTCACGGTGGGCTATCTGCCCCAAGAGCCCCACCTTGATCCCAC
Organism: Acidimicrobiales bacterium; assembly: GCA_050701895.1. Taxonomy (GTDB): domain Bacteria; phylum Actinomycetota; class Acidimicrobiia; order Acidimicrobiales; family RAAP-2; genus RAAP-2. The sequence goes on from JBOGFT010000011.1 coordinate 54,813, forward strand.
GAAAGACGTCGTCGGCAACGTGGCCGACGGAGTCGCCGAGCAGCGAGATCTACTGGCTCGCTTCAATGACGTCTGCGCCGCGATGGCCGATCCCGAAGCGGACTTCGATGCGCTGTTGAGCGAGCAGTCCGAACTTCAGTCGAAGATCGACGCCGCGAATGCGTGGGACCTTGAGCGCACGCTCGACATCGCCATGGACGCTTTACGTCTCCCGCCACCCGACGCCGACGTCTCGACCCTGTCGGGAGGCGAGCGACGTCGCGTCGCCCTCTGCCGACTGCTCTTGTCCAAGCCCGATCTGTTGTTGCTCGACGAGCCGACGAACCACCTCGACGCTGAGTCCGTGGGCTGGCTCGAGCGCACCCTCCAGGACTACAGCGGCACCGTTGTCGCCATTACTCACGACCGGTACTTCCTTGACAACGCCGCTCAGTGGATACTGGAACTTGACCGGGGTCACGGCATTCCCTGGGAGGGCAACTACTCGTCGTGGCTGGAGCAAAAGCAAGCGCGACTCGCGGCCGAGGAGAAGGCCGACAAGGCGCGCCAGGCGTCGCTCGAACGAGAGTTGGAGTGGATCCGACTCTCCCCGCGCGCTCGTCAAAGCAAGGGCAAGGCACGCCTCAGCACCTTCAACCAACTCGTGGCCGAGTCCGAGTCGGCCGATCGACGTGCCGACAAGCTCGAGATCGCGATTCCGCCCGGACCTCGCCTCGGTGATCTCGTCGTGAACGCCGAGGGGTTGACCAAGGGGTTCGAAGATCGACTACTCATTGAGGGTCTCAATTTCCTGTTGCCGCCCGGCGGCATCGTCGGTGTCATCGGGCCGAACGGCGCGGGTAAGACGACGCTCTTTCGCATGATGGTGGGGCAGGAAAAACCTGACGCGGGATGCATCGAGGTTGGCTCGACCGTGCAGTTCGCCTACGTCGACCAGTCGCGCGACTCGCTGAATCCAGAGAACACCGTGTTTGACGAAATCAGCGGAGGACAGGAGCACATGGTGATTGGATCACGCGAGATTCACGCGCGCGCCTACGTCGCGAGTTTCGGCTTCAAGGGCAGCGACCAGCAGAAGAAAGTGGGCGAAATCTCCGGCGGAGAGCGCAATCGGGTGCAGTTGGCCAAAGTGCTGCGCAGCGCTGGCAATGTGCTGCTGCTGGACGAACCGACCAACGACCTGGACGTCGATACGCTGCGCGCGCTCGAGGACGGGCTGTTGAACTTTCCGGGATGCGCTGTGGTGATCAGCCACGACCGCTGGTTCTTGGATCGCGTCGCCACCCATGTGCTGGCCTTCGAGGACGACGCAGTCGTGCGCTGGTTCGAGGGGAACTTCTCGGACTACGAGGCCGAACGCCACACGCGACTCGGCATCGACGCCGATCAACCTCACCGCTTGCGTTACAAGCCCATCACCCGTTGAGCGTGGACCTAAGGTCTTCTCGTGGCTAAAGGGACGGACTACCAGTCGTACCTGAGGATCAACGACTTGTTGAAGTTGCAGGTTCCCCTGACTGACCAGGCTCCCGACGAGCTGCTCTTCATCGTGGTGCACCAGTCCTATGAACTGTGGTTCAAGGTGATGATCGATGAGCTCACTCGTTCGGCGGTGGTGCTCCACGAAAACGAGCCGTGGCGGGCAGTCGCCCACCTTCGACGCATGGTCGAGGTCGAGGAGTTGCTACTCACGCACCTGCGCCTGCTCGACACGATGTCGCCCGAAGGTTTTTTGCAGTTTCGCGATCCTCTCGACCCCGCTTCAGGATTTCAGTCATGTCAGTTTCGCGCCATCGAGTTTCTCAGCGGGGTCGGCGACCTTGCGACACTGAACTACGACTTCTTCGAAGACGAGCAGCGCGAATGGCTCGCGGGCGTGGCAGAGGCACCCAGCGTGTGGTCGGGGTTCGAGCACTCGTTGCGCACGTCGGTGGGGGCAACAGCGAATGACGACCTGCTCGACATCGTGAGGGCACTCTACTTGGCCCACGACAGCGCGCATTTGACGGCCTTGCACTCGGTTGCGGAGCTGCTCATAGATCACGACGAGAACCTGGCGGTCTGGCGATACCAGCACATGCTGATGGCCGCTCGCCAGATCGGGCGTCGACCTGGAACCGGGGGCAGCGCCGGGCTCGCCTACCTTGACACGACTATCCAACGCCGCTTTTATCCGCTGCTGTGGGAAGTGAGGTCAATCCTGTGACGACTCGCGATGACTGCGTCGCTCTGGACAGCGCCGACGCGCTGGCTGCGTTGCGCGAGATGTTCACGATGAAGGACCGCGAGATCTACCTGGATGGAAACTCGCTGGGTCCTGTGTCGAGCACCGTGGCGACTCGCGTCAATGACGTGATCGAGCACCAGTGGGCCAAGGGGCTCGTGCGCAGCTGGAATGACGCATCGTGGATGGATCAGCCCACTCGGCTCGGTGACCGAATCGCGCCTCTGATTGGCGCACGCGCCGGTGAAGTCATCGTCGCCGACACGCTCACGATCTTGCTGGCAAAACTTATCGGCGCCGCCCTCGACCAACGGCCGGATCGACACGTGGTCGTCACCGACGAGGTGAATTTTCACTCCGATCTCTACATCGTGAACGCCATGTCGAAGCACGCAGGTCGTCCGATCACGGTAAAGCCCATCGACCGCGATGCGCTCTCCCAAGAGCTCAACTCCGACGTCGCGCTCGTCATGCTCACGCACGTCGACTTTCGTTCCGGGGAGATGCTTGACCTCGCGGGCATCACCCAAGAGGTCCACGACGCGGGTGCATTGATGCTGTGGGACTTCGCGCACTCCGCGGGGGCCGTGCCGCTCGACGTCGAAGGCGCCAACGTCGACTTCGCCGCGGGGTGCGGGTACAAGTACCTCAACGGAGGACCCGGTTCGCCCGCCTTCCTCTACGTGCGCTCGGCCTGGCAGGGGACACTGCGAAACCCGCTGCCTGGCTGGCTCGGTCACGCGCGACCCTTTGACTTCGAGCCGACGTTCGCCGCCGCCGCAGGCATACGGTCCTTCATCACATCGTCGCCCTCCATCGTGGCGCTCGCCGCCCTCGACGGCGCGCTCGATGTGTTCGATCACGTGTCGATGCGTGACGTGCGAACCAAGAGCCTCCAGCTGACCGACCTCTTTCTCGAGCTCACCGAAGCGCGATTGCCCGGCGTCTTTGACGTCGTGACGCCTCGCGAGCACGCCAAGCGGGGAAGCCAGGTGGCGCTCGCGCACCGCGACGCGTACGGCATCATCCAAGCGCTGATCGCCCGGGGCGTCGTGGGAGATTTCCGCGCCCCCGACGTGGCCCGCTTTGGATTCACCCCGCTGTACCTGCGCTTCGTCGACGTCTACGACGCGGTAGAGATTTTGGCGGAGGTCATGGAGTCTGGCGCCCACCGCGACGAGGCCTTTGCGATCCGTAATTCCGTCACCTGACGAAATTCTCTAACCCCATTTATCAGGTATTTTGGATTTTTCACGCGCTGGTGCTTGATAAACGACTGATAACGACATATCGTTATCAGTACAAACCTATCGAAAGGATACGTTTATGACACACCGAAACCATTCGGAACACTCGCCGCTGCGGCCAGCCAGGGGCGCGGAAAGTAGCGACGCCACCCCCGGGGAGGCTCGTTCCGCCGACCGTCGTCGCCACGGACCGCACCGGGCAGGTCACCGCGAAGAGGGACGTGAGCGCGAGTTCTCGACGCGAGGAGGACGGGGTCGCGGTCGACGCGGCGACGTGCGCTTCGCCATTTTGTCACTCCTCAGCGAACGGCCGATGCACGGCTACGAGATGATGCAAGAGCTCGCTGACCGGACCCAAGGTCTATGGCGGCCCAGCCCCGGGTCGCTGTACCCGGCGTTGCAACTACTGGAGGATCAGGGGCTCGTGCGCTCCGAAACGACTGAGGGTCGTCGTCAGTTCACGCTGACCGACGCCGGTCGCACGGAGCTGAGCTCACGACCACGCGCCACTACGCCGTGGGAGTCCATGGTGCACGACGCCGACCAAGGCGACATGGCGTTACGCGCCGCGTTGCACCACGTCGCCGTCGCGGTGCACCAGGTAGCCGAAGCTGGCACGCCCGAGCAAAAGGAACGCGCCGACGCGCTGCTGAAAGAGCTGCGCCGTCAGATGTACCTGTTGCTCGCAGAGTCACTCGCTCCTCGCGACGACGCTCCAGCGGCGTAGGCGCCTGGGAGCACCATTAGAGGCCCAGGCCCGAAAGGGCCCGGGTTTTTATATTGTGCGGCGGCGAATGCTTCGCCACGCGAGCCTGGCGAGCAGGCCTAGGGCGCCAAGAGCGAGTAGCGCGAACAGGACCGGTCCAGCCAGGCGGGCCAGCCACTCGAAGCCCGAGATGAATCCACCCACGCTGTCGTGCCACGCCTTGTCGAGGCCCGATCGCTTTGTGGAGATGGCGTGGTGCGCGGGCGTGGCCACATGGACCGTGAGGCTGGCGTACGTCGTCTCGTGGTTGAGGACATTCAGTTGGCCCTGTTCCTGCTCGATCTGGCTCTCAATCTGATCGATCCGCTGCTGAACGGCGTGAATCCCGTTGATCGTGGTGGCGCGGGTCATGATCTTCAGGTACTGATTCGAGCTCACCTTGAGCGCGTCGATGCGAGCTTGGAGATTGACGTACTGACTCGTCACGTCGTTTGAGTTCGTTATTACCGAGGTAGCTCGCCCCACCCCTTGAACTTGGGCCACTAAGTGATTGAAGGCTGCTTGGGGCACCTCAATGACGATCGCGCCCGTCGCAAATCTCCCGCGTGCGCGCGGCGCCGTCGAGGCCTCGGAACTCTCCACGAAGCCGTGATCGCCAGCAGCGATGGAGGTCAGCGTGCTGAAGGCGGAGTGGACGTGACCACGAGCGACCGTGACGCCGATCGTGCCGGTCGACTCGATCTTCTCTGAGGTGGCGGTCTTTGATGTCGCCGCTTTCTCTGAGTTGGTTACGATCCCCAACCCCGTCCCTGCAGTGGCCGGCGGCGCGGAGGGAACCAGGGACTTCTCACCCGAGTGGCCACGACTGGTGATGGGCGCCAAGGCAGCGCGCACGACCGTGAGCGGCCCATGGGGCTCTTGCGCGGCGAGCGGCACGCCTATGGCGAGAGCGATGACGAGCGCCGCGACCCCCATGATGACGTTGCGAGTCCGACGGGGCTGGCGTACGAACCGGGTCACGCCAGCCGAAGACGACTGGTCCACGCGCATTTGGTCCATGAAGCGGTGAGTCGCAACCTCCGATACCTCGAAGTCATCGGCCGTCTTGCGAAGGAGGTCGCTGAGTGTGCCTTCGTCGATCATGGTCATCCGGTGAACTCCTCACTGGTGGCGTTGGGTGAGTCGCTGCGCAGCGCGGGATGGTCGGCGAGACGCCGGCGCGCCTCGTGGAGACGCGACTTCACGGTGCCGGGCTTTCGTCCAATCGCGATGTCGATCTCTCGCTCGCTCAGCTCGGCGTAGTAGCGGAGAACGACGACGATGCGCAGGTGCGTCGGCAGATCCTTCAACGCCCGAGTCACGTCGTTCGTTGCGATGAAGCGATCAACCGGGTCATCGGCGTCGGGGGAGCTATCGCGATCGTGGTCGGGGTCGCTGCGTTCACGGCGCGAGATGTCCTGCGCAGTTTGGAGTTGCAGGTGTTGACGACCACGCGAAAGATCCATGGTCGAACGCTGGTCTCTTTCGCCAGCGAGTTTCGAAACTTCCACGCACGTAGATACGCCTCCTGAACAGCGTCCTCGGCATCGGGGCGATTTCCCAGGATGAGGTACGCGGTGCGCACCGAGTGCGGGTAGCTCTCCTCCAGCGCGGCGGCCAGATCGCTCATGCCGCTAGAGCCTTGCACTCACTGGTGCCCGAGATACCTCGACGAGTAAATCCCCCATACGTATAGAGACGCGCCGGGGATCCCAAAGGTTCGCGGAACTTTCGCTCGAAGAAAGCGTGTAGAAGAGGTGTGAGGAGGAGACGTGGGTGGCACTATGCGCGCGTGGGCGGTTTCGACGCCCGGACCCGTCGATGCCGGTCCCCTCGTGCCCATCGAGCGCGATATCCCCGAACCCGAGCCCGGTCAGCTTCGACTTCGCGTGCTCGCCTGCGGGGTATGTCGCACAGACCTCCACCTCGCCGAGGGAGACCTTCGTCCGCGGCGTCCACTGGTCGTCCCCGGGCACGAGATCGTCGGGGTCGTCGACGCGCTCGGGCTCGGGCCACATGGCCACTCAATTGGGGAGCGAGTGGGCGCGGCGTGGCTCGCCCATACGTGTGGCGAGTGTCGCTTCTGTCTGTCCGATAAAGAGAACCTCTGCCTCTACCCGACATTCACCGGCTGGGACATCGATGGTGGCTACGCGCAGTACGTCGTGGTCAACGAGGACTACGTGTACGCATTGCCCGAGGAGTTCGACGATGTTCACGTCGCCCCGCTGTTGTGCGCGGGCATCATCGGGTACCGGGCGCTACGTCAGAGCGACCTTCCCGAGGAGGGGCGCCTGGGCATCTACGGCTTCGGGGGTTCCGCGCACCTGACAGCCCAAGTGGCCATGGCCGAAGGGGCGAGCGTGCATGTGCGCACTCGCTCGCCCCAAGCGCAGGTACTGGCGCGAGACTTTGGCGCGCTGTCGGTGGGCGACACCGACGATCCGCTTCCCGAACCACTCGATGCGTCGATCCTCTTCGCGCCAGTGGGCTCGATCGTGCCGACGGCTCTGGCGTCGCTGGAACGCGGCGGCACTCTCGCGATCGCGGGTATCTACCTCAGCGACATCCCCTCACTGAACTATGAACGTCACCTCTTCCAAGAGAGGACCGTTCGCAGCGTGACGGCGAACACCCGCCAAGACGGCCGGGACTTCCTGGAAGCCGCCGCGATGATCGATATGCACGCCACGGTGTACCCCTATCCCTTTGGCGAAGCCGATCGAGCTCTCTCCGATCTGAAGCACGAACGATTCACCGGTGCCGCGGTGCTCGTGGATTTTGACTCATGGTGAGCACGGCCAGGCGCGCTGGTCCGCCGACGCCGACCTGGCCCTACCGATTCGGCGTGAGGATGGTCGGCGATGCACTGCGCGATTTTGTGATCACACCCTTGGTCAAACACTGGGTCTCGATCGGCACCCAGGGGAGTGACCACCTTCGCGACCTGAGGACTCCCGCGATTTTCATCTTCAATCACAGCGACGACTTTGACGTGCCGGTCATCTACGCGGGTCTACCACGACGAATTCGTCGGCGCCTCTGCGTCGCAACGGGCGAGAACATCATCGCCGAACATCGGGCGCTCGCGACCATCATCCGTCTGTGCTTCGCGGGCTTTGCGTTTGCGCGGCGGGCCCCGTACCGCCCGAGCTTGAACTATGTCGCCGAGCTGATCGCGTCGGGTCATCACGTACTTCTCGCCCCCGAAGGTCAGCTGAGCGTCAACGGTGAACTCGATCAATTCAAGTCGGGGATCGGACTGCTCGCAGTCACCCTCGGCGTCCCGGTTATCCCGATGAGACTCGACGGAATCTGGGGAACCGTGCCGATGCACGCACTGTGGCCACAACGACACAGCGACGTGACTCTGCGAATTGCCGAGCCGCGGCGCTTCGCTTCCGACGCGAAGTACCGCGAGGTGACTCTTGCGCTGCGAGAGGCGGTTCTTTCGCTCTAGTGGATCACTTGCGGTACGAGAAGAACCCCTGACCGGATTTGCGACCCATGAGTCCGGCTTGAGTCATTCGCGAGAGTAGGGGCGGTGGCGCCAGGTGGGGCTCCTTGAACTCTTCGTAGAGTGAATCGGCGACGGCGAGCGTGGTGTCGAGTCCGATGAGGTCGGTGAGGGCGAGGGGGCCCATGGGGTGGGCGCAACCCACGACCATGCCGGTGTCGATGTCCTCGGCGCTGGCGAACCCCGACTCGAGCATGCGAATCGCGGACAGGAGATAGGGGATAAGCAGCGCGTTCACCACGAAACCGGCGCGATCGGGCGATGTGATGACCTTCTTATTCAATGTCTCCGTCGCGTATTTAGTTGCCCGGACCGTTGTCTCGGGACTTGTCAGCAGGGACGAGATGAGCTCGACGAGTCGAAGGACGGGTACGGGGTTGAAGAAGTGCATGCCGATGACTTGCTCGGGGCGCTTGGTGGCCATGGCCAATTTGATGATGGGAATCGACGAGGTGTTCGTCGCCAGTATCGCCGCGGGATCGACGACCGCGGCGTCAATCGTTCCAAAGACTTCCAGTTTGATGTCCTCGTTCTCAGCGACGGCCTCAATCACCATTTCCCGATCGGCCAGTTCCGCGAAGTCCGTGGAGAAGTTGAGTTGGTCGCGAATCAGTGCAGCCTCCTCTTCGGTCATCTTGTTCGATCCCACCGCGCGTGAGATCGAATTCTCGATGCGGTCCTGTCCGCGCTTGAGAGCCTCGTCGTTCGCCTCGATGACCGTCACGAACGCGCCCGCGCGCGCGATGACCTCAGCGATTCCCGATCCCATGAGGCCACAGCCCACGACGCCGATACGTTCCATTGGGACCTCCTCGAGGGACGCACTCGCGTCGCCCGGAGGATGAGTCTAGGACGGTTGAGAGGAGCGAAGATCGGACGTGAACGCGGTGGCTACGATGGTCGGCACAACGTCTCGTCGCGAAGGAGTCCGGTCATGGACGTCAACGTCATTGTAGAAATTCCGCGTTTCAGTCAGAACAAGTACGAATACGACCACGAGAATCACACGATCAAGTTGGATCGGCACCTGCTTGTCGCGATGGGCTACCCCGCGGAGTACGGGTTCATCCCTGACACCCTGGGCGGGGACGGTGACCCGCTCGACGCGCTGGTGATCACGGAGTTTCCGACCTTTCCGGGCTGCCTCATCGAGTCAAAGATTCTGGGCATGTGCATCATGACCGACGAGAACGGCCGCGACGAGAAACTCATCGCCGTACCGAGCTACGACAAGAACTGGAAGTCGGCCACTGATATCGACGACGTGCCTGATGAGATTCTCGATCGCATCCGCCATTTCTTCACGGTGTACAAGGACCTCGACGAAGGCAAGTGGGTGAAGGTCGAAGGCTACGTGGGACGCGAGGAGGCATTAAAGGAGCTCGAGGCTGCGCGCGGTCGCTACGTGAAGTAGACGAGCGCCGGTCGAGCATCGGTGCACCCGGTATCGTGGAAGACAGCAGTCTTTCGCTTCGGTGCTCTTTCGAGCCCGCGTCGGCGAAACGCACACCCCGAAAGCACAGACGACGTGAACGCTGATCAGTTTCCCAAATCGTTGCAGCCACTGCTTCGTGCGTTTCGGATCGATTTCAAACCCTTGGCGCCTCCGTCACCAGCACGCTTGCTGATGGCCTCCCTCGTCGCGATGGGGGGCTCGCTCCTGGCCGACTGGCTCCTCGTCAAGCTTGGCACTCACGTCTTTCCTTCAACTCGGGGCTTCGTGCACTTTCAATTCGACGACTACGCCAGATTGACGATCATCGGGGTCGCGATCGCCTGCGCTGGTTGGCCGCTCGCCACGACGGTGACCTCGCAACCTCGCCGGTTATTTCTCCAGGCGGCGTTCGCCATCACGATTGTGTTGCTGGCTCCCGACGCCTACATCTGGCATAACGGTGCGCTGGGAAGGGCGGTGTTCGTTCTCGTGTGGATGCATGTCACGATCGCCATCGTCACCTACAACGCTTTGGTTCGCCTGGCGCGCGTCGGCCGCGCCCGACGCGCCCAGCGCGGTCGTCACGCGCGTCAGCGCACGAGGTTGGGCCCACAATCGTGAGAGACGTTCGCTCATTTGGGAATTAAGGTACTTCCCGCGACTCCCCGAATGATTCGGTCTAAGTGAGTCCTTCCAGCGCGTGACGAGAGCGAGCATGTCAAGGGTCATAGCGATCTCCTCGACGACATCACAGAACTACGCACCCGTTCGGCACATGGACGTGGCCAAGAACGTGGGCTTCGGCCTCAAAGTTCGCACGCGTTCCACCAGGGACATCGACGCGCGGGTGAAGGAGTTGCTCGCCCTGGTCAAGCACGTTGGATAAGGCGTCTCGCTACCTCTCACAACACTCGCTCTCGCGATTAGGCCCAGGGTGCTCCTACTGGATGAGCACTTTGGCACTCTAGACGCCGTGGTGCGCCAAGAGTTGCGCCAGTGGCTGGAGTGAAGGTCCTGCACGAGCAGATTCACGTGACCGCGGTTCTGGTCGCCCACGACCAGCAAGAAGCCATGGAGTTGGCCGAACCGCTCATCGTGATGCGTGCGGGCACGTCGTGCAGTCAGGCAACCCATTGCGCTCTATGAGAGCCCTTCGAGGGACTTCGTGCACAGCCCCGTGAACATTCCACCGTGTTTGGTGGCGTTGTCGCGCGACCACACGACCTCGAGTTGGTCTCGATCTACGAGGGGGCCATGAAGGGTCATATCACGTCGATCGGCTTCGAGTCGCAGGTGACCGGTGAGCTCAGTGATGCCACCACGACCTGGGTGCAGTTGAGTCGCAACGAACTCTCCGCGATGGGTCTGCGCGCGGCGTTGCTAGTCGGCGTGCGCCGGCGTGCCGACGCCGACTTCTAGCTGACTGACCTCGTCGGTGCGCACCTCGCTCGAGCCGCGCATCCACGACGTGAGTGCGGCGGCGCCGCACAAGATGGCGGCGAAGTCGAGGGCCGGGTGCAGTCCCGAGACGAAGGCCTTTTCAATGATCTTCGGGAAGAAGCTTCGTCCAAGCACGGTGCTGCGAGCACCGGGCGAGAGCGAACTCAAGACGTGCGCGCCGAGCAGGTGGGCCATGGGGTTGTAGCCGAGAAACGACGCGAAGAGGGTGGATACCGGTGGCAGGGTGGCGACTTGATGGGCAATAGCGCTCGAGACGCCTTCGGCGGTCAGGCCGACGTAGAGCGCGTGGGGCAGCGTTCGCGAGAGTCCGATGATCATGAGGGTGAAGAAGATACCGATCGAGAGCACTTGTCCCGAGTTCTGGAAGGTGGAGGCCATGCCCGAGCCGACGCCGCGATGTTGAGGCGGAAGAGAGTTCATGATGCTCGCGCGATTCGGTGCCGCGAACATGCCCATCGAGACGCCGTTTAAGAACAGCAGGGCGCCAAATACCGGATACGAGAAGTCAGCTGGCAGGAACTGCAACAGCAAGAATGAGGCCGCCGCGCCCGTCATGCCGGTGACCGTGAAAAATCGCGCTCCGTAACGGTCCGAGAGCCACCCACAGACCGGACCCGCCACCAGAAACCCTCCGGTCAGGGGCAAGAGGGCGATTCCGGCCCACAGAGGTGTGTTCGAGAAGTTGTACCCGTGCAAGGGGAGCCAGATGCCCTGGAGCCAGATCACCATGGTGAACATCAGGCCTCCTCGACCGACCGCAGAAAAGAGTGTGGCGATGCTGCCCGTGGTGAAGGCCCGAATGCGAAAGAGGCTGAGGCGAAACATGGGATCGGGGGAGCGCATCTCGATGCGCGAGAAGAGAAACAGAGTGATAATGCCAATAGCTAGACACGACAGCACGAAGGGGCTGGTCCAACCCATGACGTGCCCGCCGTAGGGCTGGATGCCGTAGGTGATTCCGACCATCAAAGCGACCAGTCCGAGGGCGAAGGTGAGGTTCCCGCTCCAGTCAACGTGGGTGTCGCGCTTAACGGGGACCTCCTTCAACTTCATGTAGGACCAGACACTCCCGAAAATCCCAATCGGCACCGAGATGATAAAGACCAGTCGCCATTCAATGGGTCCGAGCAGCCCGCCCAGGATCAGGCCAATGAACGAGCCTGCGATGGCCGCGATCTGGTTGATGCCGATGGCCATGCCGCGCTCGTTCTCGGGAAAGGCGTCCGCCAGGATTGCCGTGGAGTTGGCGATCAAGAACGCAGCGCCGACTCCCTGGAAGAGTCGCATCACCACCAGCCAGATCCCCGCCGCGGTTCCGGTCATCCACGTGACCGACAACAACAGCGAGAAGAAGGTGTAGATGACAAAGCCCATGTTGTACATGCGCACGCGACCGAGCATGTCGCCGAGTCGTCCGAGGCTGACGACCAAGACGGCCGTCACGATCATGAAACCCAGGATCATCCACAGCAGGTAGAAGGTGTTGCCAGGCTCCAGGGGGTTGATGTGAATGCCCTTGAAGATGTCGGGTAGGGCGATGAGGACGATCGAGGTGTCGATCATCGCCATCAACATGCCCAGCGTGGTGTTCGAGAGAACTATCCACTTGTAGTGGTCAGGTTTGGGAGCTGGCGAGTTGAGCAGTGGGCGCGCGGTATCGACGCTCACGAGACGAGATCGCCCAGTAACCCATCGGGGATCGTCTCGAGGCTTTTCAAAATGGCGTTCGCGAGGGCGCGTGCGCTGTGCGGGTTCATCTCGAAGGCGGCGCGCGTCGACGGTCCGATCGCCGGATTCAAGAGATCGATCATTAGCGCGTGCCCCGCGTCGAGATGCACGGGGTGATCGAAGTACACCGTGGCGTTGGTCATCGACGTCCAGCCCTCGGGGGTCTTGGCGCTGGCGCGCACTTCAATATGTTCAGTTTGGTAGGTGCACACGAGGTCTCCTTAGGCGATGGTGCGCGCGAGAAGAGTGAAGACGTCCTTCCAGCCTTCAACCGCGGCGTCGGGGCGGTAGCTCGGGCGATCTGTGGCGAAGAAGGCATGGCCGGCACCCTCGAAGGTGCGGAAGGTGAACTCCTTGCCGGCGGCGCTCAACGCCGCGGCCAGTGCTTCAGTCTGCTCTGGCGAAGGGTACTGGTCCTCGGCGCCAAAGAGCCCCAACAGCGGAGCCGACAACTGGTCCACCTCGCCAATCAGTGCCGTCACCTTGAGACCATGCTCCGCCGGCGGGTTCACCGAAACGAAAGCGCCGTAACAGTCGATCACGGCGTCTACGGGCAAGCGAAGCCCCACGAGAAGCGACTGACGTCCACCGGAGCAGTATCCGATGACGCCGACGCGGCCGTTCGAAATATCGAGGGACTTCAAATGGTTCATCGCGCCCTGCGCGTCACCGACGAGTTGCTCGTCGGTGACGCCACCGAGACTGCGCGCGGCGGCGGCGGCGTCATCGGAGCTCGCCCCGGGGGCCACGCGATAGTAAAGGTTGGGGATCAACGCGGCGTAGCCGTGCGCGGCGAAGCGCCGCGCGATCTCCTTGGTGCCCTCGTCGTAACCGGGCATGTGGTGAATCACGATCATCGATCCCACGGGCTGCACATCGGACGGCACCGCGAGGTACGCCTCGATGTCGTCGCCTCCGTGGCCGGTGATGGTGATGGTGTCAGCGCGTAAGTTGTGTGTCACGTGATTCCTTTCAGGTAGTCGCTCAAGGTTCCTTGGCGCGAGCGGGTGATCGAGAATTAGTTACTTTAAGTAACTATAATGCTAATATTAGCGCAATGCCCAAGAGAGTCAGCACGTCCGCCAACGGAACGACGCTCGAGCGAGAGTGGGGTCGACTACGACGTGGGCATCTCCTGCAACAGGTACGCGCCTCGAGCACAACCGGCCACAGCCCCCTCGAAGTGGAACTCTTGCGCGCAATCGTGGAAGCTCGCGAGATTCGCGCCTCGGACCTCGCGAGCCAGTTGTTCGTGACCAAGACATCGATCAGCCGCTATGTCAACGGCATGCTCGACGAGGGCCTATTGATCCAACGACGTGATCCCACCGATGGGCGCGCGACCCTCTTGAGGGTCTCGGCGTCGGGCCAGCGCGAGTTCGAAGAGCGCGAGGCGCGCCGCAGCGCTCTGTTCCAAGAGCTCTGCCAGGACTGGCCGGCCAAGGACGTCACCGAGTTGACGGGGCTGCTGCAACGGCTCAACGACGGCGTGCAAAGCAAACTCAAGCGCTCGGAACCGCGCTAGGAACCGTCTCGTCGTCCCCGACCATCGAGTTGCGCTCGGCCGTTCCCGTGAAGTAGGCGATGCCGCCCGAGACCAGCAGCAGCAGTCCCGACACCGAGAGCGCCAGATCCATGCCGTGGGTGAAGGCGCCGTACGCGGCGTGAACGACTTCGTTGATGATGTGCCGCACGAAAGCGCTGCTGTGCCGGCTCTCGGCCGCAGCCTTTGACGCGGCCGTGCCGGTGATCACGTCAGTGATGATCTCCTGGCGAAACGAGCTGGGCACCCCGATCTCGATGAGTCGACGCGTTAGGTTGACGGTCAACTGGCCATTCACGATCGAACCCAGAATGGCGACCCCGGTGACGGCCCCCAGCTCGCGGCTTGTGTTGATGGTGGACGCTGCCATGCCCGAGTTCGCGGCCGGGATACTGATCAGCGCGGTTGCGTTGATCGGTACCACGATGATCCCAAATCCGATGCCCGCCAATCCCATTGTCCAGCCGAGAGTTGACAGGCCCGCGGTCGGGCTGATGGCCACGTCGGTCAGCAGGACGCCGATACCAGCGAGGAAGCACCCCACCGTCAAGGGCACGCGAGAGCCCACTCGGCCCACCCAGCGGCCGGTGAAGAGGGAGGCGGCCACCATGCCTGCGAGCAGGGGGACGAAGTCGATCGCCAGGCTGTAGGGACTGACCGACGCCACCACCTCGAGGTACAGAGCCACGAAGAAGAAGATCGAGAAGATGGCAAAGTAACTGGTGAACGCGATCACCGTCGAGCCGGCGAAGGCGCGGTTACGCACCCAGCGTACGTTCAGCATTGGCTCCTTGGTTCGCGACTCGACGACGAAGTACGTAATGAAGCTGAGTCCCGCGATCGAATACAAGGTGAGAACGCTTGAGGAGTAGTAGCCCCACGTCTCACCCGCGATGGTGGCGAACGTCGCACACCCCAGGGCGATAGCGGCCAAGAGGAAGCCGAATCCGTCGATGCGTCGACGAACATCGTTGACGCTCTCTGGCAGCGCTATGGCCCCCATAATCAGCACAATCCCGCCAAAAACGAAGTTAAACCAGAAGACCGAACGCCACGTCCACAGTCCTACGAGGACGCCGCCGATGACCGGCCCGAGGGCGAGGGCGAGACCCGAGACGGCAGCCCACGCGCCTAGGGCGCGAGCGCGAAGCCGCTTGTCGGGGTAGATGTGACGAATCATCGAGAGGGTGCTGGGCTCCGAACCCGCCGCGCCGACGCCCATAATGACGCGACCGACGATCAGCTCAGTAGGCGTATGGGCGAACGCGCAGACCACCGAACCGCAGCAAAAGACGGCGACCCCGATCAACATGACGCGCTTGCGACCGAAGTTGTCTCCGAGGGATCCACAGATCAACATGAGACTGGCGAACGCCAGGGCGTATCCACCTACGACCCACTGCAGTTCAGAAACTCCCGCGTGCAGTTTCGCTTGGACACTGGTTAAGACGGCGCTCGCGATGGTGTTGTCGAGAAAGGTGAGAAACAAAATCGCGAGCAGCGTCGCGAAGCTGAAGTGGGCTCGTAGCCCTTGCGCGATGGAGGTGCGTCGTCCCTGGAGTGCACGCGTGAGCGCTAACTCAGCGCCGTTGTCCATGTACCTCCTCTACGACGCGGCCACTCAGACCGTACGTGTGGTCGTTACCGCGATCAAACTATTTCTTCGCGGGGGACTTGAAGATGATGCGAAAAACGGCCGAGTCGCCGCCGGATTCGTTCCCGACGCTCACGGCGCAATCCCTGAGGTTTTTAGTGGTGGTGCCGCACTTGCCGTTACCGATTTTGCCCGTCGCAACTTTGAATCTCGATGCCGGCAGAGCGCCCGACTTTGAGATGGTGGCGGGAACGGTATTCAAGATGTTGCAGTTCGATTCGCCCTTGGCCGTGTACAGACACTCCACGATGTACACGGCGTCGCCCGCTTTGAAACCCGTGCCAGAGACCTTCACCGCTTCGCCGTTGTGCAGGTTGGTCGACGGCGTGACTACCAGCTTGGGACCTGCGGCTGATGCGGCTGATGCAGCCAGCCCGCCCAAGAGCGCTAATCCAATCGACGCCACGCACAGCGCGGCGCGCGCAACCTTCATCGAGACCATTCTTCCTCCCTATGTCAATGCCAAGTCGTCTGACGCCGCCACGGACAACTGCGCCAAAACAACTGCGAATCATCTTTCTGTCATCGTAGTGACACCGCTTGGAGGTCGTTCAGATCTAAGCCGTCGTTTTTCGCCTGATGGTCGGCGCGAAGATTTGACTTGAGTGCGACAACTGTGTCGCTACGTCAGACGCGCGAAGGTGCCGGGTAGCCGGCGATCAGCTCGCCACGAAAGGCTCGGCGAATGGCCCCGAGAATCTCCGCGATCGATCGGTCTCTGCTGACGATCCCCGTGCAACCAGCGTCCAGCGCTTCGCTCAAAAGCTCGTCGTCACCGCTGCCCGCGACCAACACGATGCGCGAATCCGGTGACTCCTCGAGCATCGCGCGCACGATGGCGACCCACTCGCGACTGGGCTTGCGAGAGTTCAATAGGATGACGTCGGGGTGCTCGCGCTTCAAGAGTTCAGTGGCGTCGCGATCAGTGTTGGCGACGCCCACCAATGAGAGGTCTCGCTCCTTGGAGATGGACAGGGCCATTATCTCCGATACCATGACCTGGTCGTCGACGACGGCCACCCTGGTAGGCAACTCCGACACTCTTTGCATCACTACTAGAGGCTAATGGCGGTGCAATTCGCGGCGTCTCGTGTTGGGCGTATGTTGTGGGAGCCAGCGCTCGCGTTTTTGTGTGAGGATTATTTTAATTCTTTGTCTGATTTCGTCACCAAGGACTTTCCGTAATTCGTATGGGCGGTAGAAAAAGTGGTGGATGTCGTGCATTCTTTTGTGCGCGACGAAATGTACGCAATTGTTGCTAACGAGTTAAATCAAACTGCGTTGCGACTACCGAAAATCGTCCTGCAGTCGCGCGAGTTCGTTGCTTCCGGGACAGAGTCTGTCGTAAGGGAGACTCGCGAGTGATGCATCGGGCGTGTGATTCAGTTCGTGCAACTCTGCGCTCGACTCGTTCACGTACAAAAGTCCCGTGGCGATCTCGCCACGGCTCTGGCGGTCGCGAATGTACTCCTCCACCTTCATGCGATCACCCGGGTCGTATCCCTCGGGAACGGAGCGAAAGCGCAGGACGCTACCGTCGTGCATGGTGACCGCCTTCGCGTCGTCACTGGGGATCGTCTCGCGTATCGGCACCGCGAGAGGGACATAGTCGGTTTGCACCTCTTTAACCTCATGTTCGCGCACGAACTTGTAGCTCTTGGTCGAGCTTTCGTGGTCGTTGAAGGTCACGCACGGTGAGATCACGTCGATGAGGGCAAAGCCCCGATGAGCCACGGCGGCTTTCAAGATAGGGATGAGTTGCTCCTTGTCTCCGGAGAAGCTGCGCGCGAGAAACGTGGCGCCCAGCGCAAGGCCGACCATGATCGGGTCAATGGGCGCGAGCAGGTTGGCTTCGCCCTTCTTTGGCGCCGAGCCGATGTCGGCTGACGCTGACAGTTGACCCTTGGTGAGTCCGTACACACCGTTGTTCTCGATGACGTAGACCATGTTGACGTTGCGGCGAATCGCGTGCATGAGGTGCCCAAGGCCGATCGAAAGTGAGTCACCGTCGCCCGAGATGCCGATGTAACTCAACTCGCGGTTGGCCGCGTTCGCGCCCGTCGCGATAGTGGCCATGCGCCCGTGCGCGCTGTTAAAGCCGTGGGCGCCGCGCACAAAATACGTCGGGGTCTTCGAGGAACAACCGATGCCGCTGAGTTTTGCGATGCGGTTCGGCGGAGTGGAGAGTTCGAAAAAGGCGTGAGAGATCGCCGCCGTGACCGAGTCGTGCCCGCAGCCCGCGCACAGCGTTGACATCGCACCCTCGTAGTCACGCACCGTAAGCCCTAGCTCATTCTTTGGTAGCGGGTTGAGGGGGATGAATGGTTTCAGAATTGACGGCATCAGGCGATCTCCATTTGAGTGAGGACGCCGCTGACGACCTGTTGGGCGCTGAGGGGAAAGCCTCCGTAGGCGAGCACCGAGCTCATTCGCTCCGGCGCCACACTCGTTTCGATGGCAATAAGGTTCCTGAGCTGAGCGTCGCGGTTTTGCTCCACGACAAAACAGTGCTCGTGTCCCTCGACAAAGTCGCGCACGTCCGCGGCGAAGGGAAACCCGCGTACACGCATGAAGTCTGCGACGACTCCGTGATTGGCGAGTTCATCGAGCGCTTCGCGCACCGCCAAGTCACAACTGCCAATCGTGATCACGCCGAGCGTGGCCTCTTCTCGCCGCTCAACCATCGGCGGCGGCATGTGAGAAGCGGCGGCGGCGTGCTTTAATTTCAGACGGTCAACGACCTCCTGATACTGATCAGGCGTCTCGGTGTAGGTGCCGAACTTGTCGTGTCCCGAGCCACGTATGAAGTAGGCGCCCTTGGAGTGCGAACCCGGTACCGTACGCGGCGCGACGAACTCCTCGTCCTCGTCGGTGTAGCGAAAGAACTCGGCGATCTCGGCGAGATCGTCGTCGTTGAGAACGCGACCGCGATCGGGCACGTAGCTGTCGTCCCAGGTGAGCCTGGGGACGACCCAGTCGTTCATCCCGATGTCGAGGTCCGAGAGCATGAAGACCGGGGTCTGGAAGCGCTCGGCCAGGTCGAAACTCTGCACCGCGAACTCGAAGCACTCGTGGGGATTGGCGGGGAAAAGCAGAATGTGCTTGGTGTCGCCGTGCGACGCGTAGGCGCACATCAAGATGTCGCCTTGCTGAGTGCGCGTGGGCATTCCCGTAGACGGTCCCACGCGCTGCACGTCAATGATGACGGCGGGAATCTCGGTGTAATAGCCGAGACCGATCAACTCACTCATGAGGGAGATCCCGGGCCCCGACGTCGAGGTAAAGGCGCGTGCGCCGCTCCATCCCGCACCCAGCACCATGCCGATCGAGGCGATTTCGTCCTCCGCTTGGATGATGAGGTAGTTGTTCTTGTACGTGACTGGTGAGCCCGGGTCGTCGCTCTCGATCCTTTCCCTGCGATACGTCGCACAGAGTCGCGTGAAGTTGTCCATCACCGCTGTCGCTGGCGTGATGGGGTACCAGCCCGCCACGGTCGCGCCCGCGTAGAGGCAGCCCAACGCCGCAGCGGTATTTCCGTCGATCAGTATCGAGTCGTCGTTTGCGCTCATTGGCGCGAGGCGGAACTCCAGAGGACACGTGAAGTTCTCGAGTGCGTAGTCGTACCCAAGGCGTAGGGCGCGCTGGTTCGAGTCGCGAAGTGCTTCGTTGCGCGAGAAGGTCTCTGACAAGAGGTTGGCCACAATCTCAAGGTCGATGCCCACAAGGGCCACGACCGCGCCGGCGTAGGCGATGTTCTTCATGAGGATCCGCTCGCGCGGTCGTTGAAAGTTCTCGAGGCACATGGCGGCGAGAGGTACGCCGAGAAAGTTGATGTCGTCACGCTTCAATTCGGTGTCGAGCGGCCACGACGAGTCGTAGAGAACGTAGCCGCCCTCGTGCACATCGGCGATGTCCTCGGCGTACGTCTGGGAGTTCATCGCGATCATGAGGTCGTAGTCGAGCGCGCGAGCCGTGTAGCCCGAGGCGTTCACTCGGATCTCGTACCAGGTGGGCAGACCCTGGATGTTCGATGGGAAGAGGTTCTTGCCCGACACGGGTATACCCATGCGAAAGATCGCCTGGACTAACAGACTGTTCGCGCTCGCCGATCCGGTGCCGTTGACGTTTGCGAGTTTGATGGAGAAGTCGTTCTCGCGAGTCGCGCCACGACGCGTGACGCTGAGAGTCACGACCGCCCCGTTCCGCCGAAGCCAACGGCGACCGGTATGAAGTTTTTGGATCCGGCATACGGGATCACCAGGTCGAACAGTTCCATGTCCCAGGCGGCAGTTGGACACCGCTCCGCGCACAAACCGCAATGCACGCAGACGTTTTCGTCTTTCACCATCACGCGACCGGTCTGGGGCAGAGGCTCAGAGACGAATAGTTCTTGATCGAGATTGGTGGCGGGCGCCAGCAGCCGACCGCGCAGATCAGCCTCATCACCGTTGCTCGTGATAGTGAGGCACTGCACGGGACAAATGTCCAGGCAGGCGTCGCACTCGATGCACAGCGGCGCGCTAAAGGCCGTCTGGACATCGCAGTTCAGGCATCGCTGGACCTCGCGCGCGGTCTGTTCGGCGCTGAACCCCAACTCCACTTCGAGATTGAGCGCCTCGAATCGCTTGGTCAGTTCGACGTGGCTCATCTTCTGACGCGTCGACTGGTTGTAGTCGTTGTGGTAGCTCCACTCACTCATGCCCATCTTCTGGCTGATGAGGTTCATGCCCTCGGGGGGGCGCTCCTCAAGGTCAACGTCGTGGCAGAGGTTGTCGATGGAGATGGCGGCGGCATGCCCATGGGCCACGGCCCAGATGATGTTCTTTGGGCCCCAGGCGGCGTCGCCTCCAAAGAAGAGCCCGGGCACACTGGACTGCATTGTCAACTCGTCGACGACGGGCATATCCCATTCACCAAAGACCATCCCCAGGTCTCGCTCGATCCAGGGAAAGGCATTTTCCTGTCCGATCGCGAGGATGACGTCGTCGCAGGGAATGTTGACCGTGTCGATCGTGGTCGAGTGGCGAGCGCCCACGTCCCACTCGAGCACGTCAAACTCCATGCCCACTAGGCGACCGTCCTCGATCACGAATCGCGTGGGCGCGTAGTTGACGAGAATCTCCACGCCCTCCTCCTCGGCGTCTTCGAGTTCCCAGGGGGAGGCTTTGAAGAACTGGCGGGGTCGCCTCGCCATGACCTTGATGTCGCGTCCCCCGAGCCGGCGCGACGTGCGACAGCAGTCCATTGCGGTGTTGCCCACGCCGATGATGAGGACCCGCTCACCAACCTCACTGACATGGCCAAAAGCCACCGACTCCAGCCAATCAATGCCGATGTGGATGTGCGGGTCAACCTCGTCGTGTCGTCCCGGCAGATCTAGCTCCTTGCCGCGTGGCGCGCCGACTCCCACGAAAACGGCGTCGAAGCCCTCGTCGAGTAAAGCGCGAAGACTCGTCACCGGGGTGTTGTAGCGAATGTCCACACCCATGTCGAGGATCATGCCGGTCT
Source organism: Acidimicrobiales bacterium (assembly GCA_050701895.1). Classification (GTDB taxonomy): domain Bacteria; phylum Actinomycetota; class Acidimicrobiia; order Acidimicrobiales; family RAAP-2; genus RAAP-2. The sequence continues at coordinate 75,875 of JBOGFT010000011.1, forward strand.
CTTCCTCCAGGACCTCTTCGGGTAGGCGGAACGATGGGATGTTCGAACGCATCAGTCCGCCGGGCTTGTCGTACTGCTCGAAGATCGACACCTCGTAGCCCAGGGGCATCAAGTCATTCGCCACAGTGAGTGAAGACGGCCCGGCGCCGATGCACGCCACGCGCTTACCGTTTTTCGCCGAGGGGATCTTGGGCAGGCGGTCACTGATGTCCCCGCGAAGATCGCTGGCGACCCGCTTGAGGCGACAGATAGCGACGGGCGAGCCGTCGACGCGCTCGCGACGACAGGCTGGCTCGCACGGCCGGTCGCAGGTGCGCCCCAAGATGCCGGGAAAAACATTCGACTCGCGGTTCAACATGTAGGCGTCGTCGAACTGTTCTTGGGCGATGAGACGGATGTATCCCGGTACGTTCGTGTGGGCGGGACACGCCCATTGGCAGTCGACGACCTTGTGAAAGTAGTCCGGCGACGACGTATCCGTCGATTTCACACCAACTCCCTTCGACCGGGCGAGCAGCTCTTGTGCCGAAACTTCGCTCCGGTCCTCTTTGATTTACTGTACTTCGCCCTCAATTGGTCTTTGGTTCGCTGGCGCCCAGCAATCAACCCCCGGGCCGCAGATGACCTCGCGTCACGGGCCTCATCTATGGTGCGTGGTATGGCGAAGTTGTCTTCCAGTTCTGACCTTGAGCGAGTGATGAGCGCAGCACGCACGCCCGGTTGGAGCCTCGGACTTGATCGCCGTGGTCAGATAATGGCGACAAGCGATGCCGGCGATATTGGACTGCCCTGGGTGGTCATTGCGACCAAGACGGGTCGCGGTCTGCGCGTCTCGAAGTATCAGCCAGGTGACGACGTCGAGCTAGAGGGCGTCGTCATCGCTGAAGTGTCGGGCAACCCCCGCGAAATGGGACGACAGCTTCGTGACGTACTCGCCGACCTGGAGTGCGATTAGTTGTGGCTAGTGTCCTGCGCCGGAAGTTCGTTTTAGAAGTCGACCGAGGGAGTTGAGGATCTCTTCGGCGCTCTTGGTCCAGATGAACGGTTTGGGGTTCTCGTTCCAGGCACTGACCCACGCTTTGATGTCC
>JBOGFT010000012.1:0-4708 GCA_050701895.1 Acidimicrobiales bacterium
GCGGTGTGCGACTTCGCGAGCTTCTCCAAGATCGCGCGCTGACCTTCATCTATCGACATCGGCGGCGTGGCGGCTCGCATACTCCACGATACCACAATCACCACCTAATTACGAGACACTACACTAGCGTTGCAATAGATCAAAGTGTTGCGACGATCACTGGAATGCAAGAGATTCGATGTCTACCTATCTCCGTTGCGTGCAGAGAACTACGTTGTACGCGTCAATCTCCGACTGGCACCTGCCCGCCGCTGCCCACCTCGTGGAATGGCATTCACCTGAACATCAATCTGATATCCCAAGATATTCAGCAGCGTGGCCAATTGACGAATCGACTTCGAGTAATTCGTCGGATCGAGTAATCGATAGAGCTGTGCGGGAGAAGTTCCCAGTTCCTGGGCCACGTCGCGGGCAGTCCGCCCTGACTCTTCCATCCGACGGGCGGCCTCAAGAGACAACTTGTACACCAGTAGGTCGGCCATATATTTCGGATCCTCATTCACCTCCAGAACCGATTCCACATGAATCGTCCCCTCCTGGCCCGATCGCAGTCGATAGGTGAAGCCTTCGTTGCCCAATTCGGGGTCGGGGCGAACCTCGACGACCGGGTCGGCACCACTCGGCGCAGGGTCCGACTGGTTGAACGGGAAAAAGTACGTTCGTCTAGCCGTACGAACCTCAAAGGCGCGCCGTCGCCCGTTCGCCCTAACACCAATGATCTTCATAGCCTTCCTTCCTCTACCAGCTCAGTGATCAGTCGCAGAATTCGACGACTCGCCGAGCCCTCCATCGCACCCCAGTGATCGAGGTCCCATTTCACGATCAAACTCCCGTCCCGGTACACGTGGACGTGGCGAGGGCTATGGTCGCCCACCCACGTCACGAACACGAAGCCGCCTCGTCGTATCTTCGACACACCTAATGTTACCACATCTGGTAACACGTCGGGCACGACATCTTCTAGAATGAAACGTTCCTCGGGGCGTCCTCTCAGGAGTTGAAGAGGAGCATTGAAACGCACACCTGTTGACTCATGTCAAATCCTCCGCGAACCCTGATTCATTGCCTCATCTAAAACCTCCGGATGGAGATTGAAGGACTTATTGACTCGTCGAATGGGAGCCGGAGCTTTCGAGAGGGCGAGGTGGTCGAGTTGAGCGCACAGTGTTTGGATCTGGTCATAGAGGGCGGCTGGACGCAGTGACGCCAGCAGTGAGTATGACGCCGAACCCGGGTACGTTCGAGGAGTGGCGGGCCAGGAAGCGTCTGGCGGGGCCTCCGACGGACACCGACGTATCTCATACGCGCGACGGGAGGCCGCTTGATTCGCGCGAAGCCGTCATGGCGTGGCTCGCCGAGGTTTCCCTCGCACGCCAACGCGCACTCGCGGCGCGCCGTACCGCCGACGCCGAGGCGGTTGCCAGTCTCCGCCTCGAGGGACTAACTCCCGACGTAGACAGCGACGCCGAGATCGCGGCGTGGATTCGCGGCGATCTATCCTCCGCTGAGGTGGTGGAGGGAATCTTTCAGCGTTTCTCGGGGTCACGGACGTCTCGACCCTGTCCTGGAGAGGAACCTCCCAACTAGGAACTTCGAGCCGTCCCAAATATAGAAGCTCGCCGACGGGCAGAACGACGACGACGATTTCGCTCGGCAAAGTGGGAATGAGCTCGTAAACAAAGCAACCGGCCTACCACCTCGGCGTGCGGTCCCGAGCTAGGTCACTTTCGTGATGCCCGGCGTCGCTCGGCAGTTAATGCGTTGGGCCTTCGACGTCTCGGTTCGCCTCGAGCTCTTCTACGTCTGGTTCGTAGGAAACTCGAGTCCACTCGGCCGCGTCATGTACGGGGTGCGTCTCGAGCCTCTCGGTTGGACCTAGCACGATTTCGTCTGCGCCCGGCAGTGCGGCGCGGCTGTCGCGAAGCGTCGTCTCCAACATCTGTTCAGCTCGTCTACCAACGGCTTTGGCGAATGGCACCGCCTCTTCGAAGGACAACAGCGAGTCGTGGTATGCCTCAGTCGCTCTCGTCAATGTCTCGGTCACGACGTGTGATGCCTCGTCTCGATCCATTCCCCACTGCACGGCTTCGTTGACGAGCCGGTCCGGCGTAACTTTGGTGATGTTGCGTACGCCGTCGACGTACATCCCGAGAGTCTGATCGAGATCCGGGTAGAACGTGGTCGACATCACGTCATACGCCGGCGCTAATTCCAGCGAGCCGTCTGGTCGATGGAGCAGCGCCACATTCTTTCCGTGCGCGTCGGCGTTGCCGACCGCCACGTTGAAGGTGGTGAGTCGCAGCAGTTCGGCCACGTCACGATTGCCTGAGTATCGCGAAAGGGCGTCGGCAACCTTACGCAAGCTTGGTCCGCCGGATGACTGGTATTTGTCTCGTGGCCGCAACCCAAAGGCTTGGCAGAAGTCTTCTTGGTGAACGCGTTCGATCTGCCCATTTTCAGTGGTTCGATCGAACCGTTCGACGACGAGAACCCGCTGTCCTCCGATATCCACCACTGCTACCGACGCCACGTTGAGGCCAACCACCTTGGCGAGCTGCATAGCGTACGCTTCGTTCTCCACCGTGTGTGACCAGTCAGAGTTCTGGTGCTGCGGCTTTAGGATGTGGGTGGAGGGGATGCCGTCTGCCGGCAGAGCCCAGCCTCCATCCTCTCGTCGCACGAGCACGAGCTTGCGTTGCTCCCCGGCCAGCGAGAGCCGGACGTAATGATCCACGCCCAAAGGGGACGTGGGAAGAGCGACCAGGCGACGGGCCACCTCGTTCTCGTCAATCGCCCGAGCCTCTCGCCGCGCTAGCGACAGCGGCCGAGGGCCGCCATCTGGTTGGATCATCAATGCACCCGCGCTATCGCGCCCGAGCTCTCGTACCAGACCAAACGTGTCCTCGTCGTGCAGCTCGAGCTCTCGGGCAATACGCCCACGAGCATCGCCTTCGGGGAGCAGCCCGTCGAGGAAGTTTCGCGTCAGCGCGTTCGAGTACGGTTCGCGCCGTATTGCTAGTGAAACAGAGAGGATCGCTGAAGTGGGGCCAAAGCGTCGACGCGCGTCATCGGTGAATCGGAGCGCGAGCCGTTGGTTCGCACCTCGCTCAATCTCTGCCACACGGGTGCCGTAGAGCCAGACTTCCAGCACCTCGCTCATCACCCACCGCCCTCGGACAACATCATGGTGATCCCGAGTACCTTGAGCGCAGCGAAGAGGCGTGTAAGGTGTTCGGTCTCTTTGCCTCGCTCGAGCTCTGAGATGTACTGGCGGTCCGCGCCAATCGCCTTGCCTAACTCTTCCTGGGTCATCCCGAGATGGAAACGGGCATCTCGGATCCAGGCGCCAATGGCCTCAGCGTCACGGACTGGCCACGCTTGCCGGTCGGCAGTGGATGTCGCCATATTCCGACAGCATAGCAGCATCGGAAATTTCCGTCACCTAGTGTCTGTCAGGAATTTCCGTCATCGCCATCGTAGCCTTTGCCGAACGTACCTCTCGCGAGAACGCTGTGTCGCTCTTTGAACCCGAACTGCCGCTGCGCCTCGCGACGGGGGCTCCCCGCGCGGGAACGATGGCGGGATGGATCGCGGACGGCGGATCCTATCGGTGGGGGACGACGCGTCATTCTCGGCGGCCACTTCGGACGCCGACTGAAGGAGGTGGACGACCTCGGCGAAATGGGTCAGCCTTGAGTTCCGTCAATCGACAAAAAGTAGCGCACGTCGCGCAGGTCTTGATTATTGTCACCTTCAAAAACGTCTCGAACCCAGCCCGGCGTATCCGAACTGAGCCAAGGCGCGTTGATTGGACCGTCAATCCGACCTGCTTGTTGATTGGGAAGAGTGTTCCACGGAATCGCCGATGGTCGACCGCCCGCATGGCTCAGAAACGGACACAGTATGCATTCCCAGGGTACCGAATTCTCCAGAACGCGGCGGTCGAGATTGAGCCGCGTCTTCAAAATATCGAGAATCACATTTGCATCCGCTAGGGAACAGCCACCTGGCGTCTCTTGCATAGTCCACGGTGGACCGCTCTTGCCGCGGACTAATATTCCCGCGGTGCAACCCTCCAGCGGTAAATCATCGCCGACGTGGCCCAACGAAGTCCCGTTGCAGAAAAGGCACGTCGGCAAAGCTCCCATGTTGGCGGCAATCGAAACCAGTTTCTGCGCTTGAACAACAGCGCCGGGCTTCATGAACTCGTTATATCGCTGGGGCGCAGTGACTTTTCATCTCGACCCATTGCGTATTTTGCAAGAGGTCATAAGTCACCAAAACACCTGCCACACATTCACTTCGACATCAGGAGTTGCAATCTACGACATCGCGTGCACGGAATCAAGAAGCAAATCGAAATTACGCATGTAGCCCGTGCGCGATGCCAACAAGTCGCCTGCTAGCAACCGAAGTTGCCAGGAGGGAATCGACAATCGTTGATCGCGAGCTTCTTCTCAACTACCTCACGTAAGTTGATCTGCAGCACGTCGCAAAGGCGAAGCAAGTAGATCATGACGTCGGCAATTTCCATTTGAATGGCAATGTGCTTCTCTGAGGTGAGCGCGCTCATATCCGATTCCTCGGGAGTCAGCCACTGAAATTCTGCTAGTAATTCCCCCGCCTCCCCTGCCAACGCCATTGAGAGATTTTTTGGGGTATGAAAGACGCCCCATGAGGGCTTCGGTGCTCGACCCCTCGGGACTGG
>JBOGFT010000013.1:0-7873 GCA_050701895.1 Acidimicrobiales bacterium
GCGCGGGCGTGGCTGTTTTCGATGCGCGTTTACACCCAACCAGCGAACGTCAGATAATCAGGCATTTGGGCAAACGAATGGTGCTCAAATATGAGGAAATACTTATCGGTGCCCGAAATTATCCAAATAAACGAAAATATCGGTAATCTCACCGAAACCCATGCGGTGGCGTCCCTCGAAAATGGGCCGAACGAGGACTGCGGCGCGCTTGTTTTGGCCAATAACGGGTTACAACTTCAGGAACTTGACGGCATAATTGGGTCACGTAGCCTCAGAATTATCCTCCTCGGAATTCCCAGGCGAGTGAAATCAGGCTAGGTTTTACAAGAAATTCTAGGGCGGCGTATTGCAAGAGCGCTCAATTGTAAGAACCGGCTCTAGGCAATTCTCGCCTGTCGGATACAAGAAAGAACGGGCTGGCTGACGTGGCGATTCCTGAGCCAGAGGCATGTTCAACCGTAAGTGCGAGCCGATGGCCGTAACGACAAGATCGCAAAGTCGCGCCTCTCGTTATCTGCTCGTCTCGGACTTCGTCGGACTAGCCGTGGCGGCGCTAATCGGCCCGCTCGCGACCATAGCCATTCTGAGTTCGCGCAGTTCACAAAAGCATCTGGGAGACGTTTACGTCTTCAATATGGCAGTCATCCCCATGTTCCTGATCCTCTTTTCGCTCTATGGCCTCTATCGAAGTTTGAACCGACGTATCTCGATGAGGGTAATTTTCGATCTCTCCGGCATCTTCCACGCCATCTTGATCGGAGGTGTGCTTTACGCGATCGCGTCGTTTGTGGCAAGTCGGGAGTTCGGCTTTCATGACGTAAGCGGCGCCCAAGTTATCGCCATGTGTCTTGCCGCTCTAATTACCGTTCCCCTGGCACGGCTTACCATTACCACCGTTCTGGGTCGCCAGACCTTGGCAAAATCGGTTTCGGTAATTGTTGTCGGAACGGGCAAAGTGGCGCAAACGACCGCCAGTCACCTTCGTGCCAATTCTAACGTTGACTTCGTAGGCTTTGTTGACGATAAACCTCTGACGGAAACCGGTGTCGTCGGCAATCTTGAGGATCTTCCAGAACTTTGTCGAACGCACGGTGTCTCGCGTGTGGTGGTCTGCTTCTCAAAGACCCATCCCGAGCACTTGACCGATATTTTGAAACAACTCTCTGGGCGAGTCGCCGTGTCCATTGTACCCCGCTACTACGAGCTGATTACGAGCCGAACCCACGTTGATGATCTCTCTGGAATCACGATGCTCGACGTTCCGCCCACTTCTATGGGCTCAGGAGCGCAATTCATGAAACGTTCGTTTGACATCTTGGTTACAAGCCTTATTCTCCTTGTTATTTCTCCCCTTGTCGCCGTTATCGCCGTCATTATCAAGCTGACGAGTTCCGGTCCAGTGTTTTTCCGTCAGGTGCGTGTGGGTGGAAATGAGGAGACATTCTCTATGTTGAAATTTCGGACCATGTACCGGGATGCAGAGGGGACGCGTCGTGAATTGGAGCATCTCAACGAGGCGGACGGGCCTCTATTCAAAATCCGAAATGATCCTCGAGTCACGAGCTTGGGTCGCTTCCTTCGCAAGACCAGCCTTGACGAAATACCGCAACTGATCAACGTGTGGAGGGGCGACATGTCCCTGGTTGGGCCCCGACCATTCATCGAGTCCGAATCAATGATGATCGAGGGTTGGGCACGTAAGCGTTTCGACGCTCGGCCTGGAATGACAGGGCTGTGGCAAGTCTCGGGCCGAAACGAGCTCTCCCATCTTGAAATGGCCAGATTGGACTACCTTTACGTCGCGTCGTGGTCGTTCCGATGGGACATCTACATTCTTTGGCAAACGCCCGCCGCTGTCTTCCGAGGTCGAGGCGCGTCATGACGCAGCCCAACGTACGTTGAGCGAAAACTACCCCTTACTTACGATCGCCGCCGATCTCGGCGCGACCAATGGCCACCAGTCGGCCACCGGTACTGTCGTCGACTAGTTCAATGGAGTGGTCGGTAACCCTCTGGGCAGCGGAGCCATCTCGGCGCCCTCGGCGCGTACCCTCTCATCGTGGTGGCCGACCACTTGGTCTATTACGACGACTACCACATCACCTGGCAGTACGCGGCGTACGTGGCCAACGCCCTCGGCGAGGTACTGGCGCCGTCCTTCAAAAGTTAGGGGTCGGTAATTCAAGGAAAGCCCGTAAGTCCGAGCGGAGTGGTCACGCGGATCACCGTCCATGGCTAGACGGCCGATGGTCCGTGACGTCCTCGAGGCCAAGAGCGCGAATACCCCTCGCCGATCGGCACCCGCAATGACGAAGTGGGCGCCCTGGCCGAGCTCTGCGTTGGCTCTACTCGCACTGGCACTTCTTGTTCCAGTTTTGGCGCCAATCGTCTCGGGAGATTCAACGCCTGCATTCGCTGCCGGAAGAGGCTTCCAGGCCAGGGATACGTCGGTTCCCACACCCACAGGGCTGCTTGAGCGAGCGCGACCCAAGGGAACCAGTGTGCAGCAAGGAATTGACTTCGCGGGCTGGTCGACGGACGCTTTTTCCACTCCCGGGGCGTCTTCGTCACTACGAGCGCTAGCCCGAACGGGGGCGACCTGGGTCTCGGTGGTCGTCGAGCAGTACCAGAGCACCGCTGATTCCACGACGATCTTGCCCACGAAGCAGACGGTCTCCGACGCGGGACTCACCAGCATCGTCGAACAGGCCCACGCCCTGCACCTCAACGTGGCGTTGAAGCCCCAGATCGACGTGGTGAACGGAGCGTTTCGCGGAACGATTGGGACGACATTCACGCCCGCCCAGTGGTCAGCGTGGTTTGGGTCATATCGCACGTTCATTTCGCACTACGCCACGTTGGCCCAGAGTCTCGGAGTCCAGCAGCTCGTCATTGGCACCGAGCTCACGCAAGCGAGCTCCCACGCGCCCCAGTGGAGGTCGCTGATCTCAACGGTTCGCTCCGCATTCTCGGGCTCACTCACCTACGCCGCCAACTATGGAAGCGAGGTGCAGGACATCACCTGGTGGAACGATCTGAGCTACATCGGCGTCGACGCCTACTATCCGCTGGACTCTTCGGAGCCAAACTACGGATGGTCCCCCTACGTCGCTGAACTAGCCGCCCTTTCCAAGCAGTGGCACAAGCAGGTCCTTCTCACCGAGATCGGCTACCGCAGCGTGGCGGGCGCGCCCAGTGAGCCCTGGAACTTCAACCTCTCGGGCCCCGCCGATACCGCGACCCAGAACGGTGCCTACGCGGCGGCGTTTCGAGCCTTCGCCGCGAAGCGCTGGTTCGCGGGGATGTATTGGTGGGTGTGGAGCCCGCAGATACCCAACGGCTCGAATGACGATGGTTACTCCCCGCAAAACAAACCCGCAGAGAAGCAACTCAGGACCTGGTACGGCGCAGAGAGGCCCTAGACGTCCAGGTCCTGGCGAATGACCGTCATCGTGGGCGTGGGCGGACGATGTCGCGGGCGCCGTACTGTAAGGGTGACAGAGGGAAGCACACCAGACTGAGGAGGAACCATGACCACCTTGACGGATCGACCAAACACGGCGCTGCTGGTGATCGACGTGCAAAACGGCGTGGTGGAAGATGCGTACCAGCGTGACGACGTCATCGCCAACATAAACGCCTTGGTGGACAAGGCCCGCGCCAAGGACGTGCCGGTCATCTGGGTTCAGCACTCCTCAGAGGGCCTGGTGCGAGAGAGCGAGAGTTGGCAGTACGTACCTGAGCTCGTACGCGAAGAGAGTGAGCCGCTCGTGCACAAACAGTACGGAGACTCCTTTGAGGGAACGGACCTCGAGTCACTGCTGGCCGAGCGCGGCGTGGGCCGCCTGGTTATCTCCGGAGCCCAGACCGACGCGTGCATTCGCTCCACCATGCACGGGGGCTTCACCCGTGGATATGACGTGACGCTGGTGAGCGACGCACACACGACCAGTGACCTCTCGGAGTACGGGGCACCGACCCCGGACAAGGTGATCGCGCACACCAATCTCTACTGGCAATGGCAGGGTGCTCCCGGTCGAGAGAGCGGCGTCACACCGACCGCCGAGATGTCGTACGACTGATTTGCGGAACTGGCCGACGCTCTAGGGCTCGTCACGGTAGCGACGAAAGAGCTCGGTCAGAGTCTCCAGCATGTCCGGTGAGAGATCGTCAGGTGTCGCCGCGCCGCTCAACGCAATGGTCGCGCGCATCTGCTCGAGATACGCGGTGCACGCGTCACAGTCCGCCAGGTGCTTTTCGAGACGGCGCCGGTTGCGTCGAGAGAGTGAGCCGTCAAGGTAGTCACTCATCAGCTCGACGGCCTGCTGGCAGACAAGTGGGCTGGGTAACAATTTCACGATTCACCTCCTCGCATCTTCGCCTCGATCTCGGACCGTATCTTTGCTCGACTTCGGTGCAGGATCACTCGGACATTGGCTTCGGAGAGTTCCAGCAACTCTCCCACCTCTGTCGTAGACAGTCCCTCCACGTCACGCAGCGTTACAACGGCCCGCGCGGTCGCGGGCAATTGTGAGATGGACTCGCGCACGTCGCGAACCAGGAGCTCATTGACCAGCGCGTCGTCAATCGTGTCGGTAAAGGGCGCGGGCGGGTCGATCCACATCCCGCCCTCATTAAACCGGCTCGCTGACACCGAGGCCTCAGCCGCCGCGACGTCGACGGGAATGACCCGATGCTCTTTCACTCCCGCGGTTCGAGCTCGATTCACGCAGATGTGAAAGAGCCACGTCTTGAGCGACGATCGTCCTTCGAATCGCTCGAGCCCGCGCAGCACGGCGATCCACGTGTCCTGGACGACATCCTGAGCGGTCGCGTCGCTCGCCACGTAGTAGCGAGCGACCCGGACGAGAGGCTCGTGATATCGAGTGACGAGATCGACGTAGGCGCGCTCGTCGCCCTTGAGCAGGTGCTCCAATAAATCGGTATCGTCCACCTGGACACGTTATCGAGGAATGTCCGGGCATTTTGAATGAGCGTGTAACGCGATCGCCGCTTCGAGGACTGCATCTCAGCAACATCCTCAAACAAGGAGATACCCATGAAACTACGTACCCCACTGCGCGCAGCCAGCGTGGGAGCCCTCGTGCTTGGTCTCGGCGTGGCCCTGACGGTCAGCGCGAGCGCGTCACCGCCCAGGTCACTTGACTGGCCGGGTCAGAGTCGCGCGCTCTTCGTCGAAACTGACGCGAGCATCAACGCCGTCATCAGCTATCAACAGTCGAGCGACGGCACAATCTCGTACGCCGGCACCTATCAGACCGGCGGCAACGGAGGAACGGCCGCGGGTGCGTCGGCGGACCCGCTCGCCAGCCAGGAGGGACTCGTCCTCGCGAACAACGGAGCGGACCTCCTCGCGGTCAACCCGGGGAGCGACTCGATGAGCGTCTTCGCGGTCAATGGCACCAGCCTCCAGCTCCTCCAGCGGGTTCCGAGCGGTGGCCTCTTCCCGGTTTCGATCGCCACCAGTGGTCGCTTCGTCGCGGTGGCCAACGCGGGTGACGCGGGCTCGGTGGCGGAATTTCAGTGGTTTGGCAATCAGCTGGTCCCGGTACCCGGACAGGTCCGCTCACTCGACTTCCCCACTACTGGCCCCAACGCCAACACGAACCCGCCGGACTTTCACCACAGTGTCGGGCAAGTGGGTTACTCCCCCAACGGCCAGCACCTGATCATCACGACCAAGCTGACGACCAACTCGTACGACGTCTTCTCGGTGGGCTTCAACGGTTCACTCGGTGCGTCGCCCGTCGTTACGCCCGCCGTGAACGACCTGCCCTTCGCCTTCACCTTCGACGGGGCCGGTAACGTCGTCGCGGCTGAGGCCGCGAATAGTTCGGTCACGACGTACCACGTGAATTCGAATGGATCGCTCACTTCGCTCGGCACGGTCAGTGACGGGCAAGCGGCGCTGTGTTGGATCTCGGGAGCCAACGGCTACTACTTTGGCTCGAACGCCGGTAGCCAGAACATCAGCTCCTTCAGCGAGAACTCGGCTGGCGCTCCGGTGCTCGTAAACGCGGTCGCCGCCACCGCCCACGCGGGCACCACTGACTCGGTCGTCTCACCCGACGGAAAGTTCCTCTACGTCGAGAGCGGCGGAGCCGGAACGATTGACGCGTACGCCATCGGCAGCGGCGGTACTCTGACCCAGATCGAAACGATCTTCAACATTCCCGTCGCCTCCGAGGGCCTCGCGATTAGCTAAGAAGCAGTGCCCACAGAATTCGAGATTCCTCGAATTCTGTGGGCGCCGCTTTCACTTGAGAGATCCAGAGGTTCGGTCAGCATCAGTGTCGGGGAGCGGGTTGAAACCATCACTCGTTCGTCGGTCGCCTCGAAACCGAACTTCGACTAGAGGCCGCGGGTCAACGGCCGCTTCGAGCCGTCGCCCCCGACGCTCTGGCACAAACGTGTTGTCGAGTTACGCGTCGCTCACTCCATCGGACATCGCTCGAGCGACGCCGACCACCGCACCCGCTCAGGATCCTCGTCGACTTCGTACGACGTCGCCTGATTCTCCATCAACTGGCCCTCCAGTTTTTTCCGCCGCGGCCGCTGTCGTGGAGCAGGGAAAACATGCACAGATACGACGCCAGGGCGCCGAACGCCAGCAACGCCATAATGAAGGAGCTCGCGTTCTTGTTGAAGTCGAGGAAGCTGGCGCCGTTGAAACCCGCACCAATGACCAACAAGGCGGCAACGACCGACCACAACGCGATCGACCGACGCGGAAACCGAAGAGATCTCGCCACGATGCCGATAACCATCACGGCTAGGAGCACGCCCAAAACCGCATGAATAGCGAGTGCGATGGCGCCGTGATCGACTGACCATAAGAGACTTCGGAGCGATCCTGTCACATAGTTGCCAGGGTGAGCGCCGGAGTGGTCGCTCGGAATGGTGACGAACAAGTTGACGTACATGCCCAGGCCCGACTGCACCAGTATCAAGATCGAGGCGCCAAACACTTGGCGGCGCAAGGCACGTACATCAACCGGGGCGGGCATGACCCTATCGTGCCATACGAGCTGACGAGCTCGTATGGACTCGCCTGGCGTATAGGTTTTAACGTTCGAGAAGTAAAAGGAGCAGTATGAACCTCACGTCGCATCTCACGGGCGAACGGCGCGATCATGTGGAGTCGAGGCTGCGGGGCAACCTCATGGCCTGGCTGACGACGGTGCGCCCCAATGGTCAGCCCGAGAGCGTTCCCGTGTGGTTCCTCTTTCGCGACGACGATTCGATCCTCATGTACAGCCAGCCGGGCGCCGTGAAGCTCCGCAACATCCTCGACAACCCCAAAGTGGCGCTGGGCCTCGACGTCACTGATCTCGGCAGGGACATCATCCGCATCGAGGGCACCGCGCAGCGGTCCGACGATCTTCCCAGCGCGAACCACGTGCCGGGATACGTGTCGAAGTACACCGAGAGGATCGGTGCCATGTTTGACACCGCCGACCAGTTCGCCGAACTTTTTTCCGTGCCCGTGCTCATCACGCCGACCAAGTTGCACGCGTAACGAACTGCGCGACAACCAAGCGACCATCAGGTTGAAGCGTTAAGAGTCACATGGGCTCAAGAGCCGCGTACCGCGTGTGTCTTGTGGTGCGCAGTGCGTCGGGCGAAGCTGACCACCGTCACCGACGAGCTGACCGCGGGAGTGGCACCCCTGGCCGCTCTCACGGCGGTCACGTCGCACGTACCCACGCTCTTCGCACTGAGCACCGAGCCGCGCAGGACGCATCGGGCCGCTTCGCCTTTGCGAAGGCGGAATGTGACGGCGCCGCAGCTCGGATCACCCGCGGTTCTGAGGGTCAATGCGACGCCGACGCGCCCGGACCGTGTCGTGATC
>JBOGFT010000014.1:0-20074 GCA_050701895.1 Acidimicrobiales bacterium
CCCGTCCCGCCATCACCATTGGCCGCGCCACGCGACTCCGAATGTCATTTCGCCACCCGACAGCCGTTTTCACGCTTGCACGGAGTTCACGGCCGAAGCGAAAACCGATTCTGTCCCACGCACCTAGATCACGCTCGATCACACACTCTCTCCTACACTCCATTCCATGAGCCTTGTGTCAACCCCCTTCAATCGCAACTCCACCGCGCAAGAGGTGCTCGCCAGCGTCGACCTGTCGAGCAAGCGCGCGATCGTGACCGGAGGCTCGTCGGGGATCGGGGTTGAGACTGCCCGCGCGCTGGCTCAGTCGGGCGCCGAGGTAACTCTGGCGGTGCGCGACGTCGAAGCAGGAGGGGTCGCCGCGCGCAGCATCCTGCTCTCGACGGGCAACAAGAGGATTCAGGTCGCCCCTCTCGATCTCTCCGATGTCGTGTCCATTCGCACCTTCGCCGCCACGTGGCTTGGCCCGCTCGACATTCTGGTCAACAACGCCGGGATCATGGCCGTGCCCGAGCTGGAACTCTCCTTCGAGGGCCACGAGCGCCAGTTCGCGACCAATCATCTGGGGCATTTCGCCCTTACCGTCGCCCTGCACCAAGCGCTCGGCGCGGCCCAGGGCGCGCGTGTTGTCTCGGTCAGCTCCAACGCCCATCATTTCTCTCCCGTCGTCTTCTCCGACGTGGACTACGAGAATCGCGACTACGACCCGTGGAGCGCCTACGGCCAGTCCAAGACCGCCAACGTTCTGCACGCCGTGGAGATCACGAATCGCTGGCGTGACGAAGGGATCCTGGCGAACGCGCTTCATCCGGGTGCGATCGCCACCCGACTGCAGCGCTACGTCGGAGGCATCCAGACGCCGGCGCATCTTCGCAAAACCGTCGAGCAGGGCGCCGCCACGTCGGCCCTCCTCGCGGGGTCACCCCTAGTTGAGGGCATCGGTGGACGCTACTTTGAGGACTGCAGCGAGGCCGAGCTCGTCAGCAAACCCGAACTCTTCGGCGGTGGTGTCAATCCATACGCTCTCGACCCCAAAAGCGCGGAGGAGCTCTGGGACCTCTCGCTGGCGATGCTGGACAACGTTTAGCGCCCGAGCGCCAAGGCGTTCGCGAGGTCCTCGATGAGGTCATCGAGATCTTCGATGCCGACGCTCAGTCGCACGAGGCTGGACGGCGGCTCCAGGGTGGAGCCCGCGGTCGAGAGGTGCGTCATCACCGTCGGCAGTTCGATCAGGCTCTCCACTCCCCCCAGCGATTCGGCCAGAGTGAAGACTGTCGTCGACTCACACACCTTGCGGGCGACGTCGACGCCGCCTTTCACGGTGAAGCTGACCATGCCGCCAAAGTCACTCATCTGCTGGCGCGCGACGTCGTGGCCGCGATGCCCAACAAGCCCGGGATAGAACACCTCTTCGACGGCGTCGTGGTTCACCAAGTACTCTGCGATGGCCCGAGCGTTGCGGCAATGGCGCTCCATGCGTACCCCTAGCGTCTTGACACCGCGCAGTAGCAGGTAGCAGTCGAGCGGGCCGGGAACCGCGCCGATGGCGTACTGGTGGAACTTCAGCTGCGTGGCGATCTCCTCATTGTTCGTGGCGACAAAGCCCCCGATCACGTCGGAGTGTCCACCGATGTATTTCGTCGTTGAGTGCACCACCACGTCGGCACCTCGGGTGAGCGGACGCTGCAGGTACGGCGTGGCGAACGTGTTGTCAACGACGAGCAACACGCCGTGGGCATGCGCGTGAGTCGCGAGCACCTCGATGGAGACCACGCTCAGCAAGGGATTGCTCGGCGTCTCGGTCCAGAGCATCTTGGTGGAGTCGCGAAACGCTCCTTCGATCGCGTCGGGGTCAGCGAGATCCACGGTCGAGACGCTCACCCCCCAGGCACCGAAGACGCGCGTCAAAAGACGATAGGTGCCGCCATAGGCGTCCAGACCCATGATGACGTGGTCCCCGGGAGCCAAGGTGCGAAGGAGCGCGTCTTCGCCCGCGAGACCTGAGGCAAAGGCGACGCCGTAGCGCGCCTCCTCCAGATCGGCGAGACACGCTTCGAGGGCGGCGCGAGTGGGATTGTCGCCGCGCGCGTAGTCGGAGAAGCGAATGACGCCAACGCCATCTTGGGCGTAGGTCGATGTGAGATACACGGGCGGATTCACCGCACCCGTCACAGGGTCGGGCTCGGACCCTACGTGGATAGCGCGGGTGTTGAAACCCTTCACTTTTCCTTCCTCTGCTCCAAGTAGCTCAGTAGGTCACTGCGAGTGAGCACCCCCACCGGGTGCCCACCGTCCAGCACCAGCACGGCGGCCGTCGTGCTCAAACGACGAGTCAGTTCGCTGACGCTCATGCCCACACCGACCATGGGCAAAGAGGGATCCGCGATGTCCTTCACTCGCAAGTCCAACACCGACTCATCGCGAGTCGTCGCCTCCAGCAGCCCCAGTTCGCTGAGCGAGCCCGACACCTCTTTCGCGGCCAGCGGCAACTCGGCCGTCACGGTCACTAGCAGCTGAGAAACGTCCTTCTCGCGCATCAGAGAGATGGCGTCTCGCACGAGCACATCCTCAGTGACGAGTACCAAGTCCGCGAGCGTGCTGGCCTGGCGGTCGATCTTGGCGGCCAGAACATCGCCCAGGTCCATCTCGTCGCGCGGGCGTAAAAAGCCGTAATCAGTCATCCACGTGTCGTTGAAGATCTTGGATAGGTAGCCGCGACCCGAATCGGGAATCAATACCACGACCACCGCCTCCTCGGCTAGGCCTCGCGCCACACGCAGTGCGGCCGCCACGGCCGTCCCACCTGAGCCGCCAATGAGGAGGCCTTCACGCTGAGTCATCTCTCGGGCCATCGCGAAAGCGTCCGCGTCACTGACCGCGATGACGTCGTCGACGAGCGACGGGTCGTAGTTCTCGGGCCAGAAGTCCTCGCCCACGCCCTCGGTCAGGTACGGCCGACCCGCGCCGCCCGAGTAGACCGAGCCCTCGGGATCGGCCGCAACGACTCGGATGACCGGGTTCTGCTCCTTCAAGAACTTGCCCACGCCCGAGATCGTCCCCCCGGTGCCGGCACCCGCGACGAAATGCGTGATGTGACCCCTGGTCTGTTCCCAGATCTCGGGCCCCGTCGTCTCGTAGTGAGCGCGAGGGTTGTTGGGGTTCGAGTACTGGTCCGGGCGAAAGGAGTTGGGCGTCTCCTTGGTGAGACGCTCCGCGGTCGAATAGTACGAGTCGGGGTGCTCGGGTGCGACGGCCGTCGGACAGACGACAACTTCGGCGCCGTAGGCGCGCAGCACGTCGATCTTCTCAGGCGCCATCTTGTCGCTCATCACGAAGATGCACTTGTAGCCGCGCTGGGCTGCCACAATGGCCAGACCCACTCCCGTATTGCCACTGGTGGGCTCGATGATCGTTGAGCCGGGACCGAGCAGGCCGTCACGTTCGGCCGCGAGGACCATAGTGAGGGCCGGTCGGTCCTTGGAACTCCCTCCCGGGTTCGTCGTTTCGAGCTTGGCCAGCACGTCGCAGCGAATGTCGCGCGCAATCGTGCCTAGGCGGACCATGGGAGTGTTGCCGATGAGTTCCAGGGGGCTCGCGGCGACATCCATATCGAGGTAGCGCATCACCTGTCGTTTCTACTAGGGCGCGGCGAGTCGGTCGCGGGCCCGCTGTGATACGCCCTCACTCTATGGGTTTTCTCCTTCGCGCTAGGCCGGTTGAATACCGTCGCCTTCGAAAGTGAAGAGGCGAACACCGTCTTCGAAGGGATCTGGCGCTCGCTGGAGTTGGTTGGTGCCCACCGCACGGAGATAGTCCGGTGGCGCCGCGAACTCCAGTTCGGCGAGTCTGCAAGAGGCCTATCCAGCACGTCGCGCAGTTGACGTCGTACCTCAGCCAAGCGCGCTCAGCGGTGATGCTGGATCCTCGTACGCATCGCGCCACCGCGACCAATGCGATCTCTCCACCCGTAAATCGTACGATGAGTGGGTTGTATGACAACGCGGATCTCGAGCGATCGGTTGGCGATGCGCATCTTCTTACGCGCCCGGGTTGACGAAGAACCACACGGCGAGTCCTATGCCGAAGGTCGCCGCCAGCAGCCGCAAGACATTCCCGGGAACCTTTCGCGCGACCGCCGGACCGAGGATGCTTCCGGCCAAGAGACCGACGCCCAGGGGCACCGCGGCCGCGACGCGCACCGGGCCAAAGATCAAAAACCCGACCGCGGCCACGACCGTGGAGACGCCGATCATCATGTTCTTCAATGCGTTCGCCCGAGGAAAGTCTTGACTCACCGTGAGGAGCAAGAGGCTCAGCACCATAACGCCCGAGCCGGCCCCGAAGTAGCCGCAGTAGATCGACATCACGAACAGCCCCCACGCCAGTGTCATGGCGCGCGCGCGACGGTGCGTCTCGTGCCAGCGCGAGAGTTGTGGCTGAAACAGCAACACCAGTGACGTCAGCAACAACAAGTACGGCACGAGCCGATCGAAGACCGCATCCGGGGTAAGAAGCAGGAGAGCGACCCCGAGAGCTCCCCCGAGCGCGGCCACCGGTGCCCACTTCCGCAACCAGGGCATCTGGCCGCGCAACTCCGGCCGCGAGCCAAGCGCGGAACCCGGGAAGGAACCCATCACCGCGACGACGTTGGTAACGCTCGCGGGTAGAGGCGGGATGCCAATCGCCAGAAGCGCGGGATAGGAGACCAGAGAGGTAATCCCTCCGGCCGAGCCAATGAGACCGGCGGCCACGCCCGCAACGAGCAGCACGATGACGTGCGCGAGGGAGATCACAACGATTAAACGCTACTGCATCGTTTCCTGACTATGCGGGCTGAACTCGAGCACCCGGCCTGACGAGTGAGCGCTCTGGACAAGACTGTCTTAATACCTACGACCACGGTCACACTGCGCCAGGTCGACGAGGCCGTCGCCCGCGGCATCGTCAGCCGCGTGAGGCCGAGCGCGGGTTGGGCCGAGGACTTCCCTGCCTCGGGCGATCTCGCGGCGATGCGCCTGTGGTCGTTCTCGTCCGAGCCCAACGTGCCCTGGTTCGGCTCATACTTGACCGTCGTCGATGACGCCGCGTCGGGCACCATTGGCTTCAAAGGAGCGCCCACAGCCAATCAGGTGGAGATCGGGTACGGCGTAGTTCCCTGGCGCCAAGGTCGCGCAGTCGCGACCGAGGCACTTTCCCAGTTGCTCATTCTCATCGCCGGGCTCTCACTGGTCGTGCGCGCAGAGACGCACGCGTGAAACGAAGCAAGTCAGGCAGTGCTTCGCCACGTGGGATTTCGGCAGCTGGGCACACGCCCCAGCCTCCAAGATGACGATCTGGTCATCTGGGGCCGTCAGGTCGACTGAGTCATCGGCGCGCGAGAACCTCGCCGTTCACCGCGAGGAAAACCCCGTCGGGATCCTCGCTCCAGCGCGCGAAGGCCTCGGCGATCGTGGCGAGCTCCTGTTGGTCGGTCAGCCCATACTCGAGGCCCTGGCTCGCAAAGTCGCTCTCGCGCACCCGGTCAGCCCAGAGCCCTCCCCACCACGCGCGCTCCTCATCGCTGTGAAACGTCCAGTTCGAGGATGTCTCGACCACTGAGTTGAATCCGGCGGCTCGAGTCCACGCCTTCAGATTCCTACCGGCGTCCGCCTCTGCCCCATTTCGCGCCGTGAGCTCGTGGTAGAGCGCCATCCATCGATCAAGGACGGGATCGGCCGGGTACCACACAAACGCGCCGAAGTCCGCGTCGCGCACCGCCAGCAGTCCCCCGGGCTTGAGGATCCGGCGAAACTCTTGCAACGCCACTACCGGGCGGGCGAGGTGTTGAAGCACCTGGTGGGCGTAGACGACGTCGAATCGCGCATCGGGAAAGTCCAACTGGTAGGCGTCGCCCACCTGGAAGGAGAGATTGGCCGCTTTCCCAAACTGCTCTGCGGCCGCCAATTCAATGACGGCATCGGATATGTCGACGCCAATGACCGAGCCCTGGTCCACTTTGCGCGCGAGGCCGGCCGTGATGTTCCCAGGCCCGCACCCGATGTCGAGCACGGCCATGGTGCGCCGAAGATGGGGCAGCAGGAACGACGCGGAGTTCTCGGCCGTCCTCCAGCGATGACTGCGCAGAACAGACTCATGGTGGCCGTGCGTATAACGCTCAGAGCTCATCGCAAAACCCTACTCAGCCTCTCCCGCTCATCAGAACATCAAGAAGCCCCAACTTCGCAACCCTCAGGTCTGGCCGGTCAGCCTCAGCCACGCTGATTAAAGGTCCCCGGCTCGATTGCTCAACCAACTGGGTGGCCAGGCGCCCGATGCGCTGACCACCACCGGGTTCGAAGGCACCGCGTAGTCTGTCGCCACAAATTGCGACGACGGCAGACCGTTGGACTTGAACGTCCACGAGCCGTTCCGGTACGGCACTGAGACATTGAACCTCCAGTGCACCCTTAACCGCCCCCATCTCGCTCTGAGGCCTCGTATCACGAAGCGTCGCCTTGGTCGCCGCCGCCGCGGGAGCGACGAACGTGGCCACGAGGCCAACAACGGCGAGCAGCCGTTCTTGACGTTTCAACGCAGTCCGATCCCTCGTGCGTGGCTCGAAGGTACTGCGCGTCCGGCAAACGACCGTCGTTATTCTCAAAGAATTCGCGATGCACATCTGAAAGACTGAGTCCATGAGCAATGAAACGTGGTCCGTCGTCGATGACTACCTGGTCTCACTCTTGACCCCGCCGGACGAAGCGCTGTCCAGCGCGCTGGCCGACAGTGACGCTGCCGGGTTGCCTCGGATCGCAGTGGCCCCCAATCAAGGCAAGATGCTCGAGCTATTGGCCAAGATGAGTGGCGCCCGTCGCATACTGGAGATTGGGACTCTTGGCGGCTACAGCACCATCTCGCTCGCTCGCGCCCTGCCCAGCGGGGGCGAACTCGTCACGCTCGAACTGGCCGACGCCCACGCGACGGTCGCTCGAGCCAATATCAACCGTGCCGGTGTGGGCGATCTCGTCGACATTCGCGTTGGCCCCGCCGCCGAGTCGCTGCGCTCGCTCGTCGCGAGCAAAACCGAGCCGTTCGATTTCGTCTTCATCGACGCCGACAAGGTGGGTTATCCCGAATATCTGCAGTTGTCGCTCGCTCTGGCCCACTCGGGCAGCGTGATTGTCGCTGACAATGTCGTGAGAAACGGTGAAGTGGCGAACCCTGACACCGCCGATGAGAACGTGAAAGGCGTGCGACTGTTCTTAGAGTCGGCAGCGGCCGATCCTCGGGTCAGCGCTACCGCGGTTCAGACGGTGGGCTCAAAGGGCTACGACGGGTTTGCGCTCCTGCTCGTGGTCTGACGCCCTCCACAGTGCCTTCTACAGTCGCTGCAAAGTCGCAACTACGAGGAAACCGTTTGTCCCGTCTCCTCGAGTCGATCGCGGTGGCGAAGCGCCAACGTCAGGTAAAAGGCGATCGTAATCCACAGCGCGCCAGTGACGGCTTCAATCATGGCGACCTTGCCCGCGTACTGGTAAAAGATCGCACCCTGCGGCGCGCGGATGAGCGCCTCGGCGACGAAAGCCAGGCCTAACAAGACCACGGGAACGATTGAGAGGTAGCGCTTCCACCAGGCGCCACACCACCCGAACAGCGGGCCGCTGACAAATCCGAGTTCAAAATAGACCTTGCCGCTGCCAAGCGCAAAATGTAGACTCTCTGGCCAAGTGCCGTAGGCGAAGATGAAACTGTCCACGAAATAGAAGCCCGCCAACGCGCAGACGGTCGCACCGAATCCACTCAAAGCCCCGAGAATGTAGCGCCGATCACTCGTGGCGGCGCCGGCGAGAAACGCCAGGAGGAACCAGGGCGCCGCGATCTGACTCAGCGCACCAAGTAGTCCCGTGCCTTGCCCTTTGATCAGCGAGTCAAGAGCGCCGACGACAAACGAAGCAAGGCCCACCACCACTACGCGTCGAAGCTGCTGTGGACGGGACATCCCTCACAGGCTAATAACCCTCCGCGCCATTACGCCAGCGCCACCCTCCTTCGGTGATCTACGGGCGCCGAAACACGAAATAAGCACGATTGGACGCGTCGTCGGGAACGCCGCCCGTCCCGTCGTGCTCGTCCAACAACTCGAAGTCAGAAGACAACGCGCCCTTGATCAAAGCGAGGGCTGGCGAACTCACGTATCGTTTCTCGTTCGAAAGCCCGGTCTTCTTCGCCGCGATCAGTGAAGAACTCCAGATCCCATTCGGACATCCCCGAACCGCGGTACGTGACATTCATAATGAGAGTGTTCCCGCGAAGTCACGAACCAAAGGTTGCGCTTGGCCGAGAGCCTCCAGGCGACCCGCGGTATTGACGTCGAAAATAAAAAGGCCTCCTGGCGAAAGTGTTTGCGCACCTGTGCGAATAACGAGACCCAGGAGTCAAAGTCGAGCAAGTGGTTGATCGTGTCGTAGACGCAGATGATGACCCCAAAACGTTCGTCGAGATCGAACGCCGCAATGTCTCCCTCGATGAGTCTCACCCCGGGTAACCTCACTCGGGCGACCTCGAGCATCTCCGGCGAGATGTCGATTCCCGAGCGATTCGGAACCTGGCCCAAGAGCGCCAGCACGGACCCCGTCCCGCGACCCAGCTCCAGGAGCGAAGTGGCTCCGAGAAGAAAACGGCTGATGGCTCGCGTAACGATCTGCGCCCGCTCAGTGGGTTGGCCCTCTATTTCGTCGTAGAACTGCGCGTACGAAGAGTAGGGGCTCATCGCTCATTGTCACCCATCCGCCCCGTGAGAGCAAACGCGAGGGACCGTGGGGCCTTATACTAGTAATTCAATGGATTTTATTGAAGTAAGGGACGCCCGTGCATATTGACCTTTACCTGGTGCTCGGTAGCGCCGTCGTCGGCCTACTGGTCGGCCTCACGGGTGTGGGGGGTGGCGCACTGATGACACCCATGCTTGTCTTGCTCTTTGGTATCGCCCCCACCGCCGCGATCACTTCGGACCTCGTCGCTGCGCTCTTCATGAAGCCGGCGGGTGTGGCGATTCATTGGCGCCGTGGCACCGTCGAGACTGGACTAGTCAAGTACCTCTGTATCGGCTCGCTCCCGGCGGCTTTTACGGGGACGTACGTCCTGCATCTCATGGGCGAAAGTACGGTCGCCGAGCATCGACTGCAGGTCGTGCTCGGCAGCGCCCTCATCATTGGCGCACTGGCCATGCTCGGGCGCTCCATCGTGCCAACATCACGCCGCGCGGCTCCCAAGCTCGTCGTTAAAAAGGGCCTCACCGTCGCCATTGGAGCGGTTGGTGGCTTCATGGTCGGATTGACCTCGGTGGGGGCCGGCTCACTGATCCTCGTGCTGGTCGTGATGGTGTACCCCGCGCTGCGCAACGACCAGTTAGTCGGCACCGACCTCGCCCAGTCGGTTCCGCTAACGCTCTCGGCCACGCTGGGCACGTTGTTGTTCAATCACGTCAGCTTCTCGCTCACCACTTCGATCATCCTCGGCTCAGTGCCGGCGGTGATCGTCGGAGCGCTGCTTTCGTCCCGCTCCAACGGGATCGTGCTACGGCGAATCATCACTGGTTCGGTGTTGCTGAGCGGGCTCAAGTACGTGGGTCTCTCGACTGACGGGCTTGGCGTCGCGGCTGGAGTCATCGCCGTCGCCATCATCGCGATCACCATGCGCCACGTCTACCTGCGCGGTGAGGCTACCCGACTCGAGTCCGTAGCCCGATCGATCGAGGCCGCCGACCTGCGCAAAACCGCTGAGCTTGACGCTGACGCATAGCTCGTTTCGATACTTCGGCGCTCAGCGATCCTTCGAGCAGACCTAGCGCTGTCAGCGCGAGAGGTACACATTGGTAATCGAAGTTCGGTAAAACTCAGATTCAGTCCGGCGACGGCCAGTTGTCTCCCAGTACGGCAGGTTTGGCAAGTTCGCTTTGATCGGTTGAGGCCGACGACAAGGGCAAGGGCTTCATTGATCGCCCACTCCTCTTCCACACTGATGTGGCCCGCAACTTCGTCTAGACGACGAATATCGACCACGGCCATGAGATTGCAACTTCATGGAGACGCTGTGCTGAGGGGTGATGTCTTTCGCTCTCGTGCGAATGACTCCGCGCGCCAAGGTCCTGGTAGAACGAGCATATTTCGAGATCTCTAAGGTGTCAATTGTCCCATGCGCCGTAACGATTCAACCAACGTGCCACAATCCGACGAACACTCGTCGCCCGTCATGTCCCGAAACTACTGCTCTGGCGACCCGTCCGCTTTTATCGAAAAACGATAGACATTGGTTTACCGAGTTATGGTAAAAGTCTGGATCCAGCTATCGACGCGATTCAAACAGGTTCAAGATTTGGTCTCCCACGTCTTCACCGCGCGCCGCGCGCAGGAGCAGATTGGCAAGATCGAAGTCACTCTCGCGGATGAATCGCTGTCCATCGACTTGGTTCTCGTCCAAGATCCAGCGTGCTGTGAGGACCGCGGTCCTTTTGTTCCCTTCAGAGAACGCCTGCGATTTTGCGATTCGGTATGCAACCAAACCCGCCGCGCGGACTGGGTCCTCGACCTCGGCGAGATCATCAACGATGCGCTGGATCCGACCAAGTTCATCTGGCTCGTCGAACCATTCGTCGTCTTGACGGACGGAGGCATTGATACCTACGACGAGAGCAACCGTCGGCCTGATCAATGATCGTGGAGGTAGTCGAGCAACTTTCGATACTCAATCTCACGCTCCCGTAACCAGACGCGATCCTTCTCGCTCAAGGCTCGCAACGCCTCGGTCTTCTTCCTTGAAGCTGAGTTCGTCTTGGTCATAAGAGAAGTGTACCGGGACGATGCGACAGGCTCGAGCGACGAAACCACAGAGTCAGGTGGAAACGCGCCCACCCCTTGCTTCTTTGCAGTAGCAAATTGCGCTCAGACTGACCGCCGCACCCAGGTCCACGAATTCGGCATGTCCTGGTAGAGAACCTCCCAGTCGTTTCCCAGCTCACTCTGAACCTTCAGTGCGAGGAATGACGCCATCACCACAAAGGCGCGAACCACCCGATCTTCTATCGGACGTGAATCTCTCCCGTCGAAGATCGTGACGCCCAAGTCATTCCAGGCCTGTAGGGCCGCCAAAAGTTCAGAGGAGATCATCGACTTCAAAGTGATGGACGGCTGGCACTCCGATGGACTGTCCTGAAGGGTACCGCCATACACGCAGTCGGGGAGTTGCCATGCACCGGTAGCACCAATATCCCAACCGATCAACACTCTGTGCACCAAACGCGGAGACGGTGTTGCTCCGGTCATGAACCTCTGGAATCGGCCGGCATTGAAGAATTATGACACGTCTCGGCTGGAAGCGACAGGGCCTCGGCCACCCATGGTCAGCCCTCAGTCGAGGCTTAGCCGATACACGTTAGTCTCACAACCAGGCAAACTCAACTGGGAGCGACTACGACATGAGAAGTGAGAAGATAAAAATGAAGGACGGGGCTTCGCTCCCTAAAGGTGAGGAAGGATGGTCCGCGCCATCACGACCACCTCACTTGGTGCCACGACGACTTCCTCAATGAGTGCAGCGTAAATCCCTCCGCGATTAAACGTTACCCCTCTGAACGGCATTCCTTGTTCGGGTGTCGTGCCTTTCACGAGCAGTGCGCCAGATCCCAGGCCACTCTGATTACTCGACGTGGTGATCGCGAAGCCTTCAAAATAGGGTTCATTGACGTTCTCGAGTTCAAGCGTCACGCCAAATCCTCCGTAATGCGCAAAACACGCCACCCCGCCGGTGAACGCACTGGGCGAGTAAAGAAACCGGGCTACGTGATACAACTTTCCAATCGAGTTTTGTGCCAACGACTCTTTCAGCAGAGCGCAAGCGTTGGGAATCTTCACCGTCGCGGACGCGTTTGACGCCGACAGCGTTAGGGTCGCCATTACCAGCAGCACGGATCCACTGACGACGGCTATGCGTCGTGCGAGTCCACCAGACCAATGCGCCATACCTGCCCCCGCCCTGTCGCTCGCGTCAGCATAAGTCGAGATGCCTAGGACGTCAACTGTCCCAAGCGCCCAAGCGATTCAACCATCGTGCGATCCGAGCGGCCTTGAATCTACCGCCCATCTTTCCCCGAACTCCCGATGGACGGTGGGACTCTTGAGCGCCTACACGTTGCTATCGCGTCCCGCAACGGACAAAACTCGGACGTATCCAAGGGGTTTCTTATAACTGCGCTCCGCCGTTATCCGGCCAAACTACTGCTCCGGCGACTCGTCCGCTTTTACCAAAAAACGATAGACATTGGTCTCGCGCAGTCCGAAGCCGAGTTTCACGTACATGGCGTTCGCCGCCTCGCGAGATGGTCGACTGGTGAGGTCAATCGAGCGAACACCGCGCCGTCGCGCTTCGTCGATCGCTGCGGTTGTAAGTCGCTCACCAACTCCCACTCCGCGCGCACCGCTGTCGACAACGACGTCTTCGATCCAGCTGCGTCGACCCGTCGGTATTGAGAAGGTGATCAGCGTGAGTGTGCCGAGCACCGCTCCGCCCTCGGTGGCGACAAACAAGGTCGCCGCCTCTGAGTGAACCATACGTTCGACGTCGCTCATTGCCAGCGTCGGTGGCTGTGACGACAGTTGGGGCAACAGCCGATTCAGGCCCGCGACCAGCTCGGGCGTGGCAAACTGAACTTTTTCGATGACCACTGTCACTGCTCACCTCGCCAGACGGGACGACGCAAGTCGTCGTAGTAGACATCGCGGCGCTCGCCATCGATGGCCGCAAATATTGGCCCGGCCCAGCGATCGGCGCCGATGGTGGGGCTTGGCAGCCCGTCGCGATCGAACCAGCCAGCGTCGGTCACTTCGAGGGGATGAAGTGCCAACTCGCCGCCTAGCGCACGACAGAAAAAAAGGAGTGAGTAGAGAGGGATGCGCGACTCTCCAAGACGCATGCCATCGAGCACCCCAATCAGGCGCACGGGTTCCACATCGATGCCGGTCTCTTCGAGGACCTCTTTGACGACAACTTCGGGCGCCGAGTAGCCCACGTCACACCAGCCCGTTGGATAGAGCCAGATCCCCGAGTCGGCCCGTCGGATGAGAAGGAGTTGGCCGCGATCGTTGGTGACGGCGGCGCCTACGGCAACCTTCGGTGTTTGGTATCCAGGGACGCCGCGACCCACTTCACCCAGCCACTGCGTCACGTATCCGTCGGCGTCAATCACCCCATCAACGCCTTGGTCGACCGCGACTTTCATATCGGCCGCGATCTTCAGGACCTCCTCGAAGCGCTCGCGCTCGTACTGGCTGTCAGTGAATCCGAGCCCCGTCTTGGCGACGCCGGCGAGCGACTCGGCCCAGCGGCGCATCGTTTTTTCCGGAATCGGAGCGCTCACAACGACCAGGTCGCTCAGGCCAACGTCGCGTCGAGCACCTCGTCGACGCTGCCCACGAGACCGGTGTAGAACGGACCAAAGTCGGCGTAGAGGGCCGACGCCTCATCGAAACGCATGGTGTAGACGCACTCCTTCAAGTCGTCGACGTGCACGCCAAATAGCGTGACGCCCCACTCCCAGTCGTCCAGTCCCGAGGAGCCCGTGATGAGTTGCAGCACCCGGCCCCTGAAGGTCCGACCTATGGCGCCGTGCCCGCGCATCAGTGCCTCACGCGCGTCGTAGTCGAGTTGGTACCAGTTGTGGACCTCGCCGCGGCGCTTGGACATCGGATAGAAGCAAAAGGCCGTCATTCCCGCGGGCGGCAGAGTGGGGTAAAGCCGTTCGTGCAGCATCGCTTCGGGCATGCCGGCCGCGTATTCACTCACCTCGGTGACTG
This sequence comes from Acidimicrobiales bacterium, assembly GCA_050701895.1. Classification (GTDB taxonomy): domain Bacteria; phylum Actinomycetota; class Acidimicrobiia; order Acidimicrobiales; family RAAP-2; genus RAAP-2. Next base: position 13,827 of record JBOGFT010000014.1, read on the forward strand.
ACACGTAGCTTTCGGCCACGTGAAAACCGGCCAACTGGATCTTCGACTGAAAACGGCGTAGATGCCAGAGGTTCTCCCCGAGGACGAGAAAACACGTGTCGGCCTTCGCGCCCACGATCGCCGCCGTGACGACCTGCAGCCCAGTCTGGATAGCGTCGTCCACCGCCTTGCGCACCGCGCCAGCGTCGGCATCGAACTCCGGGTGGCAGAACAGGTGCAGAACGTTGAGTCCTCGCGCGGGGCCAAGTGGCGTCGGGCTCGTCATAGGCCCATGCTACGGGGAAAACACTCGATCCAAAAAGGACGCGGTAACGAACACACCGCGGGGCACTCGCCCCGCGGTGTGTTCACAATCAGTCAAGCTGCGCTTTAGTAGTCGTCCATCCCGCCGCCGGCCATCGCCGGCGCCTTCTCTTCAGGCTTGTCGACGATCACGGCTTCGGTGGTCAGGAACAGCGCCGCGATGGACGCCGCGTTCTGCAGCGCCGAGCGGGTCACCTTGGCCGCGTCAATGACGCCGGCCACGATGAGGTCCTCATACTCGCCGGTCGCGGCATTGAGTCCTTCGGTGGCCTTCTTCAAGTGACGTACCTTGTCGACGATGACGCCGCCTTCGAGGCCCGCGTTCACCGCGATCTGGTTGAGGGGTGCCTCGACCGCCTTGGCGACAATGCGGGCACCGGTCTGGTCGTCGCCGCTCAACTTCTCGGCGGCTTCGTTGATGTGCTTTTGGCTACGCAGCAACGCCACGCCACCACCGGGAACAACACCCTCTTCGATGGCCGCCTTGGTCGTTGAGACCGCGTCCTCGATGCGGTGCTTCTTCTCCTTCAGCTCAACCTCGGTCGCCGCGCCCACCTTGATGACGGCCACGCCGCCCGAGAGCTTGGCGAGACGCTCTTGGAGCTTCTCGCGGTCGTAGTCGGAGTCGGTGTTGTCGATCTCGGCCTTGATCTGGGCGATGCGGCCCTTGATGTCCTCTTCGGAACCGGCCCCTTCGACGATCGTGGTCTCGTCCTTGGTCACGATCACCTTGTGAGCCGAGCCAAGTAGTTCGAGCGTCGCCGCGTCCAGCTTGAGGCCAATCTCCTCAGAGATGACTGTCGCGCCCGTGAGGATCGCGATGTCTTGGAGCATGGCCTTGCGGCGTTCTCCGAAGCCGGGCGCCTTGACCGCGACAGACTTGAACGTGCCGCGAATCTTGTTCACGACCAAGGTGGCCAGAGCTTCGCCCTCAACGTCCTCAGCGATGATCAGCAGCGGTCGACCCGACTGCATCACCTTCTCAAGGATGGGAAGGACGTCTCGGACCGAGGAGATCTTGCTCGAGACGAGCAGGATGTAGGCATCCTCGAGAACGGCCTCTTGGCGCTCCAGGTCGGTCGCGAAGTACGGCGCGATGTAGCCCTTGTCAAAGCGCATACCTTCGACGAGGTCCATGTCCATACCAAAGGACTGGCTCTCTTCAACGGTGATGACGCCGTCCTTGCCGACCTTGTCGATGGCGTCAGCGATCATCTGGCCGATCTCGTTGTCCGCCGCGGAGATGGAGGCCACTTGGGCGATCTGCTCCTTGGTGTCGGCGGGCTTGGCGAGCTCCTGCAGCGAGGCGACTGCCGCGTCGACTCCGGCCTCGATGCCCTTCTTCAGCGACATGGGGTTGGCGCCCGCGGCGACGTTCTTCAGTCCTTCGCGCACCATGGCCCACGCCAAAACGGTCGCCGTCGTCGTGCCGTCGCCGGCGACGTCGTCAGTCTTCTTGGCCACTTCCTTGACCAACTCGGCTCCGATCCTCTCGAAGGGGTCCTCGAGGTCGATGTCCTTCGCGATTGAGACACCGTCGTTCGTGATGGTGGGAGCGCCCCACTTCTTGTCCAGCACGACGTTGCGGCCCTTGGGACCTAGGGTGACGCGCACGGCGTCAGCCAGTTTGTTCATTCCGCGCTCGAGGCTGCGTCGCGCCTCTTCGTCGAAAGCGATCAGTTTCGCCACGGGTGATTCCTCCTAGTGCGTTACACCTTTTTGGTGCACAGCAATATTAGCAGTCTCTGACCGAGAGTGCTAACGCGCGGTCAGCCCCCCGCCACCGCCGGGATCAGGGAAACGGTCTCGCCGGGCTTGACGACGGTGTCGAGACCGTCCAGGAACCGAACGTCCTCATCAGCGACGAAGACGTTCACGAATCGCCGCAGCGACCCCTGATCGTCCAGAACGCGGGTGGCCAGACCAGGGTGACCGGCGTCGACGGCCCAAATCGCCTCGCGCACAGTCGTCGCCTCCACGGGAACCTCCCCCGCTCCTCCAACGAGCGAGCGCAACTGGCTCGGCAGGCGCACCACGACGCTCACGACGCACCGACCAGCAGGTGGGCGGCCAGGGCCGCTTCGGCCGATTCCAGCGAAGGGCTGATGGTCGCGGTCACCGTCGCCGTGTCGACCACGGCGTCCAGAGTCTTCAATCCGTGACCCGAGATGATCGCCACGATGGACTTTTCTGGGTCGATCGAACCGCGCACGATTAGTTGGCGCAGCGAAGCGATGGTTACCCCGCCGGCGGTCTCGGCGAAGACGCCTTCGGTGCGCGCGAGCAACTCAATGCACTCCAGGATCTCCTCGTCGTCGACCGAGCCGCAGTCTCCGCCTTCTCGACGCAGTTCGTCGAGAACATAGAGAGCATCGGCCGGATTGCCAATAGCCAACGAGCGAGCGATGGTTTTGGGTCGTTGCGGAGTGATGAACTCAGCGCCCTCCGCGAACGCGGTGGCGATAGGCGAGCAACCCGCGGCCTGGGCGCCAAAGAGAGTCGGTGCGACACCGTCAATGAGTCCCAGCTCAATGAACTGGCGGAATCCCTTCGCCACCTTCGTGAACTGACTGCCCGAGGCGAGCGGCACCACGACCTGATCGGGCGTGCGCCAGCCAAGTTGCTCGGCGATCTCAAAAGCCAGCGTCTTGGAGCCTTCGGCGTAGTACGAACGGAGGTTGATGTTGGCGAAGGCCCAGTCGGGGTGCTGGTCGACCAGCTCGACGCACAGCCGGTTCACGTCGTCGTAGTTGCCCTCGACCCCGAGCACCGTGCCGCCGAAGATGGCGGCCATAGCGATCTTGGACGTCTCGAGATCGGCCGGGATGATCGTAATGCTGGGCCAGCCAATGGAGGCCGCGTGCGCCGCGACCGAGGTCGCCAGGTTCCCCGTCGAGGCACAGGCCGCGGTCGTAAAACCCAGGCGCCGCGCGCTGGAGAGCGCCACCGACACCACGCGATCCTTGAAGGATCCGGTGGGATTGAGGGTGTCGTCCTTGAGCCAGAGTTCCCTGACTCCGAGCACCTCTCCCAGACGGGTTGCCCGGCGCAGCGGCGTCCAACCGGCGCCAAGGTCGACCGGGGTGACCCCGGGATCGGGCAGCAGGTCGGCGTAGCGCCAGATGGATGCGGGGCCTTCCTGGATCGACGCGCGGGTGACGGCACCCCGGGCGGACTCGAGGTCGTAGGCGACCTCGAGAGGCCCAAAGCAGTAGTCGCAGGCGTAGCGAGCCTCCGCTGCGAAGGTGGTGCCACACTCTCGACATATAAGACCGGTAGCGAAACTCATGACTTCCCTTTCATCGTTCGGCCTTTGGCACCTGGTGTGAAGGGAAAGATCCCTGGACTCACACTGGTTGTCGCGACTTCAACGGGGCCGTCCCTCAGTCGCTCTTGATGACCCTTCAATTCTGGCCCACGACGACGGGCTTGTCAAATGGAGGCGTCGGCACCCTAGCCTCGAAGTCGTGACAAACGCCGACGTGCCCTGGACCCTCGCGCGCGAGAGCTACAGCCTCGATCGCGTGAGCACTCTCAAAGGCGAGACCACAGTCGCCGTCATCGTGCCCGCGAAGAACGAGGCGACCACGATTGGCTCAGTTCTCGACATGGTCCAAGTTCACGATCATCTGGTCGACGAGCTCATCGTGGTGAACGACAGCTCGAGTGATGACACCGCAACCGTCGCCGATCATCACGGCGCGCGCGTCGTTCACCTCCGGGGCGCGGGCGGCAAGGGTGTCGCCATGAACGCGGGCCTCGAGTCCAGCTCGTCGGACATCGTGGTCTTTCTCGACGCCGACGTCTTCAACACCACGCCCGACTACGTAGCCCGCCTTATCCAACCTCTCCTCGAACGTCCAGCAGCCCAACTGGTGAAGGGCTTCTACGAGCGACCGCTACACAACATGCCTACCGGTGGCGGTCGGGTCAACGAACTAACCGCCCGACCAGTGCTTTCACTTCTGTTTCCGGGTCTTGGGGAGATTCGCCAACCGCTCGCGGGTGAGACCGCCGCTCGGCGCGGGGCGCTGGAATCGATCACACTCGAGCCCGACTACCGAGTTGAGATTGCCATGCTCATCGACTGCGCGCAGCTCTTCGGAGTCCACGCGCTGGCCCAGGTCGATCTCGGAATACGTCGTCACCGCAATCGCCCCCTGGAAGAGTTGCGACCGATGGCCGTCGACGTGTTACGCGCCGCGCTAGAGCGCTACAAGGTCGACTTTCCGTCGACAGGATGAGCTACTTCGGTGCGGAGTTGTTACCGAGGATGACGACGGCGTCGTCACCCGAAACACCCGTGATGGGAGAGAGGTTCTGATTCGTCAGCGGGTGAATCGCTGAAGTGCTTACCTTGATGGTTGCGGCGATCTCGCGTGCGGCCTTCAGTTGTCCGCGGTTGTAGTAGATGATCGTCGACTTCTCGGCAGGTCCGTTTACCGGTGGGAGTGTGTCCCAATCTTGGGTCATCAACTTTTGGGTGTAGGTGGCCGCGAGGCCGGTCACGTTCGTGCCATTCGCCACCTGAACGCGGGTGCGTGACTTGATCACGCGCGCTGACGCTGGCGATGTCGTACTGGTCGTGGGCAGCGTGGTGGTGGTGGTCGCTGAGCTGGACGCGGGTGAGATCGCTCGAACCATGAAGAATGTTCCGCCCACGAACAGCACGACAATGATCAGCACCACTGTGAGCGATGGCTGATAGTGGGAACCGGAGACGTGGCCGTCTCGCGGTGGAGATGTCGCGTCACTCATAAACTCCAACTCTATGACTCTCACGCGTCGTTCAGTAACCTGGATGTATTAATGCCGGTGTGGCGCAGTCTGGCAGCGCAGGCGATTTGTAATCGTCAGGTCGGGGGTTCAAATCCCTCCACCGGCTCTGATGTCAATTTTGTCGTCAACGACTAACTAAGGAAGACCTCTACACGCGAGTTCGAAGGATTCTTGCTCGCATCGAGCGAACCCTGACCCGAGGCCGAGATATCGACGCCAGTAACCTTGAGCGAGCGAAGTTCACTTCGCAAATAGTTCGCCACTTTGTTTGCTCGGGCGGTACTCAGCGACTTGTCCAGCGAAGTAACCCCCGTCGCAGCGGTGAAGCCAAAGAGCAGCACCTTCGTGTAATTCCTGGTCTTGATGGTCGCCGCCAACACTCGGACCTCTCGATCGAGGCCGGACGTCAACTTGGCCGAACGAACTCCAAACATCCCGACCGCGCCATACAGAGTGGAGGTGGGAACCTTCTTCCACTGAGCGTAAAGAGTGAATGTCGACGTGAGGGTGAGACTTTGACCGGGGGTATAACTGGTGCCCGAGCCATTAGCTGAAGAATTCCACGACGTCAACGTGTAACCAGACCGTACGACCCTTGTCACGCCGGGCAGCGTGACGCTCACGCCCGCTGCCCCAGAAAGCGCACTCAACGATCCGCTGCCGCCATTCGCTACGAAGGTAATTGCGACAGGCGGCTTTGCTATCGCAGTCCACTGCGCGAACAGCGTCATCGGCGATATGAGCATGACGCTTTGACCCGGAGTGTACGAAGTACCCGATCCGTTAGCCACAGTGTTCCAGCCCGTCAATGTGAATCCCGAATCGTTGAGTCCGGAAGTACCTGGAAGCGTTACGTCCGCCCCGTACTCTCCACTCAGCACAGGATCGGAGCCAGTTCCGCCGTTGTCATCGATGACGATGTCTATGGGGGAAGTCTCGGTCCATTGCGCGTAATACGTCCCATTCGCACTCAACACAAGTGAGGCGCCCGGGGAGTATTCCGTGCCATTTCCATCAATCCCGGTGTTCCATCCGCTCAACGCAAAGTCAGTTCGACTGAGTTCACCGCTGGACGGAAGAGTGATTGTCGTTCCGGAAGGCTCGTCGATTGAAGCGACCGTGCCCACTCCGCCGTTGTCATCAAACGATGCGATCTCCGATGGCAG
>JBOGFT010000015.1:0-13003 GCA_050701895.1 Acidimicrobiales bacterium
GCGGTCGGTCCTTCACCTGGGCGACCACCCCGCACTCGGGACACCCCACGTCAACGCGCTTTGACTCAAAGTGAATAACCAGTGGTTCTCGGTGAGCTCCCTCGACACCTCTCACCGTCACATCAGGCAGGTCGACGAAGCGTTCGCACATGCGGGTAGGGTCGGGTTCCACGGGGGCTCTTCCTATCTCTTGGTCTAGAACTACCAACAGACTTGCAGAGCCCCCGCCTTTCTTTAGACCTTTGTTGTTACCCCGACAATGTTCCTAGACCCCGCTCAAATGCGAAGAGCCGTTAAAGCGCGGACCGGTGTGCTCGGCCTCAACGACGATCGACTTCATGTTGTCGGGAATCACGACGGGAAAGACCCCATTGAAGAAGCCCCACGCGGCTTCGAAGCCGGCGATCACGTCCTCGGTGCGTTGGCGAAACGTGGGCCAGACGAACACGTGACGGCTAAAGCACGCGGTGAAGATAAGCCCCTGACAGACCCGTCGACGCCCGTCGTCATTCAGCAGTCCGAGTCGACCGAAGTCGATCTGGAGCTCGACCCCCGGCGGCGGATCATCGACGCGCACCGTCGTTCTCTTTCTTCGCTCGTCGCAACGCTCGGCACAAAAGCGCGCGAGGGTCCGGTGCGGGACGTGGACACCACGGCGCGCCAACAAGATGCCGATCTTGACGACCGTGAGATCGTCGCTCCACCAGCCCTGGATCTTCTCCTCGTGTTGGAGCAGGATCCGCCAACTCTCGCCGTGGCCGTCGGGACGGTGGGGTCGGACTCGCTCGACGAGTTGGCCGATCAGCTCGTCGCTGAGTTGGTCCTCACTCCCAAAACGTTCGAGTCCGAGCTCGCGGGCCGCCTCCACGTAGCGATGGACGGTCTTTCGATCGAGGCCCGCCGACTCGGCGATCGTTCGCTCACCCGCGCCGCGCAACCACAGTCGCAGCGCCTCTTTGATCTGGACCACCGAAACCTCCCTGAATGCCATGGGGCCTCCTCTGCTCGCGTTAGAGGCCCAGCCGAATATGTTTTCGGCCGGTCGTGGCGGACCCTCAGGTGGTCCCATAACTGGCAACGGGGGTGGTCCCATGTCGCTGGCAAAACCACCTCATCAGTGGTCCCATGTCACTGGCAAACGACACGCACGATCCATTCTCAAACGTCGTGACATCATTGAAAAGGCGGTTCGTTAGCGGGCGCTACGTACGTTCCGTGTGGCGCTCGCTCGTCTTGAAATGAAGATTCCGGTCACCCGCCCTACGTAGCCCGTTGCGCTCGCGCCCTAGTGTCCGCAGAGCGCCCATCATTGGCGAATCGTTTCAAACGTCGTTCGGACATTCTTCGCCTGATGGAGTCACGTTCAGCGACCCGAGCGTCCCGCGACCACCGCACTTACTGAAGCGGTTCCCTCTTGAGAGGTGCATACGCTCCTGTGAACTCCGTAGAGAGGAACGTAAAAGTTTGATGGAGAATTGAAGGTAACCCGAAATCCGCCCACCCTCTTTTCACCACACACTGCGACTTTGCGGTAAGTGGAGGGAGGGAACAAGAGCAGCGAAATGCTGGCCGTTCCCCCGTGAGGCTTGAGAACAATCACCTTGACACGGGTGAACGCACCGTTCACGTAGGCCGGTAGGCCATCGCGCCGATGAGTTCGCCCCTCGGGTTGAACGGTGGGAGATCCCGCGAGATAGCAGGGTGCATCTCCATCATTGGTGAAAACAACCGGGAAGTCGTAGCGACTGCCCTTGACGTGCTTTGTCACGAACGTGCTGGTCACCCTTCGACTTGCGGTGCAGATTCGCATTCCCTCATACCTGGCCGCCGGAAGCGCAGGAAGTAGTGACCATGTCGTGCCATTGGTGGTTCGATACATTTGACTTCCCACGACGACGTCGACCGCTCCGGCTGGACCGAATGTCGAGATCGACTCGGCATCTCCGCCTTCACCATTGATCGGAGTCGACACCCACTTAACGCCCTCGTCGGTGCTGTACTGCAGGCCGCCGCGGGCGCCGCCAACGGTCCCAAACAGAACCCGATGATTACGGCTAAAGGTGAGGGTGGTGAATTCGTCCCCGAAGTTCCCGATGTTGCCCTTGGTCGCTCCTTGACCTCCATCCAGTGCGACGATCGTCCACGTTGCACCGCCGTTATTCGTTCGATAAATGCGAGCCTTACCCTGGTTCATGCCTTCTCCAAGGAAACACGAAAGGAGCCAGTGATCGGGTGCCGTACTGATCAGTTGCTGAACACCCAAGGTGCCACAAGGATTACTCACCTGGTTCCACGTTGAGCCTGCGTTCGTTGTTTGCAGGATCGACTGGCTGGCGGCTTGGCCCCCGCCACCGGAATCGCCCTCCACCATCACGTATTCCGTTGCGCTCGCTGCAACCAGAGGCGTGGCGTTGCGCGAGGGAAGTTTTCCTATCTTGGGTATGGGCACTGACTTCACCGGCGATGTCGTACCCACTCGATACAGCGTCAGCCGGTCGGGACAGAGATAGGTGTCACTCTGGTGTGGAGCGCAGACATCGGTGACGACGACAACGGTGGAGCCTGACATGACGACACCAGTCACCCTGCCTGGTGGGTGGATCCTTCGCCAAGTCCGACCCGCGTTGATGGTCATCAGAATTGTGTTGGGTCCGGGGAAATCGCCGACAACGTATCCAACTCTCGGATTAACAAAGTTGATGGAGGTCACGTAGCCGCTGTTCCCTTTGGCGTTTTCTGGAACGAGCAAGCCCCTCATCGTCCACCGCCTACCGCCGTCCGTCGTTCGCACGAGGACGAAGATCAACTTTTGCCCAAGCGTCGAATCGTCGGCCACGCCGTAACCCAGGGACGGCGAGAGCATGTCCACGGCCTGAATCTGGGTGTCTAGACCCAGCGCAAAGTTCGTGAGCGGCTCGCCGACGGAGACGACGATTCCGGACGATGGTGAGGCACTGGCAGGAGATTCTGAAACTTCGAAACCGAGAAATGACGCGGCGAGCGTACTTAACAGAAGGATGCGCCTCGCCAGTGAAACCGTGCATCTCCACCTATTCACGCTAGGCAATGTATCCCGAGAGTCGGGCACACTTTGGTCGACCACGTGAAGATCCTCTTACGAAATGGCCTGAACCATCCCGGATTTCATGCCGCCTCTATGTTGGCGGCACCATCGGTTGATGGGACCTCGAGTCGAGCGTAGTACTCGGCCTCGAACTCGACGGGCGGAACGTGCCCGAGATAGCTGTGCAGGCGCTCTTCGTTATACCAATGCACCCACGTCATGGTGATCAGCTCGACGTCGTCGACGTTCTTGAGTGGTCCGACACGAAACGGTGAGCCCTGGGCGATCGCCTCGTTCTTGAACAGCCCCATGACGCTCTCGGCGGCGGCGTTGTCATACGCGTCGCCGACACTCCCGATCGAAGGCAACAGTCCCTCGAGCGCCAACGTCTCGGTGAAGCGAATGGATGTGTACTGAGACCCCGCGTCGCTGTTAAGCCGAATTCGGCTTAATACCGATTATGCCGAGGTTCACGTTAAGCCGAGAAACCGTCGCCTCGTCAGTGCTGGCATGGCGGCTTGAGCGATTCCTCGGCTTAACGATGTGGCGCTAACGGAGGCTGTAGAGGGCTTGCAACCTGCTTTCGTTGAAGTCGGGTGACGCCGAGGTGTCGATCGCGGGGGTGGCGGCGTTGATGGCTTGTCGCATCATGTCCATGGTGGCGAAGGCGTAGAACGCGGCGGTGGTCGACATATTCTCATGGCCGAGGAGCCGCATGATGATGGGCAGTGGAATTCCTTGCTGATAGAGGTCCATGGCTTTGGTTCTGCGAAGTATGTGACAGTGGACCTTCTCGGGGATGGTGGGGCAGTTCGAGCGTTCGATGTCCGCCGCCTGCTTCAGCACCGCTGAGAGCGTGTCGGTGGACAGTTCAGAAGGTTGTCCGTGGCGCAGGCTGTAAAACAGTGGCCTCGTCGTGGGCTGTCGGGCCGCGTTCGGGTGGAACTCGTCGAGGTAGACGCGCAGATGCTCGACCGTTTTGTCGCTCAAGGGCACGACACGGGTCTTGCGACCTTTTCCGGTAAGAATGACACGTCCGGGCTCGTCGAGAGAGAGATTCCCCAAGTTCAGGCCGGTGATCTCACCAACGCGCGCGGCGCTGTCGTAGAGCAGGATCAACATCATCCGATTCCTTCGTGATTTCGCGGTTCGACCCGTGAACGCGGCGAGGATGGCCCGAGTCTCGGGTTCAGCAAAGTACTCGATGGGCTTTCGGGGACTGGCCGGTGAGCGCAGGGCCTTCGCGGCTTGGCTGAGCGCCACGAGGGTGATGTCTTCGTGCGACGAGTACGTGAGGAACGCCCTGACGGCGCTGAGCCGCAACGCGATGGTCGCGGGTGCGTAGTGCCGGTCCTCTTTCATCCAGGCCAGCCAATCTTTCAGGTGTCCTCGATCGAAATGGTCGAAGCTCACGCGTTCAGGTGGCACGTTCTCGTGATCGGCGAGGTAGCCCACGTAGCACTCCAAGCTGATCCGATAGGCCTCGATCGTTCTCGGCGACAGTCCTCTGACCGTGGGCAGGTAGGTGTGGAGATACTCTCTGGCGAAGCTGAAGAAGTTCGGGGCGTCGCTGTTCGGGTCGCGCTTCATTCGAAGCCCACTTCCGGCAACAGTTCCTCGCTCTTTTGGGCGATCTGGGCGTAGGCGTCCATGAAGTCGGGAGAGGTGTGGATGTAATAATAGGTGGACTCAAATGTGGCGTGGCCCATGTAGCGAGACAGGTAGGCCAGCAGCGCGGTGACCTCACGGCCGTCTCGCCTCCATCGTTCGACGTTGGCGTAGGCGAAGTGGTGTCGAAAATCGTAGGGACGTGGCCGTGGGCCCTGCAGCGCTCGCGCTAGTCCGGCCCGGTCCCAGATGCGGTTAAAGACCACTCCGACCGCGGACGGTGTCACCTGATTGTTGGTGCCCGAAACGAAGAACGTCGCTCGCGACGGACCAACGTGTTGTCTCGAGATCCGATCACACGAGCGGAGAATCTCGATCACCTCTTCGGTAAGGGGTAGCCGGCGACTCCGGTTGCCTTTGGATTTCACGACGTCGAGGTGCCCGTGATTTAGGTCGACGTGCTCGCTCAAGAGGGCCCGGACTTCTCCGGTCCTCATCCCGCACGAATGCATCAAGGTGAAGAACGCGACCGCCTGCCACTGCCACGGGGACCGGGCCCGGAACACCGTGGCGGCACCGAAGAAGGCGTCGATCTCACGGCGCGACAACAGGTAGGGTCGCGCCGGGACGAACGGCGCTCGCCACTGGTCCGAGAGCACGTAGGCGCTCTCGTTACCCTCCGCCACGAGCCACCGGCCGACGTCTCGGATGTAGGACATCCAGGACCGGAACCGATCCGATCGTTGCAGTTGCCCAGCCACCCACCCTTCGACGGTGGTCTGATCGAACACGTCCCGGCCGTGTTCGACGCAGTAGCGGTCGAACCTCTTCAGATACCAGATTCGAGAGCTCCCATAGAAGCCCATGTTCTCTTTGAAGGCGAGGTAGCGGTTCAACTCCGGGGCGAACGCGCTGGTAAATCCGTAGTCCTTCATCATCGGACACTTCCGGGCACCGCCAGCACGCACTCGAGCAGACGCTCTTCATCGACGCTCATGTAGACGTTGGTCGACTCGGGGCTGGCGTGTCCGAGCACGGCCGAGATCGTCGGAAGGGCAACTCCCGCGCGCAGCAGCCGCGACGCGGCGTTATGGCGTAAGAAGCGGGTCCCCGCTCTGACGTCGAGGACACCGGCTTTATCGAACGTGTTCGCGGTCACGCAGTAGATCGAGGCGTGATCGGCCAGTGGGGTGTAGGGGGCCAGCGAGCGCAGGAACACGTGCTCATCCTTAGAGCAGGGCCTCTCGTCGAGCACGTAGTCGGCGAGCTTGGCTTTCACCAGCGCCGCGAGCGGCACACTCAGGGGGTTACCCGTCTTTTGCTGCACGATGGTGATGGTCGCCCCACGCCAGTCGATGTCGGCCAGTTTCAAGGCGATGATGTCACACGCCCGCAGCCCCGTCGTCAGCGCCAGCAAGGTAACGGCGGCGTCGCGGGCACTCACCACCCCCGACGCGCAGGCCCGCACCACCAGCTGCGTATCGTCGTCGCTGAGCACCGGAAGGATTCCGTGGGAACGCTTGAGCCCGGCCAGATGCGACGCGTTCACCAGGTCGTCTCGGCGTAGAAATGTCAAGAACGGGCGGAAGTTCGACACCACCCAGAACAAGGAGGACTTCGCCCATCTCGCCAGCAGAGATTCAAGGAACTCCAAGACGCTCGCCGCATCGGCCCCGTCGAGACCGGTCACGTTGCGGTCTTCCAAAAAAACCAGGTAGCCGCGAGCCACCCGACCATAGGCATCTCGCGTCGCTAAGGCCAGACCTCGCTCGTCCATCGCCGCTTCCCATGCGGTGATGAGCGCGGTGAACTCGCTGGTTGATGGTTGAGGACCCCCTCCGGCGCGTTTGCGAACCGAAAGGCTCACCGTTCCGGTGTGCACATAGGAGTCGAACACGCTCACGAGTCGGCTGCGGTTGAAGCGGCGCTGCGCACTGAACCGGCCGGTGCGCGGGCTGGTCGTATCCGAAGCGAACTCGGCCCCCAACAAGGATGTGTAGACGCCCCCTCGTGCCTCGGTGAACTCAGTGAGATCCTCAGTTGTCTTCTTGTAATGGCGAATCGTCGACTCCATGTAACCGGCTGCGCGCAACTCCCTGATGACAACCGCACCGATCCCTTTGACCGTCGTATCCATAACCGTCTCCTTCCATAGAGGTGTAGATACGACGAACCCTAAGGACAGACGGTCAGATCGTTAAGCCGAGGAATCGCTCAAGGCGCCATGCCAGCACTGACGAGACGACGGTTTCTCGGCTTAACGTGAACCTCGGCATAATCGGCGTGGTGAATCATTCCGCGCTCTACGGCGTGCCCGGCGTGGTCGCGACGCCACAGTGCCATCTTCAGACACGACTCGACGAAGGCGGTGTCCTTCACCGTCGAGACTTGCCAACCAACGAGGGTGCGACTGAACAGATCGATCGCGAAGGCCACGTAGCAAAACCCCGACCAGGCTTGGATTCCAGTGGTCGTCGCAACACCTTCGAGATGGAGAGATTGCGATGTCACCAAAAATTGGGCGGAGTCATCGATGGGACGATGACACGAGGCGAAGGTTCTTCCTCCTCGTCGACGGAGGCTCATCGGTCCGAGCCGCGGCCACGTCGCTGGGCATAAGTGTCGATCTGGCTTATAAGTGGCGCCGGGACACGGGCATTGCTGCGAAGCGCCCACCGAACCGGATCTACACCGAGGCCGACAAGGCTGAGTTCTTCCGGCGACTTGAGCTAAATCGCAACGTGACTGCCGTGGCACGAGATCTCGGTTTCGTGAGGGTCACCTGTTTCAAGTGGGTGCACGAGGCGGGAATCTTCATCAGTCGTGACGCTGCTGAGCGAAAGACTGCATTCCTGGCGCTGCGCGCAAAGGGGGTGGCGAGAGCACAGGCCGCTCGGCAACTCAACATCGCTCCTCGGCAATCAATGGACTGGGATAAGGGAATACGCCAGATCCCGGGTGGTCGCGTCTACCCTGACGGGCGCACCATTATCTACAACCAGAAGCCGCAGGGGAAAATGTCAGCCACCACCAGTGCTTATCTCAACGCCCAAGTGAAATTAGACGCCTTAGAACGCCCCCTTAGTCCACGCTTCTTAGATCTCAAGGAGCGCGAGCACATCCATGATCGTCGGGCTGCGGGCGCCTCCGTTCGTCAGATAGCTCGAGAGTTGAGACGGAGCCCCTCGACCATCAGTCGAGAGCTCGCTCGCAACACCACGGAGAACATCGGCTACCTCCCTTACAGCGCCCAGCGGTTGGCCACTGCCCGCCGTCCGAGGCCCAAGCCGCGCCGGCTCCTGGGTGAGGGAGCTCTGCGCGACTATGTCGCGCGAGGCTTGGCGCAGCGCTGGTCGCCCGAACAAATCTCGCAACGCATGGCGAAAGACTTTCCTCAGGACGAAACTATGCGCGTGGCCACCGAGACGATCTATCAGGCAATCTACGTGAACGCCCGAGGCGCTCTGCGTCGCGAAATGGTCTCGTCGCTTCGTCGAGGAGGGGTGCAGCGCGAACCCCGCAAATCGCCAACTCACCGAACGAGTCGGTTTGTGTCAGCTATGACTTCCCTCGCCGAGCGCGATCCTGACGTCGAGCTACGAGCGGTTCCCGGACATTGGGAAGGCGATCTCATCATCGGCTCTCAGCATCGCTCCGCCATCGCCACCATGGTGGAGCGTAGTTCGCGATTCACGCTGCTCACGCACCTGGTCGGCGATCACAACGCGACGACGGTGAAGGACGCGCTGGTCCAGACTGTCCAGCAACTGCCGCGCCAACTCCGACAGACATTGACTTGGGATCAAGGAGCCGAGATGGCCGAGCACGCCTCCTTCGCAATCGCCACCGACATGAAGGTGTACTTCTGCGATCCAGCCAGTCCCTGGCAACGAGGCAGCAACGAGAACACCAATGGACTACTACGGCAATATTTCCCCAAGGGGAGCAACCTCGCCAAGTTTTCGGCGGAGCACATTGAACTCGTCGCCAAAGAACTCAATGATCGCCCTCGAAAGGTTCTCGACTGGGATACGCCCGCCGAACGTTTACGTGCTTTAATTGGAAGCGAAAATTAGGTCGTGTTGCGACGACCACTGGAATCCAAGAGGTCGCCACATAGGTGAAGTCGGTGACCCAGCTGTGGTTCGGATGCGGTGCGGAGAAGTCCCGGTTCAAGAGGTCGCCGGCACGTCGGCCATCCTTCGCGGGAATGGTGGTGCGGATCTTGCGCCCACGCACCAGGCCGTTCATGCCCTCTTCGCGCATCAGCCGGTCGACGGTGTGACGCGAGACGTCGGGGAAGCCGTTGCGGCGAAGCCAGGCGGTCATCTTGCGACGTCCATAAAGGACCTCGGGACGTTGGCGACCCTTGGCGTCACGAACCTTCAGGGAGCGCAACACGTCGACGATCGCGGCGTCGGTGTGATCGCGCTGCGACCCAGGGCGCCTCTTGGCCGCCCGATAGGACCGTGGGGCGATCTGCAGGCCCTGGGATCCCAGGACCTCGCAGACCGACTCGACCCGGTGGCCCTTCGTCCTCATCTCGTCGATGAACGCGACGATCCGGTGGATCGGGGGTCGAGTTCCCCCGCGAAGAAAATCGAGGCGGCGCGAAGGATCTCGTTGGCCTCTTTGAGGTCCCGGTTCTCCTTCTTCAGGCGCTTATTCTCTTCGAGCTCCAATGACGTCGCACCGGGTTGCGCGCCCGCGTCAATCCGAGCTTGAAGGATCCACTTGCGCATCGTCTCGGGACTGACGTCGAGCATCGGGGCCAAGGCCTTCGCGGCGGCCCAGTGCGATGGGTAGTCGTTTAATCGATCCATCGCCATGCGCACGGCACGGTCGTGAACTTCGGGGGGATATTTCTTGGGCATGCTGCATCCTTTCAAAGAAAGAAAGCGGCATCAAACCAGGGACGGTTCAAAATGCGGTCGGGCGAATCGTACGCTCGATCTTGAGCCGTCGTAGATCTGATAGATCGCGGAAGCGATTTATTAGGAACTGCGGGTCTTCGCCGAGTAAATGGCGATTGAGGCATACGACAGTAAAACTCTCACCAGATTTATGGCGAAACGTGCATCGACGTGATTTACCGGGAACCCAACAACGCCATCGCTCATTTCGGCAACGTGTCGACCGTTGTGCAGATACTCACCGACGTGCCTAGCAAGATCATCGACATACTTTTTCTGAGGTTCGGGCAAATCATCGAAGACATTTTTCTTTGCACCTGGCAGAGCATCGAACGCGCCTCGAAGTTGCGAAAACACCGCTGCGTCGTCACCCAAAATGAACGCCCTCTCCGCTCGACTCAGAAGATCAATTGTCGATTTCCACTCGTCACCAAGGGGACCTTTAGGAATGGCAACTTCCGAATAGACGAAATCGGATAATCCCACAGGGGTGACGACTTTGGAGAACCAATCACTGCGCGGAATCGCGACAGTTTGCACACTTACGCTCTCCCCAATTTGGAAATCCGTCCAGACTCCCGGAGTCGGCTCGCCCATGTAACGGGCGTCGGATTCGTTCGGCTCCCAAAGAATCCGAAGGATTCCGTACCATGAAAGCGTGAGGCTCACCTGCTCTAGAGGACCAAGTCGATCCGTCACATGGTTGAGCATCAGGTGTGTGGTAGGCACTTCGACTTGAATGACTCGACCGCCCGAACCGACACGCTCGCCGGTTATGCGGCTTTCACCCAGTGATTCATTCCCAAAGCTGACTCTTACGCGCATGTCGTGGAACTCAGCGTTAATTCGTTCGTTTGGTGTCTCGACATGAAGCCACAGGAGAAGTCGAGGTGCCAGTAACCCCAATCCGCCGACAGTGTTTAGGTCGATCCACGCGTAAGTTCTGTTTCCCGCGTTTAAGGGCCAGCCTTGAGTCATGACTGGTCGCTACAACCGCAATGTGACTCGAGATCGAGCCGCGGCGATCTGCACCGATCTGACGGACTGTCTGGAATGCGGAACTAGTAATGACGGGCGGCCCGAACACCACGTTTCACTAATCGCGCACCAGCATCCAATAGCCGGGGTTGAGGAAAGTCTCGATATCTACCTCGGAAACATCAATGCGCGCAGAGATGATTGAATTCGAAAAGATTGGACGAAACCTAAATCTGGCCCTCGATCTCACCGTCAACTGCGGAGCGGTCTACCCGAGTGCGCCCGATCACATCAAGCGAATGTTCAATCAGGCCTTCTTCGAGAAGGTACTTATTGTCGAGATCGACGAGGCATCAAGCGAGTTTCACATCGAAGCTGAACTCCGGGAGCCGTTCAAGGCGCTTATTAATTACGACCCTCGTGTCGTTGAGTCGAAGACGTCATCAGTTAAAAGGTCAGCGAGTCCCGCTAGCACAATTGTCAATGGACTTCGTGACGTAACTGAGTTGGCGTCCAAGCGCGCCAATAGTTTCAGTAACGCACTTTTGGTGGACCTTGCGTCACACAATACGAACCACTTCCCCACTACCACGGGCCAGATAATCGACCTCGTGGATCAGGGTTCGAGAGTTGTAGGTGAGCGCCCTCGCTGCTCTGGGCGTTCATGAGGAACAACGCGAGAGAGTCTCGTGGTGCGTAGTGCCTGCGCGGTCTTTTTTGAGGCTCTTGTGACTAATCCGTGGGTGCCCGACGGTGCCAAAAATGAGAACACGCTAACTCCTGTCTAGGTTTTTGAGTACTTGAAGTTCAAGAATCAGAGACAAGGAGAATGGTGTGCTTAATGCCAATGTTTGGCGTCGTGCGCTCGGTGTGGATCGGGCGACCGTGATCGAGGAGATCGACTTCGACGAAGAGTCCGAGACGGTGGTGGTTCTTGTGCGCCCCCGACGCGCCACCAAGCGCCGCTGCGGGCTCTGCGGAACTCGCTCTCCCGGTTACGACCAGGGCGAGGGACGTCGCAATTGGCGCACGCTGGACTTAGGGACCATGCGGTGCTACCTGCAGGCGGACTTGCCCCGGGTACGCTGCTCGATTCACGGCCCAACGGTCGCCCAGGTTCCCTGGGCGCGCCATGGTGCCGGCCACACCAGGGACTTCGACGACCAGGTGGCCTGGCTGGTCACCCACTCGCCCAAGTCGACTGTCGCTGCGTTGATGCGCGTCGCCTGGCGAACGGTGGGCTCGATCATCGAGCGAGTCGTCACCGACGCCCGCGCCGCCCACGACCCCTTCGACGGCCTTCGCCGCATCGGCGTCGACGAGATCAGCTACAAGAGGGGGCACCGCTACTTGACGATCGTCGTCGACCACGACTCAGGCCGGCTCGTGTGGGCGGCCGTCGGCAGGGACAAGGCGACCCTCGGGACCTTCTTCGACCTGCTGGGCGACGAGCGCTCCGGGCTGATCACGATCGTCACCGCCGACGGGGCCGAATGGATCGCCCAGGTGGTCGCTGAGCGTTGCGCCAACGCCACGCTGTGCATCGACAACTTCCACGTGACCCAGTGGGCCTCGCGGGCCCTGGACGAGGTGCGCCGCCAGGTGTGGAACGAGGCCCGACGTGGTGGCATGAGCGGCCTGGCCCAACAGCTCAAGGGCTGTCGCTACGCCCTGTGGCGCAATCCCGAGGACCTGAGCGAGCGTCAAGCCGCGAAGCTCGCCTGGATCGCCCAGGTCAACTCGCCGCTCTATCGCGCCTACCTGCTGAAAGAGCAGTTGCGCACGGCGATTGCCACCAAGGGCACGGACGCGCTCGCCCTGATCAAGGACTGGCTCGCCTGGGCTCAGCGCTGTCGGATCCCCGCCTTCGTCGAGCTGGGCCGCAAGATCAAGCGACTTCTGCCCGGCATCGAGGCCGCCATGATCCACCGGGTCTCCAACGGACTCGTCGAATCGACTAACACGAAACTGCGCGTGCTGCACCGCATGGCCTTCGGCTTCAAGAAGCCCGAGCACCTTATCGCCCTCGCCCTGCTCGATCGTGGTGGCTACTGCCCCGATCTGCCCGGGCGCAACTCGACTCGAGCGTCAGCGCTTGCGCTTGCGTCGTTTGGGTGAGGGCGCCCTGGGCCGCGTGCCCGGCGGAGTGAACCGGCCGCTCGTCCGTGGCGTCTGGAGTCGCGGGCCCAAGATGGCATCACGTTCGGCCAGTGGGCGAGCGTTGAAGTCAGCAATGAAGGCGTCGACCGACGACCGGTCGTCCATGCGCACCCCCTCGGCTCCCGCGCTCGACCACAGTCGTTTGCCGAAGCTAAAGAGCGAGGGATCGAGCATGTTGAAGCGGAACTGCCCCTCGATGGTGTGTAGGTGTTCGACGAGCACGTCGAGCGGATCACTCTCTGGATCGAGCAGGTCCTCCTCGCCCAAGAAGGTGATGAAC
>JBOGFT010000016.1:0-9140 GCA_050701895.1 Acidimicrobiales bacterium
CTCTCAACATCATGGGCTCCACTGCGAGGTCATCATATGCACTCGATGCCGTCCCGTCCGGACCCGTGCCGGCAGTTGCCCACGCCGCCAGTTGACACTGGGTACGGTGACTGACAAGATTGGCCGATTCTGAGGAGGTGCGGTGAGAGTTGCGCTGCGCCCAGTGGTCCGGTTGATGCTCGGGGCAGGGCTGTGCGCCACGGCGATTCTCGCGGTCGCGGGCCCCGTATCGGCTCGCACGAAGCACCTGTCGATCGGCTCCGTGTCGGCAATAGTGAGCAGCGACTATCGACTCAACAACGCGGCCAACGCCGATTTGAGCTACGCGGTGCAAGCAGAGCACGAGGGTGGGTCCGCGCTCACCATGGACGACGAGACCTTCCGCGCGGCGAAGATCGCCGGCGACCCGACTCTGGACGGCGCCACGTACAGCGCCTTCGAGGGAACCGTGGCGTCAAGCTCGGCCCCTCCACAGAGCACGTATCCCCTGCGATTCATCGCCCTGAGCCCACTGACCTCTCCGGCGGGGACGCCCAGTGCCGACCGGGTGTGCGCCGGCTCGGCGGACGTATTGGAGTTCCAAAAGGACTCGTCAGCGAGCACCTGGAAGGTCACGAATGAGCCCTCCGCGGACGAGCAGGCGTCGATACCGCGCTTTGCCAAAACGGCCTCTGGAACAGGCGGCTTTGCCACCGGAAGTGGATACGTCACGCCCCTTAACTCAGTTGAGGTCGACTACATAGCCGCGATGACCGCTCAGGCCCGTACGGGCAACGGGGGTGCTCTTCTGCCTTCGAAGCTCTTTGCCACGGGACGCTGCGTCCTGGAGTTATGGAATCCAAGGACTGACTATGGCGTCCACGACGGGCTCAATCTCAGCGTTTCGGTAAAGGCCCTCTCACCCCGCGACTTCGTGGCCTACCAGGTCAAAGGCGGCGCCCTCGCGCTATTCACGCTGCAGGGGACCATAAGAGAGGCACCCCAAACGTCGGGTGAGCACATCAACTGGTCACACGGGTCAACTCTTTGGTGGGATCTCTTGCCGGCCGGTGAATATTCAGTGGTTCACTGGACGGTCGATCAGGAGTTGGCGGTCTTCGTTCCCAGCACTGCGACGGGGGGCACGATGCGTGTGCTCGCCGGATACAGCGACATCGTCAACATTGGGGGCACGGCGTACTAAGACGGCGCCGTAGGGCGCGAGGTTGCTCGTTGCTTACCGACGCCCTCAAAGAGGTTCACCGCGGTCACTTTTGGCCGCACGGTCTCAGTAGCAGACGGGTTGGACGCTAATCGCCGCGTCGAGCGGCACGAGGTAGGCGGTCCTCGAAAGATTGCGCATGGTGGTGAACGATCCGGGCGTCTTCGCGTAACCCGTAGCCGAACCGCTCACGTAGGTGCCGTCGTAGTTGATATCACCAGCCTTACGTCAGCGGTCTTGCCGGGCCCCTCGGGAAGTATCAGTTGTCCCACGTAAGGTCTGTGCGGGCCGAGTACGAACGTCGCACAATTGATCTTGCAAGAAAGCTTGACATTGCTCTGGCCAATATGAAGCGGATCTCGCAGCCGCTTGATCAGGGACTAGCGCCTGCGGCCAACGCCTCTTGCCACGTGTACGTCAAGACCGGAGTCACGCCGGTTGTCTGAACGAAGAGCTCGGTGTAGGTGTTGTAGCTTTCGCTGCCCAGGTGCACGTATCCGCCACCCATGATGATCGAGCACGAAGAAGTGTCACAGGGCATCCGCGAGTCGTTGATCAGGATGTTGTCGCGGTGACCCCAGCAGCCCGAGCTACTCGGCGACGTGCACGCACCGTTGAAGGTGTACTTGGCGTCCCACCCGTCGGTGTACATCCACTCGTAGTTGGCGTCCAGCGTATTCACGCCGGCCGCGTAGTTCGAGCCGAACGCGCCGGTCATGCCGGCGATATCGACGGTTGGTGAGAGTGTCGGATCGGTCCTCTCGAGCGCCCCCTGCTGGGCCAGCGTATTCGCCAGTGACGAGACGCCAAGTACCGGCGTCTCACCACGACTCACCCGCTCGATGTCGGTCAGCACCAGCATCTGATCGGGGGCGCTCAACCCCGCGAAGTTTGTGGGGAGCGTGATGTCGCCGAGGCCCTCTGAGCCCTGCGCCCGATTCGTAGCCGCGAGCTCGTCACGAACGCACTGCGGCTTGGTGGTTTGAATCCTGTAGGTTCCCCGGGCGTTTCGAGTCCAACACGCGGGCAGGGCGTAGGAGTGATCGTTCTTGGGCGTAAAGGTATAGGCGGGGACCGCCCATATGTCTGACGCCGGATTCTGAGGCGGGACAACAACGCCCGATGCCCCGACGACCGTCGAGTCAAGGAGAAGTGGGCAGAGAGAGATCGCAAGAATCGCCACAAGTCGAGCCTGTCGTGAAGCCGCTACCCTTTTCGCTCGGTCGCCCCTACACCCGACACCCGTTGAAGTGGCCATCCCCCTCCATCATCACCGTCGGGTCGCGCACGTAGATTGATTGTCACGCCCGAAGGCCGCACAATAGCCCAGCGCCCGCGACTTCACAATTGCCAACGGGCGACGTCACACGATCTTGTTCGACGACCACCATGGCGTCGGTACCGCTTCCGTGAGACTCTTCGTGGCGACCGTCAGGCGTTCGAAGATGCGACGCTAATTGAGCTGGGGCTCGAATCGATAGCCGACCCCGCGAACCGTCTTGATCCACTTGGGGTGATCGGGATCAGTCTCGATCTTGGCCCGCAGGCGCCGAATGTGCTCGGTTACCGTGGCCTCGTTCTGCCACTCGCTGGAAGACGCCCAGACGTGTTCGAGGAGTTGGGAGCGGGTGTAAACCTGGCGAGGCGTCGAGGCGATGAAGTAGAGCAGAGCGAACTCCTTGGACGTGAGATCGAGCAGTTCCCCCGCGAGGCGCACCTCGTGAGTGTTCTCGTTGATCTGCAAGTCTCCGAAGCTGATGTCGGGCGCCTCAATGGAGTGCTGGGCGGTGTTGATGCCCGAGCGGCGCAAGACGGTCTCGATGCGCGCCGACACCTCGCCGAGCGAGAAGGGCTTGACGATGTAGTCATCCGCGCCCAATTTAAGACCGGCGATGCGCTCAGTCTCGAGGCCCCGGCCGGTGAGAAAGATGACCGGGACGTCACTGATGAGACGAAGGTCGCGCAGCACTTCGCGTCCGTCTTCGACGCCGATCACTATGTCGAGAAGCACCAACTCTGGATCTGACGACGAGGCGGCGGCGAGGGCCGCCGTACCGTTGCTGGCGACGGTCACCTGATATCCCTCGTTGGAGAGGAATTTCTCCAATAGCTTGGTGATCTCGGGGTCGTCGTCGACGACCAGAATTCGGGTCATCGCTCGCACTCCGAGGCGCGCGGGGAGTCAAACGGCGTACGAAGGCCACGAGCTCTCATGACGGCCATTCTACGAAGTCTGTTCGGCCTAATCGCACGTCCGGGGAAGTTTTCTTCCTCACGACGATGAGCCTCAGTCCGATGAAACTTCCTTCGAAAGGAAGCGGTTCAGCGCGTCAAGAGTGGCCATTGCGGCCGAAGTGACGTCATTGTCGGCCTGGGCGATGCCGAACATGTCGGCACCGTCGGCAAAGGGCCGCAGCGTCACGATGACCGGCCAGCCACGCACCGTGGCCACGCTGATGACGGTCAAGAGATAGAAGGGCAGGTTGTAGCCAAGCTCGCGCAGGGCCACCAGAGTCGCCTCGGCGCCGCCGAAAAGCTGTCCGCTGCCGGCTCGGCCGTATCCGTTCTTGCCCTGAATCGAGAGTTCCACGTCGCAGCCGCCCGAGGCGGAGTTGAACTCCGCGCGTACCAGGGCCACGCGCACCGCCTGGACCTCGCGCGGGGCCAAGGCCCGACTGGCGTCTTCGACGATGACCGAGGCGTCGGTGTAGTACAGGTTGACGATCTGGGTGGCCATGACGCGAAGGGCGCCGGGGTCTTGCCCGTGGGTGATGAGGGTCACTGCGTCGACGTCGCCGTTCTCACGATGGCGAATCTCGACGTTCATGACTCCCGACAGGCTGCGGAGCTCGAGTTCGAAGTCCTCTTCAGTTGGTGACATCATCGGTGGCTAAAACCCTTCTTCTCATAGAGCCGGGCATCGGCGATGCGAAACAGCTCCGCGGGGTCGGTCGAATCACGGGGCGAGGACGCGGTGCCGATGGTGAAGCCCACCAGCTCACGCGCCGAACCCAGATGGCTGCGCAGGCGATCAGTGAAGCCTGATGACTCGTGACCGTCCGCGTTGGAGAGGATCACCGCGAACTCGTCGCCGCCGATCCGTGCCGCTACGTCACCGCTACGCACCGAGCGTCGCATGGCCAGGCCGAACTGGCGCAAGAGGTCGTCGCCAATGGCGTGACCCAGTGAGTCATTGATCGCCTTGAAACCATTGAGGTCCGCCAGCACCAGCGTGAAGGCCCAGCCGTAGCGAGAACTGCGCACGCACGAGGCTTGCAGAGCGCTGTCGAAGGTGCGGCGATTGGCGATGTTGGTCAGAGCGTCGTGCGCGGCGCTGAAGCGAGCTAGGTGCAGAGAGAGTGACAGCTGGCACGCCGTGCGCACGGCGTCACGCTCCACGTTGGGCACGACGTCGGGGTCGCAGTAGACACCCGGGGCGCCGCCGAGCCGCGAGGCTAGGTCGACGCTGATCGCTTGGCCCCCCGCTCGGAACATCTGAGGACCAAAGGACTCGTGGCTCAAGATCACTACGGCGTCATTGAGCGCGTAGCGCTTCACCAAGACGTCGAGCACCGAGTAGATAAAGCCAATACCGAGCTCGGACACCGACAGCTCGTCGAGCATGGTCTGGAACAGCCAGGGCTCGTACGCCTGCTGCTCGGGGCCGGCGGCGTCTTCCGACGCTCCTTCAAGAAGTGGGCTCAAGATGTTGTACTCGCTAGTCCAAGGGTGAGTTCTTCGGGTCGAAGCAACGATGCCGGAACCTTACCGGCATCGAGCAGTTGATGCAGGTCGTTGGGCGCCACCGGGCGCGAGATGAGATATCCCTGGCCACGATGACAGCCCAGGCGCAGCAACTCCTCGATGGTGTCCACGCGCTCGATGCCCTCGGCGGTGACTCCGAGGTTTAGAACCTGCCCGAGCCGGATGATCGACTCGACGATGGCGCGGTCGTAGGCGTCCGTGGTGATGCCCCCGACAAAGCTCATGTCCAATTTCAAGATGTCGGCCGGCAGGTGCTTCAACTCAGTCATTGACGCGAAGCCCGTGCCGAAGTCGTCGATGGCGACTTCGACGCCGATCTCCTGGAAGCCGCGCAGAATGCTGGCCGTCTTCTCGGGCTCGTCGACCACCGCGTACTCGGTGATCTCGATGCAGAGTCGCTCGCCGGTGATGTCGTTCGCGGCCAGGCAGCCCTCGACGAACTCGACCAGGTCGGTCGCGGCGAACTCCGCCGGCGACATATTCACCCGCACAATGAGCGGGAGATCCGGATAGTTAGCGCGCCACTCGGCCAGTTGACGACAGGCCTCAGCAAAGACCCAGCGACCGATGGTGAGAACGAGTCCGGTCTCTTCGGCGATGGTGATGAACTCGGCGGCGTTCATCAGTCCTTTGGTCGGATGCGCCCAACGCAGGAGCGCCTCGACGGACAGGAGTCGACCATTGCGCAAGTCCACCTCGGGCTGGTAGTGCAGGCGCAACTCGCCGTTCTCCAAGGCCTCTCGAAGCATCAGTTCCATCGCGGAGCGCTCGTCGAGGTCGGCGCGCATCTTCTCATCCAGCAGCACGGCCTTGTTGCGGCCACCGGCCTTGGCAACATACATCGCGCCGTCGGCGTTAGCGAGGACGTCGGAGTCGGTCTCATTCGACTTAGTCCCGGCGATGGCGATCCCGATGCTCGCCGTGTGGCTGACCAACTGGCCGCCCAGGTCGACCGGTGCGGCGACAAGTTCCAGGAGTCGATAAGCGCTGGCCAGCACCTCCATCTCACTGTTGGCCTCATCGAGCAGGACGACGAACTCGTCGCCACCGAGTCGCGCGCAGTAGTCGTTCACCCGAATGCTGGTGCGAACGCGGTCCGCAATTGTTACCAAGAGCCGGTCACCGTTCGCGTGACCGAGGAAGTCGTTCATGACTTTGAATCGGTCGAGGTCGATGATAAGGACCGCCGTGTCTCGTCCGGCCGCGCGGCGCGACTTCAGCTCGCGCAGCAACGCGCGGCGATTGGGCAGGTCGGTCAAATCGTCGTGCAGAGCGATGTAGGCAGTGCGCTCCTCGGCGTCGATCCGCGCTTGGAGCTGGACCAGCATCGACGCCACCGCCTGAAGCGCGTTGATCTCCGACGTCTTCCACGCGCGAAGTTCGAAGTGTATGAACCCGAGCACACCCCAGGTCGAGTCACCGAGCACGAGCGGCACCGCGGCGCCCATGACAACGTTGACGTCAGCACCGACACCTTCTTCCACCCGTTCCATGTATTCGTCGCTCTTGTCGTCAATACCGGCGAGGTAGGGCTCACGGAGGTCCTTGGTCGCCATGAAGAGTGGGTCAGAGTCGAATCGCACCTCACCCAGCGGATCGGGACCGGTGAAGTCGTCACGCGGAGGCCACTGGGCTTCGAGGATGCTCAGGCCGCGTACGTGATCATTCCGGCGCAAAAAGGCCACGTCGGAGTCGAGGAATTCGGCCAGCACCCGGGTCGTCCAGGTGAGGGCCTCCACGCGCGTGGCGGCGGTCGCCGACATAAGGCGCTCGGCGACCTGGCTCACCAGTTCGTCCAGGCTCCGCTGGTGCAAGAGAAGGCCTTCACGGGTGGTCTGGGAGGCCACCTTGCCGAAGAGCCCGCCAAAGGCCTTCACGATGGAGAGCTCCCGTTGGCTCCACACCCGGCCGTACCGGGCCACTAGCAGAGCCCCGACGATCTGGCCGCTGATGAGTTCGATGGGCTCCACCAAGATGCCCCACTCGGTGTCGTCGATCGTCCAGGTGAAAGATCCGAACTGCTCCTTGCCGTTGAGTTGCAAGTGGACGCGCTCGCGGATCAGCTCGAAGGCGTCTTTGGCCCCCACGCTGACGATGGGATTGACATGAAATCCCGGGATTGGCCGGTCAGATGTGGTGACCACGGCGACGATCTCGGCCCTGGGCGTGACGTGATGAAGCGTCTCGACTACCAGTCTTGCTTCGTCGCCCACTTTCAAAGGGTCTGATTTCGTGAGATCACTCACGGTCGAACCGCCTTCTTTCCCTCAGGCCCTTGAATTATCAACGTTAGCAGGGCCCCTAGGACCGGGGAAAGGGCACTCATCAGCGATTTTAGACCTCTCGCCCCGGAAAATATGATGATTTGTAGCGTTTTTAGTGGCAGACCGTCGCACGGCGCGAGGGGGTTAGAACCCCAAATCGGCCTCGATCGCCTCCCGCGCCTCGAACGCTCGGGCACAATGCGAATCGGCGAACGAGTGTCGTTGCGTTGATGGGTCGTAGAGAACACGATGACAGTTGTTCAGTTGTTACGGTCTTGGAGATGACTTCGTTAGAAACCGCGTTCAATCCGTTTGATAGCGGCTTCATGAACGAGCCTGGATCGGTGCTGGCGCAGGCCCGCGAGGACTCGCCGGTCTTCTTCAGCCCGATCATCAACGCGTGGGTGGTGACGCGCTACAGCGACATTGCGGCGGTCCTACGCGATCCCGCCCAGTTCTCTTCCAAGGACATCCTTTCCATCGTCGATCTCCTGAGCTCAGAGGTCATCGAGCTGTTCGGTGACGAAATCCCCATGGAGGGCACGCTCATCGGAGTCGACGAGCCCGATCATGGACGGCTACGAAAGGTCCTAGAACCAGGACTTTCCCCCGCCAGAGTGGCCGCCTACGAGCCCATGATTCGAGCCAGGAGCAACATACTTATTGACGGGTTCCTGGACCGCGGCGGGGGTGATTTGGCGGCAGACTTCGCCTATCCCCTTCCTCTTGGCGTGATCTCGGAGGTTTTAGGGATGCCGAGGGTCAAGATGGCCGACCTGCGTCAGGCGATAGAGGACTGGGCGACGCTCGCCACCGCCACGTTGTTCGGAGTTCCCTTAGAAGAGCAGATCACCCTCGCCACTCGAATCCTCGAGGCGCACCGCTTTTGCGCCCGGCTGATCGAACAGCGCTATCGCAATCCCCGGGGCGACTTACTCTCGCTCGTGGCGGCCGGTCGTGACAGCTATGGCCTCAGCCCGCGAGAGATGCTCTCGCTCGTGCCGGGGCTATTTCTCGCAGGGCACGAGACTTCAGCGCACACCATCACGTCGCTGCTCTGGCGCCTGCTGTGCGTGCCCGAGCGCTATGAGGCTCTGAAAGCCGATCCCAGTTTGGGTCCTCGATATCTCGAGGAGACCCTCCGACTCGAAGCGCCGGTGTTTGGGATGTGGCGAATTGCCTCAGAGGATACGGTGCTGGGTGGCGAGACGCTAAAAGCGGGTCAGCGCCTATTTTTGGCGTATATCGCGGCGAACCGGGACACCACTCACTACTCAGACCCCGACGAGTTCTCCATTGAACGCGAGCGAAGCGCGCCGCACCTCGCCTTCGGGCGGGGCTTTCACAACTGCGTTGGGGCTCCTTTGGCGAGACTAGAAGGCAAGGTGGTCCTGGAGGTCGTCACCGAACGGCTACCGGGGTTGAAGCTGAAAGAAGGCTTTACCCCGGTGTTTCAGCCGCATCCCTTCTTCAGGGGTATGGCAGAACTCCCGGTCACCTGGTGATGCCCACAAGAACGAGCGGGTCACACCCGTTCCTCACCAACGGGGTGTAGCGGCGGGGCCGCCAATATTTAGGGCTGATAGAGAGATACGGCTTCGATGGAGCCACCGGACCCATTGGGGCTCGACCCGTTCGTGGGCACCGCGTCGAGACGTCGGCTCAGCACCTGATCGAGAGGGCGACGGATGCTGTGGACCGTCGGAGGGGGGGCGTGGATCACCCTCAGCACCATGGCCATGGTTTCACCTTCCTCCAGATCCCACGCCTCGCGGAAGCGCTGGGAGAGTGCGTACATCTCGTCCAGGTAACGCTCGCCACCAAGACCGAAAAGGTCCGCCTCGGTGGTGGCGTAGAGAAAGAGTGGTGAGACCGGTTGCGTCCCCAGTCCCTCAGACTCAGCGCTCAAC
>JBOGFT010000017.1:0-164027 GCA_050701895.1 Acidimicrobiales bacterium
TTCGAAGCGTTGCAAGAGTGGTGAGGTGCCAAGAGCCATACTCAATTTTCGAACGCCGCCGATTAGAAAACGTGGATTTCGAGCGACTACTTCAGCACCGTCCTAGGAACCGACAAGTGTGGCGAACGCCTGGGCCATCTCCCAGAGTCTCGTGGCGCACTGATCGTAGGCGTCTTGATCCTGACCCGCGGGGTCATCGACGTCGAAGGCGCTGTCAGGTGTCTGTGACGATGCATGGGAGACCTGATCGGCGAAGAGCTTATCGAGTGGCGCCTCGCGCAGAAACTGACCGAGCAGCACCGTTTTCGCCGTCGCCTCGCCATGATGCGCGCGCACGAACACGACGTGACGAGCCTCGCTGGCCAGGATGACGTGCGCCCACTCAACGTCACTGCGCGTGAGTTGATGGCCGCGATGCGCGCCATATCGGTGATCGCCGAGTTCGGGGATTTGAAGAAGCGCCTCACGGGTACGCGTACTCATCGCGCTGCCTTCGACGACGTGAGTGCCGGCGGTGCGGATCGACCAATATGACCCATTCACCTCGCCCAGGGTCGCGAGCATGTAGCCGAGCATCACCGAGCGAGCCGCGTTGCCGGTGCACAGGGTGAGTATTTTCAATGCCACGATTGGTGCGAAGTGCCCAATGATCGACGCATCCACGGAAGGCCGCACGTACGACGTCTCAAAGTGGCTGACACTCCCATTCCAAGTTGAAATCAATCGTTGAAGCTGGGCGTCTGGACTACGAAGTTGGAGGTCGTCGCCGTGATGGTGTCCGACTGATTGACGCTGTCGCCAAAATAGCCAATCGCGACCCCAGCATTCGTAGAGAGCGTGAGGGTTGCGCTTCCAGCCTCTCCATTCTTTTTTGCAAAGAAGCCGTTCCCCGAGTTGGTCAGCACGATCGAAACGCCGCTCGTTGTTACCTCGTTCCCAAATTGATCTTGGAGTTGCAGGGTCACCGTGGTGTTCGTTGTGGGAGGGAAGCCGGTGGCGAGGAGGGGACTTGCCGGGTTCAGCGTGATCTGTGCGGTGGTCGCGGCGCCCGGCGCCAACGTCAAGGTCGTCGTCTCCCAGGAGTTCGCGCCATTCTTCGCCGTGATGAAGTCCGATCCCGAGGTCTGGTCGCCGAAGTAAGCCGTCGCGGATCCGACCCCACCGGCGAACGTGATGTTGAGTGTCGGGGTGCCGGTCGTTGCGTTGGTGTTCGCGAAGAATCCGTTGCCAGAACTGCTCATCACCAACGTCGTGGTCCCACTGCTCGTGACGGCATTGCCGAATTGATCTTCAAGCTGGAACGACAGCGAGGTGTTAGTGACCGATGAGACGCCTGGCGTCGTGGTGCTTGGCGTTACCGCCACTTGGGACGCGGGCCCATCCAGAACCGTCAGGGACGCCGAACCCCAGTTGTAGATCCCGTTGACTGCCGAGATGGTGTCGGGGCCGGTGCTCTTGTTCCCGAAGTAGGCGGTCGCCGTGCTCGAGCCATTAGCAAAGGTCACGTTGAGGGTGGTGGCTTGGCTGGTGACGCCGTTTGACGCGGAGAAGAATCCACTGCCGATATCGCTGAGCACGAGGGTCGTCCCGCTGCTAGTGACCGGTGCCCCCACGGCGTTCTCCAGAGTCATCGTGATGGTCACGTTGGTGGTCGAACTTGCCACGGGGGTAGTTGGGCTGAGCGTCATCCCGACTTGCGTCGCCACCAGCCCACCTACTGGGAAGCTCAGTGTCACCGGGAGCGCCGGAGAGAAATTCGGATTCCCGGTGGCTGGATCGGTGAACTCTATGGCGCAGGTTCCGTTCGCCTTGTAACTGACGGTTGCCGAGACCGTTGCGTTGCTAGGTACGGTGCACACGGTAGGCGTCGTCGATGCGATGCCTACCGGATCGCCGGACGACGCGACGGCTGAGAACGTGTTCGATCCATTTACGGTCGCGTTGCTGGGAAGGTCGTAGGCCGAGGGCGTGGTCGTGATCTCGCTTCGAATCGTCGATACTACGAAGTTCGTCGACGTCGTCGTGACAGTGCCGTCGATCGCCGTCAAGGTGTAATCGCCCGCCCGTTGGGGGATGATGCTGGTGAACACGGCCACTCCGTCGGAGTTCGTGATCGCGCTCAGGGTGCTTGTGGTCGGCGAGATGCACGGCCCCACGGTCACCGGTGGACCGGGTGAGTTGCAAGTCGGGCCCGTCTGTTGCACAATCGAGACGGTGTCCCCCGCCACCGGATGATGGTTCGCATCGTCGACTGTCACGGAGGCACTGGTGCTTGCCTCGTCACTGGTGTCGGAGGGCTCATTGGAAAAAGTCAGTACGCTCGCGGCGCTCGCCACCGTCCCCGACGCGGAGGAGCCCCACTGCCAACTCACGAGCGTCATGCCAGCTCCGCACCAGACTGAGCACAGGCTCTGGATAGGCGCACTGCGGGCGGGGGCCGGAGGGTAGTCATCGAAGTCCACATCTGCGGTCAACAGCGGATCGCTCTCGTGCTCGCAGGTGTAGGCCGTCACGGAGACCGGGCAGGCCACAAACGTGACGGCCCTCGACGCGTACGGCGGGAGGGTCGACAGGTTGTTCAACGGATTCCACACGGTGCTGCACCACACCGCAATCTGCTCACCATTGATGACGGGAATGGCCATCGTCGAGCCGCCGGCCCAGCACGCGGTCCAGTCGCTCGGAATGCCCACAGGTTGACTGCTCGAGATCAGAGGGTTGTAGCGAACGTATTGGATCGCTATGTCCGCCATGTCGGTCGCCGCCAGGGTCAGTGAGTTCGCCGAGGTGAAGCGCGAGGAGTTGTTGAGATCGTTGGTGGCCCAGGTCGACAACGTAGCCACAACAAGGCTTATCGATATGAGGTAGACGAGGGCCAAGATGAGAATCGCGCCCTCTTCGCGTGACGCGCGACCGGCACCATCGTGGCGACCTCTCATCAAGCGAGCTCTCGCCATCTTTGTGAGCTTCCTCATGGTCGCGCCTCAGTGTCTGTGGTGGATACCGCGGAGACGGCGTCTATGTAGCCCGCTGGCTCATTCGTGATCTGGACCCAGTAGTAGCCTCCTCGCATGAGACCGCCCAGCTGGCCGCCCGAGGTGAAGTTGTTCGCGGTGACGCAAGTACCGGTCATGTTCTGGTTTGGACAGGCCTGGACGCTGTAGTTACTTGGAGCGTTGCCAGAAGCCGCGACGAAGCTGACCACAATGGCCCCGCGCCTGGTTGACGTGACCGCCGTCGGGGTGCCCGTAGCGTTCACCTGGCCGGTGTCGGCGTGGTTGGCCTGTGCCGAAGCCGACGAGGCGAGGTAGCCCGACGAGGCGTTGGCGGCGACCTCGACGTAGTAGGTGGTAGCGGTGTTGCCCGGGGTGGCAGCGAGACCGCTGAGGCTGGCACCCGAGGTGAAGTTGCTCACCGGGGCGATGCAACCGGTCATGTTCGGATTCGTGCAGGCAGCGACGGTGTAGGTCTGGCCGGCAGGCGCGCCAGGCTCAGCGAGGGTGAGCGACATCGAGCCAGCAGTTGCGCCGTAATTCAGCGTGACGCGAGGAGCCGGCAATTGAAGAGTGGCGGCGACGAACGGCGACTCACCAGACGTGTTGTTCACGAAGCCTGTGGGCGCGACTGCGGTGATCTGGACGTCGTAGCTGTCCCCTTGTGTGAGACCGCTCAACTGGGTGACGCCCGAGACGTAGTTGTTCACGGTGACACAACCGTTTCCCCCAATCAGGCAGGCGGTGGCGTTGTAGCTGAAGGGAGCAGGGCCAGAAGGCGCATTGAAGGTGGCCACGACGGCTCCGGCGGTAGTGGTCGACGGGGCCACCTTCGGGGTGCTCGGGGGTCCGATCTGACTTTCGTCAGCGTGGCTGGCTTGCGTGGAAGCGGGCGAGGCCAAGTAGCCCGATGAGGCGTTGGCGGTGACCTCGACGTAGTAGGTCACCCCGGGGCTGCCTGGGGTGTAGGAGAGGCCCGTGAGGTTGGCGTTCTGGGGGTAGTTCGTGTTGGCGGAGCACGGAGGTGCCATGGTGACGTTCGCACACGCTTGAACCGTGTAGGTCTGGCCCCCCGGCGCACCGAGGGGCGCGGTAAAGGTGACTGATATCGAGCCGGCGACCGTGCCGTAGTTCGCGGTGACCAGCGTCGGCGCCGCGAGTTGCTCGGTGGCCACGGTAAGCGCCGAGAGCCCGGTCATGGCCGAGGCGTATCCCGGGGTCGTCGAGACCGCGGTGATCTGAACGTAGTAACCGGTCCCGGGGATGAGGCCAATCAACGGCGTGCCCGCGATGTAGTTGATTGCGGTGACGCAATTGGCGATCATCAATTGGTCGGTGCAGGCGGTCGCGGTAAAGGATGACGGCTCGACCCCTGTTCCTGATTCCGAGAAGGATGCGGTGATAGCCCCGACTTGCGATGCCGACGAGGCAGCCGAGAACCCTGTTGGCGTCTTCACTTGACTCATCGCCGCGTAGCTCGGTGGTGGCGACCCCGCAGACGCCGGTGACGCCAGATAGCCCGGCGAGGCATTCGCTGAGACCTGGACGTAGTAGAGCGTGCCCGGGCTGCCCGGGACGATCGTGAGGCCCGTGAGGTTGCCGGGTCCGGTGAAGGTGGCATTGCTCACACACGTGCCTTGCTTATTTGACATGGCTGAGTTGGGACAGGCTTCGATCGTGTAGGTTTGACCGGCCGCGATGATGCCCGGCGGAGTAAAGCCGACAAATAGCGAGCCGGCGGTTGGCCCGTAGCCCAGAGTGACGCCCGTCGGTGCGGCCAACTGAACGGTGGCCATCGTCGGTCCAAAGGGCGGCGACGTAGCGGCGAGGTAGTTGCCCGACGCAGCGGCCGTGATCTGTACCCAGTAGCTGGTGCCTTGGACCAGACCAGTCAGATCGCTCCCCGATGTAAAGGTCGTTGGCGTCGTACAGTTATCGGTCATCGTGGGGTCCGTGCAGGCTTTAATCGTGTAGGTCTGGCCCGACGGAGCGTTGGTCGACCCCGCGAACGTGACGTTGATGGCGCCCGCCGTGTCGGTCGAGGGTGTCACGGCGGTGATGGTGGGCGTGTCGAGTTGAGCCGAGAAGACACTGAAGTCGGTGGACTGCCCGTACAGCAATTGGCCAGGATTGGTGGGCGAGGCTACAGTCGCGGTCAACACATAGCCATTGCCAACCTCATTGATGCTGCAGCCCGAGTAAACCACCACACCTGAGGTCTCCACACCTGAGCAGTCTGGCGACAGGGTGGCCCCGCCCGGTCCTCCGCTGAGGGTCAAGGTGATGGGCGACAGGTCGGTCGTCACAATCTGTCCGGTGCTGCTGTTTACGACCTCGATGATCGGCTGAGTGGTGAATGGCGAGTCGACCGTGGCGCCCTCGGGGTTCGTCTCGAATAACAACGTGATGGTCGCTCCCGCACCGCCGCCACCACTCACCTGGATTGGGATCGGGTCGACTACCACGACCGAGTTAGTTTGCGAGCGACCCGTCGCTGTATCGGTGACGACGAGAGTGATGAGCTGGGGACCTCCGACATTGGCGGAGTCGCACGCTGAGGTGAAAGTACTCCCGTCGGTGTACTCAACTGAGGGCAATGTCCCAGAGGGTTCGATCGTCGCCGTATAACCAGCGATGCCCAGAGCGGACGTCATCTGAGCCTCACTCGGATACCCCGAGAGAGGGTCCGCCGGGTTTGGACAAGTCGAGAACACCCCGAAGTATTGCCCTTGAATGAGCGAGGTCGTGGTGGCGATGGAACTGGCCAGTGCGGTGTCGAAGTTGGCCAAGCTTCGGTGCTCGGCCGACGCCGAGATGTCCGTGCTGAAAGCCACGATCAGGGCAACCGACGCCAGCGCCAGGACAATCAGCGCGAGCAGTACCTCGATGAGGGTATCTCCGGCCTCCGAACGGTCGCGAGAAGCTCGCGCCGTCCGCGGAGCAGTCGGCCGTGACTCGAGTCGTCCTAGCAACTTGTTGAACACGTCGCGGGGGGACATCATGGCAGGAGAAGCCCGAAGGCCACCGCGTTGTAGCCCTCGCCTTGTAGTTGGGCCGAAATAGTCACCGGCTCCGCGCCGCCGTTCACGGTGGGCGGCGTGATCCCCAGCATTGCCGTGCCCGTTCTCAGGTACGGCGGATTCCCGGCCTCGGTTTGCCAGTTGGACTTGCACTCCACCGAGTCAGTTCCAAGGCCGGTAAGGAAGCCCGTGTAGTTGGTCCCATTGATTTGGACGGTCGAATCGCCGTCATCAATGCCAAATCCCTGGGCCGTCGTCTCACCTGTGGGCACATTGTTGCAGGCGTTGCCCAGGTCGGAATACGAGAAATTTGGAACAAGATTGAACGGCAGTGGCTTGGACGCGGGCAGGCTCGACGACCAGATGATGTAACTATTGGGGTAACCGGGGTCAATGGTCTCTGCGTCGGCCGTGATGACCTCGTATCCCGTGGCCAAGTCTCCCTTGGGATCGGTGACCGAGATATTGGAGAGCGTGACGGTGTTGTGCCCAGCGGGGGTGGTCTGGAATATTGCCGGATCAATGCACGAGGACGTGACGACGTTGTTGACCAAGGTAGGCGTGGAGGCGGGGCATCCGATACCCGCATAGAAAGGGGTGGCGAGGCCGTTCACCTGATTGTCGTTGCCCAGGAACCCTTGCCCGTTACTGATATGACCTCCGTCACATTTCGTCAGGTCGCAAGTTCCTCCCCCAATCGGGGTCGAGACCGCAGCCACAGAATCGCCCGTCACGGTGAGGCAGAAGGTCATGAGGTAGCCGCCGGGCACGTCGGCCGAGATGTCAGTGCCCTGTTGCCCCGGGTCGGTCGAGGTACACGTGCTACCAGCAGTCGACGCCGCTTGGAGCTCGGCCGCGTCGAAACCTACAAAACACATAGTGGAGGCGAACTGCCCAGTTCCCGCCAGAGCAAAGCCGCACGACGACGAGCCTGGCGTGGGGCCCCCAAGGTTGGTGAGTGGGGTAGAGCTTCCTTCGGCGGGCGTCGCCGACAAGTTGTACACGTAGGAGCTATTTGGCTCCTTGATCGAGAACTCCAATGAGGTCACGCCGATGGTCGACACGAGCCCAGTGGACGTGGGGACGACCGTCGATCCGTCATACGCGATGGGAGCGGGTTGTTCGCCGGGGGTGAACAAACTGCACGTGGCGACGGAATCGCCAATCGGACAGGGCGGCAGGAGATCACTGCACGTGGCGACGGGATCGCCAATCGGACAGGGGGCAAGGAGATCATAGGCGAGCGGCGTCGAGTCAGTGGGCGTCGCGGTAGGACCGGCGGCGCAGTCGTTTCGCACGAGCGAGTAGGTAGTGCCACTTTGGAAATCCTCAAAGTACGACACGACTTCGCCGTTCTCCCACTGCAACTGCAGCATCTGTTGCGTTCCGGTTCCGCACGTCGCCAGGCTGGCGTCAGTAGTGATGGACGAGGCGCTCTGTACGTCCTTGGTGAAACTTGCCGCCACAACTTCCGCATCTCCGGAGTCGCTGAGCCTGGCTCCGACCCCATTTTGGAGCGAGAAGATCGTGATCAGTCCAATCCCCAGGGCTCCAACGATTATCGGAGTGATCGCGATGACGATCAGCAGCTCGATGAGCGTGAATCCCTGATCTGCCTGGCTTGAGGTTCGGCGCGACAGCCTGCGAGCCCTCGCGCGGGCGCGCCTCGACGAGGCGAGCGATGGGGAGGTTTTACGATTCATGCGCCTTCTTCCCAACTCAACGTTCTCTGCGCTTCGAGAGTCACACGACTCGCGAAGCGCCGACCACGGTGCCTGGGAGGTCCATTCCTAGCGAGCGATTGGCGCTCGCCGCTTCCATTACTGCGTATTCGCCGCGAAGCGCCGGGCAACGGGCTTCGCCTAATCCGTCGACTTGAGTGATTCGGGCCATGATGCTCTCCCCATCTGCCCCTGCAGGGGCAAGTCTGGTCGTTGATCGATTATTTGTCAAATGCGGTGGTATCGTTGCGATTCGAGCTACGCTCTTCAGATCCCTGTGAGACCCAAAAGCGGTACCGATAACTGCTGGTCAGGTCAGATTTTCTGCACACGTACAGCAATACGATCGACGCGAAGTACAGGAGTTTGGCTTGCTTTAAACGCTCTTCAGAACCGGACGATTCTCGGGGGCCTGCGTGATTCGTGGTGCCTCGGTGGGCCAACCTCGGTTAGGACGAAGCCGCCTCGACGGCTCGTTGGATCTCGACACAAGATTCAAAAGCACTCGGATTTAGACATTGGATATAGATGTTTACCCACGCGCTGTCGCCCACCTACTTGATCTGAACGCCCGAGATCGCGCGCGCCACAATGAGGCGCTGAATCTCGCTGGTCCCTTCAAAGATCGTGTAGATCTTGGAGTCACGGTGCCATCTCTCGACGGGGTACTCGCGCACGTAGCCGTACCCCCCAAGGATCTGGATCGCCTCTTCGGTGACTTTGACCGCCGTCTCGCTGGCGAAGAGCTTCGACATCGAGCCCTCCCCGCTGGTGAAGGGCTTGTTGGTCGCGGCCATCCAAGAGGCGCGCCAGATGAGGAGTCGAGCGGCGTCGACGCTGACCTTCATGTTGGCAAGTTTGAAGGCGATCCCCTGATTCTCGATGATCGCCCGACCGAACTGCTTGCGCTCGCGCGCGTAGTCGAGGGAGTACTCGTACGCGGCGCGAGCGATACCGAGGGCCTGGGCGCCCACCGCTGGACGGGTCGCCTCGAAGGTGGCCATGGCCGCCTGGTTGGTGGCGCGCTTGCCCTCGCGCACCCGCGCCAGCTTCTCGTCCAGTTTCTCCTTGCCGCCCAGCAAGCACGCGCTCGGCACGCGGCAGTTCTCTAGAACCACCTCGGCGGTGTGGCTCGCGCGGATGCCCATCTTCTTGAACTTCTGACCCATGGAGAGGCCCGGCGTCCCTTCGGGCACGATGAAAGACGCCTGGCCCCGGGCGCCCAACTTGGGGTCAACCGAGGCCACGATTACGTGAACGTTCGCGATGCCGCCGTTGGTGATCCAGGTCTTGGTGCCGTTCAAGATCCACTCGTTGCTCGCCTCGTCGTAGACGGCTCTCGTGCGAAGGGAGGAAACGTCGCTGCCGGCGTCGGGTTCTGAGACGGCGAAGGCGGCGATCTTGACATCATCAGGGGTCCCGTAGCACTGGGGGATCCACTCGATCTGCTGCTCTCGGGTTCCATTGGAGATGATGGCCGCTACCCCCAGGCTCGTACCCATGAGGGCCATACACAGGCCCGCGTCGCCCCAGGCCAGCTCTTCGAGGACGATCATCAACGAGAGCCCCGTCGGGTCAGCGACGGCGTTCATCATGAAGTCGAGACCGTAGACCCCGAGCTTCGCGGCCTCTTGGATGAAGGGCCAGGGCGTCTCTTCGCGCTCGTCCCACTCAGCGGCGATGGGGCGCATCTTCTGGAGGGCAAATCCGTGCACCCAGTCACGCAGGGTGATCTGATCCTCGTTGAGGTCCATTGAAAAATCGCTCATGTCGCACCTTGGCCTCGAAGGCTTACTTACCAGTAACCAAACGTACCGTAATGCCGCCCAACAAAAAAACAACCGCCGCCCGAAGGCGGCGGTTGTCTCTGTACGAAGATGTGGTCGTTAGTTGAGAACGACGCGCTTCGCCAAGGGACCGCGGTCGCCGGGTTCGATGTCGAACTCTACGGCCTGTCCTTCGACGAGCGTCTTTCGCCCATCACCTTGAATCTCCGAGTAGTGAACAAAGACGTCTGGCTGGCCATCGACAGCGATGAAACCCCAACCTTTTTCGTCGTTGAACCACTTGACGGTTCCTGCAGCCACTGTGGGCCTCCTTATTACGCTTTTACTTCCGGAACTCCGGTTTTGGGAGGGAACCACAACGGCAACCTCACGGCCAACGCTACTTGGTGGCGTGCGGACATAACAAGGGGAATTACGGACGGCGTATCACGGTCCCTGAGGGGCCGTCCTCCACAATCCAGCCACGCTCCACCAGCGCTCGGCGCAGGTGATCCGCTTCGGACCAGTCACTGGCCGCCCGAGCGACGTCGCGCTCTTGGACGAGGCGCTCGCTGTCGTCGTCCACCACCTGGTTGTGAGCCAGCAAGGGGAGCCCCATGGCCCCAAAGAGCACGTTGATGGACTGGGCCAGGCGCTTCGCCGCCACCGAGCGACCATCATCGGCCATGGCGTTGGCGGCGCTCACCGCTTTGAACAGCTCGCCGACCGCCGCGGGAGTGTTGAGGTCGTCATTCATCAAAGCCGTAACACGTTCGTAAAGTTCGAGAGACTCCTCCTCCCAGGCGTGGGCCGAGGCGATCTCGAAGCGCTCGCCCGCGAGGGCGGGCAGCTCGAATCGCCGGGCCAACGCATCCAGGCGCGCGAGTGCTCGCTCGGCGTCAGCGACGATCTCGCGCCTCACCTCTATCGGCGAGCGGTAGTGCGAGCGAAGGACCAGGAGTCGGTACGCTCGCGGGTCGGTGCTTTCGAGCAGATCGGTCAGCGAGGTGAAGTTGCCCAGGGACTTGCTCATCTTCTCCGCGCCGACCATGACCGTGCCGTTGTGGCCCCAGTGGCGCGCGAACGCCTTGTGAGCGGCCTCGGCCTGGGCCCGCTCGTTCTCGTGGTGAGGGAACTTGAGGTCGAATCCCCCTACGTGCAGGTCGAAGCCCTCGCCGAGGATATCGAGCGACATGACCACACACTCGGTGTGCCAGCCCGGACGGCCGTCGCCGAAGGAGGCGGGCCAGCGGGGCTCGTCGGGCTTGGCGTTCTTCCACAGGGCGAAGTCGAGGGGCGACCGCTTTTCGTCGCTCCCCTCCACCCGGGCGCCCGCGCGCAGGGTGTCAAGGGGCTGGCCGGCCAAAAGGCCGTAGTCGGGAACGCTGCTCACGTCGAAGTAGACCCCATCACTGGTGCGATAGGCGACGTCGCGCTCAAGGAACGACTCGATCAACTCCACCATCTGAGGGATGTAGTCGGTGGCGTGGGGCACGTCGTCAGGCTCAGCGACGCCCAGTCTCCCCATAGCGTCCCACCACTCCTGCTCGAACTGCTTCACCACGTCGATTTCGCTTCGCGACTCACTCTGGGCGCGCGCGATGATCTTGTCGTCGACGTCGGTGATGTTAGAGACGTAGTGAACGCGCAGCCCCTGGAAGGTGAACCAGCGTCGCGCCACGTCCCAGACCAGCGCGAACTGGCCGTGGCCCAGGTGCGGCAAGTTGTCGACGGTCGGCCCACAGATATACATCGACACCCGACCCGCAGAGCGCAGCACGAGGTCGCGAACCTCGCCTCGGGCCGTGTCATAGAGGCGAATCACTGATACAAAGATAGGTTCTCTTCACACGCGACGCGAAACGCCACTATGCGGCCTCGGGCTTTGGTGCCAGGGTGACTGAGTAGCCGAGGTCTCGCAGTTGATCGAGTGCTCGTCTTTTCGCGCGATCGGGGTCACGCTTCGTGTAGAAGTCGCTGCCGAGATCACTGTAGGTGGACCCGTCCTGGAGCATGTGCCCGATCGCCACCAACATGGAGTGCTCGACGGCGACGAGGGCCTTCATCGGTCCCCGGCGCGAGGCCAGGCGGCGATAGCGAGCCGAGTAGAAGGTGGTCTTCTGGCGCGTCGCCGCGAGAGCCGCCACGCCGAGCGCGCCCTTCAAGTAGGGATTTCCCGGTCGGGTGTGGGTGGACTTGACGCGCCCCGCGGACTCGTTCGATCCCGCGCAGACCCCGGCCCACGAGGCGAGATGAGCGGGAGTGGGAAAGCGGCTCATGTCGGCCCCGGTCTCGGCGATGATCACGTCGGCCACGGTGTCAGAGACGCCCGGGATCGTCACCAGCAACTCCCGGGCGCTGGCGAAAGGGGCCATAGCCACCTCGATCTGGACGGTGATCTCCTCGATCGCCTTGGTGAACTCGTCGATCAGGTTCAGGTGCACCCTCACCAAGAAGGCGTGATGATCATTGAAGCGACCGGTGAGAGCCTCTTTCAACTCGGGCATTTTGTTGCGCAGACGCCGCTTCGCCAGTTCGGCCAACACCTCGGGGTCGCGCTCACCCGCGACGAGCGCCTCGAGCATCGCTCGTCCCGAGACCCCGGTGAGGTGGGTCGCCACGGTGGCGAGCTTGATCCCCGAGTCCTCCAAGAACTTCTCCAGGCGCTGGTTCTCGCGGGCCCGTTCGTGCACCAAGGCGCTGCGGGCCCGGGTGAGGTCGCGCAGTTGGCGGATCGGCTCGGGCGGCACCAGCGATCCGCGCACCAGTCCGTGGGCCCCTAAGTCGACCAGCCAGGCGGCGTCTGAGACGTCGGTCTCGCGCCCGGGGAGGTTCTTCACGTGGCGCGGGTTCACCAGCATCACCTCGAAGGGACCGTCCTCTAGGACGTAATACCACGGCTTCCAGTAGTCGCTGGTCGCCTCCATCACGATCAAGGTGACCTTCTCCTTTTCGAGATACTCACGTAGCGCGAGAATCGAGTTGGTCATTGCACTCCACGTGGTGACGCTCGATGCGGCTCGCTCCGGTCGTTGATTGAACGCGCACGCAGACCTTGGCGTCTCGTTTCGACACGTCGAGTCCGGCGCAACGGTTATGGACCACGTCCATGGTGTTCTCCTCTCTCATGGCGTTCAACCCGGGGAGGGAGATAGATCAGAAGTCTGATACTCGTGCTCAAGCAACATTCCACGATTCTCGTGGGTGACCCTCCACCGCCATGCTGTCCTACAGGCTCAACGGCACCACAGTGATTTCGGCGTCCAACCGGACTGAACGAAACGAAGAGTAGCTACTTCATCGTCGTTTCGTCAATGACGACAGCGTGAGTCGCTCGGGCTCGATCTTTTACCCCCACGGCGAGCCCATCGGGCCCTGAACTGCTGTTCTAAACTACGCCAACCATGCCCGACGCTCCCACGCCCCGCAGCCATTCTGTGCCCGAAAAGCCCACGGTGGACGGCCTGGAAGCGACCTGGACGCCTCGCTGGGACGAGGACGGCATCTACCGCTTTAATCCCAGCGCGGCGCGTGAGAGCGTGTTCAGCATCGACACCCCTCCTCCGACCGTCTCGGGCGAGTTGCACATCGGACACGTGTTCAGCTACACCCAAGGCGACGTCGTCGCTCGATTCTGGCGCATGCGCGGCAAGGACGTCTTCTATCCCATGGGCTGGGACGACAACGGCGTGCCGACCGAGCGCCGGGTGGAGAACTACTTCGGCGTTCGCTGTGACCCGTCGCTCCCCTATAACCCAGATTTTGCGCCGCCCGATAAGCCCGACGAGAAGCACAAGGTCTCCATAGACCGCAAGAACTTCGTTGATCTCTGCGTGAAGTTGACCGAGATCGACGAGCAAGCCTTCAAGCAGGTCTTTCGCAACCTCGGGGTCTCGGTTGACTGGTCGCTCGAGTACACGACGGTGGGCGAGCAGGCCCGAGCGATCTCCCAGAAATCGTTCCTGCACATGTTGACTAGGGGAGATGTCTATTCCAGGTCGGCTCCCACACTCTGGGACGTGGACTTCCAGATGGCCGTCTCCCAGGCAGAGTTGGAGGATCGCGACCAGCCCGGCACCTATCACCGGATCGCCTTTGCCCGCAACGACGGCCACGGTCACCTGGAAATCGAGACCACGCGGCCCGAACTGCTCGTGAGCTGCGTGGCTCTCGTCGCCCACCCCGAGGACCCTCGCTTTCAACCCCTCTTTGGCACCACCGTGAGGACTCCGCTCTTCAGCGTCGATGTGCCCGTGCTCGCCCACGAGCTCGCCGACCCCGAGAAGGGCAGCGGGATCGCCATGATCTGCACCTTCGGCGACACCACCGACGTCACCTGGTGGCGCGAGTTGGATCTACCCACGCGCACTCTGATCGGTCGAGACGGTCGCTTCCTGCCCGCTGACTTCACCTCAGGGGAGTTTCCGAGCCGTGACCCCGAAGGGGCGGCCTCGCACTACGCGACGATCGAGGGCGGCAACGTGAAACAGGCTCGCGGGGCCACCGTGGAGGCTCTGGCGAACGCGGGAGCACTCATTGGCGAGCTCCGTGACATCACCCACCCCGTCAAGTTCTACGAGAAGGGCGAGCGCCCGCTCGAAATCGTCGCCTCACGCCAGTGGTTCGTGCGCACGCTCGAGCACCGCGAAGAGTTGCTCGCGCGCGGGGAGGAGTTGCACTGGTTCCCCGACTTCATGCGTCACCGCTACCGCTCGTGGGTCGAGGGTCTCAATACCGACTGGAACATCTCACGCCAGCGCTACTTCGGCGTCCCCTTCCCCATCTGGTATCGCCTGGACGCCGACGGCGAGATCGACTATGGCTCACCACTTACCTCTTCGATCGAGCGCCTGCCCGTTGACCCCTCCTCGGACGCCCCCGAGGGGTACGACGAAGATCAGCGCAACAAACCCGGCGGCTTCGTGGGCGATCCCGACATCATGGACACCTGGGCCACCAGTTCGCTCAGTCCGGAGATCGCCGGGGCATGGGGAACCGATCTGTTCGATCGGGTCTTCCCCATGGACCTGCGACTCCAAGCTCACGACATCATCCGCACGTGGCTCTTCGCCACCATCGTGCGCAGCGATCTCGAGTTCGACAGGCTCCCCTTCGCCAACGCCCTCATCTCGGGTTGGATCCTTGACCCCAATCGAAAGAAGATGTCCAAGTCCAAGGGGAACGTCGTGACTCCTCAGCCGCTCATCGAACAGCACGGGGCCGACTCGGTGCGCTACTGGGCCGCGTCAGGTCGACCGGGCATGGACACCGCGGTCGACGAGGGGCAGATGAAGATCGGACGGCGTCTTTCGATAAAGATGCTCAACGCCTCGAAGTTCGTGCTCGGACGGCTCGACGTCGATCAGTCGCTGAGCGCGAGGGACGTCAGCGCTCCTCTCGATCTTGACCTGCTCGCACTAGTGGGCGAGTTGGTGACGGAGACCACGAAGTCCTTCGAGCAGTACGACTACGCGCGCGTGTTGGAGCGCGCGGAGTCCTTCTTCTGGACTTTCTGCGACAACTACGTCGAGCTCGCCAAGGCCCGCGCGTACGGCGAGGGCCACGAGGGCGCGATCAGGTCCGCCAGAGCCACACTGCAGATCTCCCTGTCGGTGCTGCAGCGGATCTTCGCGCCGATACTGCCCTTCGTCACCGAGGAGGTGTGGAGCTGGTGGCACGAGGACTCCGTGCACCTCTCGCCGTGGCCGACCCTCGATGAACTGGGCGTGCTCGGCGAGCGACCAGGATCGGTCTATCTGCCGGTCTGCGAGGCCCTCGAGGCGATCCGCCGCGCGAAGAGCACCGCCAAGGTCTCCCAGCGCGCGGGAGTAGCACGACTCGTGGTGACAGCTCCCCAAGAGTTCGCCGCCGCCCTACGCGCGAGTTCCTCAGATCTCATTGGCGCGGGAAACGTCGAGAACTTCGAGGTCGTCGACGCCCACGAGCTCACCTTCGACGTCACTCTCGCGA
Source organism: Acidimicrobiales bacterium (assembly GCA_050701895.1). Lineage (GTDB taxonomy): Bacteria > Actinomycetota > Acidimicrobiia > Acidimicrobiales > RAAP-2 > RAAP-2. Next base: position 15,471 of record JBOGFT010000017.1, read on the forward strand.
CGAATTAGGAGAGGACCAGGTCCGAAGAGGCTTCGCGCACCACGACGCCGTCCCTTGTCACCTCATAGAACGCGAACTGCTCCCACGCGAGGGCCAGGGCTCGCGCACGCTCACGCGTGACCCCGCACAGCCCCACCCCGAGCTCGTCGGGCCACGTGCTCGTGTGATCGCGACCTCGCGACTCGAGGAAGTCGATGTGCCGCGTCACGAGGGATCGTCGCAGGTCGTTACGACGAACTTCGTTCTCGCCCCCTGAGAGAGGCTGCGAGAAGGGATTGTCCGAGGTCACGACAAAGAACGCACCGACCTCGTCGAGCGCATCGACGACGTCGATCCACTGCCCGTCCCATTCGACCTGCAGCTGCGTGGGCGGCACCTGGTAGCTCGCGATCAGTTCGCTCGTCAACGGGGGCCGAGGCCTGGTCACCGACTCGGCGAAGGCCACCGCCGCGCGCGTGGTCGCCGAGGTGCGCGGACTGGCCGTGAGGTCAAAGGCGTGTTGAGTGAAGGGCAGTTCTACGTAGTAGACGGGCGCAAAGGCCACGGCACGAAACCTGGCGACAAACGCCCGAGCGACGTTCACCTCCACCAGGGTGTCGTTGGTCCCTTGGACGACGAAGAACGGTGGCGAGTCATCCTTGATGCGCTCGTAGGGCGACAGCGCGGCGTAGAGCGACTCGTTTCCCTCATAGGGCAATTGCACCACGCGATGGACGAGCAGTCGTCGCAGCGCGCGACCGAGTCCGCGCCAGTGCGTCTCGTCGCCGGACATCTCGAGCACGCCGTAAAACGACAGGGCGCCGCGCACCGACCAGTCTGAGATATCGGACATCTCGTGGGGTCGCCACCTGGGATCGTGAGCGCTCAGGGCGAGCAGTGACGCCAGGTGCCCTCCCGCCGACCCTCCCGCCACCACGATCCGCTCGCAGTCGCCCCCGTAGGCCGCGATGTTCCTCTTGATCCATCCGAAGGCTCGCGTCACGTCTTCGATCTGCGCGGGCCAAGGAAAGGCCGGAGCCAGTCGATAGTTGAGCGCCACCACGACCCAGCCCCGACGGACGAACTCGTGCAACATAGGTCGTCCCTGCTCGCGCTTGTCACCGAACGTCCACGCGCCTCCGTGGACGTAAAAGATGACCGGGGCGTTAGAAGTCGTGGTTGAGTACCGCCAGACGTCGAGGCGGTGGCGCTCCAGCGGTCCATAGACGACGTTGCGCTCCAGCTTCATGGCGCGCGGATGAAAAGGAATCTGCAGCGCCGTTCGCCACCAGCGACCAAAGACGTCGTCGCCTGGTCGCCCGATCATGAGTGGCCGATCAGGCGAGTCCGACATCGCTCGACGCACGACCGTGCGGGAGCGAAAGAGAATGGCAATCAGAGCGAGGTTCTCGAGCACGACGAGACCGGCAATGCCAAAGACCAGCGCGCTGAGCCAGTGCGTGCTGGGCCAGCCCCACCACCACAGTGCCCCGAGCAGGGCGAGTTCCACCACGATTCCTTGGCCGGCCAGTTCGCCGGCGGCCCAGCCCACGGGATGGGCCAGGGCCGCGAAGAGTCCGCGCCTGCCCGGCCGCAACGCCGTCCCCGCCGAGATCATCAGAAAGGCGCTGGCGAGCGCGACGAAGTATGCCATGTTCATATTCTGTCGGAGTCGCGCGCGTGCGCGTCCAGCTACCTAGGCTGAGCCGATGAGCACGTGGCCCATCGCCCTCGAGAGGCTACGACGCTCGGTCGGCGTGTGGACCATGTCCCTTGACTCCCAGAGTCCCGCACAAAGCGCGGAGATCGCTGGAGAAATCGAGTCGATGGGCTACTCGGCGCTCTGGGTTCCCGAGTCGCACGGCCGTGAGTCGTTCACGAACGCCGGTCTCCTGCTCACGGGCTCTCGCTCGCTCATCGTGGCGACGGGGATCGCCAACATCTGGGCCCGCGATGCGGTCGCGAGCGCTAACGCGGCCAAGACGCTGACGGCCACCTACGACAATCGCTTCGTACTCGGCCTCGGCGTCAGCCACGAGCCGCTGGTGCAGCGACTTCGAGGACACCAGTACGAGAGCCCTTACAGCGCGATGAGCGAGTATCTGCTGGCGATGGACCAGGCTCCCATGGCGGCCCAGGAGGGATCGACGAGGGCCGCCCGGGTCATCGCCGCCCTCGGGCCCAAGATGCTCGAACTCGCGGCGACCCTCACCGACGGCGCCCACCCGTACCTGGTGACCCCCGAGCACACCGCGCTCGCTCGCTCGATCCTGGGCGACAAGTTCCTGGGCGTCGAACAGTCCGTGGTGATCGGACACGATCGCGAGGAGTATCTGCGTCGCGCGCACGAGCACCTGGAGTTCTACACGGGCCTTCCTAATTATCGCAACAGCTGGCGCCGTCTCGGCTTCGGCGACGACGACTTCATCCGCGGAGGATCAGAACGGTTGTGCGAGGCCCTCGTCGTGCACGGCGAACCCGACGAGGTCCGGGCGAGAGTCCGTGAGCATTTCGACGCGGGCGCCGACCACGTCTGTCTCCAGGTACTCGGGTCAGACTTCGGCCAAGTGCCGCTGGACGAATGGCGACGCATCGCGCCGGCGATGGCAGATGCGTAACGGTCCGAAGAATCTTCGCACGCTTAAATTCGTAATTCGATTACATAAATCTGCGACAAAAAACCGTCGCAACGAGTGCACGTCGCGATGCGACCGTGTAATTTCACAAGATGGACGATCCGCTCCGCGAGACTTCTACGCGCGAGCTGTTGCTCGAGGCGACGTCACGACGACTGTGGGAGATTGACGAGAGCGAACTGCGCATCCTGGACATCTGCAAAGAGACCAACCTCAGCACCAGTGTCATCTACGCGCACTTTGGCTCTCGACAAGGTCTCGTTGATGCGTCGCTCCTGCGAGTGTTCGCGGCGATCACCAAGCAACACGTCGAGCTACTCTCGCGGGTGGTTGAAGGGTCGCATCCCTCTGGCTCATACCTCGACACGCTGAATCAACTGCTGACCGACTCCGACCACGAGGCCACTTTCGCTGCCCATCGCCAGATGTTCTTTCGCATATCGTCGACGGCGCTCAGTCGACCATCCCTTCGATCGGGCTTCCTCAAGCTCTACGGCGACTTCATGGCTCGCACGGACGACTTGTACGACACCCTCGTACGGCGCGAACTACTCAGCTCCCAGCTCACGGGTCATCAGTGGGCGGTCTTCTTCGAGAGTCAGATGCTGAGTCGCGCGATTCACGACCTCAGCCCCCAATGGGACGGCCCCGAGGACTGGAATCGAACGGCCAGGCGGCTACTCACCGCGATGATGTCCGAGCAAGTACCCGCGCCAGACTGATTAGCGCTTGTCGGGGTCGATGATGACGTCTCGATCGCTGGACGAGGTGGCGTGGAGTGAACGCACGACAGTCGCCACCATGGCGAGCCACGCCAGCTCGACGAAACCGATACCGATCCAACCGAACGTGATGATGACGAGGCCCAAGAGGAAGCCCTTCAAGATTCCAAAGTGGATCATGGCGGCGATCTCCATGGGAAACCAGGCGAACAGCCAGCCGATGAAAGGGGCCACGAAAACGGTCCCCATCCGTCGGCGCCACCCGAGGACTGCTCCGAGTAGGCCCGTGATCACGAATCCGCTGACGGTCAGGAGCGCAGACGGACTGACAATCTCCATGAAGAGGACGACAGCCATCACAATGGCCCAGAGCACGACAGGCGTCGACACGTTGCCGCGCGCACGCTCGCGAACCACAAACACAACGTTCATGACACCAAACTAGCGAAAGCGCCCAAAACTCGGGCTGACGCTCACGGTACGCTGGCGCCATGGCCCATGGCGTCCTCGCTCTACTTGGATCAGGGGAGACGGCCCCGGGCATGACCAAGATCCATCGCGAGTTGCTTGAGCCCATCGCCGACCTCAAGGCGGTCAATCTCGATACTGCGTACGGATTTCAACTCAATGTGCCCCAGATGAGCCAGAAGCTTGAGGAATACTTCTCTACGTCTCTCAATGTCAAATTGACCACGCTTCACTTCCCCTCGTACGAAAAGTCCAGCGATCTTGAACGCACTTTGTTCAAGCGGCAAGTACGCGACGCCAACTATGTCTTTGCCGGGCCCGGAAGCCCTACCTACGCCCTTGAACAGTGGGCTCCACTGCGCTTCGGCGATGAACTCGTGAACGTGCTCGCTGACGGCGGAACTCTCTGCATCGCTTCGGCGGCGGCACTGACCCTCGGCGCATTTACCGCACCAATCTACGAGATCTACAAGGTCGGCGATCAGCACCCGCGCTGGCGCGAAGGACTCAATGTTCTCGGCGCTCTTGGACTGGACTGCGTCGTCATTCCCCATTTCGACAACAACGAGGGCGAAAACTACGACACCCGTTTCTGCTATCTCGGCGAGCCTCGACTGCTCGAGTTAGAGAGCCAACTACCCGAACGGATCGCAACTCTCGGAGTCGACGAGCACACGGCCGTCATTATCGACTTTGCGAAGGACACGCTCAGCGTCAAAGGTAGGTCACACGGATACTGGCGTGTTGCCGGCGAGACGCTCGTGCTCGAGAACTCTACGACCGTGGCGCTGAGCGAACTACGACGCGATACCGCAGTCCCACGATCGCCAACCACACAAGAGCCGAGAGTCAAGGATCTGCCTGTCGAATTAGCCGAAAGTGCGGCGGCGGGCGGAGAGGAGGGGCTCGAGGCCCTGGCGCGACTGGTTCAGATGGCCACCACCGGAGGTGAGGGTTACATTGATCCGGCGCCTCTCATCGAAGGCATCTTGAAGGCCCGGGTGACCGCCCGCGCTCAGGGTCAATTTGGGTTGGCGGACGAACTTCGAGACGTCATCACCTCTGTGGGCATCGACGTCCGCGACACGCCGTCGGGTTCGGAGTGGTCGATCAGGATCGAGAGCTAACTTCAAGATCTCTGGACGCGGATATCGGGACTCGGCAACTTCGTCTAGCGCTAAGTTCTTCATCCGACTCGTATTAAATAAAGAGGGATGGCCCGCTCTTTCGAGCGGGCCATCCCCTTCGAACTACTTGGAAGGCGATTACTTCTTGATGTTGTAGCCGGCCCTACCAGTCTTGCCGTTGGCCAGGCGAACGGTGAGAACGTGCTCACCGTGCATACCAGCCCTGGTCGTCACTTTGACGGTCAGCAAACGACCGTTGTCCTTGATCACAGCGAACTTCGAACCAGCGGCGTTGCTGGTGATCTTCGGCTGACCGTAGAACCCAATACCTGAGATGGTGATCTTGACCGTCCTGCCAGCGACCGCAGCGCCGTGCACGCCACTCACGTGGAACTTAGGCTTAGGTGCGACCTTGGCAGCCAGAACAGCGCTAGCGGACTGCGCCGCGCCGCCATCGGGGTTGGTGATTACCAGGTACGTCGCAGCCGAACCGGGCTGACCCAAGGTGCAGGTAGCAGCAACCGTCGTGGCCGACGTCACTGTCACCGCACCGCAAGTCCCGTTCGCGGGGTTCAAGGAAGCGGTAGCACCAGCCTGGAAGCCGGTACCGGCAACGGCAAAGGACGTCGTCGCCCCCGCGGTGCCTGTGGCAGGCGTGACAGACGTGATCGTCGGAGCCGCATCAATCACGAGTCCGGCGGGAGCAACAGCCAGCGCCTTCGCAACGCCACCGTCAGGGTTGGTGACCGTGAAGCCGTCAACCGTGTTAGCGTCCGGCGCGGCGATCGCGATGGTCGCGGTGATCTGCGTACCCAAGTTGTTCACCGAGACCACTTTCGCGGTCACCGCCGTGTCAGCCGTACCGCTGGCGTTGGTGAACGCCGTAACGGTCGCACCAGACTGGAAGTAGGTGCCGTTGATAACCACCGTTTGTGCCGTGGCGCCAACACCCACGCCGGACGTACCGGTCGCAGAGTAGGTGGTCGAGACCACCGTGGGCGCCGCAGCAACTGCCAGCGTGAACGGAGCCGAAACCTCGGCCGCGCCGTAGGAGTCAACCGTCTGAAGGCTGAAGGTCGCGTTGCCAACCGCTGTCGGGGAAGTCGTCACCACCAGGTTCTCGGCGGTCGCGCTCGAGTACTGAAGTACTCCAGCAAGGCCCGTCGAACCCAAGATGCCAGCACCCTCAAGTCCAGAGGTGTTGTTGAAACCCGTACCGGTCAGCGCGATAACGGTACCGATCGGCGTGCCAACGGCCAATGACGGCGGTTTTGACGACGTGATCGAAGGACCGTCAACGGTGAACGCACTCGGGAAGGCGCCCGTCTTGGTGTCGTTGGTAAAGGTCGCCGTGTGCGCACCAGCGGTCGCACCGCTATTGATCACTATCGGGCAAGTCAACGAAGTTCCCGCGCTGTTGGCGATGCAAGAGTCAGCAGCCGTGGTGATCACCGAATCGGCGTCCACCACGCTGTTCGAACCCTCAAGCGTCGAACCGGCCACGGTGAACGGGCTGAAGCCGGTTCCCGTGAGGGTGATCGTCGTCGAAGGTGCACCGGCGAGGAGGGCCGTCGCCGTCGACAGGGTCGACGCGGTAATCACTGGCGCTGAGTCAGATGACTCACCGATACCCAGACCGTTCGAGAGTGCGTACGAGGCACCATTGTCGCCGGCGCCGCTGTTGGCGACGTTGACGGTGCATTGCTCAACGCCCGTCGCGGCTGGAACCGTGATTTGCGTGGTGATGGTGCTGGGGCTCGTGACCGTCGTTGAAGTGGCAGTCGGCGTGAAAGCTCCAGAGCAGCTTGTGAAGGTGACAACAGCACCCGACTCGAAGCCGCCACCTGAGATGGTCAGATTGCCAACGGTTGACTGGGTCGCCGAGACCGCAACAGCGGATGGGCTCACGGCCGAGATCGAGTTACCGATCACCGTGAATACAGGCCCTGAGGTGGAACTACCACCGTCGGCATTCTCGACGGTCACGGTGTAGGTGCCCGGAGTCGCCAGCCTGGAGTTAACGCCGTTCTGCAGTGACAAGTCCACCGTGATCGATGAGCTTGGCGCCGTTTCGGTCCCACCGCCAGCGATCGCTGTCGCGGTGATCGACGTTCCGTCCACGGTGCTGGTGAAGACCACTGACGTGGGGTCAACGAAGCCTGAGCCCGACAACTTGAGGCCGGTGATCGCCGTGATACCAGAGGTGTCCGACGCGGTGTTGTTGCCAGTGTTCGGGTTCGTGACCGACGTCACAGCCGGGTCCGCGTACACGACGAAGTCATTGGTGTACGTCTCGGTTCCCGCGTTGTCCTTCACGGTGATGCTGTAGGTACCAGGCACGGTGGCCGAAGTCGAGGCGAAGCCGCCGGTGATGGTGTCACCAGTGGTGTTCGTCACGCCCGAGAACGTCACGCCAGGAGCGGTCGTCGTTACGGTCGTGGTGCCGCCGTCACCGGCGAATGGGGCGTTGGTGGTGTCGGTCAGCAAGAAGGTTCCACAGGCACCGGTGCCGAAGTACGAACCATCACTGGTTCCTCCGCAACTCGAGGCCGACGTGTTGAACGAGACGGTCTGCGCACCGGTCACGCTGAACGAGATCGTGGTGCCTCCGGTGTCGGTGGCGTCCTTCACGGTGACTGTGTAGTTACCTACCGCCAGGCCGCCAGCCGATGACGTGAACGATCCACCGACGACTGAAGTGCTACCGGTCTCGAGAGTTCCCGTCAAGGTCAAACCTGTCGCCGTGGTCGTGAAGGTGGGTGTTCCCGAGCCCGCAAACGTCGACGTCGGCGCCGTGATCGAGAACGATCCCGACGTCGTGGTCCCGTACGAGCCCAGGTTGGGCTGGTTACTCGCCGCGCCAACTGCCGGTGTGGTCGTGGTAAAGGCAATGGTTGCCCCAACCGCACCCGCCGCCGTAGCGATAGCCAATGGCAGCGCCGCAGCCGCGAGCAAGGCGCCGGCAGCCAGGGCCTTCACCAAGTGGCGTTGTATCCGTCTTGGATTATTCATTGTCAATTCTCTCCATTCATAAGGGCCAGACTCGCCAGCCTTTAATTTTTAGATCATGCGGCACTGCGTAAAACTCACAAGGTAGCGCCTCGTGACAAAACACGGCCGTTTCCTTAGGAGCAAGTATAGGTAACGCTCGCCAGCCGGGCGAAGAGCGTTGCGGATTATTTGCCTACTCACATTGATTGACGATGGGGCGGGCTAACGAGCAAACTACCTGATAACGCCTGTGAAAAAATAATTACCCTCGAAGGCCTCGATCACGTTCATCACCCCATGGGAAATCGTAACCATATTGTAAGCCGGTGATTTAACGAAAACTCGCCGCTTTTGAACTGCATGAGAAACCCGAATCCGCGAGTGGCTTCCCCCCACGTCGATCATTTGCAATGTAGATTTCGCGTGGTCACATCACCAATTTTTCAGCCGATATATCCACACGTAGCAACGAGAGATCCGTCGAGGCAACGACTGGACTCGGATGCGGCCCCTTAGGCGATCGCACAGCGATTTGGGCCGAGCTCCAACTCGGATGCACTCGCATCGAGGTCCGCCCGTCCGGCGTTGATTCCCACGATCTGGCGATAGTTGCCCGGTCGGTCCTTCACGTTGGCGACGGCCCAGCGCACGAACTCGTCCTCATCGAAGGTCAGCGGCGCCAGCTCGTCTCGCAATTCCCCTAGTCGGCGGGCCACAAAGCGGCCAGAGTAAACCGCCACGCCGACCCCAAAGTGGGCGGGGAAGACCATGATGTCGTTGTCCAGCGGCAAGACCCGCTCGTGCAAACTGTGAAACAGGTGGTGAGCGTAGCCCTCCGCCTCGTCAGCCAGGTCGGGACGTCCAACGCTTTCGAGGAAGAGCGTGTCACCGGTGAAGATCGCCTGCTGGCCCAGCTGGTACATCGTGGAACCCTCGGTGTGCCCGGGAACGCTCACCGACGAGACCACGAGGTCCACCCCAGGAGCAAGTTCGATCGACTTGCCGTCCTCGAGAGGTTCGAAGGCGAATTGAAACGGATCCGCGGGATTCAGCCACAATGCTGCACCGCATGCGCCCGCGAGTTCGCGCGCGCCACTCAAGTGATCGGCGTGTAGGTGAGTGTCCAAGACGTGAGTGATCGTCCAGCCGTTTTGCTGTGCCACGGCGAGATAGTGGACGAGGTCACGAGAGGGATCGATCACGACCGCGCGATCACCCGCGCCGACGACATACGAAAGGCATCCCTTCCCGCGTCGGCGCAGCTGAACGACGGTCGCGCCCGCGAACTCGCCCGACACCGTGTCGTAGGTGGAGCCCCACGATCCCATACCGCCCTCCAGCACCCGGCTCGCAATACCGTGATCGGCCAGGAGCTCCGCCCCTTGTTGGGCCCGCGTCCCCTTGGCGCAGATGACGACGACGTCACCCTCGCTGGGAATCTCGTCAAGTCGAGAGTCGAGAGTGCCGAGGGGAATGTTGTGAACACCAGGGATCTGCCATTCGGCGACCTCGTCGGGCTCGCGCACGTCTAGGAGAAAGAGGCCCGAGTCTTCGAGCTGACCTACCAGCTCATCGCCGGTAATCGTTGAGATCGTCCCTGCGGCCACGCCGCCAGCCTAGGTCCAGGGGTTGCTTGCTTCACCATCCACGTCTTCAAAAAACACCACAATCGAGGGGTAGATTCGCAGTTGAGCGAACTCGTGTGCGGATTGCTTGAGAGGCCGACCTGGGACTGTGCGAGAAGTGGACGCCAACGAGGCGACGGATCTGCTGGGGGGTGGCGCAATCCTCATTGATGTACGCCAGGAGAACGAGTGGGAAGCGGGTCACGCGCCCATGGCGACGCTCATCCCCCTTGCCGCGCTCGCCGACCATCTCGACGAGCTTCCTCGGGATCGCCTCATCATTTGCGCGTGTCGCTCAGGAGGCCGCTCGTTGCGAGCGGCGAAGTTCTTGCAAGAGCAAGGCTTCGACGCCGTCAACCTCACGGGCGGCATGATGGCCTGGTCCTCAGAGGACCTGCCCTTCGAAAGCGACGATGGGGACCCCAGCATCGAATAGGTACCGAAAGTTCCCCGATTTTCGAGCACCACAACTTGATGAGGCGTAGCAGTTGGTGCGACTCGCCAAACTCTTCGAGGCCACTTTTCGCCCCGAGGCAAGTTTCCTACGCGGGCGCTCGACTCACTGGTGGATCACTCTCGAGATCTTCTCTGATTAGCTCCGCGGCGTCGTCCTTGGCTACCACCAAGCACCGGAAGAAATCTTCACGAGACGTTCGCGCCTACCCAGCCCGGTGATAGGAAGAAAGGGCGGCCCATTTGTCAGCCGCGTTCAACGGACATCGCGACGCTCTCTCAGAGGCGACCAGGTGATGACAGCCAGGCTTCGCGCTCGGGCTCTCGACGATCGAGAGCCCGAGGCCGAGCACTGAGTGGACCCGCTCTCGCAGGCTAGACGCGCAGGCTGTACCTGAGTGAGGTGCGCATCCCGTTCGCGAGAATGATCGTCATGGTCTTTACGCCGGGCCTCGTCCTCCCTCTGACGGTGACGACAATCGTGAGCAGCCTGCCGGAGTCGCGGGCGGTCCTTGCGTGAAAGCCCGCCACGTTGCTGACGATCCTCGGCCGCCCAAAGAAGTTGAAGCCCGAGATCGTCACGGTCCGCGTGGCGTCGCGCAGGACCGTGCCCCTCAGGCGAAGCGCCTTCGGCGCGGATGAGATCTGGACCGTGAGAGTCGTCGAAGCGCTGTCGTAGGGCGAGGCCGAGGCCTTCGTCGCGGTCACGACGCAAGTTCCGCCCGTCTTCGCTGTCAAGACGCCGTTGGTGATGGCGCAGTCCGTCGCGGTGCCGTTGGTGACCGAGTAGCTGATGGCGCCGTTCCCCGAGCCGCCGCGGGTCGCCAGCGTCAGAGGCGTATCGAGGTAGCCGGACTTTGTGGTGATGCTCAGCGCCGATTGATGTTCGCCCACATTCGTGGAGGCAGTCGTCGAGGGCAGCGTTCGACTGACGTCGGTCGCCGTGAGGACACAGGAGTTGAGTTCACCGACCGAGACGTCGTTGAAAGTCGCCACGCCCGCGTCGGCCCGCTCGGTCAGGGCGCCGCTGAGCGTGCAGGGCGAGGTGATCGTGACGGAGTCGGTGGAGCCGGCGCCCGAAGTCACCACGATCCCATTGGCGTCCTCGATTGAGACCCTGAACGTGGCGAGCGTGCCGACAGCCAGCATCGACGATGGCGGCGCCGTCGTGAAAACGATCTTCGCGGGCGCCCCAGCCGTGACGTCGACGTCTGCGGTCACAGGATTGAGGGCCGTGATCGTCCTATCCGCAGCGGTGAGCGGGCACGTGCCCTCAGTACTGATCGAGAGGGCGGAGAACGTCGCGACGCCCGCGACTTCTGTAGCCGTGGTCGTGCCGCCCAGCGTGCAGGGCGAGGAGATCGTGATCGCGTCGTTGGAGCCCGCACCCGTCCTTACCACATTGCCGTACTGATCTTCACTGGACACTTTGATCGAGATGCCCGTGTCTGCCGCCGCGGGCGAGGTGGGCGATGGAGTGTAGGCCAACTTCGCCGCCGCCGCGGGGGTCACGGAGATTGAGCCACTCGTCACGCTTCTTCCGCCCGAGGCTGTTGTGTCCTTTGCCACCAGTGTGCAGGTACCACCCTTCGCGTCGGTGATGGCGATGCCACTGAAGGTCACTGGATTAGTACCGTCGAATTTCTTTGAGGTACTGCCCGTCAAGGTGCACGACGACGAGACGGTGATGGTGTCCCCCGATGCTCCACCGGCTCCTACCGTGACGTCAAAGTTGGAAAGTGCGACACCGGCCACCGTTGTCGTGGGGGGTGGCGTGGGAGTGAACGAAAGTGATGCAGCAGTTGCGGCGGATGCGGGCAACGCTGCAACGGTGCCGACTCCTGCGAGTAGGAGTAGAGACGCAACGCCCACCCCGAGCACCGAGCGAACTTTCGAGCGGGCACCGATGAGTGCACGTAAAGATTTGCTATCCATGAGGCCTCCTTAGTGCGAAATAAACCAGTCACACAACGCCTTAGATTCGGGTTTATCATCGAAGCGTCGATTCGAAACCGCAGAAGCTTTTCAATCACCTTGGAAGGTGTGTTCTCAGTGCGCTCACAACATCGAGCAGCACGCGGACGACCACCTTCTAAGTCTTCTCACAACATCGCCGAAAGTTCACCGTCGCCCTGAACCGAGTCCGCCTCTCCTTGGACGGAATCGGCGTCACCGCACGACTCGTCGTCGTTCGCCTCCATGACGCGACAGGCCCCCCTCTCGCTGTAGCCCAGGTTGTTCAGCGCCTCGGCAACCTGGCACCGTCTTTTGGGCTGATCGGCTCCTCGCCGTTGAAAATCGCCGCAGCGGCCCTCACGAGGGCCAACTCCGCCTCGAGCTCTTCGATGGTGCGCTGAGCGAGAGCCAACTCGTCCACCTCGATGCTCTTCACGCCGGGCGCCAGGCCCGCGTCGATAAAGGCCTACTTCTTCCAGCGAAACAGCGTGCATTGGGACAAGGACGTCTCTCTAGCGAGCGCCACCACCGAGACGCCGGCCACCAAACTCTCATAACCGTGGACCGCTTTTAGGGGTCTAGGTCAATACGCGGGTTAACGACAGAAGTCTGCTGACCAGCAACTTTCTATGCGATGTTGCAGCTTGATTCCCACGCTTAGACCTCTCTCGCCCCAGCTACGGGCGAAGCTCAGTCGAAGCGTGACTCGACCTCAGCGATAGAGAGGGCCTCGAGTTCCTTAATGAGTTCGTGTAGTCGATGATTGGCCGTGATGGCCGCGCGTATTGCCTTCACTTCTTCGGCTTTGAGAGCCTTCGTGATTTGGCGCCCGTCGACTCGATGTGTCCACGTCGAATAGGGACCATGCAGGAGAGGGGGGTCGGCCCGGCAACGACAGATCGGTCCCGCGCAACGCGTGAAGCGCTCGGAGATCGTGCCCGGGATGATCGGTCCTAGTCGGGCAATCTCCTTCAAGATCGCCTGGCGACGTTGCTCGCTCTTCACATCCTCCAGCATTCATCATCCCTGATCTTGCCATTACTATATAGCAAGATATACCCGTGGCGGATCTTCGTCAACGCGACGCCAGCGTGCTGCGACGATTTGAGGCTTTCTGCGCCCTCGAGGGAATCCCTTCACCTGACGTGGCCCGGGGCAGCGCCGCGGTGGTGGAGGCCTTTCTCGCCATTGGCTGTGCGCACGTGGCGCCCCACTCGCGCGGCACCTACCGCTCGACACTCACTCGCCTGGCGGGTGTCACGACCCCCAGTGAGTTCCCCGCCTCATCGGCTGCTCCCCCCTACGGGCCGCACGAGCTTACGGCCCTCTCTTCAATCGTCACCCATCAGCCGAGCCCCGCGCGGACCCAGAACGCGACGGTATCGCTCTCGACCATGGTGGGCGCGGGACTTCGCCCTCGTGAGGTGGCTCAACTGCAACGAAGTGACCTCGAGCGACGTCACGGCGAGGTGCGCGTTCTGGTGCGTGGCCCTCACCCGAGGGTGGTGCCCCTTTCTCCCCCCTACGGCGAAGCTCTCTGGCGCGTCGCGTCCTCACGACGGGACTTGCTCTTTCGTCCCGGCGCCACGCAACGCTCCACCAAGAACCTGGTGGGTGAGATCTGCGCGGGCCTGGTGCGCGACCCCGTGAGGTCGCGCTCGTTAGCGCCCGGGCGAGGTCCACCTTCCTCTGCGCGCACCTCGAGGCGCGAACGCCGCTCCTGGAACTGTGCGAACTGGCCGGTCTGGCCAGCGTGGAGAGCCTCGTGCGCTACGCCCGCCACGTGGCGAGCTCCAGTCCAAGGCCGCGCTGCGCGCGAGGGCTCGCGAGTGTTGAAGCGCGCAATGATTCGCGATGAGGACCTCGAGCGCGCGGCGGCACTCCTGGACCGATCGGGCGTGGCTGAGTGGTTGGAGGAGGAGCTGCGCGCTCGCCACCAGCGCCCCGGGCGACCACGACAACTCTCGGCGCGAGCGTTGCTCGTGGCGTTGTTGCTACTGGCGAGCGACGACCGTCCGCTGCACCTCACCGGCGTGACCGAGGTGCTCTTTAGCCGCGTGTCAGCGTGTGCTCAGCGAAGCCTGGGTGTGGTGGGCAACGTCAACGACCAACGCTCCTTCCTCGCGCTACCGCCAGGTGCTACCTCTTTGGCCAGATCACTTCGGTGCTCGACCCCTCGGGACTGGTGAAGAACCGTCGCCTCAGCCTTGAGGAGTTCGAGCGTCGCTGTCGCGTTGTGAGTGAAGGAGAGCAGCGCACCGCGCGAGCGCGCCTGGAGTCCTTCATGGGCCAACTACTTCGCGCCAGCGTCGAAGAGAGTGGTGTCGTCCCACGAGGCGATCTCGCCTACGGCCTCGACGCGACGCCCGTGCCGCTCTTCTCGCGCGGACCATCAAAGCGAAGCGGTCTCTGCGCCAGTGATCCTGACGGAGGGTGGTATGTGCGCGAAGGGGATCACCGCGAGCGCGAGGACCATAGAGGGCGCACTCGCTCGCGCGTCGCCTGGGCCCTGGAGGCGACGGTCTTGACGACGGCCTCATCGCAACCGGGCACGCTGTCGTCGTTTCCCAATCTCGTGGTGGGCCTCGCCCTCACTCGTCCGGGCATCGATCCCGGGGGCACCGCGACGCGGGTGTTGGCGGGGGCGCGCCAGCGCGGCTTCGCGCCCGGTCCCCTCGGGGTCGATCGCGCCTACTCAGGCGCCTTCGCCGAGGTTTTCCACCTCCCGGCGCGCGCCATGGGCTTTTCTCCCGTCGTCGACTACCGCGTCGATCAGCTCGGTCGCCAGGCCAACAGCCACGGCGCGGTGATGGTCGAGGGCACCTGGTATTGCCCCTCCATGGCCGAGGTCTTGGTCTCAGCCACGCTCGACCTGCGCGCGAAGCGCATCGACGTCGACACCTATCACCAGCGCGTTGGTGCGCGCGCCGACTACGCGCTACGACGCAAGGCCGGCCCCGAGGCCGACGGCTACGAGCGTTTCATGTGCCCGGCCCAGGACCTCACCCCAAAGTTCGCTTTCCCTTGCGAAGGTCATCGCTCGGCGCCCTTGGCAAGCGAACGGTCGAGCCCCCGAGCGAGGCGTCGGCCCTGTGAGCAGCATTCGATCACCATCGCGCCCGACGTCGGGGCGCGTTTCACCCAAGACTTCGCCTTCGGATCCGAGGAGTGGTCTCGCCACTACGCCACGCTGCGCAACACCATTGAGGGTTGGAACGGGTTCGTGAAGGATCCCTCGCACGAGGCCCTCGCCCAGAGCGCCCGACGTCGAGTGCGCGGCATCGCCGCCCAAGGAGTCTTCGTTACCCTCCTCTTCGTGGCGGCCAACCTGCGCAAGATCGATACCCATAGAGATCAGATCGACAACCTAAAAGCGATGGAGGAGCGAAAACGTGCCCGCCGTCGTCGCGTCAGTCTGACGGATTACCTGGCCAGTTGACTGCTTCGCCACGCAGGCGTCTGTCACTCTGAGCCAGAGCGCGTCACGCAGTGTCGCCACGCGTCACAACCGCCTGGAATAATGATGACGTTGACTTTTGTCGTCAGGATCAGGTGACTTCTGTCGTCAACTTTTTGCAGTCCCAACGGGATTTGAACCCGTGTCTCCACCTTGAGAGGGTGATGTCCTAGGCCACTAGACGATGGGACCTTGAAAGAACCAGTGTCGCTACTGGCTCATTCGCTCGGGGGCAAGGACTCGAACCCTGAATAACTGGACCAGAACCAGTTGTGTTGCCAATTACACCACCCCCGAAGGGCTCGGCAATCTTATCTGAGCCGACTTCTCAACTGCCAGACGAGTGATGAGCCTTGAGCGGCGTTGTGGTCCACTCACTCAGTTGGTGGTAGCCCACGATGCGCCCGACCCCGACCTCGAGGGTCTGTTTTAGGTAGAAGCGCCATAGTTGGTGCTTGATCGTGGGCGAGTTGCGCACCGGTGAGGCGAATGGCGCCAGTCCCTGGTCCGAAGAGATCGCCATGGCGCGATATTTCGTGAAACGGGTCGGTCACGGTAATCACCGTCTTGATGTGATGGCGGCGTAACGCAGCAATGACCGTCGACACGTTCTGCCAGGTGTCAGAACCTCCACCTTTCACTATGCGCGACTTGGGCACGCCGTGGTCTTCGAGGAACGTCGCCGAGGCGCCCGCTTCGCTGAAGATGTCGCCGGGTCGTCGTCCTCCCGTGACGGCCACCCAGGGCGCGACCGACGTCATAGAGTTCAGCGCTTGTTCGAGGCGAGCTTTCAACTCGGATGGCGGCGTGCGGTTGTCTTCCCTCGTGCCAAAGGCCGAGATCGCCTGGGCCGACTTGGTTGTGTGCTCGTGGCCGCGCAGCCAGATCTGCACGAACGTCGCGCCGAAATAGAGGAACACGACCAGCGCGACCACGCCCATGACGCGCGACGGTTTTTACGATCCGAACAGTTACCCCGACCTCGCGAGTGCGTCGCGCAATCGCTCAATCGTCTTCTTTCGTCCTAGACATTCGAGTGACTCGAAAAGGGGCGGCCCGACCAGAGTGCCGGTCACCGCGCAACGGATGGGAGCCTGAGCTTTGCGTAGAGCCAGCCCAAACTCGTCGCCGATCTTCTGGACGATCTCGTGCAAATCCGGCGCCTTCCACGGCCCGAGGCGCTCGTAACGCGCAATCGCCTCTTCGAGGATCGCCTTGCCAAGTGGATCGTGGGTGATCACCTTGGCGAAGGCTGCGTCGTCGTAGCGCAACTCGTCGACGAAGAAGAACTCCACCATGCCAGGGATCTCTGCCAGGGTGGCGACGCGTTCCTGCACGAGCGGCGCCACCTTGGCGTACAGGGCGACCGAGAACTGACCTCGCGACCAGGCGGGCTCGCGGTCGCTCGGTCGCCAGTCGCAGTCCCAAGGCCGCACCCACGGAGAGCTCGCTTCGATGAACTTGTCCGGTGTGAGGGAGCGCACATAGTCGCCGTTCATGTGTCGCAGCTTCTTCACGTCGAAGAAGGCTGGCGAATGCACGACATCCTCGAGGCGGAACTGGTCGATCAGCGTCGACAGTGGCACGATCTCCTCGTCGCCACGCGGACTCCAGCCGAGCAATGCGAGATAGTTGACGAAGGCTTCGGGCAGATACCCCTGATCGCGGTAGGACTCGGTGGAAACCGGGTCGCGACGCTTGGAGAGCTTCTTGCGTTGTTCGTTCACGAGTATGGGCAAATGCGCGTACAACGGCAGGGGCACGTCCTCACCGGTCGCCTCATTGAGCGCCTTCCACAGCATTATCTGCTTGGGAGCATTGGCCAGGTGCTCCTCGCCGCGAATGACGTGCGTGATGCGATCGTGTCGGTCGTCGGTCATGTTCGCGAGGGCGTAGAGCACGAGGCCCGATGATCTCACCACGACGAAGTCGTCGATCAGCGCGTTGACGAACTCGACGTCGCCGCGGATGAGGTCGTACACGACGGTGACGCCTTCTCGCGGCGTGCGAAAGCGCAGGGCTGCCGTGGGCGAGCGCTCGAGCCCGCGATCACGACAGAAGCCGTCATATCCCGGGGGCGACCCCGGAGCCTTTCGCGCTTCGATCTCGGCGGGCGTGCAGTCACAGTAATAGAGATAGCCGCCACGTCGCAGCTTCTGAGCGGCGCCGTCGTGTGCGGCGAGATTGTCACTCTGGCGAAAGGGTCCCTCATCCAGCGTGATACCGAGCCAGGCCATCGCTTCGTAGATGACCCCGACCCACTCCTCGCGGTCACGCTCGGCGTCGGTGTCCTCGATGCGCAAGATGAAGACGCCTCGGGGAGCCTGGTGGGCGAAGAGCCAGTTGAACAGGGCCGTACGCGCCGAGCCGACGTGAAACAGTCCCGTCGGTGAGGGGCAGAATCGGACCCGCGGTCCGCTCATGACCTACTCCTCAATTGAAATGGCGCCGTTCGGGCATCCGTCGACGCAATGGCGAAGTCGCTCGTCGAACTCCGGCCCCGGGTTCTCGTTCAGCACGTACATGAAGCCGTCATCGCGAACCTCGAAGATCTCGGGAGCGATTCCCATACAGACGGCGTTCGACGTGCACAGGTCGTAATCAACATGTACTCGCACCGGACCTCCTCGTTCACCCATCCTAGTTGGACAATCCCGCAAAGCCGAAGGCCGATCGCTCCTAGGCTCCCCCTAGGAAAAGGAGCAGTATGAAAACGCGCGCGCTCGGATCGCTCCAGGTATCGCAAGTCGGCGTCGGCTGCAACAACTTCGGAACGCGACTCAGCCAGGAGCAAGCAAGCGACGTGGTGAACGCCGCCGTCGACTCGGGCATCAACTTCTTTGACACGGCCGACACCTACGGCGCGACGACGTCTGAGGTCTTCCTCGGTGAGGCTCTCGGCACTCGCCGCGCCGAAGTGGTCGTCGCCACGAAGTTCGGCATGCCCTTTGATGAGACCCACTTCGGGGCTAGCCCCGACTACGTTCGCTCGGCGTGTGAGGACTCGTTGCGCCGCCTCAACACCGACTACATCGACCTCTACCAACTTCACTACCCTGATGAAAAGACCCCCATCGCCGACACCCTGGGCGCGCTCGGAGAACTCGTGGCCGCGGGCAAGGTGCGCGAGATTGGCTGCTCGAATTTCTCCGCCGCCCAGCTTCGCGAGGCAAAGACGGCCGCGGGATCCGGACCGACTTTCGTGTCGGTCCAAAACCAGTACTCGCTACTGGATCGCAGTCCCGAGCGAGACGGCGTACTCAAAGCCTGTGACGACCTCGCGGTGGGCTTCTTGCCCTTCTACCCTCTGGCCAACGGGCTGCTTACCGGCAAGGTGCACCCGGGAGGGCCGATTCCCGATGGGACACGACTAGCCAAGATGGCGCCCGAGCGCAGCGCGCACTGGCTGAGCGACAAAATGCAAGAGCGCGTGGGTTTCTTGCTCGACTACGCCGACGCCGACGACACCCCAATATTGACCTTCGCCTTCTCGTGGCTACTACACCACGGCGAAATCTCCTCGGTGATCGCCGGGGCCAGTTCGCCCGAACAGGTGCGCGCCAATGCGGGTGCCGTTCGAGAACTCAGCGACCGTGAGTTCGAGGAGCTAAACCGCCTGAGCGAGGTGGACTCCTAGGAGGCCTTCACGACAGCGACCAATTTGGTCAAAGTGTCCTTCGCGTCACCGAAGACCAAGATCGTCTTGGGACTGTAGAGAAGGGCATTGTCGATCCCGGCGAAGCCTGGCCGCATCGAGCGCTTCAAGAAGACGACGTTCTCGGCCAAGTCCGCGTGGATGATGGGCATGCCGTAGATCGGCGAGGACGGATCGTTCGTGGCGGCGGGGTTCACGGTGTCGTTCGCGCCGACGACGATGGCGACGTCGGCCGTTGTCAGCTCGGAGTTCGCCTCATCCATCTCAATCAAGTCTTCGTAGGGCACGTTCGCCTCCGCGAGCAGGACGTTCATATGTCCGGGCATGCGTCCGGCCACCGGGTGGATCGCGTACTTGACGTCGACTCCGCGTGACTCCAGCTGTTCGGCCAGTTCGCGCAGCACGTGCTGACCCTGGGCGACGGCGAGGCCGTACCCGGGGATGATGACGACCTTGCTCGCGAAGTTAAGAAGCACCCCCACGTCCTCGGGCGTCCCTGAACGGACGCTGCGACCCTCGGTGCTGGCGCTCGTCGCCGCGACATTCGAGCCAAAGGCCGAGAACAGGACGTTCGAGAGGCTGCGACCCATCGCCTTGCTCATGAGGCGCGTGAGCAAGATGCCCGACGCTCCAACGAGCGTTCCGGCGACGATCAGCAGGTTGGAGCCCAGCGTGAACCCCGACGCCGCGACGGCGAGACCGGTGAAGGAGTTGAGCAGGGAGATCAGCACCGGTACGTCCGCTCCCCCGATGGGCAGCACGAAGGCGATGCCTAGCACGAAGGCGAGAGCCAGCAGGATCCACAGCAGAGCCGAGGAGCTGGTGAGGAGGATCGTGAGGATGAGCCCGAGAGCAGCCGCGCCGATGAGGGCGTTGATGACCTGCTGGCCCGGGTAGGTCACCGGTCGCCCGGTCATGAGCTCTTGGAGCTTCGCGAAGGCGATGGCCGATCCCGAGAACGAGACGGTGCCAATGAGCACACCCAGCAGTACCTCCAGGGTCACGTACGTCGCGGGATCGGTCGACTTGATGTGGACGAACTCGGTGATCGATACCAGCGACGCGGCCCCGCCGCCCACTCCATTGAATATGGCGACGAGTTGGGGCATGGCCGTCATCTGCACGAATCTCGCCGTGGGGACCGCGATGATCACGCCGATCAGCATGGCCAGCAAGATCAGCCCCACGTGATGCAGGGGATGGCCGTCGACGTACTTGAAGAACGTCGCGACGATCGCCACCAGCATCCCAAAGGCGGCGACCATGTTGCCGTGGCGAGCACGCTTGGGGCTGCCCAGTCCCTTGAGGGCGACGATGAAGGTGGTCGCCGAGAAGAGATACAGCAGATCAATCAGCGTCTCACGGCTCATTGAGGAGCCTCGCCGGGATCGCTCGAGCTCTTGGGCTGGCGCGGCTTGAACATCTCCAGCATCCGGTCAGTGACGACGAACCCTCCGACGACGTTCAAGGTGGCGAGAATGACCGCCAAAAACCCCAGTACCTCTTCGAGGTTCGTGTTCGCCGACCCCAAGATCAGCATCGAGCCCACCAGGATCACGCCGTGAATCGCGTTCGAGCCACTCATGAGCGGAGTGTGCAGGATGCTCGGTACCTTGGCGATGATCTCGGTGCCGACGAAGGCCGTCAAGATGAGGACAGTGGCGTACTGCAGCAGATCATTGCTCATTCGCTCTCCTTGACAACTGGCGTTATGGCGACGTGGTCGACACCGAGCGCCTCGGCGGTCGGTGCGTGGTTGATGTGGCCCTCGTGCGCGACGGTGACGCCGATGACGATCTCGTCGTTCCAGTCGGGGTTGAGCTGGCCCTTCGAGCCGAAGAGCGCCAGCAGTTTGAGAACGTTGTTCGCGTACATGAAGCTCGCGTGCGTTCCCATCTCGGCCGGTGGATTCGCCAGGCCCACGATCCGCACGCCGTGGTGCTCGAGCACCTCGCCGACCTTCGTCAGTTCGACGTTGCCACCACCATCCGCGGCCATGTCGATGATCAGTGACCCCTCACTCATGGCCTCCACCATCGCCGTGGTCACGAGGATCGGGGCCTTGCGACCGGGCACCGCGGCCGTGGTGATGACCACATCAGATCCCGCCACCTCGCTGAGGAGCGCCGCCTGCAACCCCGCGCGCTCATCGTCGGTCAGTTCGCGCGCGTAACCCCCGGCCGCGTCAGCGGTGACTCCCAGCTGGACGAACGTGGCGCCGGCTGACTCCGCCTCTTCCTTGGCCGCGCTGCGCACGTCGTAAGCGCGCACTTTGGCCCCGAGGCGCTTGGCCGTGGCAATCGCCTGCAGCCCGGCGACGCCCACACCCATGACAAGGACCTTGGCCGGGCGAATCGTCCCAGCCGCCGTCGTCAGGAGTGGAAAGAATCGATCGAGGTACGTCGCGCCCGCCAACGCCGCCCGGTACCCCGAGACGGTCGACTGGGAGCTCAGCGCGTCCATGTACTGCGCGCGGGAGATTCGCGGAAGCAGATCAAACGAGAGAACCGTGATTCTTCGTTCGTTCAGCGCCTTCACCGCGTCGAGCGCCAGAAGGGGCGAAAGAAACGAGAGGTGCAGCGAACCTTCCTTCAGACGGTTGACCTCCTCGACGCTCGGCGCATTCACGCGGATGGTGACGTCACCCGTCGGTTCGTCAACAATATGGGCGCCCGCCGCCTCGTAGTCCTCGTTGGTGAAGTGCGCGCGAACCCCGGCGTCGCGCTGCACCTCCACGCGCCAATCGTCGTTGACCAACGCCTTGACGGCGTCTGGAGTGAGCGCCACGCGGGTCTCGCCGGGGCGTGACTCCTTGGCCAGGGCAATTTTCATCCTCTTCGTTCTATCAGGGCTTTAAGACCGCTCTCGCCGTTCACGGAGTCGTCGAAAGGAAATCGATCAGTTCAGCGCTGAGCTTTTCGGGCGCCTCCAGCGGAATCCAATGTCCGTACGACTCGAGGCGACGGTAGCGAAACTCTCCCACGCAGTACTCACTGGAGTCGGTCATCTGACGCTCGCTCAGTGCGAAATCGCCACTCGACCAGACACCGAGCGTCGGCGCCTGTATGGGCGGCAGAACGGGTGGCGGCGTCACGAACATGTCGGGGCGAACGTTGGCGCGATACCACATCAAGTGCGCTCTCATCTGCCCGCCGCGTTCGAGTTCCTCGATGATCTCGTCCACCCGCGGGTGACGCACCCACCGACGCATAGCCTCGTGGTCGTTCTTTCGTAGGAACGCCTCGCCGAGTCCGTCAAAGTGGAATAGCAACATGTACCAGCTTTTGATTTGTTGCTCCAGGCCCGCCGAGCGGAAGGCCGTGGGGTGGCCCAGAGAGATGGCGGCGAGGCGCTCTACGAGGTTGGGCCGAAAGGCGGCGGTCGCCCACGCGAGGCTGGCGCCCCAGTCGTGCCCGACGACGCTCACGCGCTCGACGTCGAGGGCTCCGACAATTGCCGTCACGTCGCCAATCAAGTGGCGCATCTGGTAGGCGTCGGGGTCGTCGGGCTTGTCGCTGTCGCCACAGCCGCGCAGATCAGGCACGGCCACTCGGTACCCCGCCGCCACCAGCGCTGGCGCCACGTCGTCCCACAGGGCCGAGGTGTCGGGCCACCCGTGCAAGAGCAGAACCGTCGGGCCATCCCCCTCGACGCGCACTCGCAGGTCGACGTCGCCGTTGGTCGCGCGCAGACTCTCCACCGTGAGACCGTACACCGGGGGACTAGAAAATCACCATGGAACGATTTCTTGTCAACGTCGACTCCCCCGTTGGACCGTGGGGCGTCGAGGGAACGGCCGAAGCCATCACCGCTATCTACCAGCCTCACGAGCACCGCCGCGAATCGAAGGGTCCGGTGCCCCGCGTCGTCACCAAAGCGGCCCAGCAGCTCGAGGAGTATTTCGCGGGCCAACGACGCTCATTCGACGTGCCGCTCGCCGAGGTGGAGTCGACCGACTTCCAACGCGACGTGTGGGCGGCACTCGTCGCGATCCCCTATGGGCAAGTGCGCACGTACGGCGAGGTCGCTCTCAGCGTCGATCGACCTCGCGCGTCACGCGCGGTGGGCAACGCCAACCACGTGAACCCGTATCCCATCGTGGTGCCGTGTCACCGCGTCGTCGCCAGCACGGGCCTGGGCGGCTACGGCGGGAGCGAAGGCGT
Organism: Acidimicrobiales bacterium; assembly: GCA_050701895.1. Taxonomy (GTDB): domain Bacteria; phylum Actinomycetota; class Acidimicrobiia; order Acidimicrobiales; family RAAP-2; genus RAAP-2. Next base: position 38,703 of record JBOGFT010000017.1, read on the forward strand.
GAAGCGCTTTCTCCTCGAGATCGAGGGCGTCTCGTACTAGCGGTCAGCCTTCGGCGCGAGGGGAACTCCGCGCGCGGGAGTTTGGTTCAACGCCTCGCGTGAGCACCAGCTTATGAAAGGGCGTCGTCACGTCCTCAGCGCGGTGAGTCAAGAGGAATCGAATCACCGCACGGCGCGCCACCCAGAGCAGAGCGATCGCCGAGGGCACCTCCAAGAAGGCAGCCAGCACGAGGCTTTGCGTGACGTCACCGTGATTCGCGGTCGTCACGTCAAACCACGCATCCAGCAGGAAGAGGGTTGCTCCGACGATCGTGAAGAGGATCAGCAGCGCCCGTTGACGCCACGCCGCCCACGCCGAGGCAAACAGCATCGACACTTCGGCAACATCGAGACCGATCCACGCCAGAGCCCAGTGGTGCGCCACGTAGTGCGGCGGCAGCACCAATCCGAGGTAGATGCACCAGATGATCTCCAAGAACGCGCCCGTGAGGAGCGCGACTAAGAGACGGTCGCGCCGCGAACGAGGCACTAATCGGGTCACGAGCTACCGCGCGACGGGGACCGGGTCGCCCAGGGCCGCGATCATTGCGGCCGTCCCTTTGGCCAACGACGCGCGTTGGGCGTCACTGAGGACGTCGAAGGCAGAGGCGACCGCTGTGTTCGTCAACTCCTCCGCTCGAAGCTTCTTCTCGCGCAGCTCCTCGGTGACCACGGGCGCGTCATCTGCCTTGTAGCCGTGCAAGGTGAACACCGCGGGATCCTGCAGGTAGCACGCTGACACGGCGTCGAGATCCACCTCATTGACGGCGCGAATGTGCAGCCCCCCGCGAAGTTCGCGCAGCAGGATGGCGCCGAAATATGCCCCGTGCACCGGGTCACTGGGTGCGGGAAACTGACGATAGCCGTCGAGCAGGGCGCACACACCCCACGGCTGGGCATCGACGATGAACCGAGCCGCGTCTCGAAAGTCAGCGAGCACGGTTACGTCAACGCCGCCAAAGGTTCGATCAGCGAACTCGTAGGCGGCCCGTAGATGCTCGCGCGCGATGTCCACAGGATCGGCCTTGGTCTTCGCGTTCGTCCAGAGAAAGTCGATGGTGGACAGATCGAAGAACGTGAAGGCCCTGGTGACGGTGGCAGTATCGACGTCGCCCAGGGTACCGGCGCGGCCAAGTCCGTAGAACTCATAGACGTTCAGACCAAGCTCCTTGCCTCTGGCCTTGGTGAGCGGATCGAAATAGAAACTCATCCCTAAGTCGTGAATGGGGACGGCCGTGAGGGTCGCGAGCTCGTCAGCGTTCATAGTGATGACTTTAGGCTCGCCTCGTCTGCTGGCTCGCGCCGGCTCGACGCACGCGCAGTTCTATCCGCGATCCTGACTCGACCTCCACGAACCGTGCGGAGCCGCCGTGGCGCAGAGCGATCTCGGTCACGATGGCGAGGCCGAGTCCCGTGCCTCCCGAGCGGCGCGATCTCGCCGAGTCGGCTCTCGTGAAGCGCTCGAAGAATCGCGAGCTGTCCGCGACGTCAATGCCCTCGCCGTCGTCGCTCACCACGATGATGGCGTCATCGCCTTCGTAGTGGGAGTCGAAGCGCAACTCGCTCTGGGCGTAGCGCATGGCGTTATCGACCACGTTGCGGATCATGCGCTTGAACATCGTGGGATCGCCGAGTACCCGCGTAGGGGCGACGGCCGACGTGTCGACATTGAGTTCGCTCATGGAGCGAACTCGCGTCGCCTCCTCGTACAACAGATCATCGAAGTCGACCTCCACGCTCTCGACGTCGAGGTGATCCTCGTCGTGACGAGCCAACCAGAAGAGGTCGCCGATGATGCCGTCGAGGCGTCGCCCCTCTCGCATCACGACGTCCGCGACCTCGGACCAGTTGGCGTTGGACGGGTCAGCCGTGGCGCGCTCGGTCGTCGCGAGCAGCGTGGTGAGGGGACTTCTGAGCTCGTGGCTCGCGTTCGAGACGAACTCTTGTTGGAAGCGAGACGCAGATTCCAGCCGCGCCAACATCTCATTCACGGTGCGCGCCATGCGCGCGATCTCGTCGTCCCCCCCGGTGACCGGGACCCGTTGGGTCAGGTCCTCGGCCGCGATGGCGTCAACGCGACGGCGGATGGCTTCAACCGGCGCTAGGGCCAGACCGATGCCGAGCCAAATGAGTCCGCCCGACATCAACAAGAGCAGCGGGAACGAGATGAGAAGACTCGCCAAGAGAACCTCGACGCTGTGCTGAATGGGACCGCCGTAGACGAAGCCGAAGATGAGACCCGGTCCCCTTTTGGTGGTGATTGAGGCGACCTGCCCGGAACTCAACTGCGACAAAGTGGACGACGTCGCGGAGTTGCGGAGATAGCGCAAGGTGAGGCCGGTGCCGGACGTGAAACTAACGACGGACTTGGCGAGCACGGGTGCGCCGGCGATAGCCGAACTCGCTGCCCACACCTTCGTCCCTGCGGCGTTGGTGACCTGAACGACGACGTCGCCGCGCGTGGCGAGTGTGACCCGGCGAGCAGAGGCCCGGGACGCGGACGCGAGGCCCATCTGGGTCTGCTCCATGACCGCGTCGATCTGGTTCGCCGCCTGGCTCAGCAGCGAACGGTGCACCAGGTTCACTAGGGCGATGCCGGTAAAGGTCAAGATGACGGCAATCGCCAGAACGAAGATGAGGGTAAGTCGGGCCCGAATGGAAAGTTCGCGACCCCGCGCCATCAGGCGTCGCGCGCGCTGTAGCCGAATCCGCGCACCGTACGAATTACCGAGGGCTCGTTGGCAATATCGATCTTCTTTCGCAGATACCCCACATATACCTCGACGATGTTTTGATCACCGTCGAAGTCGCCGCCCCACACGACCGAAAGTATGTCCGTCTTGGACAGCGTCACGTTCGCGTGACTCAAGAGGTATTCGAGCAACGAAAACTCCCGGGGCGTGAGGGTGACCATTCGACCGTAGGCCGTCACGTGTCTCGTCACCGGATCAAGGTTCACCGCGCCGACGCTCAACTGCTGGGGACGCCCGCGCTCTTGGCGCCGAAGGAGGGCGTGAAGACGCGCCATGAGAACCGATCGCTCGAAGGGTTTGCGTAAGAAGTCGTCAGCGCCGACGTCGAGGCCCTCCACTTCATCCCACTCCCCCTCTTTGGCGGTCAGCATCAACAACGGGGTTTGGACTCCCGCGGCGCGCAGGTCTTGGCAGACTCGAAATCCGCTGCGCTTGGGCAACATGATGTCGAGGACGATGACGTCGTAGGTGCCGCGCAGCGCCGCCTCGAGGCCCGCGTCCCCGTCGTAGAACTGGTCGACGACGTAACCCTCATCGACTAAAAGCCCGACTACCGCGCTCGCTAGGTCGTGATCGTCCTCGACGAAGAGCACCCGGCGAGGTTCATCACTCATTGCAGGTAGAGGTTACCGTTGGTCCCTTCGGCGATTTTCAGTTTGGTCAATCCGTGTGGCGCGGGTCCTATGATGACCTCTCCATTGCTCACTTCGAACTGCGAGCCGTGACACGGGCAGATGATGATCTTGTTCGCGCGTGAGTAGCCCACCGTGCATCCCATATGAGGACACACCGCGTTATAGGCCACGAAATCGCCGGTGACCGCGTGGATAATGATGCCCTGGGTCTCCCTTGGAGGGAATCGGAAAGCGGCGGCGGAGTTGTCGGGCACATCGGCGGCGGTGCCCAGCACCGCGCCATCAGGCACAGGAGTCGGGGGCGCCGTCGTCGAACCGTCCGGCGTCGTCGTGGTGGTGGTGGGCGCTTTGAGCGTCCGTTCATTGGGCTTGGTGGGCTTGGGTGCGTCGTTGATGAGAGCGCCGACCTCGGCGGCCGCACCACCGAGGATGAGTACTCCCGCCGATCGACCACATCCAACCTCGAACTCGTCACGAGCGATCCGCGGCCGCCAAGGAGCACCGGGCATACAGCCGCGTCGCAGGCTAGCCCTCCCCGAGCGGCGCAGTGGCCCTCCTCGTAGTTGCCACATAACAATTGGACGGTGGCGAAAGGTATGGGCACGAGCTCGGGCGAGGGCTGATTGGCCCTTCGCGCAACGCGCTCAGCGATCATCGCATCTACAGAGAGCCGGGTCCCCGCGCCCGCAACGATGAAGGGCATCCAGGCGAAGAAGAAGACGATGTCCGCTCCGGTGAAATAGGGCGACGCGTGAAAGCTCTCGGTAAGAAAGAGGCTGAGCGAGATTATGAGGCCCCCGATGGCCGCGATCCTCGTCCACAGTCCGATGAGCGTACCCAACCCCACCGCGATCTCGCCAAAGGCGATCACCAAACCGATGGGCTTGGCAATGCCTTCGAGGCGAACGAGCAGCCCCGAGATCGGGCTGGCGTGCGCGGCGGCGATCAGCTGCGACTGAATGGAGATCGGACTGTCTCGCTTGAAGAAGTTCGGGTTAGCGAGCTTTTGCGTTCCTGCGTAGAGGAAGGTCGCTCCAAGAAAGAGGCGCAGCGGTAGAAGAGCCCACTCGCTGAGCGCCCACGCGCGAACTGGAGCCTTGAAAGAGAGGCGACGCTCGGGACCGAAGTCTTCCGCGTCGCTTTTCGATGACACATCTATCGTGCCACGCGGCCTCAAAGTTGCGTCCGGCGCCCTCGGACTCTTACGAACCTTTTATCAACGACAATGGAGAGGTGCCGAGCGCCACCATCCTCTCCTTTCTCCTCGAAAAGCTTCAGAGTCTTCCTGGTTCATTGGTGTATGGACTCGTGGCGATTCTCGTATTCGGTGAGGCGGCGCTCTTCATCGGATTCGTACTGCCCGGAGAGACATCGGTCATCGTCGCGGGCGTGGTGGCCAGTCGTGGCCACGTGAACCTCGTCATCCTCTGTGTCCTCGTCGCAGTGGCGGCCATCGTTGGTGACACGGTCGGATACGCCGTGGGAGCTCGCTACGGGCCGCGGCTCCTGGCGTTGAAGCCACTGCGATCTCGACGGGCGTTCCTTGACCGCGCACTCGACGCGCTGAGTCGGCGCGGACTTACTTACGTCTTCATCGGTCGCTTCACCGCCTTTCTGCGCGCGGTGATCCCCGGCTTGGCCGGGATGAGCCATCTGCGCTATCGACGATTCCTCGCCGCCAACGCGGCCAGCGCCGTCGTCTGGGCCGTGCTCTACACGTTGCTCGGCTACTACGCGGGACACGCACTCGACTCGATCGAAAAGTATTCGGGCTGGGCCGCGTCGGGACTGCTCGTGGTCATCGTCGCGATCATCGTGGTTGCCTATCTTCACCACCGACGTCACGAAACCCGTGACGCAACGCAGTGGCAACACGAGCACCCCGACACCGATTCACCGAAGAGCGCTGAGTAGATCCTCGGATGCGTTGACACGCCACTGGTCGCCGTGTTGCACCAAGAGCCCCGCGGTGACGCTTGTCGGTCCCGAGCCGCGAAGTAGCGAGCGAAGGTAGATCTCGGTGCCCTCGAACGACTCGCGGGCCGCGAGCAGATCCGCTGGAACAACGTCAAGTGTGGCCACGGCGCTGGAGGTGACAAGAAGGGCTCCGACCACGTCGTCGACGCGAAGTTCATCCATGATGCGCTGTATCTGCGCGTGAGCGAAGCCGGCGTCGCTGAGCGCACCGCGCCGCCATGGCGGAGCGCTCGCGGTTAGGTATCCGCGCGTCACGAGTTCGTTCGGCTGTGTGAAGGCCAGCACGCCGGTGATGTCACCGCCAAGAAACGCGACCACGCGACGCGCATGGTTGATCACGTGCGGCATCACCCACGGCAAGAGCCACGCCTCGAGGCCGAGCCACGAGGGCCATACCGCGTCGACGAGCGCAATCGTTACGTCGAGCCCTAGCGAACGCGCGTGTCGCACGACGTCTAGGTAGCGATGAAGCGCCGCCTTGTCAACCTCACCCGCGCGTGGCTCGACACGTGCCCATTCGACGTTGAGGCGTATTCCCTCAAAGCCCAGTCCGGGCACGAAGTCGAGCACCGTCTCGTAGTGGTGCCAGAGATCGTCGGCCGCACCCGGTCCGCTGTCGCGACCCAGCGCGATGGTGGGTGAAAAGCACGTCGCTGGCTCACCGGGACGGTCGAACCCGCCCTCGACGGCGTACCCCTCGAGGGTCACGAAGAGACGAGCTCGGTTGGTCACGGACAGAGTTTCCCACGTCACTACGCAATCCTCGTCAACTAGGTTGCGTTCTACGGCCACTGAAGCGATGACAGAGGAGGGTCCAATGGCGGACGAAATCTTGTGCGAGCGACGCGGACACGTCGAACTGCTCACCATCAACCGACCCGAAGCGCGCAACGCCATCAATCGAGCGACCGCCGAAGCGCTGGACGCCGCATTGACCGATGCCGAGGCCGACGACGACGTCTGGGTCGTCGTACTCACCGCCGCGGGGGATAAGGCGTTCTCGGCCGGGATGGACCTCAAGGCTTTCGCCGCCGGTGAGTTCCCCATCACCGAGAACGGCTTTGGGGGAATCACCAAGCGCGAGTTCTCCAAGCCGCTCATCTGCGCGGCGATCGGTTCGGCCCTGGCCGGAGGGTTTGAGATCATGCTCAGTTGCGACATCGTGGTTGCCGCAGATCACGCGAAGTTCGGCATTCCTGAAGCGTCACGGGGACTGGTCGCGGGCGCGGGTGGTCTCATCCGACTCCCCCAACGCGTCCCTCTGACCGTCGCCTACGAGATGGCCCTCACGGCCGAGCTCATCGACGCGACGCGGGCGTACGAGCTCGGACTCGTCAATCACGTCGTGGCGGGCGATCAGGTACTCGACGTCGCCATCGATCTGGCCGAACGGATCGCGAAGAACGCGCCGTTGGCGGTGCGCGCGTCAAAGGAGATCATGAGGCGCTCGTTGGAGCTGAGCGAAGCCGACGCCTGGGCGGCGAGCGACGAGGCTTTCGCCAGGATCGGACGAAGCGCCGACGCCCTCGAAGGCGCCGTCGCCTTCGCCGAGAAGCGACCACCGAACTGGCAGGGAAAGTAATCGCGTCAGTGCAGGTGGAAGACCAGCGCTGACGTCACGGCCGCGCCGACGACCACGACGGGATACGGCGCTCGCGCGAAGAGCAGTCCCGCGGCCACGACCAGACCCGCCAGGCGATGATCGATCACCACATGCGTCTTTGTCACGAGGCCCTCGGCCACGACCAGCGCACTCAAGAGCGCAATGGGAATCAGGGCGTTGATGCGCTGCAGGCGCGGATGAGCCATCCAACTCTCGGGTATGAAGTAGCCGAGCAGCTTGATGGCAAAGCAGAGCGCGCTGGTCGATCCGAGCACGATCCACGAGGCCGACGAACTCATCGCTCACGCCACCCAAAGACGAAGGCCACGAGCACGCTGGCAATGATCTCCAGCCCGGCGGGCAGCCACGGCGTGACCACCAGGGCGAAGCCCATCGAGACAACGGCCACCACTCGCATATGGCCGCTCGTCAATCGGGGCCACAACAGTCCGAGGAACGCGGCGGGCACCGCGGCGTCGAGCCCCCACGACGCCGGGTTGCCCAGCGCCTGCGCACTGAGCGCCCCAACCAAAGTGAACACATTCCAAAAAAGGAATACCCCACTACCGGTGATCCAAAAACCCGCCCGCATGGCGACGCTTCCCCGCAGTATCTGGGCCAGCGCGACATTGGTCGACTCGTCGATGGTGATCTGAGCCGCCGCGATGCGTCGCAGACCCTTGACTCGAAGTACCGGAGCCATCTGTATCCCGTACAGCGTGTTTCGAGTCGACACCAAGGAGGCGGTCGCCACTGCGCTGGCCACACCTCCGCCGGCCGACATCACGCCCACCGCGGCGAACTGGCTGGCGCCCGTGAACGTGACGAGGGAGAAGAGACAGGTTTGCAGGACCGAGAAACCCGCCGCAATGCCCGCGGCTCCAAAGGCCACTCCGTAGGCGCCCACGGTCAACGCGACGCTCAGCGCGTCGCGGTAGGTCTCGCGCGGCGCCGGGGTCACCTTCGTATTCTTACGTAGCCTGATGAGGACCGTCGCCGACGAACCGTTCTCTGAGCGCACTACTCTGGAGTTAGCGCGTCAAAGGAGAAGACCGTGTTCTTTGGTGATATTTTCGGGCCGGATCTCTTGGTCGTGGTGATTGTGGTGGCCGTGCTGATCTTTGGCGGGTCAGCCATTCCCAAACTTGCGCGCAACCTGGGCAGTGCGAAGACCGAGTTCGAGAAGGGTCTTAAGGAATCCAAAGGCCCGGACGCGACCAAGACCTCTGACACCCCCGACACAAAGGCTCCCGAGCCCGACCAGTAGCACATGGATATCGTTGAGCTGTCCGATCGCCGCTGGCGCGGTGAGGACCTGGGCCAAAAAACCAATCCTCTGGGCGCGATCGGCCACGTCGCTGAGATCACCGACGACACCGCATTCCTTGCGAACTTCGCGAACTGCACCGCGATCTCAACCAGCGACGGCCTGGTCATGGTCGACACCGGGTCGCCGCTAACCGCAGAGCTCGTCCACCAAGAGATTCGAACCTGGAGCGCGCTGCCACTGCGTAGCGCCGTCTTTTCTCACGGCCATATCGACCACGTCTTTGGTGTCGGACCCTTCGAGGACGAGGCCTCCACGAACGGATGGGCAAAACCTCACGTGATAGCTCACGAGCGCGTCTCGAGACGTTTCGACCGGTACCTGATGACCCACGGTTACAACGAGATCATCAACCAGCGACAGTTCGCATCGACGAATCTGCAGTGGCCTACGGCGTATCGCTACCCCGACGAAACCTATGACTTGGAGCACGACTTTGCCGTGGGCGCGACGCAATTTCACTTGCGTCACGAGAAGGGCGAGACCGACGACGCCACGGTGACCTGGATTCCCGAGACGGGCGTCCTCTGCTCGGGCGACCTGTTCATATGGAACAGTCCCAACGCGGGCAACCCGCAAAAGGTGCAGAGATATCCGCTCGAATGGGCGCAAGCGCTTCGACGCATGGTCGATCTGCAGGCGCGGTACCTGCTACCCGGACACGGACTACCGGTCATTGGACGCGACCGCATTCGCCAAGCACTCAGTGAAACTGCCGAATATCTGGAGAGCCTCGTCGAGCAGACGCTGGCTCTGATGAACGACGGCGCGCGCCTTGCCGACGCACTGGCGAACGTCAAGGTGCCGCGCCACCTCGAAGAGAGGCCTTACCTCCAGCCGTACTACGACGAGCCAGAGTTCATCGTCAGAAACGTGTGGCGGCTGTATGGCGGATGGTGGGACGGCAACCCGGCCAACCTGCGACCCGCGCATGAGCGGGCCCTGGCAGCGGAACTGGCTGATCTCGCCGGCGGAGTGAATGCGCTATGCGCGCGCGCTGAATCACTGCTCGAAGATGGCTCTGATGAGGGACTTCGCCTTGCCGGACACTTGGCCGAGACGGCCTGGCTCGCCTCGCCGTCGGACCCAGGTGTACAGGATGTTCGTCGACGCGTGTTCCACGCGTTGGCCGCGAACGCGACCTCGACTATGTCGCGAGGCATCTTCAGTTGGGCCGAACGCGAGGCCTCCAGCGAAGGCAGCCAATCGTCACGTCCCACCGTTGCGTGGCCGCCGGACCTCGCCCGTCGCGAAATCAAGCGACCATAAATAATGACTAAGGTTTCAAGCGTGGAACCACCTGCCCTGCCCCCACAGGGAGTCTCGGTCCGCACGCGCCGCTGGCGGCGCGTGCGACGTCTGGCCGCCCTCCCCGTTGCCGCGCTCGTGCTTGCTGGCTGCAATGATCACGTCCCGACCAGCGATGGCATCCCGACGTTTGGCGCGAAGCCGGGTGCCACGACCAGTTCCCACTCGGTGTTCAACCTCTGGCAGGGCTTCACCGCGGGCGCGATGATCATCGGTCTTTTCACCACCTTCTTGATTATCTGGGCTGTCATTCGCTTCCGGCGCAAGGGCGACCACATTCCTAAGCAGAGCCAGTACCACTTACCACTGGAGTTCGCCTACACGATCATTCCGGTGCTCATCGTGCTCGGACTCTTCGCCGCCACGCTGGTCGTCGAGAACAAAGAGGTCGCCAACCCCAAGACCAACGTGACCATTGACGTGAACGCCTTCCAGTGGGGATGGAAGTTCACCTACCCCGGCCAGAACGTCGTCGTCATGGGTCAGACCACCCAAGATCCCGAAATGGTGATGCCCGTCAATGAGAACGTTCACATCAACCTGACCTCCTCGGACGTCATTCACGGCTTCTACGTGAACGCCTTCAACTTCTCTCGCTACGCCCTTCCGGGCGTGTTGAACCAGTTCACGTTTCGGGCGGTTGACACCGGCACCTTCAACGGCCAGTGCACGCAACTGTGCGGTCTCTACCACTCGCTGATGTGGTTTCGCGTGAAGGTCGTCTCTGAGAGCGACTACAGCTCTTGGCTCAAGAGCGAGGCCAATCCGACCGCCGCGGCGGCGGCGGCGGCGGCCACCAGCCAACAGACTTCGTCCATCGTGCCCACCAAGCCCACCATAGGGAACAGCTAAATGACCGACGTACTAGATCCACCCGTAGTGGCCGAAGCGCACGAGGAGCATCACGACGATCACGGCCCGACCGGCATCTTGAAATGGATGACCTCGACGGACCACAAGGTCATCGGCATGTCTTACACCGTGACGTCGGTGGTCATGATGATTATCGGCGGATGCTTCGCCGAGCTCATCCGCGCCCAGTTGTCCACACCGAACAACTCGCTGGTCTCCCTCGCGCAGTACAACGAACTCTTCACCATGCATGGATCGGTGATGATCTATCTCTTCATGGGGCCCTTCGCCTTTGGAGCCCTGGCGAACATCATTGTTCCTATCCAAATTGGCGCTCCCGACATGGCCTTCCCGCGCCTCAATGCGCTGAGCTATTGGCTGTACCTCATGGGCTCACTCACTCTATTGTCGGGCTTCTTCGTGGCGGGCGGCCCCGCCAACTTCGGCTGGGTCGCCTACGCACCACTTTCGAACTCGGTGAACACGCCCGGGGCGGGGGCGGACCTGTGGATCGGCGGGCTGCTGCTCACGGGCTTCTCGGCCATATTCACCGGCGTCAACCTGACGGCCACGATCTTCTACTTGAGGGCACCGGGCATGACGATGTTCCGCATGCCGATCTTCACCTGGAACCTCTTGATCACGGCGATCCTCATCCTGCTGGCCTTCCCGGTGCTGACGGCCGGACTCATCATGCTCTACTGCGACCGACACTTCGGCACGCATATCTTCTCGGTCGCGGGGGGCGGCGTGCCGGTGCTCTGGCAGAACATCTTCTGGTTCTGGGGCCATCCCGAGGTCTATATCTTGGCGTTACCGGTCTTTGGCATGGTCACTGAGATCATCGCCGTCTTCTCGCGTAAGCCCGTCTTTGGCTACAAGGGCATGATCTTTGCCACCATTACGATCGGTGCGCTGTCGCTGGGCGTGTGGGCTCACCATATGTTTACGACCGGCACCGTCCTCTTGCCCTTCTTCTCCATCATGAGCTTTCTCATCGCGGTGCCCACGGGCATCAAGTTTTTCAACTGGATCGGCACCATGTGGCGAGGGCAAGTCTGGTTCTCGACGGCCATGTTGATGTCGCTCGGCTTCTTGTTCACGTTCCTCGTTGGCGGCATCACCGGTATCTACCTGGCGAGCCCGCCGCTCGACTTCTTCACCCACGACACATACTTCGTGGTCGCGCACTTCCACTCGGTCGTGCTGGCGTTGATGATGGGCGCCATGGGCGCGCTCTACTACTGGGGCCCCAAGATCACCGGCTATCTCTTGAACGAAAGGATCGGCAAGGCCCAGTTCTGGCTGCTATTCATCGGGGCACAGGCCTTCACGTTCCCCACGTACATCCTCGGTCTGTGGGGAATGCCCCGACGCGTCGGCGTCTACCCCAACCACCCGAGTTGGCAGGGCCTCAACGACATAGCCACGGTGGGCGCCATTTTGATGGGCCTCTCGACCGTGTGCTTCCTCGTCAACATCGTGTACAGCTGGAAGAAGTACCCAGCCGGGGACAACCCGTGGGACGGTCACACGCTCGAGTGGTTCACCACCTCACCCCCGCCGCACCACAACTTCTATCGCCTGCCCCAGATTCGTTCGGAACGTCCGACCTGGGACTACAACCACCCCGGTCACTCCGCGGCGCCGCACGGTCACGCCAGTGAAGCCATCCTCGAAGATGCCCATCCCTCATGAGGACCGAGGCGCGACTCTTGTTGTCCCTCGGGACCTTCTTTGGCCTCATGATGGTCGTCTACTGGTTCTGGAGCCACGAGAACGCCGGCAGCGTCATGATGTTCTGTGGCATGTTGCTGTGTTTCGTGCCGGGTGGTTACTACTTCGTCTGGAGTCGCAAGATGAAGCCCCGCGCCGAGGACGACCCCACCGCCACCCAAGCACAGGGCGCGGGTGTCGTTGGCACGTTTCCGGGCACGTCGATCTGGCCCTTCACGTTGGGCATGGGCGCATTCTTTGTCGTGCTCGCGCTGGTCTTTGGCATTTGGTTTCTTGTACCTGGACTCGGTCTCGTGTTCTGGGCACTCATCGGGGGGACGGCAGAAGGTCGTCGGGGTGGTCGCCACTAGTCGACGTTTCGTCTGCGGTGAAGACATCAGCGTCCAAGTCACTATGTGTCGACTTTTCACGAGTCAGGGCGCTTCTAAGATGAAATTTGCTGCGTGTAGCCACAAGAGCGAGGAGTATCGGTGACGGCCCTAGAGAGTTCGACCAAGGTTCAACTCGGAGGGACGCGCGGAGGTCCCGACGAAGCTACGGTTCGCCAAGATCGCTGGTGGGTCCAGCCGGTCGTCACGGTCGCCGTCTTGACGGCGTTCGTGGTCTACTCCACGTGGGCGGCCTTTCAGAACAAGAACTACTTCGTGGGCGCCAATATGGGCCGCGACCTGATCAGCCCCTTCTACTCGCCGTGCATCGGCGGCTCGTGCGTACCCGGAGCCAGGTTCGCCTTCACCTGGGGTTGGTGGGAGATATCGCCAGCGCTGCTGATCTTGATCTTCCCGCTGGGCTTTCGTCTGACCTGTTACTACTACCGGCGCAGCTACTACCGGGCGTTCTGGTGGTCGCCGCCCGCCTGCGCCGTTGCGGACGCGCACGGCTCGTACTCAGGTGAGACCCGCATCCCCCTCGTTCTGCAGAACTCGCATCGCTACTTCTTCTACGCGGGGCTCGTCTTCAACGTTCTGTTGACCTACGACGCGGTGCTGGCCTTTCGTCAACCGGGGATCGGCTGGGGGGTGACCGTGGGCACCATCGTGCTCGTCGTGAACGCCATACTGTTGTGGCTCTACTCGCTGGGGTGTCACGCCTGTCGACACCTCTGCGGGGGTCAGGTGAAGAGCTTCAAGGCGCATCCGTGGCGCTACCGGTTCTGGAAGTTCGTCACGCCCCTCAACGCGAAGCACATGAACTTCGCCTGGGCCTCGCTGATCTTCGTCGCGTTGACCGATGTCTACATTCGCCTGGTGGCCTCAGGCGCGATCACCGACTACCGACTCTTCTAAGGACCAACGTGAGCGAACCGTACGAACACCACGAGTACGACGTCCTGATCATCGGCGCGGGCGGCGCGGGACTGCGTGCCGCCATCGAGGCGAAGCAGCGCGGTCTCAGCGTGGGCATCGTCACGAAGTCACTGCTGGGCAAGGCCCACACCGTCATGGCCGAAGGCGGCATGGCCGCCGCCATGGGCAACGTCTACCCCGAGGACAACTGGATGGTCCACTTTCGCGACACCATGCGCGGGGGCAAGTACCTGAACAACTACCGCATGGCCGAACTTCACGCGAAAGAAGCGCCCGACCGGGTGTGGGAGCTCGAGCAGTGGGGGGCTCTCTTTGATCGCACCAAGGACGGCAAGATCCTCCAGCGCGACTTCGGTGGGCACCGCTTCGCGCGCCTCGCGCACGTGGGCGACCGCACCGGGCTCGAGCTGATTCGCACCCTGCAGCAAAAAGTCGTCTCGATGGGCACCGACGTGTTCATGGAGTGCAAGGTCTTGCAGCTCGTTCACGACGGGGATGGCCGCATCGCCGGGTGCGTGGGGTACTGGCGCGCAACCGGAGAGTTCGTCACCTTCCAAGCCAAGACCGTGATCCTGGCGACCGGAGGAGTGGGCAAGTCCTGGAAGTTCACATCGAACTCATGGGAGGGGACTGGCGACGGCCACGCCATGGCGCTCTGGGCCGGAGCGAAGCTGATCGACATGGAGTGCGTCCAGTTCCACCCGACGGGCATGGTTTGGCCCCTGAGCGTGCGAGGTCTGCTGGTCACCGAGGGGGTGCGCGGCGACGGAGGAGTGCTGCGCAACTCACTGGGCGAGCGATTCATGTTCAACTACGTCGCCCCCATGTTCCGCGCCGAGACCGCCGACTCGGAGGAAGAGGCCGACAAGTGGTACGACGACCACGCCGCGGGGCGACGACCGCCCGAACTGCTGCCTCGCGACGAAGTCGCTCGCGCCATCAACACTGAGGTGAAGGCCGGTCGCGGAAGCCCCCACGGTGGCGTCTTCCTCGACATCGCGTCGCGCCGCTCTGCTGAGTTCATTCGTCGTCGCCTGCCCTCGATGTACCACCAGTTCATGGAACTGGCGGGAGTTGACATCACGCGCGAGGCGATGGAGATCGGCCCTACGTGCCACTACATCATGGGTGGCGTGCAAGTGGACGCCGACTCCGAGGTGACCGTGGTTCCGGGGCTCTTCGCGGCCGGCGAGGTGGCCGGTGGGATGCACGGGGCGAATCGTCTCGGTGGCAACTCTCTCTCAGACTTGGTCGTCTTTGGCCGTAGAGCCGGCATCGGAGCCGCCGAGTACATTGCCTCGGGCCAGGCTGCGACGACCATCGACCAGGGTGAGGTCGACGCTGCCATTGAGGCGGCCCTGGTACCACTCTCGAGAGAGGGCGGTGAGAGCCCCTACGACATCCAGCACGACCTCCAAGACATGATGCAGTCCAACGTGGGCATCATTCGCAAGGCCGAGGAGCTCGAGTACGCGACGAAGAGCCTCGATGAGTTCACCGAGCGCGTCAAGAACGTCTCGGTGAAGGGTTCGCGCGCGTATAACCCTGGTTGGAACTTGGCGACGGATCTGCCCAGCATGATCGCGGTGTGCAAGACCGTCACATTGGGTGCGACGCTGCGCAAGGAGTCACGCGGGGGTCACACTCGCGAGGACTTCCCGAACCCCGACCCCGAGCTCGCGAAGATCAACTTCGCGCAATCGAGCCAGGGCGGTAGGTGGGACAGTCCGATCACCGCAACGGAATCACCGCTTCTTGCCATGCCGGACGATCTGATGGCCCTACTCGAGGAGGCCAAGTAATGGCCCTGGTAACCATGCGAGTCTGGCGCGGAGACGCGAGTGGTGGCGACTTCGAGACCTTCACCCTGGAGCAAAACGAGGGTGAGGTCGTCCTCGACGTCATCCACCGAATTCAGGCGACCGAGGCACCCGACCTCGCGTGTCGCTGGAACTGCAAGGCCGGCAAGTGCGGATCGTGCTCGGCCGAGATCAACGGCAAGCCGCGCCTCATGTGCATGACCCGGATGGACGCGCTGCCCGCTGGACCAGTCACCGTCACGCCGATGAAGACGTTTCCCATCATTCGTGACCTCGTCACCGACGTCTCGTTCAACTACGTCCAAGCGGAGAAGGTGCCGGCATTCCTACCCCCCCCGATGCCCGAGGGCGGCTACCGGATGTACCAGCAAGACGTCGAACGAGGACAGGAGTTCCACAAGTGCATCGAGTGCTTCATGTGCCAAGACGTCTGCCACGTGATTCGCGACCACGAGAGCAACAAGACCCACTACGCCGGTCCACGCTTCTTCATTCGCTACGCCGAGCTGGAGATGCACCCGCTCGATCAGAACGATCGTCGTGACTTCATTCGCCAAGACGCGGGCCTTGGCTACTGCAACATCACCAAGTGCTGCACCGAAGTCTGCCCCGAGCACATCAAGATCACCGACAACGCGATCATCCCCCTCAAGGAGAGGATCGTCGACGCTCACTACGATCCCGTGGCGTGGCTGGGCCGCAAGATCCGCCGCAAGCCCAAGACCTCGGCCACCAACGCCGACGTCCAGCCTGCGCCGTAAGTGAGCGACTTCCTCAGCGACGAGTGGCTCCGCGACCTGAGCGAGACCCTAAATAATGCGGGACCCGCACCCCTCGATGAAGGTGCCAACGAACTGCGTCTCGTCTTCGAACTCACCGACGGACCCTCGTCCTCGACCCACGCGGTGACCTTTGCCGTGACGAGAGAGGGCGTGAGCGTTACGGCGGGCGATCACCTCGCGGCGGACGCCGTCATTCGCATCAGCTACCGCGACGCGGAGTCTCTCGCCACCGGCACGCTCACTAGTGCCAACGCCGTTCGTGACGGTCGCCTGAAGATTCGTGGCGACGTCCACGGGCTCGTGCCGCTATTGGCGTGGCTGCTCGGCGCGCGTGCGACCTGACCATCCCCTCGATCGCAAACTATGCACGTAAACCACCGCCCCACCCACCAGGTTGGCAAGGACGATGCCAGCCGGCACGTCGATTGTTATGGTTTACGCCGTCTCCTCTATGTAGTTGCGACCAACTCTTTGACCCTGGGTGTATCGAACTAGCGCCATGATGAACACGCACAACGCCAGTCCGTAGATCACAACTTCGGTAATTGACATCATTTCGGACCTATTTCGCAAGAAGAACGTGGGACTCCCGGCGAGCGCGAGAATCCCGGCAGTCGCCAACCACAGATAACCAATCACGCCGTAGCCCATGGCCACCGGTCCTATCTTGAGTACCTGCTTTTTCCATCGGGGTAACCCGCCGTCGTAATACTTCTTCAGCCGGTTGCGTGCGAAAGCCCTTTCAAGACTCGAGACTCCTTCAATCTGATCAATGATCAGATCTAGATCGTCGCCGCCACGGTGCGTTCGAGTCATGTTGGCCCCAAAGGACTGGGGGCTAAATAAGCCCGAGCGCGCGCACTTCATCGCGCTCGCCCACGAGTTCGTCCGTGGTGATCTGGATCCGCTCCTTGGCGAAGCCGTTGATCTCGAAGCCCTCTTTCACCTTCCACGAGCCGTGACCGTCCACCGACACCGGAAAGCCGAACGTGATCCCTTCGGGCACGCCGTACTCGCCGTGGCTCGTCGCGGCCACCGACGCGCAATCATCGTCGGGCGTCGCGGTGACGAGGCTGCGCACCGTGTCGATCGCGGCGCTCGCCGCCGAAGCGGCCGAAGAGAGACCCCGCGCCTCGATAATGGCCGCGCCGCGCTTCTGCACCGTGTCGATGAACTCCTTGCGCAGCCACTGCTGATCCGTGATGACCTCGGTCGTCTTCTTGCCGGCGATGGTCGAGTTCCCAAAGTCGGGGAACTGCGTCGCGGAGTGGTTGCCCCAGATCGCGACGTTCTTGACGTCGACGACGGGATGGCCCGCCGCCTTAGCCAACTGGGCGACGGCACGATTGCGGTCGAGGCGCATCATCGCGAACCAGCGGTCCGCGGGTACTTCGGTCGCGTTGGAGCGCGCGATGAGGCAGTTGGTGTTGCAGGGATTGCCCACGACGAGAACCCGAACGTCGCTAGCCGCGTGCGCGGCGATGGCCCGACCTTGGGGCTGGAAGATGCCCCCATTGACCCCGAGCAGGTCGCCCCGCTCCATGCCCGCCTTGCGCGGGATGGAGCCCACGAGTAACGCCCAGTTCGTGCCGTCGAAGGCGTGGTTGAGATTGCTGGTCGCCTCGATGCTCGAGAGTAGCGGGAAGGCGCAGTCGTCCAACTCCATGACGACACCGTGCAGGCTCTTCATGGCTGGGTCGATCTCGAGCAGACGCAGCGCGACGAGAACATCAGGGCCAAACAGATCTCCCGAGGCGATGCGAAACAGCAGGCTGTAGCCAATCTGACCAGCCGCGCCGGTCACGGTGACGTTCACAGGGGTCATGATTCTCCTTGGTGGTTAGAGTCGCTCGACGATCGCCGCGGCGAATTCCGAGCACTTCACTTCCGTGGCGCCCTGCGTGAGTCGGGCGAAGTCGTACGTCACGATCTTGTCGATGATGGTCGCCTCCATCGCGGTGACGATGTCATTGGCCGCGTCGCTCCAACCCAGATGCTCGAACATCAACACTCCCGACAGAAGCACCGACCCCGGGTTAACTTTGTCCAGGCCGGCGTACTTCGGCGCCGTGCCGTGCGTCGCTTCGAAGATGCCGTGACCAGTGAGGTAGTTGATGTTCGCACCCGGCGCGATGCCGATACCCCCGACTTGTGCGGCCAGCGCGTCCGAGAGATAGTCACCGTTCAGATTCATGGTCGCGATGACGTCAAACTCCTTGGCCCGGGTCAGCGCCTGCTGAAAGGCAATGTCAGCGATGACGTCCTTCACCAGCATCCTGTCGCCCGGCTTGCCATCACAGTCGCTCCAACCAACCGCCACGTCGGAGAACTCGTTGCGCACGAGCTCGTAGCCCCACTTCATGAAAGCGCCCTCGGTGAACTTTTGGATGTTGCCCTTGTGGACCAACGTGACGGACTCGCGATCGCGGCTGAGAGCGTAGTTGAGGGCGGCGCGAATGAGCCGCTCGGATCCAAACTTCGAGATCGGCTTGATGCCGATACCGCTCATCTCGCGGATGTCCCACCCGAAGGCGTCGAGTACGAAAACGCGCAACCTGTCCGCTTCGGCGGTGCCGGCCTCGACTTCTAGACCGGCGTAGACGTCCTCGGTGTTCTCGCGAAAGATCACCATGTCGACGTCCTCGGGGTGCACCACGGGCGAGGGCACGCCCCGGAACCAGCGCACCGGGCGAAGACAGACGTAGAGGTCGAGAATCTGGCGCAGCGCGACGTTCAGTGAGCGAAAGCCCCCGCCGATGGGCGTCGTGAGTGGTCCCTTGATACCGATGAGATAGTCACGAAAGACGGTGACGGTCTCTTCGGGCAGCCAGTCACCAGTCTCATCAAAAGCCTTCTGCCCCGCGAGCACCTCCTTCCATTCGATGGTCTTGTCGTACTTCTTGGCGGCCGCGTCGAGGACGAGTTTGGCCGCTGGCCAGATGTCAACGCCGGTGCCGTCACCTTCGATGAAGGGGATAATGGGGTTGTCCGAGACGTTCAGTACTCCCTCGGAACTCATCGTGATTTTCTCGGCCATCAAACCATCCTAGGGTCAATTTATTGGCCACTTTTTGGCCGTTCGCGTGGTTACGCGAAGAGCGTCTGGCAGATTTCTCGTGTCGCCGTCGAACGATTGAGCGTATAGAAGTGAAGTCCCGGCACACCCGCATCCAGCAGTTCAACACACAGCTCCGTTGCCGCGCGCTTGCCTTCGGCGCGCACCTCGGGCGCTGCGCCGCGTAGGTACGCAGCTTCCAGTCGAGCGATGAGATGAGCGGGCACCGGAGCGCCCATCGAGGCCATTCGAGCCACTCCGTTCAATGTCGTCACGGGCATAATGCCCGGCAGCACCGGCTTTTCTACGCCGAGTTCGCCGAGTTGGTCGACCAACTCCATCCACTCACGAGCCTCGAAGAAGAACTGCGTCACGGCAAAATCGGCGGCCTGGAGTTTCCTCGCCAGATGCCTCCGGTCCGACACCCGATCGCTCGAGCGCGGATGACCGTTGGGATGGGCACCGACGCCCACGCAGAACTCACCGACTTCTCGGATCAACTCCACGAGATCCAGGGCGTAGGTGAACTCCGACGTCGTCGTCTCCTCTGGCAAGTCGCCGCCGAGCGCCATTACGTTGCGTACGCCCGCGTCGAGATAGTTCTTCAACAGATCGCGCATTTCATCTCGACGGTGGCCCACGCAGATGAGGTGAGCCATCGCCGTCATTCGACCCGCGGATTGGATCTGGGTAACGAGGTCGTACGTGCGTTGGCGCGACTCACGACCACCGCGATACGTCACCGAAACAAAGGATGGGTCCAGTGAGGTGAGAGCGCTGAGGGTGCGCTCGAGCACCCCACTCTCTTCATCGGACTTCGGCGGGAAGAACTCAAAAGATCGGGTGCGTCCTTGGTTGAGGAGTTCGTCGACCCGGGCGGTGCTAGCCGGCACGACCGAAATCGTCTTCTATGCGCTCGATGTCGTCCTCGCCGAAGTAGGTGCCGCTCTGCACCTCGATGAAGACGACGGGCGTCGAGCCACGATTCTCGCAACGGTGCGCCTGCCCGAGACCGATGTCGATGCTGGCGCCGGGCGGAACTTCCACCTCGACACCATCGCGCACGACCGTGGCCGTGCCGCCCACGACGAACCAGTGTTCGGCGCGCCGCGCGTGACGTTGATAACTAAGTCGCTTACCGGGCTCGACGACAATTCTCTTCACCTTGTGGTCAAAGAGCTCGTCGTCGAGCACCGTGAATGATCCCCAAGGACGCACTTCAAACTCGCGTCCGCGATCGTCTCGTGGTGTCATGATGCCCTTTCGGCGGCCAGCACTGCGTTACGTAACAGCATGGCACGGGTCATCGGACCAACGCCACCGAGACGAGGAGTGACCCAACGCGCGACGTCGCTCACGTCGTCGGCGATGTCGCTGAGGAGCTTTCTTCCCTGAAACGACGTACCCGCCCCCACGACGGCGGCACCCGGCTTGACCATGTCCCGCGTGACGAGTCCCGCCCGACCCGCCGCAGAGACAATGACATCGGCGCTTCGCACCAACTGGTCGAAATGCTCGACCCCCGTGTGCACCACGGTCACGGCGGCGTTGCAGTGGGGGCGCCGTAAAGCCAGCAACAGCGCGAGAGGACGACCAATCGTCAAACCTCGCCCGATGACGACAACGTGTTGGCCTTCCACGGGAACGTTATAGGCCGCGAGCAGTTCAACGATTCCCGCCGGGGTGCACGGCAACGGACCGGGCGATCCCATAACGAGGCGTCCCAGGTTCGTCGGGTGCAGTCCGTCGACGTCCTTTGACGGCAGAACGCGAAGGAGGACCTCTTCCTCGTTCACCCCGTCCGGTAACGGCAACTGCACGAGTATCGAGTGAATTCGATCATCGGCGTTGAAGCGGTCGATGACCGCTTCGATGTCATGCTGCGTCGCGTCCGCGCTCAAGTGCTCATCGAAAGAGCGCAGACCAATCGCCGAACTTTCTTCGATCTTCATCTCGACGTAGCGGGCGCTTGCAGGATTGTCGCCCACGAGAATCGTGCCGAGACCCGGCGTGCGACCGACCGCGACGAGTCGCGCGACGCGTTCAGCGAGTTCCATCTTGATGCCCGCCGCGACACGCTCGCCGTCGAGTAGTTCTGCGCTCATGGTTCTCCTAGTGACGAAAGTGGCGTTCGCCGGTGAACATCATGACGGCGCCCGCCTTGTTCGCCGCCTCGATGACGTCCTGATCGCGCACGGAACCTCCCGGCTGCACCACGGCGGTGACGCCCGCGTCGGTCAGCGACTCCAGGCCGTCCGCGAAGGGAAAGAAAGCGTCCGACGCCGCGGCGCCACCTTGAGCGTTCTCGCCAGCCTTCGTCACGGCGATCTCCGCGGCCACGACGCGCGACTGCTGACCCGCGCCGATACCAACCGCTACTCCGTCCTTAGCAATAACAATCGCGTTGGAGGTCGTGCGCGCACACACTCGCCACGCCACGATCAAGTCCCGCATTTGACGATCGCTCGGCGTCGCGTCCGTGACACAACGCCACTCGCCACTAGTAACGATGATCTCATCGGCGTTCTGCACCAACGCCATGTTGGCAAGGGTTCTCACCGAGAGTCCCAGGGGCTCGGGCGAGGGGGCGCTGAGCACTCGCGTCGCCTTGCGGCGCGACTTCAGCGTGACGATGGCATCGTCCGAGAAGCTCGACGCCACAATGACGTCGGCCTGGGGGCCAGCCGCGATGAGACTCGCGACGTCGGTGTCGACGTGTCCACGAAGCGCGATGATCCCGCCGAAGGCGCTCTGGGGGTCCGCCGCCAGGGCCTTGGCGAACGCGTCGCCGAGTGACGACCCGAGCGCCACCCCCGACGCGTTGGCGTGTTTGATAATGGCGACGACATCGTGTCCCGGCGCGTCGTGGTCGAGTTCGTGCACGAGACGCCATGCCGCATCGGTGTCAAAGAAGTTGAGGTACGAGAGAGCGCTTCCCGCGTGCTGGGTCACGCCCTCCCACCACGACGCCGTGCCCGCGACCCGGTATCGTGCCGCGATCTGGTGCGGATTCTCCCCGTATCGCGTCACCTCGGCGCGCTGCAGGGTAAGGCGCAATGTTTCAGGAACGATGGCGTCGTTGGCGCTGGTGGCATCGCCTATCAGTGCGCCCGCGTCGAACCAGGCCGCCACCGCCGTGTCGTAGCCCGCAGTGTGCGCGAAGGCTTCCTTGGCGAGCTCGTAGCGCGTCGCGTCCGACAGTGAACCGTGCTCGGCGATCTCAGCCATCACGCTTGGATACTGCGACGGGCTGGTCACGACGGCCACGTGGCGATGGTTCTTCGCAGCGGCGCGCACCATGGTAGGTCCGCCGATGTCGATCAACTCGATCGAGGGGTTCGACGTGAAGGGATAGAGGTTGCACACGACGAGATCAAAGGGCGTGATGTCGTGTTCGTCCAGCGCCGCTAGGTGCTCGGACTTGTCGAGATCGGCCAGGATGGCGCCGTGAATCAGCGGGTGCAGCGTCTTCACCCGACCGTCGAGCATTTCGGGAAAACCCGTCACATCTTGGACGTCGAGGTGCTCGATCCCCGCGTCCGTGAGCGCCTGAGCAGTGCCGCCCGACGCCACAAGATCGACACCGGCGTCGCGAAGCGCGACGGCGAACTCGACCAGGTCCGTCTTGTCCCACACGCTCAACAACGCCCGCATCTAGTTCTCCTCCAGAGTGAACGTCACGCTCATCGGCTCCTGGCCCTGCGCAAGTGACGCCATCACCCTAGCGACGACCTCGGGATACAGCGTTCGCTCCACGGACTTGATTCGCTCATGGAGTGACGCCTCGTCATCGTCGGGGTAAACCGGCACCCGGCGCTGGGCGAGAATCGGGCCGTCGTCGAGTTCGATGGTCGCGACATGCACCGTGCATCCCGATTCGCTGGCGCCAGCTGCGAGGGTCGCAGCCACGGCGTGCCACCCTTTGAAGTCGGGAAGCAGGCTCGGGTGAGTGTTCAAGACACGTCCCGGAAACGCGTGGTGAAACGATGAGGTAACGATCGTCCCAAAGCCCGCCATCGCGACAAGGCTGATTCGCGCGGTGGTGAGAACTGCAGCGAGATCGAGGCTGTAGGCCTCCCGATCGAAGTCTCCGCCGAAGCCACCAAACTCGGTCCGATCAATCAAGCGTGCCTCGACACCGGCGTCCCTCGCCACATCAAGCGCTCGACAGGGTCGATCCGAGGCGACCAGGGAAACGTCCAGACCGGCCTGCAACATTGCTTCGAGGATGGTGCCCGATCCAGACACCAGAACACAGAGTCGAACTGAAGCCAACTACAACGCCTTGACGATGTCGACCATCTTCGCCCCGGCCTCGGTGGGATTGGCGCACACGTACACCCCCGCATCGCTGAGGGCTTCCATCTTGGCTTGAGCCGTGCCCTTTGAGCCCGAGATGATGGCGCCCGCGTGACCCATCTTGCGCCCTGGGGGCGCAGTCACCCCCGCAATGTACGCCACGACCGGCTTGGTCATGTTGCGCTTGATCCACTCCGCGGCGCGCTCTTCCTCAGACCCACCGATCTCGCCGATCATCATGACGGCCTCGGTCTCGGGGTCGGCTTGGAAGGCGGCGAGGCAATCGATGAAATTCGTCCCCGGCACGGGGTCTCCACCGATACCCACACACGTGGTCTGGCCGACGCCCTGTTGACTCAACTCGTGCAGCGCCTGGTAGGTCAGCGTCCCCGAGCGCGACACGATGCCCACCGGTCCCCCGGCGAGGGCGATGTCGCCCGAGGTGATGCCGATGTTGCACTTGCCCGGGCTGATGATGCCCGGGCAGTTCGGCCCAAGAAGCCGGACGCCCGGAAAGTCCTCGACGAGTCGGTTGTACGTCACCGCCTCGTCGTTGGCGGGTATCCCTTCTGTGATGCACACGATGAACGTGACCCCGCCCTCGGCGGCTTCGATGATCGCGTCGGAGGCAAACTTCGGTGGTACGACGACGAACGACGCGCTGGCGCCCGTCTCCGCCACCGCTTCCTTCACCGTGTTGAAGACTGGTACGCCCTCGACGTCCGTGCCGCCCTTGCCGGGGGTGACTCCCCCTACGACCTTCGTGCCGTAGTCACGATTGCGCAGTCCGTGAAATCGCCCCTGGCCTCCGGTCAAGCCCTGCACGATGACGCGCGTGTTTTCGTCTACAAAAATGCTCATTGTCGTCCTAGTTTGCTAGCACCACGGCGCGACGCGCGGCGTCGATCATGGTGGGTTCGGTTATGAGGCGATCGTTCAAATGCGGCGCCAAGATCGCTCGACCTTCTACGGCGTTCGTGCCGTCAAGGCGCAACACGATCGGTGAAGTAATCGTGACGCGATCCAAAGCCTCCAGGACTCCGTTCGCGACTTCGTCGACGCGGGTAATGCCGCCAAAGATGTTGACGAAGATCGACTTCACCTTGGGGTCCGCGTTGATGACCTCCAGGGCCGCCGCCATGACATCGGCGTTCGCGCCGCCGCCGATGTCGAGGAAGTTGGCGGCCGTGCCACCAACTTGATTCACGACATCGAGGGTCGACATAGCGAGTCCCGCGCCGTTGGCGATGATGCCGACCGTGCCGTCCAGACCGATGTAGTTGAGGCCGCGCTCCTTGGCCATCTTCTCGCGCGGGTCCTCAAACTCGTCGGCGCGGAACTCTTCCCACTCAGGGTGGCGATACGAGGCGTTCTCGTCCAGGGTGACCTTGGCGTCGAGGGCGTGGACCGAATGGTCGGGGGTGAGAATGAGGGGGTTGATCTCGGCGAGGTCGCAGTCACCACGCGTGTAGCAGTCGTAGAGCTTCACGAGGAGTTCCGCCGCTTGCTCGCGCGCCGGTTCGTCGAGTTCGGCTTCGGCGACCCATCGGCGAGCGGTCTCCAGGTCGAGTCCGCGCACCGGGTCGATGGAGAGCATGGCGATGGCGTCGGGATTCTCCTCCGCCACTACTTCGATCTCGACACCGCCCTGGGCGCTCAACATCCCCAGATGCGCCTTGTTGGGTCGATCAAGGGTGAAGGAGGCGTAGTACTCCTTTTCGATGTCGCTAGAACGCTCAATCCAGAGACGTCGTACGACGTGGCCCTTGATGTCCAGCCCGAGGATGTTTGCGGCGTGCTCGCGGACTTCGTCAATGTTGTTGGCCAGCTTGACGCCTCCCGCCTTACCCCGCCCGCCGACCTTAACCTGGGCCTTGACCACCACGGGATAGCCCACCCGATCCGCGACCGCGACGGCTTGATCGACCGTGTCGGCGACGTCGCCGGGCGAGACCGCGATGCCGTAGCGCGCGAAGTACTGCTTGCCCTGATACTCAAAAAGGTCCATTCACGTCTGCTTTCATCGCTGGCCGGGGTGGAAGTTAGGTCTGGACTCGTGCGTCGAGCGCTCCTTCGAGCCACGAGCCGATCTCGTCGAGCGAGGCGCCGGGCGTGAAGATTCGCGCCACGCCCTCTGATTCGAGGGTGGGGACGTCGTCTTCAGGGATGATGCCGCCCACCATGAGTAGCACGTCGTCGCGGCCCTGGCTCTTTAGTAGTTCGACGATGCGCGGCACGAGCACGAGGTGAGCCCCCGAGAGAAGTGAGAGACCGAGGGCGTCGGCATCTTCTTGGATGACGGCCTGAACGATCTGCTCGGGTGTCTGATGCAGGCCCGTGTAGACAACCTCAAAACCCGCGTCGCGAAGCGCTCGGGCAATCACTTTGGCGCCCCTATCGTGACCGTCGAGGCCGGGTTTGGCGACTACGACTCGATACGTTCGCTTCATCAACACTCAGCATAGAGGGCTTGAGAACCGCACCATTTTAGACACCTGTTAGGAAAGGGTGGTGGAAAATCGCGGCGAACTGCCCCAATCGGTGATCGTCCTTGGAGGTAGCTCGGACATCGCTCGAGCGATAACGAAGAAACTCTGCTTGGCTCACACGCATACCGTGATCCTGGCGGGGCGAAACCAGAAACTCCTCGACCAGGCCGCGCTCGAAGCGCAGGAGTACGGCGCCACAAAGACCGACACCGTGCTCTTTGACGCGGAAGAACTCGACCACGTGGCACACACCATCGAAGAGGCGTTCGCCAAAGTGGGAGACCGGGTAGACCTGGTCGTGGTGGCTGTGGGCACCGTGGGCAACCAGTCCCGCGACGAAGGCGACGCGCAGGGTTCGACCCGGATGATCACCGTGAATGTGACGTGGCCCGTGGCGGCCCTGGCTGAGGTGCGACGACGCCTGATAGAGCAGGGCAGCGGCCATATTCTGGTCATGAGCACGGCCGCGGCGGTTCGAGTGCGGCGCGTGAGTTATCTCTACTCGGGTGCCAAGGCCGGGCTAGACCGAATCTGCCTCGCGCTCGCCGAGTCCCTCGAGGGAACGGGCGTCCGTCTTCAGGTCCTACGTCCCGCCGCGGTACGCACCAGGATGTCGCTCAATCTGGCTCCCACACCCTTTACGACTGGCGTCAATGAGGTGGCCGACAACGCGGTGCGCGGGCTCACCACTAGCGACGTGGTGATCTGGAGTCCGCCCGTCTTGCGCTATGTCTTTGTCCTCGTACGCCTGATGCCGCCCTCGCTCTGGCGGCGCCTCGCCAACCGCTGACGTTTCCTACGCTCGGTGCAGCGGAGTCATCGCCAAGACGAGGTGCTTCGCGCCGTGCTCCTCGAAATTCACCGTGGCCCTCGAGTGCGAACCTTCTCCCTCAACGCGAGTGACGACGCCCGGTCCGAAGCGATCGTGCACGACGCGATCTCCGACGGCGAGGCCGAGTTTCTCGGCCCCCGTTGAGCGCACTGGAGGTGCTGCGCCTGTTCCGAAGGCGCGGCCCTCGGTGAACGACGTTGCGCGACCCATGAAGCCGTCATCGTCAAGCGCGAAGCTCGATCGCCGGGTCGGCAAGGTCGCAGAGATGTCAGTGACGAGCTCCGTGGGGACTTCCTGGAGGAATCGGCTGGCGACCGCCTCTACGCGTTGGCCCCACATCGTGCGGGTCCAGGAGTGCGTGAGACTCAGATGACGCATCGCGCGCGTGACCCCGACATAGAAGAGCCGACGCTCCTCTTCGAGTTCATCGTCGTCTGACAGGGCGCGCCGATGGGGGAAGACAGTCTCCTCCAACCCGGTCAAGATGACCGCGGGGAACTCTAGACCCTTGGCGACGTGCAGGGTCATCATGGAGATCGCCCCCTCACCACTGCCGAGTTGATCGGAGTCGGCGACGAGCGCCATGCGTTCGACGAAGTCGAGGAGCGTGTCGTACTGCGCCGCGGCCGAGGCGAGCTCCCCGAGATTCTCGAGCCGTGAGTACGCCTCGTCAGTGTTCTCGGCGCGCAACGCATCACCCATCCCCGACTCGCGCACGATGGCGTCGATCATCTCGCGCGGGGTGAGATCGTTCGACAGCGCGCGCAACTCGTCGAGCATGAAGGCGAACCGGTCGGCACCGGCGAGAGCTCGCCCGCTGAGTCCCGCGGCCGCGCCGTGATGTGCCGCCTCGGCGAAGGAGAGGCCGTGCTCAGCGGCGAAGGAACCCAGCTTGGCCTGGGCTCCTTCGCCCACGCCGCGCTTTGGCTCGTTGATAACGCGACGAGCAGACGCCTCGTCGCGCGGATTGACGATCAGGCGTGCGTAGGCGAGCGCGTTCTTGATCTCCTTGCGGTCATAGAACCGCATGCCCGAGATCACCCGATAGGGAACGTGCGCGCGCAGCATCTCCTCTTCGAGGACTCGACTCTGGGCGTTCGTGCGATAGAAGACCGCCATGTCGCTCCAGCCCAGTCCGTGCTGGCTACGCAGTCGTCGCAGCTCGGTGGCCACCCAGCGGCCTTCGTCATACTCATCGCCGGCGCGATAGAGGCGAATGTTCTCGCCCTGGGCGCCCTCAGTGAAGAGGTTCTTCGCGTGGCGCGAGGAGTTCCTGGCGATCACCGCGTTGGCCGCGTCCAGGATCGTCTGGGTCGAGCGGAAGTTCTGCTCGAGCACGATGACCTGCGCGTCAGGGAACCGCGCCTCGAACTGCAAGATGTTGCGTACGTCGGCGGCTCGAAAACGGTAGATGGACTGGTCCGAATCGCCCACCACGCAGAGGTTGCGGTGCTCGGCGGCAAGCATCATGACCAACTCGTTCTGGACGCCGTTCGTGTCTTGGAACTCATCGACGAGCAGATGGCGAAAGCGATCCTGATACGAGGACAGCACCCGCTCGTCGGCCCGCAACATGGCAACGGCATTCACCAAAAGATCATCGAAGTCCATGGCGTTGGCCGTGAAGAGTCGCTTTGCGTAGATCTGATAGATCTCGGCGATACGTCGACGCTGGGGATCGTCACCGTAGGCGTCGGCGTAGCGCTCGGGCGACATTATCTCGTTCTTCGCCGCCGAGATCGCCGCCGACACACTGCGCGGGGGCAAGCGCTTCGTATCGAGATTCAACTCCTTCATGATTCGCTCGACCGCCGTCTCCGCGTCCCCGGCGTCGTAGATGGTGAACCCGCGCTGGTAGCCCAAGACCTCGGCGTGCCCGCGCAGCATGCGCAAGCACGCCGAGTGGAAGGTGGAGACCCACATCCGATCGGCGTCTGGCCCGACCAGGTCCACAACGCGTCGTCTCATCTCGTCGGCGGCCTTGTTGGTAAAGGTGATCGCCATGATCTCGTAGGGTCGCGCGTCACCGGTCGCCAGCAGGTGGGCGATTCGCCTCGTCAGCACCCGCGTCTTGCCCGAGCCCGCTCCGGCGACAACCAGCAGGGGTCCCCCGCGCTGGGTCACGGCAGCGACTTGAGGTGCGGTCAGTCCCTCCAGAAGCGAGTCGGGGTCGAGTCGCGCGGGCGGGTCATTAGAACCAGCGCCCCACAGTGACTCGTCAGAGAACGAGCCGTGACTCACTCCCACTCAATGGTGCCCGGCGGCTTACTCGTGACGTCCAGCGCGACGCGATTGACGCCTTCGACCTCGCGGATCAACCGATTCGCGATGCTCTCGATCACGTCGTAGGGCAAGCGTGCCCAGTCGGCCGTCATGGCGTCGTCACTGGTGACGGCTCGAATGATGATCGGGTACGCGTACGTACGTCCATCCCCCATGACGCCCACAGTACGCACGGCCGGTAACACGGCGAAGCTCTGCCAGAGCTCGCGGTACAGGCCAGCTTTTCTGATCTCGTCGACGACGACATAGTCAGCGTTGCGAAGAATCTCGGCGCGCTCGCGCGTGACTTCCCCGATGATGCGCACGCCCAGGCCCGGCCCCGGAAACGGCTGGCGCCAGACGATCGCCGAGGGCAGACCGAGTTCCTCACCGACGCGACGAACTTCATCCTTGAAGAGCAGACGGAGCGGTTCGATCAGTTCAAAGGAAAGGTCCTCAGGTAAGCCTCCGACATTGTGGTGACTCTTGATGTTCGCGGCGTGTCCCGAGCCCGATTCGATGACGTCGGGATAGAGCGTTCCCTGAACGAGAAACTTCGGGCCTACGTCACCCTCGGCGAGATCGCGCGCCACCGCTTCGAACTCGCGAATGAATAGCTGGCCGATGATCTTTCGCTTGGTTTCAGGGTCCGTCACTCCCTGGAGAGCGTCGAAGAAACGGTCCTGAGCCTTCACGTGTACGAGGTCAACGCCGAACTGGCGTACGAAGGTCTCTTCGATCTGCTCACCCTCGTTCTTGCGCATCAGTCCGGTGTCGACGAAGACGCACGTCAACTGGGTGCCAACGGCCTTGGTGACGAGCGCCGCAGCGACGGCCGAGTCCACGCCACCCGACAAAGCGCACAGAACCCGTTCCTCCCCCACTTGCTCGCGAATCGCCGCCACTTGATCCTCGATGATCGACGTGTTGGTCCACGACGGCGGAATCCCCGCGATGTGGTGGAGAAAGTTCGACAGCAGTTCCTGACCTCGTTCAGTGTGCGCGACTTCAGGATGAAACTGAGTGGCGTACAGTCGTCGCTCTACGTCTTCCATCACCGCAACCGGTGCCTCGAGTGAGGACGCGGTGACCGCGAATCCCGCGGGCGCGGCGGCAATGGCGTCACCGTGACTCATCCACGCCGTCGTTGACGACGGCCACTCGGCCATCAGGAGACTCGGGCCTTCCCGGCGTAGTGCCGTGCGACCATACTCGCCCACCCCGGTGTTGGCGACATCGCCGCCAAGTTGCAGCGCCATCAATTGCGCTCCGTAGCAGATGCCCAGGATGGGAATGTCGAGGTCGTAGATCTCGGGATCGAGCGAAGGTGCGGGCACGGCGTAGACGGATTTCGGCCCACCCGAGAGAATGATCGCCGACGGGGCCTTGGCGCGAACCTCGCCCGCGCTGATCGAGCTGGGAACAATCTCGGAAAAGACGTGCGCTTCGCGCACGCGCCGGGCAATCAGCTGGGCGTACTGCGCGCCAAAGTCAACAACGAGGACCGTGTCGTTCAATGTCCCATGCCCACGCCCTGAGAGCGTTGCATCGCCTTACCTTCGGTTTGCAACGAGGGCGCCAACATGATCTCCGCTTTTTGGAACTCCTTCAGCGTTTCGTATCCGCACGTCGCCATCGACGTGCGAAGCGCCCCAAAGAGGTTCAAGCGACCGTCGTTCTCGTGCGCCGGGCCGAGCAGGATCTCCTTCAAGGTGCCTCGGACCTGGGTGCGCACGCGCGTTCCGCGCGGCAGCGTGGGGTGAAAAGTTGCCATGCCCCAATGAAACCCGTGAGCGGGCGCCTCGACGGCGCTCGTGAGTGGTGAGCCGATCATGACGGCGTCGGCGCCACAGGCCACGGCCTTAGCGATGTCGCCGCCCTTGCTCATTCCCCCGTCGGCAATGACGTGCACGTAGACGCCCGTCTCGTCGAGGTGACGCATGCGCGCACCCGCCACGTCGGCGATAGCCGTCGCCTGAGGCACGCCGATGCCGAGCACCCCACGAGAGGTGCAGGCATTGCCCGGTCCGACGCCAACGAGTACACCCGCCGCGCCTGTGCGCATCAAGTGCAGGGCCGCCTGGTAGCTGGCGCAACCCCCGACGATGACCGGCACTTCGAACTCACGGATGAACTTCTTCAGGTTGAGAGGCTCCGAGGTCTTGGAGACGTGCTCGGCCGAGACGACCGTGCCCTGAATGACCAGAATGTCGAGGCCCGAGTCGATGATGGTCGTGGACATCGACGCGGTGCGCGCTGGGGTCACCGAGGCTGAGGTGATGACCCCCGCGTCCTTCATCTGCTTGATCCGCTCGGCCACCAGTTCGAGCTTGATCGGCTCAAGGTACATCTGCTGCATGCGCGCGGTGGCCTTGTCGTCATCGAGCTCGGTGATCTCGTCGAAGAGCGGTGTCGGGTCCTCATAGCGAGTCCACAGCCCTTCGAGGTTCAGCACCCCAAGTCCGCCCAGTCGACCCAGTTCAATGGCCGTGAGTGGAGACATCGCGCCATCCATGGCC
Source organism: Acidimicrobiales bacterium (assembly GCA_050701895.1). Lineage (GTDB taxonomy): Bacteria > Actinomycetota > Acidimicrobiia > Acidimicrobiales > RAAP-2 > RAAP-2. Next base: position 70,299 of record JBOGFT010000017.1, read on the forward strand.
GATCCCAGCACCGGCAACTCGAACTTGTACGCGTCGATCTGCCATGAGATATCTACGTCCTCGGGGTCACGGGTGCGCCGCGAGGGCACAATCGCGATGTCGTCAAAGCCGTAAGCCTGACGAGCCGATTTGAAGATTCCGATCTCAACTTCCGCCATGAAGTCCTCCGATTGAATACGTCACAAATACGCGACGCTATCCCCGCATTCTACTGGCGAGACTGCTCCTGACCATCGCGATGGGTCGGCCACGGCGCACCCGTGACGAGAGAGAGGAGTTCGGTCAACACTCGAGCGGTCGCCCCCCAAATCACGTCGTCGGGCACCTTGAAAAAGTAGATAGGAAAGAAGCCGCCTTCGTCGGCGCCCACGCGGAGTAGCGAGTGACGCCACCTTTCCTCGAGGAAAGCCTCATCCGCGACCAAATCAGACAGCGCCACGCTGAAGGCTCGATCCACTTCGGACGGCTCGATGACCAGCTCGGGGCGACCCGGTAGCAAACCGACGATGGGAAATATCGCCGAGCTCGACGCGAAGGTGGCGATCGGGCTCAACCAGGCAAAGGGTGTGACTGTGGTCGGATCGAGACCGACCTCCTCGTGCGCCTCACGTAACGCCGTCTCGGTCGGGGTCTCACCGCCGTGGCTGCGACCCCCTGGAAAGGCAATCTCCCCGCGGTGTGAGCGCATGTCGTAGGAACGCCTTGTGAGCACCACGTGGCTCTCACCCGACTCTTCAAAGAGAGCGACGAGGACCGCGGACCGATGGGCAATCGTCGTGGGCGCGGCGTCAGCGACGAGTCCGAACTCTTCGGGCCGCTCCCTCGCCAACTCCGCGTTGAGGAGATGGTGCGACTCAGCCAGCCGTCGCGCCACGAGTTCAAGTGTGAGATTCGCTCGATGCGAGACGACGGACCACGGCGCGGGCAAGCCCATCTCAATCTCGTCGGGATCGGGGATGATCTGGGGGTAGCGATGACCCTCGAAACGCGGGGGTCGCCGTTCTGGTGGCGTCATCGACTTCCTCTAGACTTGTGCTTCGCTTGACGTTCTCACGGTAACGCAATGCTTCGACTCCCCCAGGAGGAGCCCTTGAAATCCCTCGCCCGTTTTTGCGTTCGACACCGCTGGTGGGTGCTCGGCGCATGGATCGTTTTCTTCGTCTTGATCAACGTGATCTCCCAAACAGAGGGTTCGGCCTACTCCAACGCCTTCAGCTTGCCGGGCACGAACTCAACGAAAGCTGAGTCGCTCCTGCAGGCGGGTTTCACCCAGCAATCGGGAGACGCCGACCAAATCGTCTTTCATTCAACAGGTGGATCAGTCACCTCGCACGAGGCGGCCATCCAGGGCGTGCTGACCAAGGTAGCCAAACTCCCCGAAGTCGGTTCGGTCTCGTCGCCATTCTGTACGGGCGCGTTCGCGACGAGTGAGAGGGTGCCGGGTGGCACCTGCCTCGGCAGCGCGCAGATCTCCAAAAATGGGTCCATCGCCTACGCAGTCGTCCACTTTTCTGAGACCGCCAACCTCTTGACCAATGCGCAGATACAAAACGTGGTGACAACGGCGTCGATACTTCGATCGTCGTCTCTGGAGGTTCAGTTCGGCGGCAACGCAATTGGAGATCTGACGTCAACGGCGTCTAGCCCCTATGAGTTCGCGGGCATCATCGCTACGGCAATCGTCCTCGTCCTCGCCTTCGGTTCGATCTTCGCGATGCTGTTGCCACTGGTTGTGGCTCTCTGCGCGCTGGGCATCGCCCTCGCGGGCGGAGTTCTCCTCAGCCACGTCCTCGCCATCGCCAACTTTGCCCCGATCCTGGGATCACTCATCGGGCTCGGTGTCGGGATTGACTACGCGCTGTTCATCGTGACACGGTCGCGTCAAGAACTGAAACGCGGTGCCAGCGTTGAAGAGGCCGTGTCGTCCGCAATCAACACCTCCGGTCGCGCGGTGCTCTTTGCCGGATCGACGGTCTGCATCGCGCTGCTGGGCATGCTGGTCCTGGGTCTCTCGTTCTTGAACGGCGTCGCTGTCACCGCGTCGCTGGCTGTTCTCATCACCATGCTCGCCTCAATAAGCCTCCTGCCTTCGTTGCTGGCCTTCCAAAAGAGTCGGGTATTGAGCCGACGTGAGCGTCGCACTCTGGCGGCCGAGGGACCAGGGCCGGTGGTCGTCTCTGGACCGTGGCAACGTTGGGCGCACTTCGTGTCGCGTCACCCGCGGGCGCTCACTCTCAGTGCGATCGCCGTCATGATCGTGATCATCGTGCCGTTCTTCTCGCTACAACTTGGAAGCTCGGACCAGGGCACGGACCCCGCGACATCAACGACACGACAGGCCTACGACCTCCTGGCTCAGGGTTTCGGACCTGGATTCAATGGCCCCCTCACCGTGGTGGGTTCGATTAAGAACGCCGCCGACAAGACCGCGATGGAGAAACTCGACAACTCTCTGAAGGGTCGGCCCGGCATTGCCTCGGTGGAACCACTCTTTACCAATCCGACAGGCACCGTCGGCATTATCAACGTCATACCGACGACAAGCCCGCAAAATACGAAGACGGCCTCGCTCATCGCCACCATCCGCGCTAAATACATACCCGCGGCTACAGCGACCTCTCGCACCCAGATCTACGTCGGCGGCATCACGGCGATATTTGTCGATTTCGCGGCAGTGCTCACGAGCAAACTCCCCCTCTTCGTTGGCGTGATCGTTTTGCTGGGCTGCCTGCTTCTGATGATCGCTTTTCGAAGCGTCATCGTCCCGCTCGTGGCCGCCGTTATGAACCTGCTCGCCGTGGGCGCATCCTTTGGCCTGGTCGTCGCGGTTTTCCAATGGGGATGGGGTGCGAACTTACTGGGCGCGGGCACTGGACCGGTGGAGTCCTTCTTACCGATCATCATGATCGCAATTCTTTTTGGGCTGTCGATGGACTATCAGGTCTTCTTGGTTTCGCGTATGCACGAGGAGTACCTCAATACCGGCGACAACGAAGAGGCAATTATTCGTGGCCAAGCCAACACGGGCCGCGTCATCACCGCCGCGGCGCTCGTCATGATCTGCGTCTTTCTCTCATTCGCCGTCGGTGGCGAAAGGATTATCGCTGAGTTTGGCATCGGTCTAGGTGGTGCCGTGTTAATAGACGCCTTCATCATTCGAACGGTTCTCGTACCATCGCTCATGCATTTCATCGGCAGGAGGAACTGGTTTATGCCCCGTTGGCTCGACCGTGTTGTTCCCCGCGTCGCCGTAGAGGCGACTGAGTAGCTGCTGATCAGCCTGCGCTGCGGAGTGGGTTCACGTCAGGTCCCGCATCACCGCCATTTGTATGTCCCTGTGACGCTCGCACATTTCAACTCCGGGTATTGACCATCAATTACAACCGAGATCGAGGCCCAGCCTAACCGTCTGAATGACCTTTGATTTCCTCGAAGACGACCCGGCACGTGTTCATGACACCAGGATGACCGAAACCACAAATGCGGCGTATCCGCAGATGATGACCAATCCCAGTCGCCGTGAAAAACCTCGACTGAGGTAGGCCCCGATCAGCGTGACGGCTGTCAAACCCAGGTACCAATCGCTGACAAGAATTGTGCCGCCCGACGATCTGGGTAGCCCAACCACCAGGGCGGGTACTAAGAGACCCGCGAGTATGTTAAGGGAATTGCTGTTATGGGTTGTGCCCATCACCGCCGACCCTCGTCCTTTTACTGCTAAGTGCACCGCGGCCACGGCATTCGGAAGGCTGGTTGCTGCGGCCAGAATGAGGCCGCCAACAATTATGCCTGGCACCGCATAATGAACACCCAAGGCAGATCCGGCCCGTTCCATCGTCACACTCGCACCAACTACGACCACGAGGGCCACGGTCGCCACCAGTGCGTCGCGGGGGCGACCTCGACGCGGTCGAATGGCACCGATGAGTTCCAACTCCTCTTCACGGATCGCCAACGTCAACCACTTCACCCATCTTTGAGGCAGCGGAAGCCACGCCAATCCTCTCCGATGCGCCCCGAGGACGACGACATAAGGTACAAAGACTCCCATGGCCAGTCCAAGCCCTGCCCATGTTCCCACTACGCCGCTGACCGACGCGAGGCAAACGATTGCTACCCAAAGGGCCACGGCTCCCGAAAGTGCAATGACCTTACGGTCAATCCGAAGGCGTCCCGCTACAACGGCGCCGAGCCCTAGCAATGCGGCCAAGTTGAACACGTTTGACCCAATGACCACCCCCGCTCCGACCGACTTATCGTGGTGCACTAAAGCCGTCACGGCCGATGTGATTTCGGGTGTATCTGCTGCCAGCGCCGCAACGAGTCCCAGGAGCGCCTCCGAAAGACCGAAGCGCTCGCCAACCCTTTCAAGACGTGTGACTAGCACCCAGCTAGTGCCCAGGCTGAGGCCGGCCCCGGCAACGAAGACGACGACGTCCAGCCCGATCTCCATCGGATCAGGATCCCCAGCCAGGGACTGTGGCCAACGCCGAGTCGGCACGCCCAGCATTGCGAAAGCACACAGCCGGTTCCTTCCGTCGAACTGTTACTTCGCCGACCAGGCTTCCCGGCTCTCCGCATGAAAGTCTATGCTCTGGATTGCCTTCAATTAGTGAGAACGCCATCGAAGTCCACTGCTCGCCAAATGGTTCAAATCATTCAGGTACGTCGGGCGCCTTCCCACGCGAAGGGAGTGACGGAGTACGTACGCTCAAGGGCACCCGAGACTGACTCGCCAGTTGGATCGTTGACGTCAGCTCTTTGCCAATGCGGGGTAAGTTCTCGGTGCGTAACGTCCTGGTCTCCAACCTCGTCTCCAGGATTGGTTGAACGGTGGTGACTCGTCATGGACAGACAAACCTCGGGATCGCCCCAACCTTCGCCCGTTGATTGTTCTGGCCAGCCTGATATACGTGCTTCTGATCGTTGTCGTCTCGGGCCATCAGATCACACATCGGACGAATGAGAGCACTACTACGTCCTTGGCCGAGGGATCGAATCCCGTACAAACCACAACGACGTCTCTCGTCCAAGCTTCGACACCGTCTACCAGCCTTCCATACGACTATGAGACCTAGTTTCCAATAGATCACAACGTGACGCTTGGCGGTATCCTCATTCATCTGAGTCGAATGCAGTGCGGAGTTCACTCGCTGAGTTACTCATGCACTGTGGCGCCGTCCCCGGTCACTGCGCAATGGTGCGCCGGAGCTAGCAATTCATCAAAGACGTATGTTGCCCTGACAAGGAGATGCCCACAATGCCTTCACAGGAGAGTTTGTTACTCACGCTTTCGCGTTCGACGGCGGCCGGTTGATCACGGTGTACGTCCCGCCCGAAACGCCCGAGGCACTCATCTATGCCAGCGACGGCCAGTTGATTTCATGTTGGGGATCGGATCTAGAGATGGCCAACCTGCCCCCCACGATGATCGTCGGCGCACACCGCCTGGACGACGAGATGTTGCGGCTCCATGAGTACTCACCAGCCTTCGACCCGGAGCGGTTCGCGGCGCACGAGAGGTTTTTCGTAGACGACATTCCCCGTTGGGTGCGCTCGCGGTTTGGGATCGAATTGCCTGCCAAACGAACCGCGGTGCTTGGCGTTTCGGCGAGTGGAGAGTTGGCGCTCGCCCTTCGGACTCCTGCGCCCGGACGTCTACGGCACAGTGATGTGCGCATCGCCTGGCGCGAGATATCAACCGCCTGAAGCGATGCCCAGTCCGCTCCCGCGCGTGTACCTTCTTGCGGGAACGCTCGAGCCGTTCTTCCACCAAAACGCACTGCGCTGGAAAAACGCGTTGAGCGATGCGGGCGCGGACGTCATCATGACCGAACGAGTCGGGTCGCACGGCGACAGGTTCTGGCGAGAAGAACTGCCGTTGATGGTTGCCTGGGCCTTTGGGTAGATAGTCCACTCATGGAAGGTGGCGAAATCACCCGGCCTGGTCTCCGACATCTTTTTGCAGGCGATGTTCAAATTCGGCGAACCCGCGAGGGCAGATCGTCGCCGATGTGAGATCACTATGTCGGGTGAAGGTCTCCATATGGGCCAACTCGTCGTAAAGATTGTCAAAAGCAAAAACCGACGGAGTTGTCTCCTCGGCATTGGCCTCAGAGTACAAGAAGTTGAGCGCGAGGTTGAGTGGGTACACGTATTTCAGATACTCCAACTTCGAACCCACGGCGGGACGCAGAGCGAATCTATCGTGGGAAACGACAAGCGCCACGGCCCTCAGTCGCCGAATCATTTTACGCTGTGCCCTTCTCATGGTGAGATCATCGCCCACAACCGTGCACAAAGCGGAACAGCCGGGCCTCGGGCCCGGCTGTTCGAGTATCAAAGACCAGCGGCTACATCATTCCGCCCATGCCACCCATGCCGCCGTCGCCCATCGGCGGGCCAGCCGGCTCAGGCTTGTCGGCCACAATGGCCTCGGTGGTGAGCAGAAGCGCCGCGATGGAGGCCGCATTCTGCAGCGCGGAACGCGTGACCTTGGCGGGGTCGATGACGCCCGCCTTCACGAGATCTTCGAGAACACCGGTCGCGGCGTTGAGGCCAACGGAGCCTTCGGCGTCTGCGACCTCACGAACCTTGACGGCGCCTTCGAAGCCAGCGTTTTGGGCAATGTGACGAAGAGGAGACTCAAGCGAGTTCGCAACGATTCGCGCACCAGTTGCCTCGTCGCCGCTCAGGTTGGTGATCAACGTGTCGACCGCTCCGCGTGCGCGAATCAGCGCCGTGCCACCACCAGCGACGATTCCCTCATCGATGGCGGCACGTGTGGCGCTGAGTGCGTCCTCGATGCGGTGCTTCTTCTCCTTCAATTCCACTTCCGTCGCGGCGCCGACCTTCACGACCGCCACGCCGCCCGCCAACTTCGCCAAGCGCTCTTGGAGCTTCTCGCGGTCCCAGTCAGAGTCAGTGTCTTCGATCTCGCGCTTGAGTTGCGCGACGCGACCGGCCACGTCTTCCTTCGAGCCGCCGCCGTCAACGAGCGTCGTCGCGTCCTTCGTGACAACGACGCGACGCGCCTTGCCCAAGAGGTCCACAGTCGCGCTGTCGAGCTTGAGGCCAATCTCGTCAGAGATCACCGTGCCACCGGTGAGGATCGCCATGTCCTGGAGCATCGCTTTGCGACGCTCGCCGAACCCGGGCGCCTTCACGGCGACGGAGGTAAACGTTCCACGGATCTTGTTCACCACCAACGTCGCGAGCGCTTCACCTTCGACATCTTCGGCGATGATCAGAAGCGGGCGACCTGCCTGCATGACCTTCTCAAGCACCGGCACAAGATCGTGCACCGCCGAGATCTTGTTACTCGTTAAGAGGATGTACGCGTCCTCGAGGACAGTCTCTTGGCGCTCGGGGTCGGTGACGAAGTACGGCGAGAGATACCCCTTGTCGAACTGCATGCCCTCGGTGAGCTCAAGTTCGATGCCGAACGTGTTGGACTCTTCGACCGTGACCGTGCCATCCTTGCCAACCTTGTCAATCGCGTCGGCGATGACGTCGCCAATCGCGGAGTCCGCGGCGGAGATGGTCGCGACCTGGGCGATCTGGCTCTTACCCAACACCTCTTGGCTCTGGGCCGCGATGGACTCAACGGCCGCGTTCACGGCCTTCTCAATGCCACGCTTCAGGCCCGACGGGCTCGCGCCGGCCGCGACGTTGCGCAGGCCTTCTTTGATGAGAGCCTGAGCGAGGACCGTCGCGGTCGTGGTGCCGTCACCGGCCACGTCGTTGGTCTTGGTGGCCACCTCTTTGACGAGCTGGGCGCCCATATTCTCAAAGGGGTCTTCGAGCTCAATCTCGCGAGCGATCGAGACTCCGTCGTTGGTGATGGTCGGCGCACCGAACTTCTTGCCCAGGACGACGTTACGTCCCTTAGGCCCGAGGGTGACCTTGACCGCATCCGCCAGCTTGTCGACGCCAGCTTCGAGGCCGCGACGAGCGTCCTCGTCAAACTTCAATAACTTTGCCATTGCTGTTCCTTCGTTTGATTGGGTGACGAGTGCCTCGTCACGGACTACTTAGAGACGGTCGCCAGGACGTCGCGGCTGGACAGAATCAACAGGTCCTCACCATCGACTGTGATCTCGGTGCCGCCGTACTTCGAGTAGACGACGGTGTCGCCAACCGATACGCCCGTCGGGATGATCTCGCCGGTGGAGTCGGTACGGCGACCGGGTCCCGTAGCGAGCACTTCGCCCTGCTGGGGCTTTTCCTTGGCCGTGTCGGGGATCACCAGGCCGGACGCCGTGGTGGCCTCCGCGCTGTTGGGACGAACGACGATGCGGTCTTCTAGTGGGTGCAACTTCATTCTTTCTTGCCTCCTGAGCAATTAGCACTCGATACTTGCGACTGCCAATTTAGCAGCCAGACAGCCCGAGTGCCAACAGAGGCACCTCATAGGCTTTCTTCATGGCTCTTTCTACCGTGCAGCGACGTGACATCCGCCTCCTCGCCGCCCTACGGGGATTTTCGATGCTCGGCGATGAGATTGCCCTGATCACCCTGTACTTACGCGTGGCCCACCACGGTCAGGGATGGATGATTGCCGCCCTTTTGATCGCCGGTGCCCTGCCGCTGGTGGCCCTCTCCCCGATCGCGGGGGCGGTCGTCGACCGGGTGCCCGCGAAGTCACTAGCTGGTGCCGCTCTGCCTGGTGGAGGCGCTCGTGTGCGCGGCCATTGGCGTCTGGCACGGCGACGCGGTCACGATCACTCTCCTGGCGCTACTCACCTGCGCCGTGGCATTCTCAGCGCCGGGCTACTCCGCTCTCATCCCTTCGGCGGCCGGAGACGAGAATCTGGCCCTCGCGCAATCCACCATTCAGTCCGTCCAGGGCATTGCTATCACCGCGAGGCCGGCGCTTGGGGGGTTACTCGTGGCCGCGATCGGTCAGAGCGGACCCCTGTACGTGGACGCCGCGACATTTGGCCTCGCCGGGCTCGGAACGTGGTTGCTGCGTGCCGACCGGCGTCTCGAGCGAGCGAGAGACCTCACCAAGGCCGAACACCGACTGAGCGCTGGCGCGCTTCGTCTTTCGCGACCCCCTGCTGCGTGCGGTCACGATCACCACGTCGGTGTTCATGCTCTCCCTGGGGGCGATCAATGTCGCCGAGGTCTTCTTCATCACTCGAACGCTGCACGCGGGCGCTCTTGGATATGGCCTCGTAGGAGCGAGCTTCGGTGTGGGCAGCATCCTCGGTGCGATTGGCTCTCGTCGTCTCAGCCAACTGCCGACGCACTTGGTGCGAACGGCCCTCAGCTGCATCGCCCTTATCAGCGTGTTGCTCGGCGCCATTGGTCTCAGCGAGCACGTGGCCTACGTCTACCCCTTGATGGTTCTGACCGGAGTCACCGTCGGTGCCGTGAACGTCACCTTCGCCACGCTCTTCGCCGACCCGACTCCCGAAAGCCTTCGGGGGCGAGTCTTCGCCGCGTCGGGCGCGATGTTGAACGGGGCTTAGATCGCCTCGATGATGCTGGGTGGTCTCTTGCTCGAGATCATCGCACCTCGAACCATCGTCCAGCTGGCCGGCATAGTCTCGATTGTCACGGTCGGAATCGTGGCGCCGTTGCAGCAGCGACGTAGTAGACGCGTCCTTTGATCTCCCACCCTCAGGGAGACTGACGCTCGCAACGCCACGACGATCCATCCGGCACGTACACCACGCGGTCGTGCAGCCGACTGTCACGGTGCTGCCAGAACTCGAATCGCGTCGGCGTGAGGCGATATCCGCCCCAATAGTGCGGACGGGGAACGTCGAGTCCCTCAAACTCATTGGTGATCTCTTTCACGCGACGCTCTAACTCGCCTCGGTCGAGGAGAGGCTTGCTTTGATAGGACGCGCGTGCCCCAATCTGGCTCCCTCGCGCCCGGCTGGCGAAGTAGGCGTCGGACTCGGCCGAACTCATCGTCTCAACCGGCCCCTCGATGCGAATCTGGCGCCCGAGCGGCTCGCAGTACCAAAGAAGGGCCGCCCGGGGATTGTCCGCGAGATCATCGCCCTTTCGCGACTCGTAGTTCGTGTACCAGCCAAAGGTCGCGCCGTCGTGCCAGCGAAGCAGCACCATGCGTACGCTGGGCGCACCCTCGCGCGACGCCGTCGCTAGGGCCACCGCCTCGCGCTCGGCCATTTCCCCCTCCGCCTCGTCAAACCAGCGCTGAAACTGGATGAACGGGTTGGGATCGACGTCGTGCGCGTCAAGAGGTACCCAGCGTTCCCTCACGACACGTCCGCCAACTGCCAATTAGGCGCCGCCGAGAGTCCCAGTGGGCTCGATCCACGCACCGAGAGACGATGCAGACCGGCGGCGGCGATCATGGCCGCATTGTCGGTGCACATGGCCGTCGTGGGCAGATGAGCCACGAGGCCGAACTCCTTGGCTAGTTCCGTCACGCCTGCCCGCAACGCGGAGTTGGCGGCGACTCCCCCCGCCAGGGCGACTCCCGCCACGTCGTAGCTCTCCAGCGCGTGGCGCAGCTTTCGCAGGAGCTGCTCGCAGAGTGCCGCTTGAAACGACGCCGCGACATCGGCGAGGGCGACCTCTCGGTGAGCCTCGGCAGCGCGTACGACGGCCGTCTTGAGTCCCGAGAACGAGAGATCAAAGTCGTCGCCAATCATGGACACCGGAAGTTTCATGGCGTCTGGGGATCCCTCTTTGGCGAGGCGATCGATCTCGGGACCGCCGGGGTATCCAAGTCCGAGCCAGCGCGCCACTTTGTCGTAGGCCTCGCCAGCGGCGTCGTCGATGGTCTCACCGAGAACTTCGTGCTCCCCCAGCGCACGCTGCAAGACGATGAGACTGTGCCCACCGGACACGAGCAATGTCATCAAGGGCCACTGCAGCCCTCTCGCTTCCAGCAACGGCGCGAACAGGTGACCCTCGAGATGATTGACGCCGACAAAGGGAACGTCCCACGCGTACGCCAACGCCTTCGCGCTCGAGAGCCCGACCAGTAGTGATCCGATCAGACCCGGGCCACTCGTGACCGCGACACCAGTGATCGCTGGCTCACCTGGATCCAGACCGGCCTCATTGAGAGCGCGGCGAACGACTGGTCCGATCGTCGCGACGTGAGCTCGGCCGGCCAGCTCGGGGACGACGCCGCCAAAGGAGCGGTGCTGATCAATGGAGGATTCAACGACCGACGAGTGCACACGAAACTCCTCGTCGACGAGGGCGGCAGCGGTCTCGTCGCAACTTGTCTCGATACCCAGGACCAACGCCACCGACCCAGCGTACGGCTCTGGTGGCTCAGTCGAGGTCGGCCCAGAGGATGAGCGCGTCCTCTCGAGTGCGCTCGTAATAGTTCTTGCGAACCCCGACCGGGCGAAATCCGTAGCGCGCGTACAGAGCCTGGGCTCGGCTGTTGGAGACGGCCACCTCCAACGTGGCTCGCAGGATGCCGCGCGCCTTGGCGTCGGCCCACGCGTCGTCGATCAACGAGGTGGCCACGCCCCTCCCCTCGTGGCCCGGCAAAGTGCCAATGGTGTTGACGTGCACCTCATCCATGACGAACATGACGCCGAGATATCCGATGATCGACTTCTTCTCGACCGCAACGGTGTACCGACGACTCTCCAGGTTGCCGATCTCATCGAGCAGCATCGTCCTCGACCATGGTTCGGGGAACTGGGCGACTTCGATCACGAGCAGCTCGGGAACGTCGCGACGCTCAGCCAGACGGATGCTCCAGTTGCTCACGGGGTGCGTTCACGCGTCGAAAAGTTGGCGATGGCATCCGCCTCGCGCAGATACATGGGCGCAACGGCGACCTCGGGTGGCCCCGCCGCGCCGAGACCAAGTGCCTCACGAGGCGGGGGGACGCGAAGGTCCAGGAGCGTGGCGTGCGTCAGCTGTCGAAAAACAGCCTCGTACCGCGCGACGCCGTCACCTGCGAAAGTGACAGGGTCGCCACGTCGTGCCCACTCCTCGCACAGCGCCTCGGGCGTGGTGAGCGTTGGGTCGCCCAGCGTGGTCACTTCTTCCCCCAGCGAGCACGTTTGGATGAACAACTCGCCGCGACGACCATCCACCACAGCGACGAACTGACCGCGCACGGCGAGGCGCTGGGCGCCGTGAGCGAGCAGCTCGAGTGACGTCACCGATACGAGGGCAGCCTCCGCGCCCAGGCTGAGCCCAATCGCCGTCGCCACACCCACGCGCAAACCCGTGTACAGACCGGGCCCGCGATCGACGACGACGCGATCGAGGTCTTTCGCGCGAAGGCCAACTGCTGTGAGCAAGTCACGGATACCGGGCACGAGAACCTCGGTGTGACGGCGCTGGTCGTCAAGGACAGCCTCGAACTCCTCGCCGGAGCTCACTCGCAGGGCGATGGCGCACGCGGTGGTCGCGGTCTCGATAGCGATGACGTTCACGGCCGCGCCCATCTCTCTAGCGCCGCCTCGCGACCCTCGAGCGCACCGTCAACCTCGAGAGTGCGGCCCTCGTCCTCGTCAATCACGAATGAGACCCTGATGACCGTAAGACCAAAGACCGATGACGCGATATCGCCCCACTCGACCAGGGCCACGGCCGACTCCTCCACCAGCTCCCCGAGCGCCAGGTCGTCAACCTCTCCGAGCGATCCCACCCGATACACGTCGGCGTGATGGAGGGTCGCAATGCCGAGATCGTTGACGCACTCGTGCTGGCGCACCATCGTGAACGTCGGACTCGTGACCCGTTCGCGCGCGCCCAGACCTCGTCCGACGCCCTGGGTGAAGGTGGTCTTGCCCGCCCCCAATGGCCCCCTCAAGATCACGATGTCTCCGGGTCGCAGCAGGGCCGCGAAGTCCTCCCCGGCGCCTTGCGTGTCGTGGGCACCAGGCGCGTAGCGTCGCCAACTCACGATGTCTCGATCAGTCGGCGAATCACGCCGAGATCTGCGCGCATCACGTCGACGACGCTGGGTCCGCCACGCAACGCGGCCGCTGGATGGTAGGTCGGCACCCCTCTGATCTGCCCGGAGCGAAACAAGCGCCCGTGCACCTGACCGATTCCCGCCTGGTACGCGAAGATAGCTCGACCAGCGGTGTTGCCCAGCGTCAAGATGAACTTGGGGGCCACCCGGTCGAGTTGCTCAATCAACCAGGGCCGACAGGCCGCGATCTCCGACGGCATCGGCGTCCGATTCGCGGGCGGACGGCACTTCACGACGTTGGTCACGTAGCACTCGGCGCGCGTGAGTGCGACCTCTTCCTCCAAGAGCGTGAAGAAGAGCCGTCCGCTACGCCCGATGAAAGGCGCGCCTCCTTCGTCTTCGGTCCGACCGGGCGCCTCGCCCACGATCATGAGGCGCGCCTCGAGTGGTCCAGAGCCAATCACCACTCGCTGGCGCGTCGTCGCAAGGGCGCAGCGAGTGCATGTCGACATCTCTTCGAACGCACTCATCAGTCAACGAGGACTCGGGGGACCCGGGCGCCCAGGCACGCGAGGATCTCCCAGGTGATGGTGTCGCCCCACTGCGCCCACTCGTCGGCCCCCACGAACTCTGGGCCTTGGTGCCCCAAGAGGACTACGTCATCACCCGTCGCGACATCGTCGTCGCCCACATCGACCACGAGCTGATCCATGGTGACCATACCGGCCAGAGGGTAGCGCTTCGCGTTGATGAGAACGTGCGCTCCACCGTCGAAGAGCTGTCGTGGATATCCGTCCGCGTAGCCGAAGGGCACGGTGACGACGGTGGCCTCGCGGGTCAAGGCCCGTCGGCGCCCATAACTCGGACGAGCCCCCGCGCGGAGGCGACGTACAGCGGCCACCTGGGCACGAAGAGCCAGCGCGGGCCGCAGATGCTGGCCCTTCTCCTCGAGAGCGCCGACAAGCCACTCACTAGGCAGATAACCGTACATGGCGAGGCCCGCTCGGACCATCGTGTGTCGCGACCGCGGGTAGCCGAGTGCGCCAGCTGAGTTCGCGCAGTGCAGGATCGCCGGAGTGACGCCGCGGGTCGCGAGCTTGCCCACCAGCTCATCAAAGAGCTGGATCTGAGATTCGGTAAAGGCGCGGTCAAGGGGGTTCGCGCCGTCAGCGACACTGAAGTGCGTGTAGAGGCCCTCTACGTCCACGTTGGGCGACACCACGAGCAGATCCACCACGTCATCGAGCTCGTCCGGCATGACCCCCGTGCGGTGCATGCCCGTGTCCACCTTCACGTGGACCCGGTGGCTTCCACCAAGTTTCGTCGCCCACGTCGACGCCGCCCGTGCCGCCGATATAGACCCAATCGTCAGGGTCAGATCCGCGCCATAGGCGTCGGGGATCGTCTCAGCGGGGATCTCGGTCAGCAGGAGAATCGGAGCGGCCACGCCAGCGCGGCGAAGTTCAAGGCCCTCGTCGACCAGGGCTACGGCGAGAGAGGTCGCCCCCCCGGCCAGCGCGGCGTGGGCGACGGGCACTGCGCCGTGTCCGTAGCCGTTGGCCTTGACGACCGCACAGATCGACGTCTCGCCAACGACGGTGCGCAGCGCGCGAACGTTGTGACTGATAGCCGAGACCGAGACCTCCGCCCAGGCGGGACGGCGTACACCTTCAACCGCCACGGACTTCGTCCTTCGACGAGCCGACGACGATGGCGGCGGCCAGGTGGTCGGTATGCGTCAACGAGAGGTGCAGGTAGCCGACGCCAAGAGCCTCGGCGATCTCGATCGCGCGCTCGTGCAGCAGCACGCTCGGGGCGCCGGCGTCATTGAGGGTCACCTCGATCGAGCGCCACGGCGTGGCGCCCGCGCCGACCCCGAACGTCTTGAGCACGGCCTCCTTGGCGGCAAAGCGCGCCGCCAGTCGTTCGGGTTGTGAGTGAGCGTCGCGTCGTTCGCCGTCGGTGAAAAGCCGATCGAGCATTCGCGGATGACGCTCGAGCGCGAGGCGAAAGCGGTCGACGTCGACGAGATCAATACCGACTCCGGTCGTGGCCACTACTCCACCGTCACGGTTTTTGCCAGGTTGCGCGGACGATCGACATTGCGTCCGAGCCCTCGGGCAATGGCGTAGGCGAAGAGCTGCAGCGGTACCACGTCGAGCATCGGCGTAAAGAGCGGCTCCGTCGCCGGTACCCGAAACACGTAGTCGGCGATGGCGTCCACGTACTCGT
This sequence comes from Acidimicrobiales bacterium, assembly GCA_050701895.1. GTDB lineage: Bacteria > Actinomycetota > Acidimicrobiia > Acidimicrobiales > RAAP-2 > RAAP-2. The sequence continues at coordinate 85,411 of JBOGFT010000017.1, forward strand.
CGTCGTCGGTCGCTACCGCGACGACAGTCGCACCGCGGGCCTTCACCTCAGCCAAATTCGAGAGCATCTTCTCGTGCAGTACCGGGTCCGTGACGACAGCCACCACCACGACGCCCGGCTCAATCAGCGCGAGCGGTCCGTGCTTCAACTCGCCGGCGGGATAGCCCTCGGCGTGCAGATAGGTGAGCTCCTTCAACTTGAGCGCTCCCTCGAGCGAGGTCGGAAAGCCCACGTGGCGCCCGATGAAAAAGAAATCGTGCGCACCGAGAAGCTGCTTGGCCACGTCGTCGACATGGGGACGCCGCTCGAGTGCTGTCGCGACCTGGCCCGCTACCGCGTTAATTCCCATGAAGAGAGCATCGATGTCACTCGGTGCCAGCGTGCCGCGCAGCTGCGCGAGGCGCAGCGCCAAGAGCTCCAGGGCGGCGACCTGGGCCACGAACGTCTTGGAGGAGGCGACCGAGACTTCCAGACCGGCGCGAGTGTAGATGACGGCATCGGACTCACGAGCGAGCGAAGAGCCGACAATGTTCGACACTCCTACGACGCGCGCTCCGCGACGCTTGGCCTCGCGAACGGCCTGGATGGTGTCGATGGTCTCGCCACTCTGTGAGACGCCGATGACCAGCGTTCCCACTTCGACGATGGGATCGCGATAGCGGTACTCGCTCGAGATGTCGACGTCGACCCCGAGCCTCGCCCAGCGCTCGATCGCGTACTTGGCCACCTGACCGGCGTGGTGCGAGGTTCCCGCGGCCACGATCACGACGCGCTTGACGTTTTGCAGTTCGTCATCGGAGATGCGCATCTCATCGAAGGTGATGGTGCCATCACGACGTCGGCGATCCAGCAACGTCGCGCGAATAGCCTCAGGTTGCTCGTTGATCTCCTTGATCATGAAGTCCTCGTGGCCGCCCTTTTCGGCGGTCTCAAGGTCCCAATCGATGGAGAGCTGGTGCAATCGAACCGACACTCCCTCAAGGTCAATAGCCCGAAATCCTTCCGGTCCGAGGCGAACGACCTCGTCGTCGTTCACGGCATAGAAAGCCGTCGCTCGGTCCAAGATCGCGGGAATATCACTCGCGAGATACGTCACACCGGGAGCCGTGCCCACAATGAGCGGCGAGATGCGCCGCGCGGCCACGATCACGTCGGGCTCGTTCGCGTCCATAGCCGCGACCGCAAAGGCCCCTCGCACGACCAGGAGGCTCTGGCGCACCGCATCAATCAGCTCGAGTCCCTTGACGCGCTGTTCTTCGATGAGGTGCGCGAGCACTTCAGAGTCAGTGAAGGAACTAAAGAGGTGTCCGCGCGACTCCAGCGCCTCCTGAAGCTCCGTGTGGTTTTCGATGATGCCGTTGTGGATGATGGCGATGTTGCCAGAGCAGTCGAGGTGCGGGTGCGCGTTCACCGCTTCGGGCGCGCCGTGGGTGGCCCAACGCGTATGCCCTATGCCAGAGACGAATCCTTGGGGCGCAAGCGCGCACTCCAGGCGCAGAGCCTTCACCGATTCCGTGCCCTCCGCGGTTCGGGCCCGCCAGGTCTCCCCGGCACGAACGAGAGCCACTCCAGCCGAGTCGTAGCCACGATATTCGAGGCGCGCGAGACCCTCGAGCAGCGTCTCGAGCGTGTCGCTGGAGCCCACGACTCCGATGATGCCGCACATGAGAACCAGCCTAGTCCTGGCGATTTTCTCCCTTACCGAGCGCTCTAGGCGTAAAGCGACGTCAGACGTTCGCTGAAGACTTCGACGAACTCCGCGTTCAGTGCTTCGATCATGATGCGCACCAAAGGCTCTGTGCCCGAGGGACGTACGAGCAATCGGACGTCCTTGCGATCCACGCCATAGACCTCGAGCAACTCGTTGAAGATCTCCTGGACGACATCATCACTGAAGTGCTCAAGCGACACGCTGAACAACTCTTGAGGAACTCGGCGCCACGCACCACCCGCGAGTTCCGCCAAGGGTCCGCGGCGCACAATCAACTCCGCCAGTAGTAGCCCCGTCATCAGTCCGTCTCCGGTAGGGGCGAGGTCGCGAAAGATGACGTGACCGGACTGCTCACCGCCAAGTATCCACGACTTCTTCTCCAACGCCAGCAAGACGTTGCGATCGCCGACGTCGGTCTCTTCGATCTCGACCTTCGCCGCGTCGAGAGCCCGGTAGAGGCCGAGGTTGCTCATCGAGGTGATCACGACGCCTCCACCCAACACGCCGCGCTCAAGGCGATCCAGTGCGAACAGCACCATCAGGTCATCGCCGTCGCGCACCGTGCCCTCTGAGTCCACCGCGATCAAGCGATCGGCGTCGCCGTCGAAGGCGAGGCCCAGGTCGGCGTGGGCGTCGCGCACCGCGGCGACGAGACTCTCCACGTGAGTGGAGCCCGAGTCCACGTTGATATTGCGCCCGTCCGGTCGGTCGTGAATGAACAAGAGCGCCGCGCCAGTTGACTCGTACAACTCGTGCGCGACGTGTGACGCGGCACCATTGGCGCAGTCCACCACGATCGACAGTGACGAGAGGTCGACCGGAGCGAGTTTGCGCAAGTGCTTCACGTAGTCGTGTTGAGCAGACTCGTCGATCTCAACCGCGTCATACGTTATCGACGAGGGACCCTCGCCCACATTGATCGCACTCTCTACGGCGGCTTCGGTGGCGTGGTCGAGCTTGCCGCCACCCACGCCCAAGACTTTTAGACCGTTGTCGTAGTATGGATTGTGCGAGGCCGACACGACAATCCCCGCACCGCCTCGTTGTTGGGCGATGACCGCGACACCCGGGGTCGTGAAGTAGCCGAGGTTGATGCCGCTCGCCCCACCATCTCCCAGACCTTCCAGCACCGCCACGGCCAAAGTGGGCGAGCTTTCCCTAGTGTCGTACCCGACGTAGATGGGGACAGAGAAGACCTCAGCGACGGCTCGACCGAGTCGGTACGCGAGGTCCGGGGTGATCTCGTCGCTGGCGCGTCCTCGAATCCCGTCCGTGCCAAAGCGCACGGGCACAGTCATTAACGCTTGGAGTACTGAGGAGCCTTGCGCGCTTTCTTGAGCCCGTACTTCTTGGTCTCCTTCTTGCGCGAGTCGCGAGTGAGCAACCCGGCCTTCTTCAGCGCGGGGCGCACGCCCTCGTCGATTTCCAGGAGTGAACGAGAGATGCCCAGGCGCAGCGCACCGGCCTGGCCGGCAACGCCGCCACCCTCGATGGTGGCATCGATGTCGTAGGTCTGCTGGGCGTCAATGAGACGCAGCGGCTCCATCACCATCTGGCGATGCGTGGCCGAGGTGAAGTAGTTGTCAAAGGCGCGCGAGTTGATGGTGATCGTGCCCGTCCCGGGGCGCAGGCGTACGCGCGCCACCGCCTCTTTGCGGCGGCCAGTGGTTTGGGTGAGAGGTGTAGTCAACGTCGCTCCTTAACCGCGGCGGATTGCCGAAGTGTCAAAACTCTTGGGCTGTTGGGCCGCGTGCGGGTGCTCGGCGCCGGCGTAGACGAACAGCTTGTCCATCTGCGCTCGCCCGAGGCGATTCTTGGGGACCATGCCGCGAATGGCATCGCTCACCAGCTTCGCCGGGTTGGTGTCCATCAACGTCTGCCAGGAGGTCTCACGCAAACCACCTGGGTAGCCCGAGTGGCGGTAGTGGAAGTTCTGGGTGGCCTTGTTGGCGGTGACCACAACTTTGTCGGCGTTCACGATGATGACGTAGTCGCCAGTATCAACGTGAGGGGCGAAGAACGTACGATGCTTACCGCGCAGCAGCGAAGCGGCCACGGTAGCGACACGGCCGAGCACGAGGCCCTCGGCGTCAATGACCAACCACTCTCGCGTCAGTTCCGCGGGCTTGGGCGAATACGTCTTCACAGTTCTTCCTTAACGACATCATCGGATCAGCCCCAACGGGGTCCGAGGGGACTCTCCATCTTACGAAACTTGGGCCCCGTGGGGCAAGTTCCGCGTGGATGACACAAAGACCACCCGCGAGGCCCGTTAGAGCGTACTAGCCAGGGCCCAATCCTCAGTCACTGGACTCAGACTCTGATTCGCCGCCCAGGGCGAGCCACTCGACGCGGGCGTCTTATCGGGACCAACTCGCCACGCGTTCTCATGGCCGTCTGTGGAGAAGAAATCGAGAGATTCCCCCGCCACGATGCATTGCGGCCAGTAGTGCTCCAGGTCGAGGGCCAGGTGTTTCACCATATCGAGAGGGCTCCACTCCGAGGGCAACACGACCCGTCGCAACTGTTCATCGTCGAGTCCTTCGAGTATCCCCAGCACGTGCTCGCGCGGGGATCCAGAAACCCAATGAGGACATCAGACTCGGAGGCCACGCGAGGACTTTACGGGGGAGGAGCCTCGCCATCGAGAGTCAAGTCTGATCGAGTACTACCAGATGGTCACGCGCTGATCTGGCTCGAGCCACAAGGCGTCGCCCTCTTGTACGTCGAACGCGTCATAGTACCCATCAATGTTGCGCACGATCTGATTGCACCGAAATGAGGGGGGCGAATGAGGATCGATGGCAAGACGACGCTCGACCTCTTCAGTCCTCGCCTTGTACTGCCAGACCTGAGCCCACGAGAGAAAGAATCGCTCGGCGCCACTCAATCCGTCGATCACCGGAGGCGCTGCCCCGTTCAGCGAAATCAGGTACGCCTGCCAGGCGATACCCAGTCCGCCGAGGTCGCCAATGTTCTCGCCGATGGTGAGCGCGCCGTTCACGTGCTGTTCGGGAGTCTGGTCGGGGAAGAGCGCGTTGTACTGATCGATGAGCGAGCGCGTACGCGCCTCGAAGGCTTCGCGGTCCGCTGGCTCCCACCAGTCGGTGAGCTTTCCGGTGCCGTCGAACTTCGAACCTTGGTCGTCGAAGCCGTGGCCGATCTCGTGACCGATCACGGCCCCGATGCCCCCATAGTTCGCCGCGTCGTCCCTCTCGGGGTCGAAGAATGGCCACTGAAGGATGGCTGCGGGAAAGACGATCTCGTTGAAGCCGGGGTTGTAGTACGCGTTGACCGTCTGGGGCGTCATGAACCACTCGTCGCGGTCGATCGGCGCGCCGATCTTGGCGAGCTCGCGATGAAACTCAAACGCATTGGCGGCACGCACGTTGGCGATCAGGCTGTCCCCGTCGATGCTGAGCGTCGAGTAGTCGCGCCACTTCGCGGGGTAGCCAATCTTCGGCGTGAACGCGTCTAGCTTCTCCAAAGCGCGCTCGCGGGTCGCGGGCGTCATCCACTCCAAGGTGGAGATGCTCTGGCGATAGGCCTTCACCAAGTTGGCCACCAGCTCATCCATCTGTGATTTCGCCGCTGGCGGGAAGTGACGCTCGACGTAGATCTGGCCAACTGCTTCGCCGAGCGCTCCCTCAACGAGGGAGATGCCGCGCTTCCAACGCTCTCGCAATTCGGGGGCACCGGTCAAGGTGCGCCCGTAGAAGTCGAACTGCTCGTCGACGTATTTGCTGGAGAGGTAGGAGGCGTATCCGTGGATGACCTTCCAGCGGAGCCAGTCCCGCCAGGCGCTGAGCCGCGAGTCATCAAAGAGCTCGCCAAGATCGCGGAAGAAACTCGGCTCGCGGACGACGATTTCGTCCAGGGCGTGGTCCGGCGCTCCAAAGGCGCTCGCCCACTCATCGAGGGTGACCGCGCCGCTCCCGCTCGGCAAGCCCGCGATGAAGAGGTCACTAAGGCTATCCCACATCATGGGGTTGTATGTCTTCTCGCTGTCGCGCGTCGCGACGTTGTCCCAGTGGCGCCGAGCGATGTCCGTTTCGAGATCGAACACCCGCTTTGCCCGAGCTGGCGCGTCGTCAATGCCGGCGAGCTCGAACATTCGCTGAATGTGGACCACGTACGCTTCGCGCACGGACGCGAACTGCTCTTCGCGGTAGTAGTTCTCGTTGGGGAGAGAGATGCCGCCTTGTTCCAAGAAGACCAGGTATCGGTCAGGATTGCCCGGATCGCTGTCGACCAAGACACCGTAGAATCCCGAGAGCCCGCCACGCTGCAGTTGACCGGTCACGCGCACGAGGTCTTCGAGGTTGTTGAGGGTGTCGACTAGGGCGAGGTCGTCCACCAAGGGCTCCGCGCCGAGGGCTTCGATGCGCTCCTCGTCCATGAAGCTGGCGAAGAGGTCGCGGAATCTCTTCGCATCGGCCGTGTCGGCCGCGGTGCCGGGCGCTTCGACGATCGCCCGAACCGCCGCCTCAGAGTCTTCGCGGAGCCTCTCGAAGGCCCCGTAGCCCGATTTGTCGGCAGGGATTGGCGTGCGCTTCATCCACTTGTCGTTCATGTGCAAGTACAGATCGTCCTGGGGCCGAATGTCCTCGCTCAACTCATCGACGTTGATTCCAAGGTGTAGTTCAGACATGGCGCCAGCCTACCGAGCGTGCCAATCACCCTTCAAGCGTCGCCGTAGCCCACGTCGATGAGGGCGAGACCGGCGGCGGGGGCGGGTTGGGGCATTTGGTGACGATCGCCGCTCGCCAGACGCTTGAGCATTTCTCCTTCGTCGAGCGTGCCTCGTCCTATCGCCACCATCGCCGACACCAGGCAGCGGGCCATGTTGTGACAGAACGACTGGGCTCGAATCGAGAAACGGAGCGCGGGAACGTGCCTCGGGCTCATTACCCAGTAGTCATCGAGACGCTCCCAGTGCGCCGCGAGAACCTTTCGAAGAAGTGGATCCCCGGCCGCTGAGTTCGACGGCCGACGACAGAAGGCGCGAAAATCGTGAGTGCCGAGGATCTGCTCACCCGCCCGGTTCATGGCTGCAACGTCGAGTGGTCCAGCCACCGACCAGGCCCAAGTGTTCGTGGTATTGAGTCCCGGCGCGTTGTTCTCCATGACCAGGTAGCGATACTCGCGCCAGGTCGCGGAGAAGCGCGCATGAAAGTCATCAGGGACGGGCTCCGCGCGCAGTATCTGAACGCGACCTCGAAGCTGCTTGTTCAGTGAGTTGGCAAGACGCACGCCATCGAGGCTCCGCACCTTCGTGGCGCGAGGCAGGTCGACGTGGACGACCTGATGAAAGGCGTGGACCCCCGCGTCCGTGCGGCCCGCGCCAACAATGATCGGCTCGTCACTCAGGCGAAGGGTGGACACCAACGTTGAGCGAAGGAGCCCCACGACGGTCTCGTGCCGGGGCTGATAGGCGAAGCCACTGAAGGCCTGACCGTCGTAGGCGAGATCAAGGCGCCAGCGTTGCGTGGCGCCTGGTGGATCAGACGAACTCAATGCGCGCCATCGGCGCGTTGTCGCCCTGACGCGGTCCGAGCTTCAAGATGCGCGTGTAGCCACCGGGTCGGTCGCTGTAGCGCGGCGCAATCTCGGTGAACAACTTGTGGGTCATGTCCTTGTCGCGAATGAACGCCACCACGCGACGATTCGCGTGCACCGAGCCTTCGGGCGAGTTCTTCGCGGCGGTGACAACCTTCTCCACGATGGGGCGCAGCGCCTTGGCCTTGGCTTCGGTCGTCACGATGGACTCGGCCGCGATCATCGACGCGACGAGGTTGCCCATCATGGCCTTCTGGTGCGCCGAGTCGCCACCGAAACGCTTGCCCTTGGTCGGGGTGCCGCGCACTGCCTAGTCCTCTGCTCGAAGTGACAGGCCGCGCTCTTCGAGGCGGTCGTTCACGTCCTTCAGTGACGTGGCGCCGAAGTTGGTGATCGAGGTCAGGTCACGCTCGGTCGCGTTGACCAGCTGGGCGATGGTGTTGATGCCCGCGCGCTTGAGGCAGTTGCGCGAGCGCTCGGTGAGGCCAAGCTCTTCGATGCGGATGTCGAGCTCGCTCGCAGCGGCCTGGGCGGAGCCCACGTCACCGAGTTCCAGCGATGGAGCCTCCTCGTCGAAGCTGGCGATCAGCTCAACGAGCGAGCCGAGGGTCTTGCCGCCCGAGGCGAGCGCCTCACGGGGCGAGATGGAGCCGTCGGTCTCGATGTCAATCACCAGACGGTCGAAGTCCTTGCTCTGCTCGACGCGCACCGGCTCGATCTCGAAGCTCACGCGACGCACGGGCGAGAAGATCGCGTCCAGGGGAATCACTCCGATGGTGGATGAGCCCTTGTTGCCCTCCGCGCCAACGTACCCCTTGCCGCGCTCAACGGTCAACTCGAAGGTCAACGCGCTGCGGGGATTGGTCAGGTACGCCAGGTGCAAGTCACCGTTCAAGATCTCGACGTCGGCCGTCGTGGACAGGTCCGAGGCGAGGACGGGGCCTTCACCGCGCTTGTCCAAGCGCAGTGTGACGGGCTCGTCGGAGTGCACGCGAAGGAGCAGGTCCTTCAGGTTTAGCGTAATGTCCTGCACGTCCTCCTTCACGCCTTCGATAACGCCGAACTCATGGAGCACGGCGTCGAACTTGACGCGCGTCGCCGCGGCCCCAGGAATCGAGGACAGCAACGTGCGACGCAGGGAGTTACCCAGCGTGTGGCCAAAGCCCGGGTCGAGCGGCCCGATGCCAAAGGACTGGCGGTTGTTGACTTCGTCGCCGAGGGCTTCGATTGTGGGTCGTTGGATGATCAACATATGGGACTCCTAGGGATATGTAAAAAGATCGGTTACTTGGAGTACAACTCGACGATGAGTTGCTCTTGGATCGACTCGTCGATCTGCTCGCGCTGGGGCACCACGCGCACGGTCACGCTGAAGCCGTTGTCGCCTACTTCCAGCCAGCCCGGGACATTCCGGTCCAGGACGTCGAGATTGCGCTTCACGTTGAAGTTCTCGCGGGTCGCGGGCTTCAGAGTGACGACTTCGCCCGGACGCACGCGGTAGGAGGGAATGTCCACGCGCTTGCCGTTCACGCTGACGTGTCCGTGGCGCACCAACTGGCGAGCCTGAGCGCGCGACGCGCCCCATCCGGCGCGGTAGGCGACGTTGTCAAGACGCGTCTCGAGGAACTGCAGCAGGTTCACGCCCGTCATACCGGGTCGGCGATTGGCCTCTTCGTAAAGGTTACGGAACTGCTTCTCGAGCACACCATAGATGCGTCGGGCCTTCTGCTTCTCGCGCAACTGGGTGAGGTACTCCGAGCCCTGACGCTGGCGGTCGCGGCCGTGCATGCCCGGGGGAAAGGCCCGGATGCGGCGGTCCGAGTTCTCCGCCACGGGACACTTCAAGGTGAAGCATCGCTCACCCTTCAGATAGAGCTTCGTGCGCTCACGCCGACAGAGTCGACAGACGGGTCCTGTGTAACGAGCCATAGCTTTCCTTAACCCCGACGCCGCTTCTTGGGGCGACATCCGTTGTGCGGCAGTGGCGTCACGTCCTTGATCGCCACCACCTCGATACCCGCAGCGGCAATAGAGCGTATAGCTGTCTCGCGACCAGATCCCGGTCCACGAACCAGCACGTCAACCTTCTTCACACCGTGCTCCATGGCCGCGCGCGCGCACTTCTCCGCGGCGAGCTGCGCCGCGTAGGGCGTTGACTTGCGCGAACCTTTGAAGCCCACCTGTCCCGACGAGGCCCAAGACAGTACGTTGCCCTCGGGGTCGGTGATCGAGACGATGGTGTTGTTGAAGGAGCTCTTGATGTGCGCGACGCCGAAGGCGACGTTTTTGCGCTCCTTCTTGCGGACCTTGCGAGCCGTGGTGGGCTTAGGCATTACTTCGTTACCTTCTTCTTACCGGCGACGGTGCGCTTGGGTCCCTTGCGGGTGCGAGCGTTCGTGCGAGTGCGCTGACCGCGGACGGGCAGCCCCTTGCGGTGGCGAATACCTTGGAGTGAGTTGATCTCCATCTTGCGCTTGATGTCTTGGGCGACGTCGCGGCGCAAGTCACCCTCGACGGTGACGTTTTGGTCGATGTACGTACGAAGGGCGTTGACCTCGGACTCGGTGAGGTCCTTCACGCGCGTGGATTCGTTGATCCCCGTCGCGGCGGTGACTCGCTCAGCGATGGTGGGGCCTACGCCGTAGATATATGTGAGCGCGATAACCACGCGCTTGTCGCGCGGAATGTCAACACCAGCGATTCGAGCCATCGTTCTTCTCCTAACCCTGACGCTGCTTGTGGCGCGGATTTGCTTCACAGATCACGCGCACAACCCCGGCCCGTCGAATGACCTTGCACTTCTCACAGATGGGTTTGACGCTTGCGCGAACTTTCATTTGATTACCTTCTCGAACTTGAAGAACGTGAGTTAGCGGTAGCGATAAGTGATGCGGCCGCGAGTCATGTCGTAGGGCGTGATCTCCACCTGGACCTTGTCGCCGGGAAGAATACGGATGCGGTGCATGCGCATTTTCCCCGAACTGTGAGCGAGGACGGTGTACCCGTTCTCCAACTCAACACGAAACATGGCGTTCGGTAGTGGCTCGACGACGGTCCCCTCTACGGTGAACGCATCTTCCTTAGGCTTACTCAGGTTCTCTCTCCTTGTTTCTTCACTACGGGCGCGCGGGAACAAAACTCCTTCACGAATAGACCCCGGGCGTCCTGCCCCGAGGTCGGCTTTCTATTCTACCGGAAAATCCGAAAAACGCAAAAACAACGGCACTTTCCCGGTCCTTCGCCCTCGCGGCATCGTGAATTGCGCTATTCCATTGTACGTGTTATCCACGTTTTTCAACTCGTCGTCTCACTTGGGGGCATGGTCAAGTTGCCAGCGCGTAGAACCGAGCTAACGAGGGGCCTTACCCCTCGTCAAGCAGGAGATCGCGAATCCGCTCGATGCCGCCAGCGGAGACCCCGGCGCCGAGCGCCCAGGCGACGGGTCCGCCGTAACGCTCATCGACTGCGGTGAGAAAGTTCGACATGGTCGCTTCACGGGCGCCCAACAGCACCGGATTGGTGCGTTCAAGGGTGTCGCGCTCGATCGGGTCACGCCGAAGCTTCTCAATGATGAAGGCCACTCGAGCATCGGTGACGGCGTAGTCCCTCACGACATTCGATCGTTCGACGCCGAGGCAACTCAGAACGAGGGCGGCAAGGACGCCGGTTCGGTCCTTGCCCATGAAGCAGTTGAAGACCATCGGATAGTTTCCAGGGTTGGCCATCTCGTCGAAGATGCGCACGAAGGCGGGAGCACCGACGTCGAGATACTGCAGATACCTCCGAGAGAGATAGTCCTCGTCAAAGACGGTCGCTCTGGGCTCGTTGATCTCGTAGTTCGACAAGACGGGGGTATGGAGGAATGTCAGCGGTTCGAAGGCGAGGAGCCCCCGGCCGGTGTGCTCGATCTCTGAGTGACTGCGCAGGTCGACGATGGCGGCGATTCCGAGCCGCCGAAACACCTCGAGGTCGTCCTCGGTGAGATCGTGCATCGCGTCACTGCGAAAGAGCCGCCCCCAGCGAGAGTGGCGACCATCCTCGCTCTCGTACCCCCCGAGGTCTCGAAAGTTGAGAACCCCTTGGAAAGGCACCAGGCGATTGGTCACGTGAGCAAGCGTAACGAGCCCAGGACCGGTTCATCTCTCGCGCCGCGACGTTCCCATGTAGGATCGAATCACTTCGACACCACGTCGAGGTGATGCAGTCGTAGCGAAGTCCGGTTAAATCCCGGCGCTGTCCCGCAACGGTAATGCCCCTTATTGGGGACGAGTCCGGTCGCCTTCCCTGCATCGACGTAATCAGTCCTCGGTGGAAGGGCGATTCGTTCCACTCCGTTGGGGCGGACGGAAAGTTCTTCCTCCGATCTAGCTAACGGAGATTAACTATGCGTTCAATTCGAAAGAGCCTGCTCGCTCTTGTCGTTCTCGTTGGATTCTCACTGCCCTTGACTGCAGGCGCCACTGGAGCATCCGCCAAAGCCGATTTCCCGGTGACGCTCAAGTTCGCCGACGGCACCTTCACGCTGACCAAGGCGCCGACGTCAATTGTTTCGCTCTCGCCCAGCGCGACCGAGATGCTCTATGCCATCGGTGCCGGCGCTCAAGTCAAGGCCGTCGATGAGTATTCGGACTATCCGACCAACGTCCCAAAGACTTCCCTGAATGGATACCAACCCAACATCGAGGCAATCGCGAAGTACAGCCCCGACCTCGTCATCGTGGCGGTCGATCCCCCCGGCTTCTTCAGCCAGATGAAGGCGCTCAAGGTTCCCGTGATCTATGACCCGACCGCGTCCAACTTGAAGTCGGCGTACGCGCAGTACGGACCACTTGGTGCGGCGACGGGTCACGTGAGTCAGGCGAGCAATGAAGTCGCGACGATCAAATCGAAGATTGCCCACATCATCGCGACGACGAAGAAGGCCAAGGTCGGAACTACGTACTACTACGAAGCTGAGCCTGACTACTATTCGGCCACCTCATCGACGTTCGTAGGACAGCTCTTCGGATTGCTCGGACTCAAGTCGATCGCCGACAGCGCCAAGGGCGTTGCCGCGAGCGGTGGTTATCCCCAACTCAGCGCCGAATTCATCTTGAAGGCGAATCCCACGTACATCTTTCTCGCTGACACCGTTTGCTGCAAAGCGAGCGCGACATCGGTCGCCAAGCGACCCGGCTGGTCTTCCCTGAGCGCCGTCAAGAATCACCACATCGTGCCTCTCAATGATGACATCGCCTCTCGATGGGGACCCCGCATCGTCATCCTGCTTCAAGACGTCGCCAACGCCCTCAAGGGTGAAAAAGTCTCGATCTCGTCGTGAGCACGTCACTCGCCCGAGAGCCTCGTGCGTGGCGGCGAGGGTCAACGCCCTCAATCGCGCCGATCTCGCCTCGATGGCCGTTGGTCATCACCGGGGTCGCGCTGGTCGCGGTCGTTCTTCTCAGCACCGCAATCGGACCAGCGGACCTCTCGATCTCGACGGTCGCGGGCGTATTGCTCTCGCACGTCCCCCTGGTGCACTACCACTCCTCAGCGTCGACGATCGATCAGGCGATCGTGTGGGACATACGCCTGCCGCGAGTGATCCTCGGCGGCATCGTGGGCGCGATGCTCGCGGCTGGCGGTGCCGCGTATCAGGGTGTCTTTCGCAATCCGCTCGCCGACCCGTATTTACTGGGGGTGGCGGCGGGAGCTGGCTTGGGCGCGACCATCGTCATCGTGTCGCACTGGGGGACGACGTCGATGCTGCCAATCGCGGCCTTCCTCGGCGGGAGCGCAGCCGTCACGCTGACGTATCTCGTCGGCGCCAAATTCGGAGGGCGCTCCTCGGGGACGTCAGTGGTGTTGGCGGGGGTCGCCGTCGCGGCGCTCTTTACCGCCGTACAGACCGCCTTGCAACAGCAGCGCTCGGCCGACCTTCAAGCGGTCTACTCCTGGATTCTCGGCAGCCTCTCAGGTGCGACGTGGTCCGACGTCTGGCTGATACTTCCCTACGTGGTCATCAGCACCACCGTCTTGCTCATGCACCGTCGCTTGCTTGACGTACTGCGACTGGGTGAGGAAGAGGCGAGCGCCCTGGGGGTGAACTCACGACGCGTGCGTCTCACCGTCGTCGCCGCGGCAACTCTGGGGACGGCCGCGGCCGTGTCAGTCAGCGGTCTGATCGGGTTCGTTGGGATCATCGTCCCCCACGTAGTTCGCCTCACGACGAACGCGAGCTACCGCGTCGTTCTGCCCGTGTCGATCGTCGGCGGGGCGATGTTTCTGATCCTCGCTGACCTTGTGGCGCACACTATTGAGTCGCCCGCCGAAGTTCCGCTCGGCGTCGTCACCGCGTTCCTTGGTGGGCCGTTCTTCATTTTCGTACTGCGCTCACGCCGGGCACACCAGGGAGTTCTGTAGCGTGTCGGCACAGCGGAACCTCCAGCCGAGTGAATCCATCGTGGAGCTTCACGACCTCTCGGTGCGCTACGGCGACACGAGGGCCCTCACTAGAGTCAACGTTGAGGTGATCCGCGGGAGTTGGGTTGGATTGATCGGCGCCAACGGCGCTGGAAAATCCACGCTTCTTAAGGCGGTAGCTCGGCTGTGCGACTTCGAGGGGGACGTGCGCATTGACGGAGACTCCACGTCGGGGCTCAGTCGAAGAGCCTTCGCCCAACTCGTGGCCTACGTCCCCCAAAAGCCCGAGTTCCCGCCGGAGATGCGCGCCATCGATTACGTGGCCCTCGGACGGCTGCCCCACCTTGGGTATTTCGGCGCTGAGGGCCTGCACGATCGCGAGCGAGCGCTGGAACTTCTCCAGCGACTCTCGTTGGGTTCTTTTGCGGAGCGTCATCTCATCACGATGTCGGGAGGCGAGCTGCAGCGACTGGTGCTCGCCCGCGCACTGGCCCAAGACGCGCCGGTCCTGTTGCTCGACGAGCCCACCAGCGCACTGGATCTCGGGCGACGGGTCGAGGCGCTCGAGCTGGTAGACGAACTTCGAATTGAGCGAGGGCTCACCGTGGTGAGCGCCATGCACGATCTCACATTGGCTGCGCAGTTCGCAGATCACCTTCTCTTACTGGCGAGCGGAGGGATCGTGGCGTCCGGCAGCGCGACAGAAGTTTTACGCGAGGAGGCTCTGGACTTCCATTTCGGCACGCGAGTGCGAATCCTGCGGACAGATGACGGCGAGCTCGTCATCGTCCCGCGTCGGACTCACCCAAGGGTGTCGCATGACTAGCACGCCACGAGAGTCTCCGTCCACGCCAGAACAATCGGTGCGCACGGAGTCCCTGGTCATCGTGAACACCGGCGACGGAAAGGGCAAGTCATCGGCAGCCTTCGGAGTCATGGGCCGGGCGTGGGCACGCGGCTGGCGAGTCGTCGTCATTCAATTCATCAAGAGTGCGAAATGGCGGGCCGGCGAAAGAAAGCTGGCGGAACACCTCAACATCGAGTGGCATACCACGGGCGACGGATTTACCTGGGAATCGACCGACATCGACGAGACGATCGCGACGGGGCGCCACGCGTGGGAGGTGGCAAAGGAGAAGTTGGCCAGCGGCGACTACGACCTCGTCATCTTGGATGAGCTCACGTACGTCATCTCCTATGGCTGGGTCGAGGTGCGAGACGTTGTGAACGCCCTCACACACCGCGACCGCGCGACGAATGTCATCGTTACCGGACGCAACGCACCTACCGAGGTCGTCGAACTCTCGGACACCGTCACGGAGATGACGATGGTCAAACACGCCTACCAGCGGGGCATTCGAGCAAAGAAGGGTATCGAGTACTGATGCCGCCGGGGACAACCTCGGGATCGCTCCTCGTTCTTGGCACCTCCTCAGGCGTTGGCAAGAGCACTGTTGTCACGGCTCTCTGCCGGTGGTTGGCGCGCGAAGGCGTGTCTGTCGCTCCCTTCAAAGCGCAGAACATGTCCCTCAACTCCTACGTCACGAGCGAGGGAGGGGAAATTGGTCGCGCCCAAGTCATCCAGGCTCAGGCCGCGAGAGTCGAGCCCGACGTGCTCATGAACCCGGTGCTCTTGAAACCGGGCACCGACTCGAGTAGCCAACTCATTGTTTTGGGCCAACCCATCGGGGACCTTGACGCATCGACCGGGTGGCATCAGAAGCGAGATCTGCTGGAGGTCGTCGTGCAGGCTCACGGCGAGTTGCGCCGACGCTTCGACGTCGTGATCTGTGAAGGGGCGGGCAGCCCCGCTGAGATCAATCTTCGCCGCAGCGATATTGCGAACCTTGGCTTTGCGCGCGCCGCCGACGTTCCCGCGGTCCTCGTCGGGGACATCGATCGCGGGGGCGTTTTTGCCTCCTTCGTCGGTACTCTCGCGGTGCTCGATCCCGCCGATCAGCAGCTCGTTCGGGCCTTCATCGTCAATAAGTTTCGTGGAGCGACGGAGCTTCTGACACCTGGCCTTGAGCAACTGTACGACCTCACCGGTCGCGCCACCTGGGGAGTACTCCCCTTTCGACGAGGGTTGGAGCTTGACGCCGAGGACGCCACCGACTTCACGTCGTGGCTCGACGCGCCGCCGCCGTGCGGACAGGACGTGCTCTCGGTGGGAGTCATCGCACTGCCGCGAGCGTCGAACCTCACCGACTTCGATCCCCTCGTCGATGAGCCGGGCGTCGTACTGCGGCCGCTGTACCGGCCCGAAGAGATGCGCGACTGTGACCTCGTCGTCCTGCCGGGCACGCGAGCCACGGTGAACGACCTCGCCTGGCTGCGCGGGCGTGGCTTTGGCGCGGCCCTCGCGCGCCGCGCCGAAATCGGTCGGTCCATCCTGGGGCTCTGCGGGGGCTACCAAATGCTGGGCACTCGAATTGAGGACGACGTCGAAAGCGCACTGGGCTCTGTGGAGGGGCTCGGCCTCCTTCCCACCCGCACCATCTTTGAGCGCGACAAGATCCTCACTCAAGTGCACGCCACGCTGAACAATGGATCGACGATGAAAGGGTACGAGATACATCACGGGAGAGTCACGGCCGACGGCGAGGCGTTCTTCGCCAATGAAGGCTGCACATTGGGATCAGTCGCCGGAACGTTGTGGCACGGTCTCTTCGAGAATGACGAGTGGCGACGAAGCTACCTGAACGAAGTGGCCTCGCGCGCCAACAAGCTCTTTGTCGCCGACACTCAGCACAGTTTCGCCGATCGTCGCGAGGCACGTTTGGAGACCCTGGGCGATCTCGTCGAAGAGCATCTCGACACCGCAGCGCTGCGGTCGCTGCTTGGCGAATCGCCGCCGGCGCTAACCACCTTGCACCTATCGCGGCAGTAAGTACTTCCAGATGTCGTTCGACAAAGTGGTCACGGTGTCCATCCCGTAGGTTTCGCTGGGATCACTCGCCGTCATGATCGTCACCATGTAGAACCGCCCTTGGTACTGCACGAATCCCGTCGTGTTGATCTGCCAGCCCGTGGAGATCTCGTCGTACCAACCGTCCTTCATCGCGACCGTGGCGTGGGCGGGTGATCCCCAACCCAGTCCGAATTGCTGACCGCCGATGACGCGCTCCATCAGGGAGATCTCGATCTCGCGTGAGGCGGTGTCGAGAATACGATTCGGCAGTGCGATGATTTTTAGCAGTTGCAACTGATCAAGCGGCGTCGTTGCGATATCGCCCCACGACCAACTCGGAATGGTCGACTTGAACCCCACGAGTGTGTTGAAGGAGTCGATGGCGTCACGGCCGCCGATCTCTGCCCACAGGCGGGTTGCCGCACTGTCGTCGGACGCTTCGATCATGCTCGCCGCGAGCGACTGCTGTTTGGCCGTGAGCGGCGTACCGCTCTGTTGGGACTCCCAGAGCAGGTCAGCCAGGACGTCGACCTTGACGATCGAGGCGACAAGATCGTGATATCCATTGTGGTACGTGAAGGTTGCCCCGGTTGCGACGTTGTAGATCGCCGCGGTGATCATCCCCCGACGTCCTTTGAGGTAGAGGGCGGTGGCACGTCGCGTGAAAGGATTGTCCGGATTGTGCGTTGGCGGGCTCGTGGCCAAGGTCGTGGTTGTCGTCGACGTGGTGGTTGTCGTGCTCGTTGGGTTGGTCGTTGTCACGGAGCTGGTCGGTGGTCCGTTGTCTGATCCGGCGCTGGTAGTGAGGAACACGAACGCGGCCAGCAGCGTCACCGGCGTGATGATGCGAAGTCGAAGCGCCACCCGGCTCACGTGTCGATGGTAGGAGAGATCGCCCCACCGAGGAGTCATAGCGAGCGTACAGATCGATGTGGGCGTCCACAACCGACGAGGTCTCATGGAAATGGAGCCATCCATGGGGCAACGAGGTGCGTGCTTCGCTATTGACTCTGAACGATGAGCACTGAGGTCGATACTTGTCGCTCAGATCGACTCGACGGGTACAGAAGTCGACCGTTGGCGAAGAGCGCGGTGGACGTTCCCCCGTCGAGGTCGAGCGCGGTCGTGACATCGAGCGATTGGAGCATGGCGACGAGCTGAGACCACGTAGCGCCTGATTCGCCGTCCGCCCCACCGACAGTCATGATCACCGTCTCGCCCTGCGCCGTCCAGCCAATGGCCGTGCGAGCACTCGGCGCGTTCATGTAGGAGTCGGTGGGGCTGACGGTACCGGGCACGCCATTGTCGAGGATGATCGGATGGCCTCCGATGTTGTCGCACCCCGCAGCCGAATCGGTCGCGATGCTCACGGTGCCGCCGACCTCCAGCGACGAGAGCGCCGATTCCTTGGGCGCGGAGACGTCGAGTCGACCTGCGCGTACCCGCAGCGCCTGAGTGGTGCGCCCTTTTAGTTCGAGCTCGACCGTGGTGTTGATGGTCATCGGGTTGGCGCTGGCGTCCACCGAGGCGAACTCGTACGTGACGCGTCCTCGTGCGGAGGGAGTCTTCAACGCGTACGGCGAGGTGAAGAGGAGGGTCCCCCTCAAGGGAACATTGACCCCGACGTACGACATGGGCAGCTCTTGATTGACGGCGGTGATCGGCACCTTCACGCCATTGACGTCGAGCGCGCTGCTCCAGTTCAGGTTGTTGCTCACGGACTCACCGTCCAGATCGGCCTGTTGGTGAGAGATCTCTGGAGTGTGGAGGAGGACGCAGTTGCGAATGATGCCCCCGACCTCGTCGCCGGGATCAGGTCTTCTCGGATTGGTGACGTCGAAGTAGTCGCCGTTGACCGCGGCCACGCAGTTCGCGGTTGCCTGGCACATCGAACTGGGGGTCTCCACGCCACCGTCGATGGCGTTGTGGGCGAGGCCGATCTCCAGTGAGTACTGGGATCCATAGAAGGTGAGCAACCGGACCGCCGCATGCACGCCGAAGGAAGCACCGTCCATTGGATACACGTAGATCCCGACCGCGCTCCCCGCGGCCGCAGTGACCGCACCGACCCCGCCAGCCAAAGCGGCGAAGATCATCGTGGCGAGCAGAGCGGTCGTCGCGGCCCGCACTCGGCGTGCGACGCCCCATTTCGGAGCTCTTTTTGACGACGCTGAAACACGCGAACCCTGGGGATGGATCACGGACCCACGTTAAGACCCGACCGGCACACGGGTACGGTCACGACGAATATTCCCCGCTGATTGGCTGGTTCGCCCGCTACGCCGCTGTGAAGACCTCGGGCCCATCGTCGGTGACGGCGATGGTGTGCTCGAAATGCGCGGAGAGGTGACCGTCGTCGGTCATCACACTCCACTGGTCGTCGAGTACGTACGTCTCGTACGTGCCAATGTTCACCATGGGCTCGATGGCGTAGACCATTCCCGCCTTCAGCGCGGGACCCCCGGAGCCCGGCCAATAGTTCGGAACCTGGGGGTTTTCGTGCATCTGGGTTCCGATGGCGTGACCCACGTATTCGCGCACGACCGAAAATCCGGCCGCCTCCGCGACGTTCTGCACGGCACGACCGACCTCGTTCAGCCGACCGCCCACGACGAGCTGGTCGATGCCCGCCCACAGCGAGCGCTCCGTCACTTCGATGAGGCGCGTGGCCAGCGCACTCACCTCGCCGACGGGCGCGGTGTAGGCGGCGTCGCCGTGATATCCCTCGACGATGGCGCCCGCATCGATTGAGATGATGTCGCCCTCTTGGAGCACGTAGTCGCCCGGAATGCCGTGGACGATCATGTCATTGGGGCTCGTGCAGATGACGGCGGGAAAGCCGTTGTAGTTCAAGAAGTTCGAACGGGCGTTGCGCTTGGCGAGCACCTCGGCGGCCAGCTCGTTCAACCGCATAGTTGTCACGCCCGGTCGAATCGCGGCGCGCGTCACCTCGTGCATCTCGGCCACCACCTTGCCGGCCTTGCGCATCTTGGCCAGTTCGTCCTTGGAGCGGATCACACCAGACCTCGGCCGAGCAAGAGCTCATCGATGTCGGCTGCCACCTTCGGCACCGCTTGATCACCGTTCACCTTCACCAAGAGTTCGCGCGCCTGGTAGAACGAGAGCAAGGGAAAGGTCTCGCGCTCGAAGGTGGCGAGGCGCTGGGCGATCGCCTCAGGCTTGTCGTCGCTGCGCTGGACGACGTCGCCCCCGCACTTCTCGCACGTGCCCGAGATCGCCGACGGGTCGCTGTCCTTGTAGAGGATACCGCACTCCTGGCACACTCGTCGTGAGGAGAGGCGCGCAATCACTAGATCATTGGAGAGTTCGATGTAGATGCAGAGCTTGATCCCTCCCTCGCCCACGATGCGCTCTAAGGCCTCGGCCTGGCCGATGTTGCGCGGGAAGCCATCCAGCACGACACCCTTTTGCGCATCGGGTTCTTTGAGGCGATCCTCGACCAGTTTGTTCACGAGGTCGTCCGAGACGAGCTGGCCCGCGTCGTACACGGACTTCACCTCGAGGCCAAGCGGCGTGCCCGCCTGGATGGCCGCGCGCAGGATGTCGCCGGTCGAGACGTGCGCGAGGGCGTAGCGCGCACAAAGTAGATCGCTCTGGGTGCCTTTACCGGCGCCCTGCTTGCCCAGGACGACAAGGTTGAGTTGACCGGCCATGGCTATCGCCGCAAGAAGCCTTCGTAGTTGCGCATCATGAGCTGAGAGTCAATCTGGCGCATCGTCTCTAAGGACACACCCACGGCGATGAGAAGTGTGGTGCCGTAGTACGGGAAGCTGTTGATACTCCAGAGCGCCATGAGGACGCTCGGGGTCACGGCCACGGCGGAGAGGAAGAGGGCACCTACGACGGTGATGCGGCTGAGCACCCGTGAGAAGTACTTCTCGGTCGGCATGCCCGGTCGGATACCCGGGACGAAGCCGCCTTGCTGGCGCAGCATCTCCGCCTGCTGATGGGGATCGAAGGCAATGTAGACATAGAAGAACGTAAAGGCCAGGATCAAGACGAAGTCTGAGGTGATGTAGAAGAAGTTGGTCGGGGTGAGCGAGTTGCGCACGAAGTTCTGAAAGCTGGCCCACGGCACGATGTTGGACATCAAGACCGGGATGTAGAGAACTGACGAGGCGAAGATGATCGGAATCACGCCCGACTGGTTGACTTTTAGGGGGATATACGTCGAGTTGCCGCCCATCTCCTTTCGTCCGACCACGCGCCGGGCGAAGGTGACCGGTATTCGCCGCTGCCCGTTGTCCATGAAGACGATGAAGACAATCAGCGCGAGCGACACCGCCAGAATCACCAGGAACTTGTAGGGCCCGCCTTGTTCCCAGACGGCCTTGCCGCCCGTGGGAATTCCCTCGACCACGTTCGCGAAGATGAGCAGCGACATACCCTGGCCGATGCCGCGCTGGGTGATGAGTTCGGCCAGCCACATCACGAAGGCGGTACCGGCCGTCAAGATGAGGACCATGAACAGCGCCAGCCAGACCGTGAACCTCGGAATCAGGTTGATGTTAAAGCCCAGCAGCGCTTCGTCGTGACCGTGGAAGGCGTAGATCAGCCCAGTCGACTGCAGTAGCGCGAGGCCGATCGTGAGGTATCGCGTCGTCTGGGTGATCTTCTTTTGGCCCACCGCGCCTTGATCGCGCCACTCGCCGAGCTTAGGGATGACGCCGGTGAGCAACTGGATCACGATCGAGCTGGTGATGTAGGGCATGACCCCGAGGCCAAAGACGGCGAGGCGAGTCAAGGCTCCGCCCGAGAACAGGTTCAAGAAGCCGAGGACACCACTGGCGCCGGCCTGTTTTTGCAGCGATTCGACCTGGTGCCAGCTGACGCCGGGAATGGGCAGGTTGGCGCCCAGCTGATACAGGCAGATGACGCCGATCGTGAACAGGACCTTGTTGCGCAGGTCCGGGACCCGAAAGATATTCGCCAGGCGCTGGAACATTTTTCGACCCTAACGGTTCTGGTGCTGGTTACCCGCCGCCGGAGGGCGAACGGAGAAGGGCAGCTCCAGGATCGTCACGCTCCCGCCAGCCCCTTCGATCGCAGCCTGGGCCGACGCCGAGAAGCCGTGTGCCGAGACGTGCAACGCTCCTTTGACTTCACCGCGACCGAGCACCTTGATCAGATCCTTCTTGCGCGCGAGACCGTGACCCACCAGCACGTCGGGGTTGATCTCGCTCACCCCGAGCGCTACCAAGGCGTCGAGGTTGACCGGGGTGTAGACGACGCGAAAGGGGTTGGTGAATCCCTTTAACTTGGGGATGCGCTGCAGCAGTGGCAGCTGGCCGCCTTCAAAGCCCTGGCGAATCTGGCGACGCGCCTTTTGACCTTTGGTGCCGCGTCCGGCCGTCTTGCCACCCCTGCCGCCAATGCCGCGACCGACGATCTTCTTGCGATGCGTCGAGCCCTCGGGTGGCGTGAGGTCGTGCAACTTCATCTCTAGACCTCTTCCACTTTGATCAGGTGCGGCACCCGAGCGATCATCCCGTGAATCTCGGGGCGGTCCGCCAGCACGTTGGACTGGCCGATGCCCCGCAGTCCGAGCGCCCGCAACGTTCCGCGGTGCTTGGGCTTGGTGGCGATCGACGAACGAATTTGGGTAACTTTCAACATTACTAGCCCTCCGAGACCTTAAAGAGGTCACCCTCGCGCTGGCGTTCGCGATACGCGCGCAGCGTTCCAGAGGGCACCACCTCATCGGGCGACTTGTCACGCGACGCGGCAATCTCCTCGGGACGACGCAACTGCTTCAGGCCTTCAATGGTGGCGTGGGCGACGTTGATGCCGTTGGAAGAGCCCAGGGACTTCGCGATGACGTCCTTCACACCCGCCATCTCCAGAATGGCGCGCGCCGCACCGCCTGCGATAACGCCGGTACCGGGTGCGGCGGGCTTCATGAGGACGCGACCGGCCCCGGCCGTGCCGATCACGGGGTAGACGATGGTCGAACCGGCGAGAGGCACGTCGAAGAGATTCTTCCGGGCTTCCTCGATGCCCTTTTGCACCGCGAGTCCGGCCTCTTTGGCCTTGCCGTACCCGAGGCCCACCTTGCCCTTACCGTCGCCAATGACCATGAGGGCGGTGAAGGAGAACCGACGTCCACCCTTGACGACCTTGGACACGCGATTCACCTTGATGGTGCGCTCTTCGTACTGCTCAACTTCGCTCATCAAAACTCCAGTCCACCGGCACGCAGGGCGTCGGCGAACGCCGCCACTCGGCCGTGGTAGTCGAAGCCACCGCGGTCAAAGACCACCGTGGCGATATTGGCCTCTTTGGCGCGGCTGGCCAGCAGCTGCGCGACGGCCTTGGCGCCCTCGACGTTGCCGCCGCTGGCGTCCTTCAACGCAGCTTCGACCGACGACGCGGAGGCGAGCGTGCGCCCGTTGACGTCGTCGATGATCTGGGCCGAGATGTGCTTGTTCGTGCGGCTCACCGCGACGCGCGGTCGCTCGGGCGTGCCCGAGAGAATCTGACGAATGCGACGGTGACGACGCTGTCGGAGTTCACGAGTGGTGCGTGCCATTACTTTGCGGCCTTTCCGGCTTTGCGCGCCACTCGCTCGCCGAGGTAGCGCACGCCCTTGCCCTTGTAGGGCTCGGGCTTGCGAAGCTTGCGGATGTTCGCGGCCACCTGGCCGACGACCTCCTTATCGGGTCCCTTGATGATCACGCGAGTGGAAGTCGGGACCTCGAAGGTCACGCCCGCAGGCGCAGTGAACTTGACCGGGTGGCTAAAGCCGAGTGCGAGGTCGATGGCGTTAGGGCCTGCGGACGTGGCGCGATAGCCCACACCGATGATCTCGAGCTCTTTCGACCAGCCCTGGGTCACGCCCACGACCATGTTCGACACCAGCGTGCGCGTGAGACCGTGCAGCGCCTTCTGGGAGGTCTCTTCGTTCTCACGATCGACGACCAGCGTGTCTCCCTCCTGGGCGACGGTGATGCCCTCGGGCAGGTTGCGGGTCATGGTGGCGTTGGGACCCTTGACGGTCACGACGTCACCAGAGACGCTTACCGTGACGTTCGCCGGCACGGTGATGGGGCTGCGTCCAATGCGCGACATTAGCGATCCTCCCAGGTAAGAGGTGAGTTACCACACATAGCAGAGCACCTCGCCACCCAACTTGGCCTTGCGGGCTTCGCGGTCGGTCATCAGGCCGTGGCTCGTCGAGACGACGGCCACGCCGACACCACCGAGAACCTTGGGCATCTGGTCGGACTTCTTGTAGATGCGAAGTCCGGGCTTGGAGACGCGCTTGATGCCGATGATGGTCTTCTTGCGGTCCTCGGAGTACTTGAGGTTGATTTCGAGCTGCGCGCCGGGCTTGTCGTCGAGCTTGGTCACGGTGTAGCCCGCGATGAAGCCCTCCTTCTGAAGGACGTTCGCCAGGTTCTCCTTCAACTTCGACGAGGGCATCTTGACGCTGTCGAACATCGCGGAGTTCGCGTTGCGGATGCGCGTGAGCATGTCGGCAATCGGGTCAGTCATTGTCATCCCTGTCCTCCTACCAACTTGCCTTCGTGACGCCGGGAATCTCACCGGCGTGGGCCATCAAGCGCAGGCAGATCCGGCACAGGCCGAACTTGCGGTACACCGAGCGTGGCCGACCACAGCGCTCACAGCGTGTGTAGGCGCGCGTCGAGAACTTCGGAGTTTTCTTCTGCTTGATTCGAAGAGCTTTTTTCGCCATGCTTATCGAGTCTCCTGTCTAAAGGGGAAGCCGTAGGCGCGCAGAAACGCGCGACCCTGCTCGTCGTTCGCGGCCGAGGTGACGATGGTGATGTCGAATCCTCGTGGCGCGTCGATCTTGTCGTAGTCGATCTCGGGGAAGATCAACTGGTCATTCACACCAAAGGTGTAGTTGCCGTGTCCGTCGAAAGACTTGGCAGAGAGCCCTCGGAAGTCGCGGATGCGCGGGATCGCCAGACTGAGCAGGCGATCGAAGAACTCCCAGGCGCGATCCCCCCGCAGGGTGACCTTGACGCCGATGGGCTGTTCCTCGCGCAACTTGAAGCTGGCTATGGACTTCTTCGCCCGCGTGACCACTGGTTTCTGGCCGGTGATCATCTCGAGGTCTCGCTGAGCGCCCTCGAGCAGGCTGGCCTGCTGGGTGGCCCGTCCAACCCCGGAGTTGAGGACGATCTTCTCGAGGCGCGGCACCTGCATGATGTTCGAGAGCCCCAACTCCTCTTTGAGCGCGGGACGAATCTCCTGGTCGTAGCGCACCTTGAGTCGAGGTCGAGTAACGGTGGTCATAGAACCTCCCCGCACTTTCGACATACCCGGACCTTCTTATCATCGACGACATCGAAGCTGATCTTGGCGGGTCCCTTGTGCTTGGGGCACCAGACCGCGACGTTCGACGCCGAGAGCGGCATCAATTTGTCGATGATGCCCGCCTGCATGGTGGCGCCGCGCTGCTTGGTGGCGCGCTTGGCCACGTTCAGGTTGTCCAGGATCACCTTGTTCACACCGGGCAACGCCTCTTCGACGCTGGCGCGCTCGCCGCGATACTTGCCTGTGAGGACGATCACGTCGTCACCCTTGTGAATCTTCATTACAACACCTCCGGTGCGAGCGAGACGATCCGCATGAATTTCTTGTCGCGCAACTCACGACCCACGGGGCCGAAGATGCGCGTGCCGCGCGGCTGGAGCTGATCGTTGATCAGCACCGCGGCGTTTTCGTCGAACTTGATGTAGGAGCCGTCGGGGCGCCGCTTCTCTTTGGCGGTGCGCACGACGACGCAGCGAACCACGTCGCCCTTCTTCACCGCCGCCCCGGGGATCGCGTCCTTGACCGTCGCGATGAAGACGTCTCCGATCGAGGCGTAGCGGCGGCGCGATCCACCGAGCACGCGGATGCACAGGACTTCCTTGGCGCCCGAGTTGTCGGCGACTTTGAGTCGGCTCTCTTGTTGAATCATCGAGCACGCTCCACGACTTCGGTCAAGCGCCAGCGCTTCAACTTGGACAGCGGCCGGGTCTCTTGCACGCGCACGCGGTCACCGAGCTTCGCCTCGTTCTTCTCGTCGTGCACGTAAAGCTTCTTGGTGCGCTGGACGGTCTTGCCGTACCGCGAGTGACTGACGCGCTCGTTGACCGCCACCACCAAGGTCGAGTTCATCTTGTCCGAGATCACAACGCCTTCACGGACCTTGCGAGGATTGGCGCGCGTTTCTTTTTCGATTGCGTCACTCATGAGTTGGCACCTTCTTCCAGGGCTTCGGCGGCGGCGATCTCACGCTCGCGCAGGAACGTGGAGAGTCGCGCGATGTCTTGCTTCACGGCGCCGATGCGCGCCGAGTTGTCGAGCTGACCGGTGGCCAGCTGGAAGCGCAGGTTGAAGAGCTCGCGGCGCGCTTCGCCCAAGCGTCCCAGCAACTCGCTGTCGCCGAGACGGCGCATCTCGGTGCGGCGTTCTGAGGTCTTGGGCATTAGATGGTCACCTCCGGTGCGCCGTGGGTCCCGGGGCGAACCACGAACTTGGCCTTGATGGGGAGCTTTTGGATGGCCCGCTCCATGGCGGCGCGCGCCAGCGTCTCATCGACTCCGCCGAGCTCGAACAGCATGCGGCCGGGCTTGACGACGGCCACCCAGAACTCCGGGTTGCCCTTGCCCGATCCCATGCGCGTCTCAGCGGGCTTCTGGGTGACGGGCTTGTCGGGGAAGATCCGGATCCACACCTTTCCACCACGCTTAACGTGACGGGTCATGGCAATACGGGCCGCCTCAATCTGGCGAGCGGTGACCCAACCCGATTCGAGCGCCTGAATGCCGAAGTCGCCAAAGTTGAGGTCGACGCCGCCCTTGGCCATGCCGGCGCGGCGGCCGCGCATCTGCTTGCGGTGCTTAACTTTGCGGGGCATCAACATGACTACTCAGCGTCCTTTCGAAAGTGCGGCGCGTCGGAGTGCTCCGACGCGGTACGACGCTCGATCTCTTCCTCGACGCTGAGTTGAGCCTCGACCTCGGGGTTGGAGGCGAGCAAGTCCGCCACGGCCACGTCGGCGACCTGATTGTCGATAAGCGCCTCGGCGTTCTCCAATACGGCCTCAGACTCCAGAGCTACATCGGTCGTGGGCTCTGCGTCCACGCGGCGACGACCCCCGCCCGCGCGCACCACGCCCTTGGGAGCCGTGTGCGTCGCGCCAACCGGCAACGCATCACCCGCCGCCATGGCCGCTTCGCGAACGATCTTCTCGTCGTTGGTCAACTGGTAGGGCAAGATGTCGCCCTTGTAGATCCACACCTTGACGCCGATTCGCCCGGTCGAGGTACGCGCCTCGCGAAAGCCGTAGTCGATGTCCGCGCGCAGCGTGTGCAGGGGCACGCGACCCTCGCGGTAGGACTCGCGACGCGACATCTCCGCGCCACCCAGACGACCCGAGGCCTGGATCTTCACTCCCATGGCGCCGGCCTTCTGGACGGTCTGGATACCGCGCTTCATCGCCCGGCGAAAGGCCACGCGACGAAGCAACTGGTCACAGATGCCCTGAGCGATCAAGGCGGCGTCGAGCTCGGGCTGCTTGATCTCTTGGATGTTGAGCGAGATCTTGTTCTTCTGCCCAGTGATCTTCTCCAAGTCCTTCTTCAGACGCTCGGCCTCGGCGCCTCGTCGTCCGATCACGATGCCGGGGCGCGCCGTGTGGATGTCCACGCGAATGCGGTCGGAGTTGCGCTCGATCTCGATGCGGCTGACCGCGGCGCTCTCGAGCTGCTTGGTCAGGTAGTCGCGAATCTTCCAGTCCTCGATGACGAGGTCCTTGTAGCCGCGCTCCTTGAACCAGCGCGACTTCCAGTCCGTCGTGATACCGAGCCGGAAACCGTAGGGGTTTACTTTCTGACCCATTAGTTGGTCTCCTCTTCGGTGTCCGTAGACACCTCTTCGTTCTCCTCAGCGATGTCGACCGCCTCATCGTTGCGGTCGGTCAGCTCACCGGTCTCGACGTCGTCGGTCTCATCGATCGTGTCGATCGGCGTGTCGGCCGTGACGTCGTTCTCTGGGGCCTCATCAACGCTCGAAGCGATCTGCGCCTCGTGCTCGACCGCTTGGGCCGCTTCCAACTCGGCTCGAGCCTCGTGGGCGGCCTCGCGCTTGTTGACGCTGGCCGTCTGGTCGGCGCGCCGACGCGAGGAGGCCACGCGACGCGAGCGACTCGCTTGGGCCTGGGCGCTGCGGGCGCGGCGCATCAGTTCAAGGCGCTCCTCGTCCATGCGAGAGACGATGACCGTGATGTGCGTCGAGCGCTTGAAGATCTTGCCGGCCCGGCCACGAGCACGCGGGCTGAAGCGCTTCATGGTCATGCCCTCATCGGCGTAGGCCGCGGAGACGTAGAGCTCCTCGGCGATCATCTCGTCGTTGCTGACGGCGTTGGCCACGGCCGACGCCAGAACCTTCCCGATCACGTCGGCCGCCTCACGCGTCGTGCCGGCCAGAATCTCGCGCGCCGTCGTGACGTCCTCACCGCGAATGATGTTGAGCACGACGCGGGCCTTGCTCGCCGACATCTGGTAGCCGCGCAACGTGGCGCGGGTGCCGATACGTTCGTTGGTCTTGCTGGCGGTCATTAGCGACGCCCCGTCTTTTCCTGGCCCGCGTGGAACTTAAAGGTGCGCGTGGGGGCGAACTCGCCGAGCTTGTGGCCGACCATCGACTCGTTCACGAAGACCGGCACGTGACGTCGACCGTCGTGCACCGCGAAGGTGTGGCCGACCATGTCGGGGATGACCGTCGAGCGACGGCTCCAGGTCTTGATGACTTTCTTCTCATTCGCCGCATTCATCGCGTCCACCTTCTTCAAAAGGCTGGCGTCGATGAAGGGACCCTTCTTCAGGCTGCGTGACATTGTCTACCTACCTCCGCGCGCCGCGTCCACGGCGACGTCGAATAATGAGCGCGTCTGATGTCTTTGGCAGACGCGTACGACCTTCGGGCTGACCCCACGGGGAGACCGGGTGCCGACCACCGCTGGTCTTGCCTTCGCCACCACCGAGTGGGTGGTCGACCGGGTTCATGGCCACACCGCGGGTCTGGGGGCGAACGCCCTTCCAGCGGTTCCGACCGGCCTTGCCGACCTTGATGAGCTCGTGCTCGGAGTTTCCAACGATCCCTAGAGTGGCGCGGCAGTCAATCGGCACCCGTCGCATCTCCGTCGAGGGCAGGCGCAACGTGGCAAAGCCGCCATCCTTCGCGACGAGCTGAACACTCATGCCGGCGCTGCGCGCCATCTTGCCCCCGCCGCCGGGACGTAGTTCCACGTTGTGCACCGTCGAGCCGGTGGGGATGAAGCGCATGGGCAGCGAGTTGCCGGTGCGGATGTCCGCTTTGGCGCCGGACTCCACGACGTCGCCCACCTTCAGGCCGTTCGGCGCGAGGATGTAGCGCTTCTCGCCGTCCACGTAGTGCAGCAGCGCAATGCGACACGTGCGGTTGGGGTCGTACTCGATGGAGGCGACCTTCGCGGGAATGTGGTCCTTGTTGCGCTTGAAGTCGATGACCCGGTACTGCTGCTTGTGACCACCGCCGCGGTGACGCGACGTCTTGCGGCCGTAGTTGTTGCGCCCGCCAGTCTTGGGCTTGGCCTCGAGCAGTGACTTCTCGGGCGCGGTCGTGGTCAGTTCGGCGAAGTCCGAGACCGTCTGGAAGCGGCGACCGGGACTCGTGGGTTTGCGGTGACGTAGGGCCATGGCAGTCCTTAGTTCTCGAAGAGGTTGATCGTGTCACCGTGCTTCAAGGTGACGATGGCGCGCTTGGTGTCGGGCTTCTTGCCGCGAACGCCGGTGCGACGGTTGCGGGTGCTCTTGCCCTTGCGGTTCAGCGTGTTGACGTTGGCGACTTTAACGTTGAAGGCCTGCTCCACGGCGTTGCGCACGTCGACCTTGGTGGCGCGGGGATCAACCACGAACACGTAGGTGCCCGCCTCCATCGAGGCGTAGGTCTTCTCTGAGACCACCGGACGGATCAGAATGTTCATGGCGTCGCGCATCAGAGGCTCTCCTTCGCGATTGGCAAGGTGGCGTCGGTGAAGAGCAGCCAGTCGCAGTCCAAGATGTCGTAGGCGTTCAGCTCGCCGGCGTCGATGGTCTTCACGTTCATGAGGTTGCGAAACGAGCGAAAGGCGTTCTCGTCGTCACGACCCAGGACCACCAGGATCTTGCCCTCGAGGCCGAGCGTCTCGAGCAGCGCGGTCGCGCCCTTGGTCTTGGGCTCGCTCCAGGCGTCGAAGCTGTCGAGGAGGGCGATGCGCTCGAGTTCAGCGCGGTCCGAGAGGGCGGAGCGCAGGGCCAGGCGAATCATCTTCTTCGGGGTCTTCTGCTCGTAGCTGCGGGGCTTGGGGCCGAGCGCGATGCCACCGCCTGGGTAGTGCGGGGCCCGGATGGTGCCCTGACGCGCGCCGCCGGTGCCCTTCTGGTTGAAGGGCTTCTTGCCGCCACCGCGAACCTCTTTGCGGGTCTTGGTGGACTGGGTGCCCGATCGCTTCGCGGCGAGCTGGGCCTTGACGACCTGGTACATCACGGCCATGTTGGGGGTGACGCCAAAGATCGAGGGCTCCAGGTCGACCTTGCCCAGCGTCGCACCGTCGAGGGACTTGCGCTCGACGGTGCGCTTGATCAGAGCGGGCCGGTCCTTCTTCACCGGCCCGCGGAGGGTGAAGACGTCGCTCATCGGCTACCTCCGGCCTTCATGGGGTTCTTCACCGAGGTGCGCAGGACCACCACGGCGCCGCGGGGGCCGGGAACGGCGCCCTTCACGAGCAGTAGGTGGCGCTCGACGTCGACACCGATCACCTCGAGGTTGGTGGTCGTCACCTGGGTGCCGCCCATGCGACCGGCCATCTTGGTGCCCTTAAAGACCCGCCCGGGTGTGGCGCAGGCGCCAATCGAGCCGGGGGCCCGGTGGTGCTTGTGGTTACCGTGCGCGCCGCCTTGACCCGAAAAGTTGTGGCGTTTCATGCCACCGGCGAAGCCCTTTCCCTTGGAGACGGCGGTGGCGTCGATCATCTCTCCCTTTTCGAAGGAGTTGGCGAGGATCTCCTGGCCCACCGCGTAGCCGCTGACGTCGTCGAGGCGCAGCTCCACCAGCTTCTTGCCCGGGGTGACGCCCGCCTTTTCAAAGTGGCCCAGTTCGGGCTTGGTGAGAGTCGAGGTG
Source organism: Acidimicrobiales bacterium (assembly GCA_050701895.1). Lineage (GTDB taxonomy): Bacteria > Actinomycetota > Acidimicrobiia > Acidimicrobiales > RAAP-2 > RAAP-2. The sequence continues at coordinate 116,172 of JBOGFT010000017.1, forward strand.
CGTCGGGTGCCCCAGGTCACCTGGAGGGCGGAGTACCCCTCTTTTTCGGGGGTCTTGACTTGGACAACGCGAGCTGGGCTGACGCGAACGACCGTGACCGGGATCGCCCGGTTCTGGTCATCCCAGACTTGGGTCATGCCCACCTTCTCGCCGACGATCGCTTTGGTCGCCACGTTTTCCTCTTCCTCTTTTTTTCTCTACGTCGACCAGGGCCGACATACAGACGCTCCGCCGGGCCATGAAAACCCGAACGGAGCGCTCGACTGGTTCGGTTCAGCGTTCCACGAGTGGCAACTGAACACATCTGTTGTTCGCCCGATTTCGTAAAAAACCGGGCTATTCACCCTACACCAGCGGGCCCCGGGCGCGCAAAGTGCGCGGGGTCCACGGTGCTTAATTCTGGCGAATCTTGATCTCGATGTCCACGCCGGCCGGCAGGTCGAGACGCTGGAGCGAGTCGACCGTCTTGGCGGTGTGATCCACGATGTCCAGCAGGCGCTTGTGCACGCGCATCTCGAAGTGCTCGCGACTGTCCTTGTGCTTGTGCGGACCGCGAACCACCGTGTAGCGGTGCTTCTCAGTGGGCAGCGGCACGGGACCCTGCACGCGGGCGTTGGTGCGCTCGACGGTCTGGACGATCTTCGCGGTGGACTGGTCCAAAACGCCGTGATCGAAGGCCTTCAATCGGATTCGAATCATCTGCTTGTCGGCCATGACCAGACCTACTTCAGGATCTTCGTGACGCGACCGGATCCCACGGTACGGCCGCCCTCGCGGATGGAGAAGGTGAGACCCTCTTCCATGGCGATGGGCTTGCCCAGGGTGACGGTCATGTCCGTGTTGTCGCCGGGCATCACCATTTCGGTGCCCGAGGGCAACTCGATGGTGCCGGTGACGTCGGTCGTGCGGAAGTAGAACTGGGGACGGTAGTTCGCAAAGAACGGCTTGTGACGGCCACCCTCTTCCTTGGTCAAGACGTAGACCGCGGCCTCGAAGTTCGTGTGGGGCGTGATGGTGCCGGGCTTGCACAGCACCTGGCCACGCTCGACCTCTTCCTTCTTCGTGCCGCGGAGCAGCGCACCCAGGTTGTCACCGGCGCGACCCTCGTCAAGGAGCTTGCGGAACATCTCGATGCCTGTCACAACCGTCTTAGTGGTGGGACGAAGTCCCACGATCTCGACTTCGTCGCCGACCTTGATAATGCCCTGTTCGACCTTGCCGGTCACGACGGTGCCCCGTCCGGTGATGGACATGACGTCCTCGATGGACATCAAGAACGGCTTGTCGAGGGAACGAATGGGCTCGGGGATCCAAGTGTCGACGGCCTCCATGAGCTCCATGACCTTGTCGCCCGCGTCCTTGTCACCCTCGAGCGCCTTGAGGGCCGAGACACGCACGATGGGAGTCTCGTCGCCCGGGAAGTCGTAGCTCGAGAGAAGCTCGCGAACTTCCATCTCGACGAGCTCCAAGAGCTCCTCGTCGTCGACCATGTCGGACTTGTTCAAGGCCACGACGATGTAGGGAACGCCCACCTGACGGGCGAGCAGCACGTGCTCGCGAGTCTGGGGCATGGGCCCGTCGGTGGCCGAAACCACCAGGATCGCGCCGTCCACCTGGGCGGCGCCGGTGATCATGTTCTTCACGTAGTCGGCGTGGCCGGGCATGTCCACGTGGGCGTAGTGACGGTTGGCCGTCTCGTACTCCACGTGGGCAATAGAGATGGTGATGCCGCGCTGGCGCTCTTCGGGCGCCTTGTCGATCTGGTCGAAGGGCGTAAAAGAGGAGCCGCCGATGCGCTCGGACAGGACCTTGGTGATCGCCGCGGTCAGCGTGGTCTTACCGTGGTCGATGTGGCCCATGGTGCCAATGTTGACGTGCGGCTTAGTGCGCTCGAACTTCTGCTTTGCCATTGTCGGGGACTAACTTTCTCTCTCGTGACCGTTTCACTATGAATCGGTCGGTTTCTCGGCCCTCCCCGACTACGGTTTGGACCTTTTTCGCTGGTCGCCCAGCCTCCTTACGCGCCGGTGGCCTTGGCGACGATCTCCTTAGCGATCGCGTCAGGTACTTCTGCGTACGAATGGAACTGCATGGTGTACGTCGCTCGCCCCTGGGTGCGAGAACGCAGGTCAGTAGCGTAGCCGAACATGTCGGCAAGCGGCACAAGGGCCCTGATTACCTGGTTGCTGCCGACCGCCTCCATGCCCTCGACGCGGCCGCGCCGAGATGACAGGTCACCGATCACGTCACCCATGTAGTCCTCGGGGGTGACCACCTCGACGCTCATAATGGGCTCCAAGAGCACCGGGCTCGCCAGGCGCGTGGCTTTTTTGACGGCGATGGAGCCGGCGATTTTGAAGGCCATCTCTGAGGAGTCGACGTCGTGGTAGCTACCAAAGGTGAGTCGCACTCGCAAGTCGACCATGGGATATCCCGCCAGGACGCCCGCAGTCAGCGCCTCAACGATGCCCTGGTTGACCGGGCCGATGTACTCCTTGGGAATGACCCCACCACTGATCTCGTCGACGAACTCGTATCCCCCGCCAGGGCCCGTGGGCTCGACGGTGATGACGACGTGGCCGTACTGACCCTTACCACCGGTCTGACGAACGTACTTCTCTTCGACTTTTTCGACCTTCTTGCGGATCGTCTCGCGGTAGGCCACCTGGGGCTTGCCCACGTTGGCGTCGACCGAGAACTCGCGCAGCATGCGGTCGACCAGCACCTCGAGGTGCAACTCGCCCATGCCCGAGATGACGGTCTGGCCGGTCTCTTGGTCGGTGCGCACGCGAAAGGTCGGGTCCTCCTCGGAGAGGGAGTAGAGGGCCTTGCCGAGCTTCTCCTGGTCGGCCTTGGTTTTCGGCTCGACGGCCACGTGGATGACCGGCTCGGGGAACGTCAAGGTTTCGAGTTGGATTGGCTGGCTCGGGTCCGACAGGGTGTCGCCGGTCGTGACCTGCTTCAGCCCTACGGCCGCCACGATGTCCCCGGTGCGGATGGTGTCGAGGTCCTCGCGGTTGTTCGCGTGCATGAGCAGCAGTCTCCCGAGGCGCTCGCGCTTGGAGCCCTTGGTTGTGTTGATCACGGTGTCACCCTTTTCAAGGGTGCCCGAGTAGACGCGCAGGTAGGTGAGCTTGCCGACATAAGGGTCGGTCATGATCTTGAAGGCCAAGGCGCTGAAGGGCTCTGCGTCATCGGGCTTGCGCTCGAGATGCTCGTCTTCCTTACCCGGCTTGGTGCCCTGGGTCGGCGGCAGGTCGACGGGGGACGGCAGGAAGTCCACCACGGCGTCCAGCATCGGCTGAACACCCTTGTTCTTGAAGGCCGACCCGTTCAAAATCGGCACGCAGTGGCTTTCCAACGTGCCGCGGCGCAGCGCACGGCGAATGTCCCCGGGCGTGACCTCCTCGTCACCGAGGACTTTCTCCATCAGGTCGTCGTCGAACGTGGTGAGGACGTCGAGGAGCTTGGCGTGGTACTCCTCGGCCAGGGCCTTCAGCTCCTCGGGGATCTCGACCACATCGAACGTCTCGCCCAGGTCGTCGTGGTAGAGCGTCGCCTTCATGGTGGCGAGGTCGATGATGCCGCGGTAGTTGCCCTCTGAACCCACCGGTAGCTGGATGACGGCCGGCACGCAGTTGAGGCGATCTTGAATCATGGCCACGCAACGAAAGAAGTCCGCGCCCAGGCGGTCCATCTTGTTCACGAAGCAGATGCGCGGCACGTGGTACTTGTTGGCTTGGCGCCAGACGGTCTCGGTCTGGGGCTCGACACCGGCCACGGCGTCAAAGACCGCGACCGCACCGTCCAGCACGCGCAGGGAGCGCTCGACTTCCACGGTGAAGTCGACGTGGCCGGGCGTGTCGATGATGTTGATGCGATTCCCGTTCCAGTACGTGGTGGTCGCCGCTGAGGTGATGGTGATGCCGCGCTCTTGCTCTTGGGCCATCCAGTCCATGGTCGCGGCGCCTTCGTGGACCTCGCCGATCTTGTAGTTCTTGCCCGTGTAGAACAAGATGCGCTCGGTCGTGGTGGTCTTGCCCGCGTCGATGTGGGCCATGATGCCAATATTGCGAACTTTGTCCAGGGGGTATTGGCGTGCGGTCATTTCTTCGTACAAACTCTCTTTAGTTACCAGCGATAGTGGGCAAAGGCCTTGTTGGACTCAGCCATCTTGGCCATGTCCTCACGACGCTTCACCGCCGCGCCCACGCCGTTGCTGGCGTCAATGATCTCGTTGGCCAAGCGGTCGGCCATCGTCTTTTCGCGGCGCTTCTTCGCGAAGTCGGTCAACCATCTTATAGCCAAGGTCGTAGAGCGACGCGGTCGAACCTCCACGGGCACCTGGTAGGTCGTGCCACCGACACGCCGCGAGCGCACTTCGAGCTCGGGTCGCACGTTCTCCAGGGCGCGTTTCAACGTGGCGACGGGGTCGCTGCCGGTCTTCTGCTCTACTTGCTCGAGGGCCGAGTAGACGATGCGCTCGGCGATGGTGCGCTTGCCACGCTCCAGGATCTTGTTGGTCACTTGGGTGACCAGAACTGACTTGTAGATCGGGTCGACCGGGATCTCGCGGCGGACGGCGGGGCCTTTGCGAGGCATTATTTCTCCCTCTTGGCGCCGTAGCGGCTACGGGCTTGCTTGCGGTCGCGCACCCCTGAGGTGTCGAGCGCACCGCGAATGATCTTGTAGCGCACACCGGGAAGGTCCTTCACACGTCCGCCGCGCACGAGCACGATGGAGTGCTCTTGGAGATTGTGGCCGACGCCGGGGATGTAGGCCGTGACTTCGACGCCGGAGGTTAGGCGCACGCGAGCCACCTTGCGCAGGGCGGAGTTGGGCTTCTTGGGCGTGACGGTGTGCACGCGCGTGCAGACCCCACGACGCTGCGGAGCCCCCTTCAGGGCCGGCGTCTTCGTCTTTGAAACCTTGTCCTGTCGGCCCTTTCGGACCAACTGTGCGATTGTTGGCACGCAGAACCTCTCTTGTTGGTACAACTCGTTAGCCCGCCAGCGCAAGCCAGTGGGCGGACTGTCAATCTTACGACAAAAATCGCTGCTACGGCAAGCCCGCCGCCGCTGGCGAGAGCGGCGGCGGGCCTGCGCCTTAGAGCGCCTGACCGCCGAGTTGATCCTCGGGGTTGATGGCGTCGTCCTCGGGCAGGGCCGACTGGTCGTAGGTGGCGGTCCCGATGTTCTGGAACGCACTCAAGTCGGCGCTGAAGGAGTCATCGCTCGACAGCTCACCGAGCAGGCTCGCGAGGTCCAGGTCGTCGTCGCTGACCTGCGCCCAGGCCGGCAGCAGTTCGGCGTCGGGCATGTCGAGACGCAGCTCGCGCTTGTTGTAGTACTCCAAGCCCGAACCGGCGGGGATCAGCTTGCCGATGATGATGTTTTCCTTCAGGCCCACGAGGTTGTCCCGCTTGCCTTCGATGGCCGCCTCGGTCAACACGCGCGTCGTCTCTTGGAAGGATGCCGCCGAGAGCCACGAGTCCGTCGCCAGCGAGGCCTTCGTGATACCCATGAGTTGCGCGCGGCCATCGGCGGCTTCCTTGCCGTTGGCCTCGAGCTCGTCGTTGGTGTCGTTGAAGAGCTTCACGTCCACGAGGGCCCCGGGCAGCCAGTGCGACAGCCCGGCGTCGACGATCTGCACGCGGCGGGTCATCTGGCGCACGATCAACTCGATGTGCTTGTCGTGGATCGACACGCCCTGATCCCGGTACACGTTCTGCACCTCTTCGACCAAGTACTGCTGAGTCTCGCGGGTCCCGCGGAACTTCATCATGAGCTTGGGGTCGAGAGGACCGTCGTGCAGCGGCGTGCCCACTTCGACTTCCTGACCGTCTTCGACGAGGAGGTGGCGAGCGATCGAGATCGACTCCTCTTGCACCTGGCCTTCGTCGCCGACGATGGTCACCTTGCGCTCGCGACCGACGAGCTCGACGCGCACCGATCCAGAGAACTCGGCCACCGCGGCGGCGCCCTTGGGGGTACGGGCCTCGAAGAGCTCCACTACGCGCGGCAGGCCGTGGGTGATATCGCTCTCGGTCACACCACCGGAGTGGAAGGTGCGCATCGTCAACTGGGTTCCCGGCTCGCCAATGGACTGGGCGGCGATGACGCCGACCGCTTCGCCCAGCTCCACCAGTTGGTGGGTCGCGAGCGAGAGGCCATAACACGAGGCACAGACCCCCTGGATGGCGTCGCAGGTGAGCGTCGTGCGAACCCGCACGCGCGTGACCGAGGGGTCATCGCGCAAGCGCTCGACGTCGTCCATCAACAGCATCGTGCTGGCGCTGAGGACCGAGCCGTCGCTGAGAGTCACGTCTTCGGCGACGACGCGCCCCCAGAGCTTGGTCTCCAGGTGCGCGCGCTGAGCGCGAGTGTCGGGGGCGACGTGCTCGATCCACATTCCTCGAACCGTCGCGCAGTCGAACTCCTTGACGATGAGCTCCTGGGCGACGTCGACGAGTCGACGGGTCAGGTAGCCCGAGTCCGCGGTGCGAAGGGCGGTGTCGCCGAGGCCCTTGCGGGTGCCGTGGGTGGAGATGAAGTACTCCAGCACCGAGAGGCCCTCGCGGAACGAGGACTTGATCGGGCGAGGAATCATCTCACCGCGCGGGTTGGACACGAGGCCCTTCATGGCGGCGATTTGTCGAATCTGCTGGGAGTTACCTCGGGCACCGGAGTCCACCATCTGGCGAATCGGGTTGTCGGCGATGGCGTTCATGGCGCGGTCGGTGGCGTCACCGACCTCCTTGTTCGCGTTCGTCCAGATCTCGATCTCCTGCTGACGGCGCTCGTCGTCGACGATGACGCCGCGACGGTAGTTCGTCTCGACCTTGGCGGCCTGCTCCTCGTACTTGTTGAGGATCGCCGCCTTCTCTGGGGTCGTGACGATGTCGTCGATGGAGATCGTGAGGCCCGACTTCGTCGCGAAGCGAAAGCCCAACGACTTGATCGCGTCCAACGACTCGGCCACTTCCTGGCGCGAGTAGCTCGCCGAGATCTCTTCCACGATCGCGCCGATGGGCATGGCGTTCTTGCCGATCAGCTCATTCACATAGCGAAAGCCAAAGGGCAGTGCCTCGTTGAACAGAACGCGTCCGGGCGTCGTCACGAGCGTGCGACCCGGGCCAGAGACCTCGACTCCCGCTGACTCGAGGCGAGTGTCCAATGACGATCCCTCGAGTGGACGGATCTCGATGGGGGCGCGCAGTCTCACCAACTTGTCGGCGATCGCGTTCTCGATCTCGTACACGTGTCGATACACCTTGGGATGCTGCACCTCGACGTCCGCGGGCAGCGTCAAGTAGTAGGCGCCGTACACCATGTCCTGGGCGGGCTCGGTGATCGGACGACCGGTGGCCGGGGTGAAGATGTTGTTGGTCGAGAGCATCAAAATGCGCGCCTCGGCCTGGGACTCCGCCGAGAGCGGAACGTGTACGGCCATCTGGTCACCGTCGAAGTCGGCGTTGAACGCCTTGCAGACGAGTGGGTGAATCTGAATGGCCTTGCCGTCCACCAGTATCGGCTCGAAGGCCTGTATGCCAAGACGGTGAAGGGTCGGTGCGCGGTTGAGCAGCACCGGGTGCTCGCGAATGACCTCTTCGAGCACGTCCCAGACCACGGTCTTGCGACGTTCCACCATGCGCTTGGCGCTCTTGATGTTCTGAGCCATCTGCGTCTCGATGAGGCGCTTCATGACAAAGGGCTTGAAGAGCTCCAAGGCCATCATCTTGGGCAGACCGCACTGGTGCAGCTTCAGCTGGGGACCGACCACGATGACCGAACGCCCCGAGTAGTCGACGCGCTTGCCGAGCAGGTTCTGACGGAACCGACCCTGCTTGCCCTTCAACATGTCCGAGAGACTCTTCAAGGGTCGTCCGCTCTGGCCGGCCACCGGACGTCCACGACGTCCGTTGTCAAAGAGTGCGTCCACCGCCTCTTGGAGCATGCGCTTCTCGTTGTTGACGATGATGTCAGGAGCGCCCAGGTCGAGCAGCCGCTTCAGGCGATTGTTGCGATTGATGACGCGACGGTAGAGGTCGTTCAGGTCCGAGGTGGCAAAGCGTCCACCGTCGAGCTGGACCATTGGGCGAAGGTCCGGCGGGATGACGGGCACAGCCTCCAGGATCATGGCGCGCGGGTCGTTCAAACGGTGACCATGCTCGTCGCGACGATTGAAGGACTGTACGATGGCGAGGCGCTTGAGGAACTTCGCGTGACGCTGCGCGGAGAGGGGCTTGCGGCCGTCCTTCGCGTCGATCATCTCGCGCATGATCTTTTCCTCGTCGTCGAGGTTCATACGGTCGATCAGCTGCAGGATGGCGTCAGCCCCCATGCCGCCTTCGAAGTACTCGCCGTAGCGAAAGTCCATCTCGCGGTAGAGCACTTCGTCTTCGATGATCTGGCGGCTGTGGAGCCCCTCGAACGTGTCAAAGGCCTGCTTAGCCAGTTCGCGCTCCTCGGCGAAGCGCGAGCGCACCGAGTCGAGCTCCTTTTCGGTACCGCGCTGCAGGGCGCGAAGCTCAGACTCCTTGGCGCCCTCGGTCTCCAACTTCGCCGCTCGTGCCTCAATCTCTTTGAGCTTGTTGTCCAAGGCCTTGGCTTCGCGCTCGGCGACTTCGAGCAACTCGTCGTTCAGCCCGATGCGCAGCTCGGCCAGATCGTCGTGACGACGAGCTTCATCCACGTAGGTGACCATGTGGGCGGCGAAGTAGATGACCTTCTCTAACTGCTTGGCCTTCAACTCTTCCTTGGGCAACGTGCCCATCAAGAGGTAGGCCAGCCACGAGCGCGTGCCGCGCAGGTACCAGATGTGCACCACGGGCGCCGACAGCGCGATGTGACCCATGCGCTCGCGGCGCACCTTGTCACTCGTGACCTCAACGCCGCAACGCTCACAGACGATGCCCTTGAAGCGCACCCGCTTGTACTTGCCACAGGCGCACTCCCAGGCCTTCTGCGGTCCAAAGATCTTCTCGCAGAACAGGCCGTCCTTCTCGGGGCGGAGTGTGCGGTAGTTGATGGTCTCGGGCTTCTTCACTTCCCCCGAGGACCAACTGCGAATGTTCTGAGCAGTGGCCAGACCGATGGAGATCTCGTCGAACTGGTTGACGTCGAGTGGGCTCATGACAACTTCCTTTCGGCGGCGCGTCGAGCGTCCTCTTCGTCACTGCCGCGCTCGGGACGACTGATGTCGATGCCGAGTTCACGCGTGACCGAAAAGAAGTCCTCCTCGGTGTCCGCCAGATCAACGTGGGCGCCAACCTTGTCGCGCACTTCCACGTTCAAACAGAGCGACTGCATTTCTTTAATGAGAACCTTGAACGACTCGGGGATTCCCGGCTCGGGCAGGTTCTGACCCTTCACGATGGCCTCGTAGGCGCGCTCGCGACCCTTCATGTCGTCAGACTTCACCGTCAACAACTCTTGGAGGGCGTAGGCAGAGCCGTACGCTTCCAAGGCCCACACCTCCATCTCACCGAAGCGCTGGCCCCCGAACTGGGCCTTGCCACCAAGAGGCTGGGCGGTGATCATCGAGTACGGACCGGTCGAGCGAGCGTGGATCTTGTCGTCCACCATGTGGGCCAACTTCAAGATGTAGGCGTAGCCCACCGAGATGGGGCTGTCGTAGGCCTCACCGGTGCGACCGTTGTAGAGCGTGACCTTGCCGTCGTTGTCGCCCGCCAGCATGCGCTTGCCATTTTGACCGTCGACGTTCAGGGTCTCGAAGGTGTGCTGGATCGTGGGCTTGTCCTTCGCCCGCTCGGTCTCGTCCCAGTGCGCTCCGTCGAACGAGGGCGTCGCCACGTAGACGGCCGGTTCGGTGCGCGGACGGGTCTTGCGATAGGGGCGCGTCGTGGGGTCTTGCTGGTCGTCGTGGCCAGAGGTCCCAACCGCGGCGCTGACCTCCAGGCCAGCCCAGCCGTGGCGCGCGGCGTACCCTAAGTGACTCTCCAACACCTGGCCCACGTTCATGCGGCTCGGCACACCGAGCGGGCTCAAGATGATGTCGATGGGCGTACCATCGGACAAGAACGGCATGTCCTCCTCGGGCAGGATCTTCGAGATGACGCCCTTGTTGCCATGGCGTCCGGCGAGCTTGTCCCCCTCAGAGATCTTGCGCTTCTGGGCGACGTAGACCTTGACGAGCTGGTTGACACCGGGTTGCATCTCGTGGTCCTCGTCGCGACTGTAGACCTTGACGTCGATGACCTTGCCGGACTCACCGTGGGGAACCTTCAGCGAGGTGTCGCGCACTTCGCGCGCCTTCTCGCCGAAGATCGCGCGCAGCAAACGCTCCTCGGGGCTTTGCTCGGTCTCACCCTTCGGCGTGACCTTGCCGACGAGGATGTCGCCGGGCTCGACTTCGGCGCCAATGCGCACGATGCCGAGGTCGTCCAAATCCGCCAGAATGTCGTCGGGCAGGTTGGGGATGTCACGAGTGATCTCTTCGGCACCGAGCTTGGTGTCGCGAGCGTCGATCTCGTACTCCTTCACGTGGATGGACGTCAAGACGTCGTCACGCACCAGACGCTCGTTCAAGATGATCGCGTCTTCGTAGTTGTAGCCCTCCCAGGGCATGTAGGCCACCAACAGGTTCTTACCCAAGGCCAACTCGCCGTTGCTGGTGCTCGTGCCGTCAGCCAGCAGGTCGCCGTAGGTAACGCTCTCGCCGCCAAAGACCAGGGGCTTCTGGTTGATCGACGTGTCCTGGTTCGAGCGACGGAACTTGTTCAAGTTGTAGGTCTTGCGACCGAAGGGCTTGCCGTAGCGGTCGACCGCGTCCCTCTCGTACTCAACGACGATGCGGTCGCCCGAGACGGACTTGACGGCACCGTTGCCTTCGGCGATCAACACATCACCGGAGTCGAGCGCGGCGCGCGCCTCCATGCCGGTGCCCACGAAGGGCGCCTCGGGCATGATCAGCGGCACGGCCTGCTTTTGCATGTTGGCGCCCATGAGGGCGCGCTGGGCGTCGTCGTGCTCGACGAAGGGAATCAGTGACGTCGCCACCGAGATGATCTGCTTGGTGGACACGTCCATCAACTCCACCTCATCGGGCTTAACGAAGTCAATCTCAGAGGTTGTGGAGGACGACTTGTTGGACGATCCGACGCGCAGGCCCGTGCCCACGGGACCGCGACGTACGAGTACGCGCTCGGAGTTGATCTGACCGTTTTCGTCAACTTCGGTGTTGGCCTGGGCGATGACGTAGCGCTCTTCCTCGTCGGCCGTGAAGTACTTGACCTCGCCGGTGACCTTGCCACCGGTCACGACGCGATAGGGCGTTTCGATGAAGCCGTACTCGTTGATACGCGCGTAGGTCGCGAGGTAGCCGATCAGACCCACGTTCGGGCCTTCAGGCGTCTCGATGGGGCACATGCGTCCGTAGTGCGAGGAGTGGACGTCTCGAACCTCCAGGCCGGCGCGCTCACGTGAGAGACCGCCCGGTCCCAGGGCCGAGAGACGACGCTTGTGGGTAAGGCCCGACAGCGGGTTGTTCTGGTCCATGAACTGGCTGAGCTGTGAGGTCGCGAAGAACTCTTTGATCGCCGACATCACGGGGCGGATGTTGATCAGCGTCTGGGGCGCGATCGCCTCCACGTCTTGGGTGTTCATACGCTCGCGCACGACGCGCTCCATGCGCGAGAGACCCGTGCGCAGGGCGTTCTGGATGAGCTCACCGACGCTGCGGATGCGACGATTCGCGAAGTGGTCCTGGTCGTCGATGTGGTACGTGGTCTCCTTGGCGGTGCGATCGCGCGCCAGATTCAACAGATAGGTGGCCGTCGCCAGGACTTCGGCCTTGGACAGCACGTGCAACGAGGAGTTCGGACGCTCGAGCTGATCGCCAAAGAGTTCGACGTTCTTGGCGACTTCGCCCCCCAGCTTGCGATCCAACTTGTAGCGACCAACTCGGCTGAGGTCGTAGCGCTTCTCAGAGAAGAAGGCACCTTCGAAGTACTGACGCGCGGCCTCGACCGTCTGCACCTCACCGGGACGAGCCCGGCGGTAGATCTCGAGCCAGGCGGTCTCTTGAGACGCGCGCACGAAGTTCTCGGGCGTGTCTTCGATGTTGAACTTCTCCATGTGCTTGGCGATCTCGACGTGCGCCTTCTTCCAGTCCGCGTGAAACTGGTCCTCGAGGAAGTCGAAGTGCGCGACGAACTTCTCGAAGAACTTCTCGTCCATCGAGGTGTCAAGGGCGCGCAGGAGCGTGAAGATCGAGATACGGCGCTTGCGCGCGATGCGCGCACCGGCGTTGGCCGACTTGTTCTTCTTCTCTTCAAGGTCGACTTGGAGCCACTCACCGCGGCTCGGGTGGATCGTGCCCTCGAAGGCCACCTTTTCGTCCTTGCCCGGCTGGAACAGCACGCCCGGAGAACGTACGAGTTGGCTGACGACGACCCGCTCGGTGCCGTTGATGATGAACGTGCCCTGTTCGGTCATTATCGGGAAGTCGCCCATGAAGACGGTCTGTTCTTTGATCTCGCCGGTCTCAGAGTTGAGGAAGCGCGCGCGCACGAAAATCGGCTGGGAGTACGTGGTGGCACGCTGACGGCACTCTTCCACGGTGAACTTTGGAGGGGACTTCAAGTCGGCGTCGTCGGGGTCGAACTCGAGTTCGAGCGAAAGGCGCCCCGTGAAATCCGTGATGGGCGAAATGGCCTCGAAAGCCTCACGCAAGCCCTGCTTCATAAACAAATCAAAACTGTCTCGCTGAATCTCGAGAAGATTAGGCAGAGGGTGGGCTTCACCCAGTGCCGAGAAGTTAAAGCGCTCCGGGCTAGTGGACCGAGACGTCAACGGTCATCCTCCGTGTGAGTGGGTGGGTGGCTAGTGCTACGCGCCGGGTCAAAGCGCAAAACGGCGTCAAGAGATGACGAAGTTGAGGGCACGAACACGGTCTTACTACTCTAGTGGCTCTGCCGGAGAATGCGCAACTGGCGCTCTCAATAGAGAAACGCGGCCGTCCGAAACGGTTGCGATCACCCTAGGCAGAATCGCCGCCCAGGTCAAGTATTTATCGACCCAAGGGGTTGGTTCTGGCCGGCGAACCGGCCAGAACCCCTTGAAAACGCCGGAAATTACTTGAGTTCCACGCTCGCGCCCGCAGCCTCCAGGGCGGTCTTCGCCTTCTCGGCGTCGGCCTTGGAGACCTTCTCCAAGACCGGCTTGGGCGCGCTGTCAACGAGGTCCTTGGCTTCCTTCAGACCCAGGCTGGTCAATGAACGCACTTCCTTGATCACCTGAATCTTCTTGTCGCCGCCGCTGGTCAAAATGACGTCGAAGTCGCTCTTCTCGTCAACGGCGTCGACCGCGTCGCCGCCGCCCGCGGCGGGAGCCGCGGCGACAGCCACGGGAGCCGCGGCCGTCACGCCAAACTTCTCTTCGAACTCCTTCAGAAGTTCGCTCAACTCGATCACGGACAGCTCCGCGATCCCGTCGAGAATCTGCTCCTTGGTCAAGGTTGCAGCCATGGTGGTTCCTTTCTGTACTTACTTCGCTTAGTTATTCGGCCGGTGCTTCCGTGACGCCATCTGACATCTCGGGTGTTTCGGACTCGGACTCGACCGCGGGGGCCTCGTCCTCCACGACGGGCGTCGCGGTGTCGTCGCTCGCTGGCGAGCCAGCTTCCTCGACCCCGGCCGGAGTCTCGGCGATCTCGACGGCCGGCGTCTCAAGAGCGGGCGCGCCGCCTTCGGAGTCGATCAGGGCCGAGAGACCGTAGGCGAAGTTTTGCGGAATGGCCTTCAAGAGGCCAGCCAGCGTGGTCATTGGTGAAGCGAGCAATCCGGCGAAGCGCGCGAGCAAGACGTCGCGGCTTGGCAGGTCGGCGAGGGCGGTCAGCTCACCAAGCGTGAGGAGCTTGCCGTCCAGCACGCCACCCTTCACGACGAGCGTCGGCGTGGCCCTGGCGAAGTCGCGCAGAGCCTTCGCGACAGCTGAGACGTCACCGTTGACGAACGCTATGGCGGTCGGGCCTTCGAGGAACTCGCCCAACGGCGCGACTGAGGTGCCCTCGATGGCGCGGCGCACCAGCGTGTTCTTGAAGACCTTGTAGTCGGCGTCGAGCGTGCGCAGTTGGCGACGAAGGGCCGAGATCTGGGTGACGGTCATGCCGCGGTACTCCGTGACAACGGCTGTCGAGGTGGCTTCAACCCTCTCTTTTAGCTCGTCGACCGTCGCGACCTTGGCCGTTCGCACCTTGTTCATCGTGACTCCTTCGCCGGATGCCGCCCGGGAACGGGCCTAGGACATCAACAGCGAACGAGTTTTTGCGAAACTCGAACCCCCTCGTCAGGCGGACAATCGTCCCTTAAGCACCTTGGTGCACCGGATGTCTTCGGCGTTCTATCAAATCTGTGGCACCGACGTCGTGCGGGTTCCATGATAGTGAGCCGCCAACGCGACGTCAAAAGCTAGGCCGAGGCCAAAGCCTCGTCGACCTCGCGGGTGCGCACCGGGTCGATCTTGACACCGGGTCCCATCGTCGAGGACACGGTCACGCTCAAGAGATAGCGACCCTTCGCGCTGGCGGGCTTGACGCGGACGATCTCGTCGATCACGGCTTGCACGTTGCGCGCGAGATCCTCTCTAGAAAAGCTGACCTTGCCCACGCGCAGTTGGACGTTCCCGATCTTGTCCGTGCGGTACTCGACCCGCCCGCCCTTGAACTCGGCTACGGCCTTGGCGACGTCCATCGTCACGGTTCCGGTTTTGGGGTTCGGCATCAGACCACGCGGACCGAGCACGCGACCGAGTCCACCCACCTGGCCCATGAGGTCAGGCGTCGCGATGGCGACGTCGAAGTCGAGGAATCCCGCGGCGACCTTGGCGACGAGATCCTCAGCGCCCACTTCGTCAGCGCCCGCGTCGCGAGCCGCTTGGGCCGCCTCGCCGGCCGCGAACACGACGACGCGGTTCGTCTTGCCCGTGCCTGCTGGCAGCGACAACGTGCCGCGCACGATCTGCTCAGCCTTGCGGGGGTCGACACCCAGGCGAATGGCGAGCTCCACTGTCTCATCGAATTTGGCCGACGATAGGGCCTTGACCTTTTCGAGGGCTTCAGGGATGGTGAGCAGCTCTTCGCGATCCACCTTCGCCAGCGCGTTTCTGTAGTTCTTTCCGTGCTTCATGACCCTCCTAGCCTGCGACCTTGATACCCATCGAACGCGCGGTGCCGGCCACCTGGAGCTTGGCCATCTCGACGTCGTCGGTATTGAGGTCCTTCAGTTTGGTCTTGGCGATCTCCTCGACCTGTTCCATCGTGACGGTCGCTGCTACCTCGCGACCCGCGAGGTGAGCGCCTTTGGCGATGCCCGCGGCTTGGCGCAACAGCACCGGCGTGGGCGGCGTCTTCAGAATGAAGGTGAAGGTGCGGTCTTCGTAGATCGAGATCTCAACTGGGATGACGGTCCCGCGCATCGACTCGGTCGCCGAGTTGTACTGCTTGCAGAACTCCATGGTCTGCACACCATGGGGCCCGAGCGCCGTGCCCACCGGCGGCGCGGGCGTCGCCCCACCCGCTTCGAGCTGGATCTTCACAATTGCGACGACGTTCTTGGCCATGGCCGTTCTCCTTGATTCGTTCTAGAGCTTGGTGACCTGGGTGAAGTCGAGCTCCACCGGGGTCTCGCGCCCGAAGATGTCGACCAGCACCTTGACTTTCAACTGGTCCTCGTTGATCTCGGCCACGTGACCCGAGAAGGTCGCAAAAGGGCCGGTCTTGATCTGCACCGTGTCGTTGACTTCAAACTCGTGGGTCGGCATGCGACGCTTCGCGACGGGCTGTTCGACTCCTTCGACGTGAGGACGAATGATGTTGTCGACCTCACGGCGGGTCAACGCGGTGGGCTTAGTCTTCTCCGCGCCAACGAATCCGGTGACGCCGGGCGTCGAGCCGATCACGTAGAAGATCTCAGGATCGGGCTCACAACGTATCAGCAGGTAGCTCGGGAACATGCGCTTGGACACGGTGACTTTCTTGCCCGACTTGAACTCGGTGACGTCCTCTTCGGGCAGGTAGATCTCGTAGATCGAGTCGCTCAGCTCGCGGCTCTTGATGATGTTGTTCAACGCCCCGATGACCTTTTGCTCGTGTCCCGCGAAGGTGTGCACGATGTACCAGCGACCGGGACGGTCAAAGGCACTCTCGACGACGGGTTCGTCGTCTTCGTCGATGATCGTGACGTCGAGAATCTCCTCGCCGTCCACGGTGTCGTCTCTCTCAGTGTGGGTTTCTACGTCGCTCATACTCGCCTACTTTGTAAAGAGATACGACACGAAGTGGGAGCAGCCAAGTCCCAGTCCAAAGATCAGGGACACCATGAATACCAGTACGAACATGACAATGCCCGTGTAGTTCCAGACCTCGGGGCGAGTGGGCCAGGAGACTTGGCGCATCTCTTCGCGGACTTGGCGGAAGAACTCGCGCGGGGTGGCCCGTTCGCTGCGACGACGCTGGACGTCTTGCACGGAGGCGCGACGCGCGGGGGCGCCGTCGGCACCCACCTGACCCTGTCGCTGCATCATGCGCTTTTGTTCGCGATTCACTGTTCAACCCTCGTTCGTACTACGCGTACCTCGTCGAAAATCATCTTCGAGCAGGGCAGGAGGGACTCGAACCCCCAACCACCGGTTTTGGAGACCGGTGCTCTACCAATTGAGCCACTGCCCTTCGCGGGCGCGGCCGAAATCGGGCCGCACCCCTAGGGACGTCAATCTTACCACCACCGCCGAAACCTAATTTCGGCGGCCGGTCAGCGGGTCTCCTTGTGCAGCGTGTGCATGCGCTGCCACTGGCAGTACTTCTTCATTTCAATGCGCTCGCGGTCGTTGACCTTGTTTTTGGTCGTGATGTAGTTGCGACGCTTGCAGTCCTCGCACGCGAGGATCACTTGCACTCGCTTTTCGTTCTTTGCCATTCTTCTCTCCTTTACTACGTGGGCCCTGCATTGGTGCCTGGTAGCGGCGGCGGGACTCGAACCCGCGACAACACGATTATGAGCCGTGTGCTCTGACCACCTGAGCTACGCCGCCTGGCGAGCCCTCTGTCGGGGTTGAACCGACGACCCCTTCCTTACCATGGAAGTGCTCTACCACTGAGCTAAGAGGGCGTTCACGAATAAAAAAGCCGCGAGGGAAAATTGTAGTGCCTCAAAGCCCAATTATTCCAACTACTCGGGCGCTACCCTGGACCCCTATGAGAACGCGCCTGGCGGAGGAGGAGGACGCCACGGCCCTCATGAACATCTTGAATCCTGAGGTGCTGGAGCTCTCTATCTCCTTCGAACTCGTCGCCAAGTCGCTCGACGAGCAGCGAGAGTGGATCCGAGAGCACCAAGCCACCCATCTGTGCCTGGTCGCCCTCAACGAAGAGGACGATCTGGGTGAAATCGGGGCCCGCAACGAGCGAGTCCTGGGCTTTGCCTCAGTCTCGCCCTTTCGCGAACGGCCGGCCTACGCCACGACGGTGGAGAACTCCATCTACGTCCATCGCGGCGCTCGGAGCCGCGGCGTGGGCGAGTTGCTCTTGAATGACCTGATTGCGGTGGCCCAACAGTCCGGGTTTCATTCGATCATCGCGCGCATCGTGGGCGAGAACGCCCCGTCGATCCGACTCCACGAGAAGTGCGGATTCACCTTGGTGGGCACCGAAATCGAAGTCGGACGAAAGCACGGTCGCTGGTTGGACGTCGTCGAGTACCAGTACGTGATGCCCGGCGAGACGCGCTAGGTCGCCGCTTCGCTAGAGAGCTCCGTGGCGACATTCGGCACGGGAACCGCCTCCTCGTCGGACCCTGGGACCAGGACGTCCCCGGGCATCTGCGCGTCGAGTGGCGCGAGTTCACCCTCAGGCCAGGACCACTGCGTCCAACGACCCATCGGGACGATGAGGACTCCCCCGAGTATCGCGACCGCCAGGGCGATCAGGAGGGGATTGGAGTGCACGAGCCCGGCCAGCAGCTGTCGACCGCCCGGCAAGCCGATGAAGGGCCCGGTGATCGAGAGCAATAACAGCCAGAAGTGCTCGCGGCCCTGGTAGCTCGCGGCCAGGACCACCAGCCCCCACGCGAGATACCAGGGCTGAACCACTGGGCCCAGGATCACGAAGAGCAACAGGGCTAGGCCCAGCGAGCGAACCCACCCGCGCTGCGGGGAACGCCAGAGGAGCCAGAGGGTAAAGGCCGCGGCGATGACGACGCCGATGGATCGAGTCACCGAGAGGACCCCCGCGAGTGCGACGCCGTGCGCCCCGAGCGCGTGGACAATATTCGTGATGGCCATCCCGGCGCCCGTCGCGGGCGCCGCCCACGACCTCACCGTGCCGTTGCTCATGAGGTTGTCGACCCAGCCAAATCCGAACCCGGCCATCAAGGTGGTGACACCGAGCACCGCCGCCGCGACCACACCGCCGATGACGAATGGTCGCACCCTCTGTCTCAGCACGTCAATGCTTCGCGCTCTGCGCTCGGACGATGCGCCCGGACCAACCCAGTTCCACGCCACGAAGGCCAGACCGATCGCCGCGGGTGCCTTGATGGCCGTCGCGAGCGACACGAAGAACAGGGCCCAGATCGGATGTCGTTGCACGGCGAGGGCGAGGCCGATCACCAAGAAGCCGGTCATGAGTGCGTCGTTGTGCGCTCCGCCAATCAGCGTGAGCAGCACGAGCGGATTCATGGCCGCCAACACAAAGGCCTCGCCCGGATCACGCTGGAGACCGCGCGCCAGCATGATCACTCCGTAGCCAATCATCGCCACGGCGAGGACCTCAAGAAGCCGCAACCCCACAACCGTCCAGAGTTGGTTGTGTGCGGTGATCTTGTCGATGGTGCTGTCAATGAACAGAAAGAACGGCCCATAGGGGGCAGGCGTGTTGCCCCACAGTGGGTCCACCGGCTTGGTCCAGGAGTTGGAGAACTGCCCGAGCGTGTACGGCCCATAGAGATACGGACTGATGTGGCGCGCGGTCATCTCGCCCTGGGCCGCGTAGCTAAAGACGTCCCGCGAGAACAGCGGCGGGGCCACGATCATCGGCACCGACCAGAGTGCGAACATCCACCAGAGCTTCTTCAACGACACCCCACCATGAAGCTTCATGACCTCAGAGAGGCGCAGCCATACGCGCATCAACAACAACAGACCCCCATAGACGAGCACCACCGACAAGATGTACTTGGTCACGCTGGGGATTCCCGTAGCGCTCGCGGCGGGCTCCGCGAAGAACCACGTGCTGGTCATGTTGAACTTGAATGGCGAGTTCGTGAAAGATGAGCCCGCAAGGATGGCCGTGAG
The DNA here is from genome assembly GCA_050701895.1 of Acidimicrobiales bacterium. GTDB lineage: Bacteria > Actinomycetota > Acidimicrobiia > Acidimicrobiales > RAAP-2 > RAAP-2. Next base: position 135,482 of record JBOGFT010000017.1, read on the forward strand.
CGCGGCGAAGCCGAGCAACGTCGGCTGCCACAGGAAGCTCCATCCCTCAAAGGGTCCGGGAGTGAATCGACCGAGCGGGGTGTAGCGCTGCTCCAGCAACTGCACCCCGGACTCAAAGCGAGTGGCACCGCGCTCGTAGTTCCTACGAACCCCGCTCGCCCACGAGTTCACTCGACCCACGAAACTCCTCTCGCCACGCAAGTGACACCGTACTGCTCCGCCTCAACGTCGGACGTGGCCAACCCCTTCGGGATTGACCATGGTGGGCCAGGAGGGATTTGAACCCCCGTAGGCTAAGCCGTCTGGTTTACAGCCAGATCCCATTGGCCACTCGGGCACTGACCCGTCGGGAATTCTACTGCCTCGCTCCATCTCGAACCAATGGGCGATCTCGCGAGCGCGGCCAGTTTCGAATATCTCGTACTCACGATGCGGCAATTTTCGCCGCGGCGTAACATCGGCGCATGCCCAGTTTCGATGTGGTGTCCGAGATTGATCTGCAGGAAGTACGCAATGCCGTCGACCAAGCAAACCGCGAAGCCACCACGAGATTTGACTTCAAGGGCACCGACGCCCACATCGAGTTCTCGGACAAGGAGCTCACCTTGAGTGCCACCACTGAGGACCGCCTGCGCGCGCTCTACCAGTTGCTCGAAGAGAAGCTGGTCAAGCGCTCAGTTTCGCTGAAGACGCTGGATCCGGGCAAGATCGAAGTGGCCAGCCACAACAGTGCTCGCCAAAAGGTGTCGCTCAAGGCCGGGATCACTCAAGAAGTCGGCAAGCAGATCAACAAGCTCGTGAAGGACATGGGCGTGAAGAGCCTCAGTTCCTCCATCCAGGGTGACCAGGTGCGCGTTACCGGCAAGCAGCGTGACGATCTCCAGCGCGCGATGACGCTCTTCAAGGAGGCCGACCTCGCGGTCCCTCTTCAGTTCACCAACTTTCGCGACTAAAACGCGGTCCGCTCTTCAACACGCAACTTCTCGTCGATCTCCTCCAACGGCTGCACCTGGAAGATGCGATTGAAGACGATGAGCTTCAAGACCCAGAACACGCCGAAACATACGAGGTTGGCCCCCGAGACGAGGGCCGTGTTGGTGAGGTGTGACCAGTGGTGGGTCTTCGTCTCGTCCTTCGCCCACCAGGCGCCCAGTTGCGAGAACCCGATGCCGAGCGCCGACATCATCAGAAACGGCGCGATCTCCTTGCGAACGTGGCTGCGACCGTGCTTACCCCAGGTCCAGCGACGATTGAGTTGGTACGCGGGAATCATGCCCACGACGTTGCCGGCAAGCGTCGCCCAGATGGCGTCGGGAATCAGGCGCAATCCGTAGAAGGCGCTCACGGCACTGAGCGAAATGATGGTCGTGATCAGCGATGCGGCTGTATAGCGAACGAGGCGCTTGCCGTGGCACGTGCGGCTCCACCCAAGCAGTTCTCGAGGGGAATACTTCATCGGGGCCAAACTACCTGACCCAACGAAGGGAGAATTTAGATGGTCGTTTCCGCGTGCACGACGACATCCGCGTCGTCATCCTGAGGTCGAGCCACGTGGAAAATTCGGTTGAAGACCATCAACTTCAAGACGAAGAAGACGCCAAAGCACACCAGGTTGGTTCCCGCGACGAGGGCCGTCGCGTTGAGACGACTCCAGTCGTGCGAGTGCACTTCGTGGCGTGCCCAGAATGCCCCAAGCTGCGAGAAGGCGATGCTGAGAAAAGCCATCGTCCAGTATGGGACGACCTCGTGTCGAAAGTGACTCTTGCCGCGCTTGCCCCACGCCAACGCGCGGTTCCAGTAGTACGACGGTATGACGACAAGTAGGTTCCCACTCAACGTCGCCCAGATCACGCCGGGAATGATTTTCAACCCGTACATCACCGTGATCCATATGAACGAGATCGCCGTGGTGACAATTGAACCGAGGAGGTAGCGCGTCAACTTCTTGCCCTGATGCGACTTGATCCATGCGCTGACCATGCCGTTTCGAGCGCTCATTGGACCAAGTCTACTGGTTCGACACGATTGCTCTCGTCGAGAGAAGTGCAACAATGGGCCATGTCCGAAGCCCTGGAGATTCTGATCCGTCTATTGGACCTTGAGACCATTGAGGTCAACGTCTACCGGGGAACCAATCCCAAAGAAGAGCGTCAGCGCACCTTCGGGGGCCAAGTCGCCGCGCAAGCCCTGATGGCGGCGGGGCGCACAGTCGATCGGGGGCGCGCGCACTCCCTGCACTCCTACTTTCTGCGACCAGGCGATCCCACGACACCGATCCTTTACGAAGTCGATCGAATACGTGACGGCAAGAGCTTCTCCACCCGACGCGTCGTGGCTATCCAGCACGGGCGAGCGATCTACAACATGCAGGCCAGCTTTCACAACGACGAGGTGAGCATCGAGCACCAGATCGAGATGCCCGAGGTGCCCGCGCCCGAGACGATTCGGCCGATTCGCGAACTGGTCCTCGAAAATGACAGCGCGAACGAATGGTTCATGCAGCCGCGACCGATCGACCAGCGTTACATCGGCGTCGGGCCCTGGCTGCCGGAGCGCTCTCGAGAGCCCCGTCAGCAGTTGTGGATCCGCGCGGACGGCACTCTTCCTGACGACCCGTTGCTACACGCCTGCGTCGTGACGTACGCGAGCGACATGAGCCTCATGGACGCGATCTTGAAGCCCCACCCCACGAGTTGGGACGACGGCACCTTCATGCTCGCGAGCCTCGATCACTGCATGTGGTTCCACCACGACCTTCGCGCCGACGAGTGGCTGCTTTACGACGCGGAGTCGCCCATCGCCTTCGGCGGTCGCGGTCTGGCGCGAGGATTCCTGTTCTCGCGGGACGGCGAACTTAAAGTGTCCCTGGTTCAAGAGGGTCTCACGCGGCTGCTTGGGCCAAAGTCCGCTTAGAGTCGCTCCGACATCGGCACGAACTTGCGCTCGTCGGCCCCGATGTACAACTGGCGCGGTCGAGCGATCTTGGCCCCTTGTTCGAGCTGCTCTTGATAGTGCGCTAGCCAACCTGACGTGCGCGGGATGGCGAAGAGCACGGTGAACATCTCCGCGGGAAAACCCATCGCCTGGTAAATGAGACCTGAGTAAAAGTCCACGTTTGGATAGAGCTTGCGCGTGATGAAGTAGTCGTCGGCGAGCGCGACCTCTTCGAGCTTGAGAGCGATATCGAGAAGCGGGTTCTTGCCCGTCACCGTGAAAACTTCATCAGCGAGGTTCTTCACAATGGTGGCCCGCGGGTCGAAGTTCTTGTAGACGCGATGTCCGAAGCCCTCCATCATGGTCCTGCCCTGCTTCACCGTCTCGACGAAGGCCGGCACGTTCTCGATGCTCCCGATCTTGGTGAGCATCTTCACCACTGCCTCGTTCGCCCCACCGTGACGCGGTCCGTAGAGCGCGGCCGTTGCTGCGGCGGTCGCCGAGTACGGATCGGCGTGCGACGAGCCGACGACGCGCATGGCCGTCGTGCCACAGTTCTGCTCGTGGTCGGCGTGAAGGATGAACAGGACGTCGAGGGCGTGAGCGAGTATCGGGTCGGGCTCGTAGCGCGGCTCGGCGACCTTCCACATCATCGACAGGAAGTTCTGCGCGTAGTTCAAGGAGTTGTCGGGGTACACAAACGGCTGGCCGACGCTGAAGCGGTGCGCGGCGGCGGCCAGAGTGGGCATCTTGGCGATCAAGCGAACGATCTGCTTGTTCAGGACCTCCGGATCGCTGAGATCCTTCGCTTCCTTGTAGTACGTCGACAGCGCGGCGACCGCCGAGACCAGCATGCCCATCGGGTGCGCGTCGTAGTTGAATCCCTCGAGAAAGCGCTTTCGCACGTTCTCGTGAATGAAGGTGTGATACGTAATCTCCTTCTTCCACGTCGTGGCCTGTTCGGCGTTGGGCAGTTCGCCGTGCAACAAGAGATAGGCGACCTCGATGTAGGTGGACTGTTCGGCCAGCTGTTCGATCGGATAGCCGCGGTAGCGAAGGATTCCCGCGTCGCCATCGATGTACGTGATGGCGGATTCGGCCATCGCCGTCGTTAAGAAGCCGGGGTCATAGAACCAGACACCGGGAAGCAATTTCGACCACTCACTGGCGGCGATGCCGCCGTCGGTAATGGGAATTTCTCGCGACTCGCCGGTGCGGTTGTCGGTCACGGTAATGGACTGCGTCACAGGTCCTCGATTCAAATTTATGAGCGTGTCTATCGTAGGCGAACTGCCCAGTAACTCAATCTCGCCCTGTGTTTCCAGAGGGCGACATCTTGAGCCGATAACGCTCCACCGTGACCTTGCCCACCGCCGCACGTGCACCGAAAACACGTATGACGACGCTCGCCTGCTCACTCGCCGCAGTGCTGAACGGATTGGGCGCGAAAGCGAAGGCGCCCAGTGGCCCAAGGGTGGCCGACATCTGGCTGGAGTACGCGGCTCCGCGATGGTTGAGCGGGACCACGTGAATCGTGATCGTCACGGGCTGATCGTCGTAACTCGCGTTGAGAACCGACACGTCCAGTTCGACGCTCTTCACTGGTGGTAAGAGCATCACACCCCGCGCAGCTGGCAACGCGGCGGGAGAGACGCGAACCGCGTCGATCGAAACCGCCCGAACGAGGGCCAGCGAGGGTGACCGGGTCAAAAGGCTGACTCCGTGCACTCGAAAGTACCGCGCGCTCGAGGCCGAGGTCGCGTCGAGGCGGACTCGGCCCGGCTCCTTGCGCAACGCGTATCGATCAACGTTCCACCGCTCGCTGGTTGCGATCAACGTTGCTGCGGGGTTGGCGACTGCCACGTGCGGTGTCGTCGTCCACGGCAGCTCAAGGGCGCCGGCCACGTCGCCGAGGAGCGTTTGGTATGCGGCGACGCGCTCGTCGGTAAGGGTTCCCAGCGCTTCGTTGACGTCATGGGACAACGTCGGGTGGCGAAGGAGGTCACCCGCGACGCTCCAGCTCGACAGCTGGTCGTTGAGTTGAAAGAGGCGCGCCGCAAAGACGACCCGGCGAAGGCTCATTCCCTCATCGAGAAGGCTCTCGAGGCGACCGTCAAATTGATTTTCCTGAGTAAGAAGAGAGTTAGCGAGCGCGGCGAAGCTCCTGTCCTCACTGCGTCGAGGAGTGATTGCTCCGTGCGCCGCGCGCGACACGTCGCGCGCGAAGAGCAGTACCAACAGGGTGATAGCGAGCGCCAGCGCAATGAACAACGTATGTCGACGACGTTGCGCGCGAGTACGAGCCACGCTGACAGAACTTACTCGTCAGCGAAATTTAGGCCGTTTCCTCGAAACCTTCGAGCTCCAAGAGACGAGAGACACCATCGGGCAGGGGTCTCGCCGAGTCGATACCCCACTTGTCTTCGTCAATGGGCTTCGCAAGACGATCCACCGTGTCGAGTTCGGGCAACTCCTTGGCGTCCCCCGCCCCACCTAAATTCTGCAGGTTCCTCGCGCTAACAATGAGCCGTGACTCGAAGGAGTCGACCATCTTGTTGTACTCCTTCACCTGGGAGTTGAGTGCTTTCCCCATGGCCGCTACAGGTTCGGCCACGATTCGAATGCGGTCGAAAATGGTTCCGGCGACCTTGTAAATCTCTTCCGCGTTCAGGGCAAGTTTCTGCTGACGCATCACCATGGCCACGGACAAGAGAAGCGAGTAGAGATTTGTCGGTCCCACGATGAGGACTCGTTCGTTCGCCGCGTAACGCAGTAGCTCGGGGTCAGCATCGAACGCCACACTCACCGCTTCCTCACTAGGAACGAAGCACACCACGAACTCTGGGGCTGGGGTAACCGCTTCCCAGTAGGCCTTATCGCGCAAGGTTCTCACGTGAGCGCGCAGGTCCTTCGCGTGCTTCTCCTCGTGCACCTTTCGCTCGAGCGAGTCCTCGCTGGCGAGCGCCTTCTCGAAGGCGTCGAAGGGAAACTTGGCGTCGATGGCGACGTGAGATCCGTTGGCCATGTTCACCACACAGTCGGGACGCTGGATACGCCCCGAGTCCCCCGTCGACGACACTTGAAGCTCGTAGTCGAAATGCTGGCGCAGACCCGAAGCTTCCAGAACGTTGGCCAGTTGAATCTCACCCCAACGGCCGCGATGATCGCCGCGTCCGAGCAACTTGTTCAATCGCCGAGTCTCGTCCTGAGATCTGCGCTGCTCGAGAAGGAGTTCTTCGGTGCGACTCCTGACCTCGCCGAGGGCACCAACGTGCTGCTTGTCGAACTCAGCCAGGTTGCGCTTGTACTCATCGAGCAGATCGGCCAGAGGCTTCAGCGTACGATCGAGAGTGGTCTCGCGCTCTCGCATGAGTTGTTCTTGAGACTGGCTGAACTCATTCACGGTGTCCTTCAGAACATCGCGCGAAAGGCTTTCGAAGACCGGCCGGAGTTGCTGTAACTGCTCTTCGTGCTCGCGGCGAACGCGCTCCAGATTCGCTCGCTCGCTCGCGAGCTCCGAGTCGCGCACCGCGAGGTCCATCTCGACGTCACGTGCGGACTCCCTTATCGCGTTCGAACGCCGTTGCGTCAACGACCACGCCAACGCCGAGCCCACCACGAGACCGATCACTGCGCTCAGAACTGCGATCATCTCTCACCCCTTCGCCCTATCCAATTTCACCCTAGAGACGGCCTGTCACCTGGGACTAACCTTTGAGGCGTGAATCGGCTCTTTCGCTCCTCGGCACCTGATGACGAGGCCGACCTGCCCGTGGTGCATCTCAGTGAGGACCTCCGGCCTCAGACGGTGCGCATTTTTGCCCTGGTCGGCGAGGCGATCGCCGGCGCCACGCACGCGCTCCTGGCCAATGATCGCGAACTCGGCAAGAGAATTGTCGAGCAGGACATCGTCATCGACGACCTAGTGGATCAACTGGTCTCCACGGCCGAGCAGCGTCTCCTCGAGACGGCGCCGCTGGACGTCGAGGGGCGTCGCGACATGCTGATTTTGCTGCGCATCCTCCCCGAGATTGAACGCAACGGCGACCTGGCCGAGCACGTCGCCCGTCGCGCAGCGCGCGGCCTTGGTAGCGAGATGAGTCCTCGCTCGCGCGGGCTTATTGAGCGAATGGGCGAAGTCGCGACGACGATTTGGCGCGAGGCGACCGACATCATCATCGACGGAAAGGACGAGGCGGTTGGCGCGATTGAGGACATCGACGATGAGCTCGACGATCTGCACGTATCGCTCACTGCCGAACTGACGTCAGGGTCCATGAGTGTCCCTGTCGCCGTCGAGGTTGCCCTCATGGCCCGCTTCTACGAGCGCTTCGGTGACCATTGCGTCAATTTGGCGCGCCGGCAAGTGGGACGCGACGGCGCGGATTAGCGAAGCTCGAGGAGCGCTTCGGCGATCTGCACCGCGTTTAGCGCGGCGCCCTTTCGAAGGTTGTCGCCACTAACGAACAGCGAGAGTCCGTTCTTGTGGGTCTCGGCACGGCGAATCCGCCCGACGTAACACCCGTCGCGACCTGTGACCATTCGAGGGGTCGGCATATTATCCACCACGACACCGCGGGCTTTGTGGAGTATCTCCGTCGCTCGCTCGGGTGTGAGGGGCTTCTCGAAGCCGAGCGTCAACGACAGCGAGTGACCGGTGAAGACGGGGACGCGAACGCACGTCGCGCTGACCTGAAGGTTGGCGATCTCGAGAATTTTCCGACTCTCGTCGCGCAACTTCTGCTCCTCGTTCGTCTCCAGCGAACCATCGTCGATGATCACGCCCGCGATGGGAATCACGTTGTGCGCGATGGTCGCGGGAAACTTCACACCCTCATGTAATGGGAAGGTCGCTCCGTCGAAGGCAAGAATCCGAGGATCGTGGTCTTGGTGCTTTTCTAGCTCTTCGGCGAGTTCGTCAACGCCGTCGCGGCCCGAGCCACTGACCGCTTGATAGGTGGAGGCGACCATCGTCTTGAGTCCTGCTACTAGGTGCAAGGGCTTCAACACGGGCATCGCCACCATGGTCGTGCAGTTCGGGTTGGCCACGATGCCCTTGGGAACCGTAACGAGAGCGTGGGCGTTCACCTCGGGAACGACCAGGGGAACGTCGGGGTCCATGCGCCACGCCGAGGAGTTGTCGATGACGATGGCCCCGGCCGACGCCAGTCGCGGGCTCAGGACCTTGGACGACGTGGCGCCCGAGGAGCAAAGAGCGATGTCGATTCCCGAGAAGTCCGCGGTGTCGGCATCTTCGACGATGACAGCGCGTCCGCGCCAGTCAATGGTCGTACCGGCCGAGCGCGACGAAGCGAAGAATCGGATGTCGTCAACGGGAAAGTCTCGCTCAATCAGGATCGAACGCATCACGATGCCCACTTGACCGGTGGCCCCCACAATCGCGACGCGCATACGTGGAGTCTAAATCACTCAGCGTCGAGACCGAACGCACTGTGAAGGTAGCGAACGGCATCGGCGACTTTGTCAGCGTGCAAAACGCAGGAGATGCGAATCGAGCTCGTCGAGATCATCTCGATGTTGATGTCGTTGTTGTACAGCGTTTCGAACATCAGCGCCGTCACCCCGGGACTCGACTTCATGCCCGCGCCCACGATGGTCACTCGGCCAATCTGATCGTCGCTCGTCACGGTGGCGGCACCAATCTCCTTCTGCACTTTCTGGCACGCGGCCATGGCCTCCTCGAGGCTGGTCTTTTCTACGGTGAATGAAATGTCCGTAACGTTGTGCAGTGACGTGTTCTGCACGATCATGTCAACGTTGATTCCATTGTTGGCCAACTCTCGAAACAGAGTGGCCGCGACCCCCGGTCGGTCCGGCACGCCAGCCACCGTGATCTTTGCCTCGGACGTATCGTCGGTGATCGCCGAGACGATGGCCTCTTCCATTGTGGGGTCCTCCTCCACGATCCAGGTTCCTGGCTTCCAGGTGAAACTCGAACGCACGTGCATAGGCACGTTATGACGTCGAGCAAATTCCACCGAGCGCAACATCAAGACGCGTCCCCCGGTGGCGGCGATCTCCAGCATCTCGTCAAAGGAGATTGCGTCGAGCTGGCGCGCCTTGGGCACGACTCGTGGGTCCGCCGAGAATACACCGGTCACGTCGGTGTAGATCTCACAGACGTCGGCCTTCAAGGCCGCGGCTAGAGCCACGGCCGTCACGTCGGAGCCGCCTCGACCCAAGGTCGTGATATCGCGCTCCGTGGATACCCCTTGGAAGCCGGCCACGACGGGGACCAGCCCGTCGTCGAGTGCCTCGCGGATTCGTTCCGGGCGCATCTCGAGGATCTTGGCTCGCTGATGACTGGTATCGGTGATGATGCCCGCCTGGCTACCGGTAAAGGAGGCTGACTCAACCCCGACGGTGCTGAGGGCCATCGAGACGAGGGCCATCGAAATTCTCTCGCCCGCCGTGAGCAGCATGTCCATTTCGCGGGCCGGATTGTTTGGCGAAATCTGCTCGGCCAGCACGATCAGGTCGTCGGTGAACTGGCCCATGGCCGACACGACCACAACGACTTCGTGCCCTTCGCGCCGAGTTCGAGCCACGTGCTGGGCGACCGCGCGGATGCGTTCAGCGTCGCCGACGGAGGTACCTCCATACTTTTGCACGATGAGCGACATGCGTATCAAGGATAGTTGGCGTTCTAGAGCACTTTGTGGGGCCTACTAAAGTCGCACCCATGGCAACTTCAAAACGAGAACGGCAGAAAGCGGGGCGCCGCGAGAGGCTCGAACGGATGCAGCGCCACGCGAAGCGTCGCAAGAACGTCCGTCGCGGCATCATCGTGGCCATTGCCGCGGCCCTCGTCGTCGGGTTCAGCGCCTTCCTTTTCTCAGGCGGCAAACCAACATCCACAACAACCACCACCACGACAGCCGCGTCGGGCACTACTACGACCACCATTGCCGGCCAGACGGCCGCCAATCTCGCCGCACAAAAGACGTCCAACGCGAAGGCCGTGGCGTATGGATGTCCGGCCTCCACCGCCACGCGCGTGAACACCCTGTCCTGGAAGACTGCACCCGTGATGTCCATCAAGGCGGCGAACACATACGACGCTGACTTCGATACGACCGCGGGCGACTTCGTTGTCCAACTCGATGCCGCCCAAGCGCCGATAACCGTCAACAACTTCGTCTTCCTCGCGGAGCACAATTTCTACAAGTGCGTCGTCTTTCAACGAACGATTCCGGGCTTCATGATTCAAGGCGGCGACCCCACGGGCACGGGATCGGGGGGACCTGGGTACACCATTGCCGACGAATACCCCAAGGCCGGCAAGCCAACGTACCCGCTCTACTCGATCGCGATGGCCAACACGGGCTCGCCCCACACCGGCGGCAGCCAATTCTTTATTGTGACAGGCACGTCCGGTGAGACGCTTCCCGCCTCGTACTCGCTCTTTGGCAAAGTGATCAGTGGATCGAGTGTCGTCATGACAATCCAGAGCGCCGGAAATCCAAGCGAGAGCGCGAATGGGGTACCGCCCCTTGTTACCTATCGCATCTTGAACATCACCATAAGGACTACCTCATGAGCGATCTACCCAACCCCGATGGTTCGAGCCCCCGGCGACAAAAGTTTGACTCGACGCCCGAGATGATCATCGATCCCGCAAAGACCTACACCGCGACAATGGTGACTTCAAAGGGCACGCTGGAGATACTTCTCGATCCCCTCGCCGCTCCTGGGACGGTCAACAGCTTCGTCTATCTCGCCCGCTGGCACTACTTCGACGGCATCGTCTTTCACCGCATCATTCCCGGCTTCGTTCTCCAAGGCGGCGACCCCACGGGCAGCGGTGCCGGTGGACCGGGGTATCGCTTCAACGACGAGCTACCCAAGCCGGGGCGCTACGAAGTGGGCTCCCTCGCCATGGCGAACGCGGGCCCGAACACCAATGGCTCGCAGTTCTTCGTCATCTCAGGCGCCGACGGCGTGCGCCTGCCTCCGCTCTACTCGCTGTTCGGCAAGGTCGTGAAAGGGCTCGATGTAGTAGCGACCATCAACGACATCGGAACATCGTCGGGCAAACCTCGCGAAGACGTGGTCATCGAATCAGTGACCATCACCGAAAGCTAGAGCACAACCGCGTTGGGCCCGCGGGTCGTCGCGACCTCGCCCGCGGCGACGCGCCAGCGCGAATCGGTGCCACACAGGACGCCGCTCGGTCCAAGCACCGCGAGCGTCGCGTCATCGCCGAGCAGAGTTCGCGTACGAGATAGGTACTCTTCGCTTGCCCTTCACGTGATAACAAATCCCCTCGCGATGACCGAGGCCCGTTGTGGGCGCTCCCCCGCGCGGATCGATCATGGTGCCCAAGAGCACCGACACGACCGAGCCCACGGCAACCACGAACTCGGCGTCGCGTATCGCGTCACCAATCGGGGTCTCGTGCCAGACGCTCTTGGCGTGCAGGAGCGACCCGTCGCTCAAGATGACGACGTGTGCCTCGCGCACGCGCTTGGCGAAGTACGATTCATCGCTCGACGAGCGATCGATATGCATCAACGCCTCGACGCGAGCCTCCGACCCCTCGGAGAGCTCGGTGGCGGCTTGTGTTGCTCCGACAAACGCGGCGGCGGTGGGTAGCACGACCACGTCAGAGGCGCCCGTGGCGACAAGAAGCTCGCCACGTGCGAGAACCTCACCGAGCGCCGTGAGTGAACCCAGCGCCAACGTCGTCTGCACGCCACGAGTCTCTCACTCAAAGCTCCAGAAACCGGACGCTAGTGTTCCCACATGAGCTTCGAGAAAGTGGGCATCGTCGGTTCGGGGATCATGGCAAGTGGTGTCGCCGAGGTCGCCGCCGCCATGGGCGCCGAGGTCATCGTGCGAGCGCGCAGCGCCAAAGGCGCCGACGCCGTGCTGGTCGCCATCGACGCCTCGCTCGCGAAGCAGGTCGAAAAGGGTAAGCGTGACGTTGAAGAGGCGGCCAACATTCGCCGGCGTCTGCGCGTGACGACCGAGCTCCACGACCTCGCTGAGTGCGACCTGATCATTGAAACCGTCGTGGAGGATCTGGTTGTCAAGATGGAGATGTTTCGCGCCCTCGACGCTGTCGTGGGGCCAAAGGCGGTCCTGGCCACCTGCACATCCACCATGCCCATCATCGACCTCGCGATGCAGGTGTCACGACCCGAGCGAGTCTGCGGCGTTCACTTCTTCAATCCTGTGCCAGCCATGGCGCTCGTCGAGGTCGTGCGACCGATCAGCGCGAGCGACGAGACGATCGCCGCCGTCACCGAGTTCGTGCGAGCCTGCGCCAAGGAGCCCATCGAGACCAAGGATCAGGCTGGCTTCATCGTGAACGCCTTGCTGTTTCCGTATTTGAATAACGCGGTGCGGCTCCTCGAGCGAGGGGTGGCGACAAAGGAAGGTATCGACGCCGCGATGAAGGGCGGTTGCGGTTTTCCCATGGGCCCGTTCGCGCTACTCGACCTGGTCGGGCTCGACACCTCGGTCGCCATTCTCGACGCGCTCCACGCCGAGTACGCCGACGCCAACTACGCCCCCGAGCCGCTCCTGCGGCGAATGGTGAGCGCCGGGCAACTCGGGCGAAAGACGGGTACCGGCTTCTATCAGTACGGCGAGTGAGGCGATGAACGAGCGAGCGAAGCCTTGGGTCATGAGAACCTATTCGGGCCATTCGAGCGCTCAGGCGTCAAATGAGTTGTACCGAACCAACCTCGCCAAAGGTCAGACGGGTCTCTCCATCGCCTTCGATCTGCCAACTCAAACAGGATACGACCCCGACAACCCCTCGGCCGCGGGCGAGGTGGGCAAGGTAGGCGTACCGGTGGCCCATCTCGGCCACATGCGCCAACTCTTCGAAGGCATCCCCCTTTCAACCATGAATACATCTATGACCATCAACGCGACGGCCGCGTGGCTGTGGGGCCTCTACCTCGCCCTCGCCGACGAGCAGCACGTCGGCTACGGCGACCTGCAAGGCACGACGCAAAACGACATCGTGAAGGAGTACTTGAGTCGAGGCACGTATATCTTCGCCCCCGAGCCGTCAAAGCGTCTGATCGCGGACATGATCGCCTACGGCATCCGCCACGTCGAGAAGTGGAACCCGATCAATGTGTGCAGCTACCACCTCCAAGAAGCGGGCGCGACACCCGCTCAAGAGATCGCCTACTCCCTCGCGACGGCGATCGATGTGCTGGACGCCGTGCGCGACTCTGGCAAGGTCGATGCCGCCCTGATGCCCGAGGTGGTCGGGCGAATCTCATTCTTTGTCAACGCCGGCGTGCGCTTCATTGAAGAGATCGCCAAGATGAGAACGTTCACCGCAATGTGGGATGAGATCTGTCGCACGAGATACCACGTCGACGACCCGTCGCTGCGCCGATTCCGCTACGGGGTGCAAGTGAACTCTCTTGGTCTCACCGAGCAGCAGCCTGAGAACAACGTGCAACGCATTGTGCTAGAGATGCTCGGCGTCACCTTGAGCGCTGACGCTCGTGCCCGCGCGGTCCAACTCCCCGCGTGGAACGAAGCGCTGGGACTGCCGCGCCCGTGGGATCAGCAGTGGAGCCTGCGCGTCCAGCAGGTGCTTGCCTTCGAGAGCGATCTACTCGAGTATCCCGACATCTTTGCCGGATCGCGAGTCATGGAAGCGATCGAGCACGACATTCGCACGGCCGCCCAGAGTGAGCTCGATGAGGTGTTGGCGATGGGCGGGGCCTTCAGCGCGATCGAAGAGTTGAAAGGCCGTCTCGTCGACAGCCAGTCAGCGCGCTTTGAGCGCATCGAGTCCGGGGAGCAGGTCGTGGTCGGCGTCAATCGCTTTGCAGAAAGCGCCGTCTCACCGCTCACCAAAGACGACTCGTTTGAGTCCATTGTGACGGTGGACCCCACGGTCGAGCAAAGACTCATCGACGACGTGGTGGCCTGGCGCGAAGCCCGCGACACCGACGCCGTGCGCGGGGCGTTAGATGAGCTACGCCGAGTTGCGCTCAGCGTGGACCCTTCGGACAACATCATGGTTCCCACGATCGCTCTCGCGAAGGCCGGGGGAACGACCGGCGAGTGGGCGGGGGCACTGCGAGAGGTCTTTGGTGTCTACCGTGGGCCCACGGGGGTCCACGGCGGCGTCGCGGATCGCGGCGCCTACTTCGCTGAGTTGGTCGAACGCTCCAAGGCTCTGCGCACGCGCCGGGGAACGCCTCCGAAACTCCTGGTCGCCAAGCCCGGGCTGGACGGGCACTCGAATGGCGCAGAGCAGATCGCTGTGGCCGCGCGCGACGCGGGCTTTGAGGTCATCTACCAAGGCATACGACTCTCGCCCGAGGAGATCGTTGCCGCGGCGCGCGATGAGGATGTGGACGTGGTCGGACTGTCGATCTTGTCGGGCTCTCACCTCGCCCTCGTGCCGCGAGTCATCACGGGCCTGCGCGAAGCGGGGGTGTCGGCCAAAGTCGTGGTCGGGGGCATCGTGCCCGATGACGACGCGAGAGAATTAATGGCCGACGGCGTGGCCGCCGTCTACACGCCCAAGGACTATTCGATGGCCGCGATCATGGCCGACCTACTGGATCTTGTCGAGTCCCCTAATTGAGGTGGTGCGGGCGACGCATGGCGTAGGGCCCCGAGTTGAACCAACGACCCGAGAAGCGCCATGACGGCGGCTTGTCCTTCACGCGACGACGCTCTTCTTTGAGGAGCACCTCGGTGGCCGCAACCAGAGCGGCCATCTCATCGGGTGCGAGTGAGGGGCGCGGAGCCAGACCGTAGTTCACAGCGGCACGTTCCCGTGCTTGCGCTTGGGAAGTTCTTCGCGCTTCCCGCGTAAGAGATCGAGCGAGCGAGCGAGCACCTGACGCGTGTCGGCCGGATCGATGACGTCGTCGATGAAGCCGCGCTCGGCTGCGATGTAGGGAGTCGCGTAACGCTCCTCGTAGTCGTCGACGAGTTGGGCGCGCAACGCCTCGGGATCATCTGACGCGACGAGGTCGCGACGGTGCACGATGGCAACGGCACCGGCCGCGCCCATGACCGCGAGCTCGGCCGTCGGCCACGCGAGGGCGAGGTCCGCTCCGATGGACTTGGAGTTCATGACCACGTACGCACCGCCGTAGGCCTTGCGAGTGACGACCGAGATGCGTGGAACCGTGGCCTCGCAAAAAGCGTAGAGAAGCTTGGCGCCGTGACGGATGATCCCGCCGTACTCCTGATCGACCCCGGGCATGAATCCCGGCACGTCGACAAAGGTGACGATCGGCACGTTGAAGGCGTCACATGTTCGAACGAATCGCGCAGCCTTCTCCGAGGACTCGATGTCCAGCACGCCCGCGAGGATCTGAGGCTGGTTCGAGACGATGCCGACAGTGTGGCCGTCGATACGCGCGAAGCCACAGGTCACCTGCTGGGCGTAGCTCGCGTGCACCTCCATGTAGTCGCCCCCATCAACCACCGAGGTGATGACCTTCTTCATGTCGTAGGGCTGATTCGGCGAGTCAGGCAGGAGTTCGCGCAGGTCCTCACAGAGCCGGTTCGGGTCATCGCCGGTCATGATGCGCGGTGGCTCTTCCATATTGTTCGAGGGCAGGAAGGACAAGAGGTACCGCACCTCGTCAAGAACGCTCTTTTCGTCGGGCATCACGAAACTCGCCACACCCGACTTGGTCGCGTGCGTCTGAGCGCCGCCGAGCTCCTCCAGGGTCACGTCCTCGCCGGTGACCGACTTCACCACGTCGGGCCCAGTAATGAACATGTGACTGGTGTCCTTCACCATGAAGATGAAGTCGGTCAACGCCGGTGAGTAGACACCACCTCCCGCGCAGGGTCCGAGGATGACCGAGATCTGAGGCACGACCCCTGACGCGCGCACGTTGCGACGAAAAATGCCGCCGTACGCGTTCAGACCGGCAACACCCTCTTGAATGCGAGCGCCGCCGCCGTCGTTGAGCCCGATGATCGGCAGTCCCATGGTCGTGGCCAGGTCCATGATCTTTTGAATCTTCTCGCCATGAGTCTCGCCGAGTGCTCCTCCAAATACCGTGAAGTCTTGGGAGTAGACACAGACTTTGCGTCCGTCGATCTTCCCGTACCCGGTGATGACGCCGTCGGTATAGGGACGAGAGTTCTCGAGCCCCATTCCCGAAGCGACGTGACGGTTCAACATGTCGAGTTCTTGGAACGAGTCCTCGTCGAGGAGGTACTCGAGACGCTCGCGCGCGGTCATTCGACCCTTCGCGCGGTGGCGCTCAATCGCCACTTCTCCTCCAGCTACTCGAGCTTCAGCCTTGAGGGCCTCTAGCTCTTTTAGGCGTTCGGCCATTGAGTGCTCCATATGTTCTCAGGCTAGCCACGACGTTCGCATGAAGGAAAGTGTTCCTTCAGGTCGAGCTGCTCAAAATGCCCATCATCACGTCACCAACTGCGTTACCGCGAAGTAGGAATTTTGTGTTACTCACAAGTAAAAAATGTCCAACTCGCGAGTAACCAAAAATCGTGCAGCCTACTCATTCTCCTGCACGAGTTCGATGAGTGTCGAAAAGGAATCTTGAGGATGAATGAACGCAACCGTCGTGTTGCGTGAACCCGGACGCGGCGCGTTGTCGATCACCCGCGCGCCCGATTCCTTGACCACATCGAGAGCCTCGGCGCAGTCGTCGACGCGATAGGCAATGTGGTGCAATCCCTCGCCGCGCTTGGCTAGGTGCTTCGCGACGGGAGAGTCCTCACGAGTGGGTGTGAGCAGTTGAATGTAGGAATCAGCCACGCGCACGAGCGCCTCTTCGACTCCGTCGGACTCGACGACTTCACGATGAGTGACCTCGGCGCCGAAGACGTGCGCGTACCACGCGATCGCCGCGTCCAGGTCATTGACCGCGATGGCGACGTGATCAATCTCGGTGAAGAGCGAGGACATCAGATTGTCCCATCGTGACGGCGAAAGATCGTCAGACGAGAGCCGAGTCGCTCGCGCGTCTCTGGGTCGCTGACGCCGAGTCCTTCGTGGGGCGCCAAACAGAGGACGCCGATCTTGCCTTCGTGTCGGTTGTGCTGCACCTCTAACGCGGCCTGGCCCGTCGACTCAAGGTCGAACACGGCCGACAGCGGTGGCACGACCTTCGCGTCGATGATCGTCTGATTGGCCGCCCACGCCTCTCGGTAGTTAGAGAAGTGCGAGCCCTTGATCGTTTTGAGCTTCATCCAGAGATGGCGATTGTCGTACTCAACCATGTAGCCGCTCGTCGCGGCGCAGGTGACAATCGTGCCCCCACGCTTGGCCACAAAGACGCTCGCGCCCATGGTGGATCGACCCGGATGCTCAAAGACGATGTCGGGGTCCTCACCGATCAGTGCGCGTATGTCCTTGCCGAGTCGGCGCCACTCGCTCTCGTCTTGGCTGTGCTCGTCTTTCCAGAATCGGTACCCCATCGCTTCACGGTTGATGACGTGCTCACATCCGAGATCGCGCAGCGTCTCGGCTCTGGACTCGCTCGAGACGACACCCACCGGTACGCCCCCAGCATTAAGGACGTGCTGCACCGCGTAGGAACCCAGTCCCCCCGACGCCCCCCAGATCAATACCTTGTCTCCTTGAGTAACGGGCGCGCCGTTGTGCGAGGCGAGCATGCGATAGGCGGTTGAGTTGCACAGCGCGTTCACCGCCGCCTCCTCCCACGTCAGATGACGAGGCTTGGGCATGAGCTGATTAGCTTTCACGACGGCCACATCGGCGAGACCCCCGAAGTTGGTCTCAAAGCCCCAGATCCGCTGGTTGCTCGCGAGCATCGAGTCATCGTGGGCACTGGGATCTTGATCGTCAACGTAGTTGCAATGCACGGTGACCTGATCGCCAGTCTTCCAGTTGCGCACGGCTGACCCCGCGCGCAGAACGACGCCCGCGGCGTCCGAGCCGACCACGTGATAATCGAGCGCGTGACGCTGGCCCCAGATCGACTCCTTGCCGAGTCGATCGAGGAACGAGAACGTTGATAGGGGTTCGAAGATGCTCGTCCAGACGGTATTGAAGTTGATCGACGACGCCATGACGGCGACGTACACCTCATCGGGCGCGAGTTCGGGAATGGGCACCTCGTCAACGTGCAGACTCTTGCGAGGATCCTTCTCCGCGCTGGACACCCCTTCGAACATGTTCTGTTCCTCGCGACGTACGAATACTGCGCGAGTCACCGTGGGCATCGGCGTCGCGGTGAGTTCCTCGGGCGATGCCCCCGCCACCACGGCGTCTAATAGTTCGCTCATCTCGGCGACACTACTTGGCTCCACGACGCCCACTTCCGACCACCCAGCTGCGCCAATCGGTGAAGCGTCTAACGTCACTGGTGGAATCTTCGCAGGGAGTTACGCATGTCAAAAAGTGTCATCGTCACCGGCAGCCGCACCGCCATTGGCAAGCTCGCCGGAGAGTTCGCCACCTTGAGCGCTCAAGACCTGGGCGGCGCCGCCATTCACAGCGTCCTCGAGAAGAGCGGTGTCGACCCCTCGAGCGTCGACGCGGTGCTCATGGGCCAGGTGATCCAGGCCGGACAGGGGCAGATCACCGCTCGACAGGCGGCGCAGAAGGCGGGCATCCCCCTCACCGTCCACGCGACCACCATCAATAAGGTCTGCCTCTCGGGGCTTCAGACCATCTACCTGGCCGACCTGATGATTCGCGCCGGTGAAGCCGACGTCATCGTTGCGGGGGGCATGGAGTCCATGACCAACGCGCCCTACCTCTTGCCCGGAGCGAGGTCGGGGTATCGCATTGGCGACCAGAAGGTGGTCGACTCAATGATGTTCGACGGTCTGACCTGTTCCTTCGATCAGTGCGCCATGGGACTGGCGACCGAGCGCTACAACGCGGGACACGTTTCTCGCGCGCGTCAGGACGAGTTCTCGGCGCGAAGCCATCAACTCGCCGCCGCGGCAATCGCCGCTGGCAAATTCGACGAGGAGATCACCGGCGTCGCGATTCCCCAGCGAAAGGGTGACCCGATCGTGGCGGACCGCGACGAGGGGGTTCGCGCCGACACCACCTTGGACTCGCTCAGCCAGTTGCGGCCCGCCTTCGACAAAGACGGCACGATCACGGCGGGGAACGCCTCGCAGATCTCCGATGGCGGGGCCGCGGTGCTCGTCATGTCCGAAGAGCGCTGCGCCCAACTCGGTCTCACACCGATCGGCGAACTGGTGAGCTACGGCCAGGTCGCCGGACCCGACACGTCGCTACTCACCCAGCCTTCGCGGGCAATCTTCCAAGCGGCCAAAAAGGCCAACGTCGACGTGCAGTCCATCGACCTCTTTGAGATCAATGAGGCCTTCGCCGCCGTCGGGCTCGCGTCGGCCGACGACCTCGGCGTCAGTGAAGAGAAGATCAACGTGAATGGTGGCGCGATCGCGCTCGGTCATCCGATCGGCATGTCCGGCACCCGACTCGCGCTGACGGCGCTGTTGGAGCTTCGTCGTCGTGGTGGCGGGGTCGCGGCCGTGGCGCTCTGCGGCGGAGGCGGCCAGGGTGACGCCGCTATCTTGCGGTCGCTCTAGTTATCGGGGACGAACCGCCGCACGAACTCATAAGGGCCGGGGCTGACCGGCTCATCGTCGTGCAGGGCCAACACGTACGCCCCGGCGAGGGGGTACTCGTGGGTGAGCTCTTCGGGCACCTCGCTCGCCATGGCCAGAAGAAGTTCGAGCACGGTCGGGTTGTGGCCGACCACGAGCAGGGAGGTCGTCACCGGATCGATCGCCGCCAGATCGATGAGGACGTCCTCGGCGGTAACGCGACGGCGTCCATTGTAGATCAGCGCGCTGTTCTGGCAGTGGCTGACGAAGGCCGTTCCCTCGAACGCGCGCCGAAACGTCTCGGTCGTTCGAGCGGCGGCGCTCACGAGGGCCGTGGTCGGACCGAACTGACCTAGCGCGTTGTCGTCGTCAGCCCACGCTCGTAGCTGCTCACACTGGCGACGTCCTCGACCGTTGAGTGCGCGAGAGAAGTCGCTGCCGTCCTCAGACTGCCTTTGGGCCTTCGCGTGGCGGACGATGGTGAGAAAGCGCACTGCGACAGTTTTGCAGGTCGCGCGATCATCGCGGCGTCCTCGTTTACCCTGGTTTGGCGCACGTTTCGCTGTGGCGATCGTGATGGGTGTCGTCCAGGGCTTGACCGAACTCTTCCCGGTTTCCAGCCTCGGACACGGCGTACTCGTGCCAGCGCTCCTTGGATGGCACAACCTGGTCAGCTCTCAGAGCGCCTCGCAATCATTTTTCCTGGTGTTCCTCATCGGACTCCACGTGGGCACCGCGCTCGGTCTCCTGGTGTACTACCGGCGAACCTGGATCGCCCTCTTTCGAGGTCTCGCAGTGCAAGTGAGCCGCACGCGCGCTGACGGCGTGTCGAGTCTGTGACGACTCCACAGCGACCGCGTTGAAAAGAACTATCGATTGCTATTCCTGCTCGCGGTGGGCTCCATCCCCGTCGGCATCGTGGGGATCCTCCTGCAAAACAAGCTCCGCGAGCTCTTTGCGAAGCCTCTCGCGGCGGCCATCTTCTTGGTGGTCAACGGACCGATATTGCTCGCCGGTAAGGCACTGAGACGAGGGCAGGGCGACACGCCTCCTTCACCAAACTGGACAAGCTACCTCCGCGAGGCGCTTTATCGGTGGGCAGCGCGCAGATCCTCGCGCTCTTTGCGGGTATCTCACGCAGCGGGCGTCACCATGGTCGCCGGTCTGACGAGCGGGCTCGACCACGAAGAGTCCGCGAACTTCGCCTTCTTGCTCGTGACGCCCGTCATCTTGATGGCCGGTCTCTACAAGCTGCCCGAACTCTTCGGCTCGCTCGGTCAGGGCGTTCGGCTTCAGACGCTGGTGGGCGCCCTCTTCGCCCTCGTCACCGCCTATATCGCCGTAAGGTTTCTGACGAAGTGGATCCAAACAAAGACACTGACGCTTCGCGATCTACTGCCTCATTGCCGGGTTTATTTGCGTCGGGCGCTTCGCTTAGTCGCTGAGAACGCGTCGACCATCGATCGCACGGCCCAGAGTCAGATCGTCGGCGAACTCGAGGTCCCCTCCGACGGGTAGTCCGCTGGCCGGCTGGGTCACGATGAGACCGGGTACCTGGAGAAGTCGCGAGAGGTACATCGCGGTGTGATCGCCCTCGACGTTTGAGTTGAAGCAGAGGATGACTTCCTTCACCGGTCCGTGCAGCCGTTGGATGAGCTCTTGAATCTTCAATCGATCGGGCGTCACTCCCTCCAGGGGACTCAGCACACCGTGCAGTACGTGGTACGTCCCGTGAAAGGCGCCGGATCGCTCAACCGCCGCGACATCCGGCGGGCTCTCGACGACACAGATTGTCGTCTGGTCACGCCGCGTGTCGGCGCAGATAGGGCAGAGCCCACCCGATTCGGCGATGTTGCAACACCGCTCACAGAACGAGAGTTTGACCTTCATCTCGCCCAGTGAGTTCGCCAGCCGATCCACGTCTTCACCGGGCTGGCGCATGAGCCAGAACGCGATGCGCTGCGCCGACTTGGGACCAACCCCCGGAAAGCGTCCAAGTTCGTCCACAACGGCTTGAAGAGCCGGCGGATAGCTCACGAGATCTCCTCGGCTCCAGGAAACATCTCAGTAATAAGGTGATCAGCCACCGAGTCAACGACAAGCGAGACATTGACATCAGCCTCGATGGCGTGATCAGGTTCTTCTATGGGCGCAGACTTCCTGGCTCTAGGTGTTGGCGCGGGTTCGACAACGAGCGATGGGTTGACCGCCCATTGCAGCGTGAGCGACATCTTGAACTCGTGTTCGAGAGCACCTCTGAGCCCCTGAGCGATCAGTTCAGTGTTCTGGCGCATCTCCTCACTCGGCACCGCGATGGTGAGCAGGAGCCCGTCGAGCGATTCCACGCGCGCCGAGCGCAAGAGCAACTGCGCCGCGCGCGACGTGTGCGGCACGACGCGGGTCGTGAATCGCTCACGCACTTCATCAAGGGAGAGCGAGAGTGCACCGCTAGTCACGATCACCTCGCCTTTCGTTGACCCCCGCGTGGAAGAAGCGGACTCCACGGCAGACTCCCCGTTGGTCGATGCACTCGGCGCCGACCCAGTGGCAAGAGTCGCTGCGGGAGCGCTCACCGAGGACCCAATGGGTCGAAGCGCGGGCGCGCTCGGTGCGGGGACACTCGGGCGGCTGGCGCCGCGCTCAAGGCGGCTCAGGCGCTCATCCAACGATTCGAATGAGTGATCGAGTTCGGGCCTCGTCAGGCGCACCATGGCCACCTCCAGCATCACGATCTTCTCGGGAGCGCTCTTCATCTCACGAATAGTGCGCCCAACGGTCTCGAGTATTCGCACACTGCGCGCAAGGCCCAACTGCTCACCCCACGCCAAAAGACGATCACGATCGGCGTCCACTGCGTCGGCGACTTCGGGAGCCACCTGAAGTAGAAACGCTTGACGGACCTCTCCCGCGAAATTCTCGGCCAGCTGCTCAGGATCCCAGCCCTCGCGCGCCAACACCCCGAGTGCGCGAAGGGCGCCGACCGCGTCATCATGGGCCAGAGCGTCAAAGAGTTCGTCAAACTCGGGCTGGGTCTCATTGATGGCGCCCGTCGCGATCAGTTGATCAAGCGCGCTGAGTGCATCTCGTGCGGATCCCCGTCCTAGGCGCACCGCGGCCTCTATGGTGGCGTCGTCCGCGCCAAGGCCTGCGACCCCTTCCAAGTCCTTGAGCAGCGTCGCCAGGGTCTCAGCACCGAGGAGTCGAAACTCAAGGTGCTGGGTGCGCGAGCGGATAGTGGGCAGGACTTTATGCGCGTCGGTGGTGGCGAGGACGAAGACCACGTGCGGCGGGGGCTCTTCCAGGGTCTTGAGGAGCGCCGCGGATGCCGCCTTGGACAGTTGGTGCACTTCGTCGAAGATGTAGACCTTCCAACTGCCCGGTGTCCCGTGCCAGGCCCCCGAAATGATGTCGCGAATGTCATCAACGCCGTTGTTCGAGGCAGCGTCAAGCTCAATGACGTCCAGCGAGGTGCCTTTCATGATGGCGAGGCAACTCTCGCACGTCGCGCACGCGTCACCGTCATCGGGATTCTCGCAATTAAGCGCCTTGGCGAGGATGCGCGCCGTGGTCGTTTTGCCCGTACCGCGAGGTCCTGAGAAGAGGTATGCGTGGGAAACTCGACCGTTTTTGACGGCTCCTTGCAGGGCACGAACCACGTGGTCCTGGCCGCGCAGCTCAGTGAAACGGCCGGGACGAAATCGCCGGTATAAAGAGGTCACCCCGTCGAGGGAGGTAGGGGTCGCCTTCGCATTGGCCATGCACCGATGCTAACGGGGGCCTCTCTCGGCCGAAGTCCAAAGCGGCGGTCAGGCGATCCGTGGCACCCGACACAGTTCGCTGAGAGCTGCTGGCTTCCACCCCTGACTCGGTTCACGAAAGGTCGTCGCACGGGACCCGACCACCGCTTTCGACCTCGGCCAACTCAGGTTACCCGAGAACGGTCCGAAAGGCTCGGGTAGCCTTGCGAGCCGGTATTCATTTTCCGATGAATACTCTGGAGGAGTGCGAGAGCGGCCGAATCGGCACGATTGGAAATCGTGTGAAGGGAAACCTTCCGTGGGTTCAAATCCCACCTCCTCCGCCAGGGGGCCTTTACGAAAGTGGGGCCGCCGAACTTACGAAATTTGCAACGAAAAGGGCGCTTCAGGGGCGATCGCGCCGAAGTGGCAAGTTGGCTCGGATTTGAGCCGGTTGAACGCCGATAGGGCCGGGTCGGCCAAGTGCCCGACGGCTACCGATCGTGAATGGGCGCGTTGCTCCCAGTTAACTGATAAAAATGAATGGAGTCGGGGTCTACAGTATCGGCGGCGCGTTTATGAGCACGTTGCCCTTGACGTCTACCTCTTCAAAGCCGAACGACTCTGACCATGGCCGGCACCAGGGGTGGGAATAGTTCTCTGTCCGGCGCGCCCACGCCAGCAACTCATTCAGATTGGCAGCCATTGCGACGCAGGCGATCATCAGGCCCGTCTTGATGATGCCCATAATTTGAGTCCAACTCCGCTTTACCGTCTGTGAGTTGGCACTCTTGATTCGTCCGAAGTACCCCTCGATGTGGGTACGCCGTGCGTAGGAGCGCTTCCAAGCCTCAGTGCCCCAGTCTTCCCTCTGACGCAGCTTGCCGAAAGCCACTCCAGGAATCATCACCGTGCGCTGCGTACAGCACTTCGGTGGATGCTGCGTCGGTGGGTTCTCGATGAGTGGAGTTTCCAGCGGGAGATGCATCGACATCGCGCAGTTCGTGCAGCGGACTTTCCCCACCTGAGCGGGGCATTCCCACTGGCTTTTACCTTGGTCCTTTGCCCCTGGCCTGGCCTTTTGATTCCTGACAAAGGCATACTGCTGTCGTTCGGCGATGTTCGCATCGAAGCGCGCAATCTCCTTCACCAGCTGGCGCAAGGTTTGACGCTCCTCCAACGACGCCCCTCTCTTCACATCTCCAACAGACAACACCGGCGGTCGCGTGATTTTCACCAACCGGTCAGGCATCGCGGGGCAATGTGGCGTGCCGTCCACCATTCGCATCCCTCCAAAGTCGCGCACGCCGTGTTCGCTGGGGTGCATGTCGAGTACTTGGTCTATGCCGCGGCGCAACAACTCGTCGGTCCATCGCTCCTTCGTCTTGAATGAGAAAGCTCGATCATTGATGATCTCCTTCACCTCACCTACAGCGAGCAAGCGATCTATCAATGCGAAGGACGGCTCTACAAGGTCGGTGCTCGCAGGACGCAACGAGAACCCGTAGAGGAGGTTGGGCGTGGCACCTTCAGGATCGCCAACCTCTCCGACACCAACCATTCCGTAGAAGTCGTAGCCAAAGAAGGCCGAGGACTTATTGTCGTAGGTTCTCGTGCGATATCCCCACAAGGCATCGCGATCGGCGGACCTTCCCAGATCGGCTCGGTCGACGAACTCTCTTTGTGCGGGCGTCGTTCGCTTGGTCTTCTTCCCCGCTCGTTTCGACGTGGTTGGTGGTCGCTTACCTCGCGCGAACGATTCAACGGCCGTCGAGTCGAGGGCAAATGTTGTCGCCCTCGGTCTCGACAAGTCCCCTGGAATAGAGGCCTCGACCAGCCTCTGCAAGATTTGATCCAACTCCTCCGCTCTGTCTCGGCGGTCCTCGACGGTCAGATTCTCCCTACAAGACGGGCCAAAGGAAAGCTTGAGTTCGATCGCTTCCAGTAGATAGCGGACCTGTCGAATTGTGATCGGCTCGCCCCGCCCACCACCGCTGGGCCGAGAACTCGTGCCGAGAGACTGGCTCAAGGAAGGCGGGATCTCTTCGGTCAACGTTTTGTGGACGTTGACAAGGGTGAGAGGCACCCCTCGGAGGGAGGTCCACACGGCACCCGCCAAAAACACGTCTACTCGGAGCTGGCGCCGTCGACCCGAACTCCCAAGGGGTCGCAGCAACGCCTCGAGGTCATCACACACGCCGTTCGATCTCAACATCGCTAACACGCGTTCGAAGTTGCGCCGCGAAATCACTTCGAACCGATCGAGCGAAGAATGCCCGCGACGACGCGGGGGTCAGGCTCGGGGCAGTAGGGCAGCAAGTCGGCGAGAGGGCGGGCCGATTTGAGCCCCGCCGCGCGCATCAACACCGCCAGTGGAACCGGTGCTGCCATGCACGCCACGAGCCACGAGGAACGCAGCCGCGGAGGTGTGATGTCCACACGAAAGCCGAGTGCGCTTTGGGCGCGCTGCTTCGCGTCGTTGGCTGCGTCTCGTCCCCTAGCCTCCTCGCCAATAAGTGGAATGTCTCCGCGACCCTGGTCATGGTGTATGTGCAGGGCCTCGCGGAGCAGATCCTCGTATTCGGATCTCAACGCGACCACTCGGGCACGCTTACCCTTGACGGTGACCTGAAAGCAGGCTGATTCAACGTCTGATCGAATTTCCACGATGTCGCTGCGTCGAACCGAACCGATCTCGCGGCCATTGAGACCGGCGCCGAGACCAAGCGCCACTACGGCAGACACGCTGCGGCGCAAATAATCCGTGGGTTGATTTCGAGCGAGTCGCACGAGGTTGGCGCATTCGGCGGGTGTGTACGGAGGTTGTATCGGGGTGTAGTGCAGAGCCTGGGGCGCACGACTGCCCAATCGACCCTTGACAGCGCGCCGCAGCGCCGAACGAATTGACGCCCGAGAACCCTGAGTGTGCACGGTAGCGAGCGATGCCACGTATCTATCGACGAGATCGAGGGACAACACCTCGGTCCAGTTGAGCTGCTCATCAGACTTTCGCCCCGGCAGGTGATACGAGAATCGGAGGTAGCGAGCAATGACGCCAAAACTTTTCCTGATTGGCCGGCTGGTAGGCAGTCAGGAGTTCACGGGTGAGCGTCGCACAAGCCGACCAGTCAGCCTCACTGAACTGATGGGGCCGATACGAATGAATCGCCATCGTGATCGCCGGATCCAAATCGGGCAGTGGCCCTAAGCCGAGGGTCGGGGGTCTCCCCCGCGAACGCCGCCTTTGCGGCCCGAAGTGCAGCGGTACGGGACAACGTGCCTGAAGCGCTCTTGGAGTGTTCCTGATTCCTCTGATGCTCCACGTCCAACCTATGGTTGGAACTTTCATTTAGCCGGGCGAGTGGCCAAAACGACGCCCCTGAGAAGGGGATTTATCGTCCTTGGTGCAGTCTCATTCGATCTGACCGCTTCGGGCTGGATCCGGCTCGGGGGTTGGAGTGGCACGGACTCGCGAAGATGATCGAACGCGCGGTGGACGAAGATTTAGCCGGCTGATCCTAAGTAGGTTTTCGCTCGGCAGGGTGTTTTCATCGAAGTTGTGCGACCGCACCAGCGTGCGCTTGAGAGCGTAGTCACAGCGTCGACACTCGGAGAAAATCGAAGGTCGGCTATAGAGTGACGCCATGGACTTGGGTCGAACAGAGCGATTGGTTCGTCTTTACGACGGTAAGGGTTTACTCGATCGCGTCGACGGTGATGCTCGCGTGGGCGCCGCACAGCGGATTGCGCTGGCACGCGACGATCTCGATGGCGTTCGACTCTTGATAGACGGCGGATCATACCGACTCGCGTTCAATGCGGCGTACGATACGCTGCGCCACGCCGCGGAAGCGGTGCTGCGCGGTGCCGGTAGCAGAGTGACATCCGCTCTTGGCGGGCATGAAGCGGTCTTCGCGCTGGCTGATGCGCTCGTCGCGGGATACTCTGATGGAGTCTTCGCAGGAGCACGGGCTGGTTCCAGTCGACTGAAGCGAAATAGTCTCGAGTACCCGGAGGATAACCCGGTCACGGTTGACGAACTCGACGCGCGAGAAGTGCTTCAGTGGGCGTCGGACGCCATCAACGCGGCTGATTCGTTCTTGTCTAGGCAACCACTCCCGACGATCTGAATCAACGGGCGACCCAACACTGTGTCATGGAAACCGTCAGTTCCATCAGCGAACCATTGGCTCGAACGAAAAGTTACTTGAACCGGATAGCCCAATTCCGGCTCGACCTGAACAAGTCCCGCGTAGATGGTTTCTCGGTCTGGCTCGCCCACTATCAAGACATCGATGTCGCCCACGGGCCGCGTACCATCGATTCCTTCGTAGCGCGCGGCCCACGAACCGAAGATGAAAGCAGCCTCTACGCCACTAACTGTGCCCAACACACGACCCAGGCGCGCCGGCACCCCAAACGTCATGACCAGAAGCTGGCGCAGTGGTTCCACGAACTTACTCATTCGATTGATCCGAACTAGTCGTGAACCGCCAACACGTCGTGATGTGGCGATTCCCGCTCGCACTGCGCGTTCCACCTCACGATGCACGGACGGAGCTGGCACGCCTAAGAGGCGAGAAAGGTCACTTAGAGACGTCTCGCGGTCAGAATCATCGAGCAACCATGCCAGAATTTCTCCCTGTTGTTGTGATCGGAAGATTGGCATGAGAAGGGGGGCGGGCTGCTTTTCCACGTAATGAACTGTATCACTCATTTTGTGGAAGTCAAGCATTGG
Source organism: Acidimicrobiales bacterium (assembly GCA_050701895.1). GTDB lineage: Bacteria > Actinomycetota > Acidimicrobiia > Acidimicrobiales > RAAP-2 > RAAP-2. The sequence continues at coordinate 163,445 of JBOGFT010000017.1, forward strand.
TACAAAAGTGACATCCGGAAAATCTGCGTTGGGGGGTGGCTGATCGCAGTCGTGCAGGATGGAACGATGGGCAATGAATCCGCCGACACCGTAGTCGACGCTGCTGTCAGCAGGAGGATGTCCAACACACGAGGGCGTGACAGCAAGCCCGAACTAGCCATACGTCGAAATCTCCATGCAGCAGGGCTCCGGTACCGGGTCGATGCTCGTCCCGTGTCGACTTCCCGCCGCTCGGCTGACATCGTGTTCCCGACTCAGAAAATTGCGGTGTTAATCGACGGCTGCTTCTGGCACGCGTGCCCCGACCACTACCGCCCAGCAAAGAGCGTGCGTACCGAGTTCTGGGCGAAGAAGATTGACCAGAATCACCTCCGCGATGTCGAATCGACGGCACTCTTTGAGGAGGCAGGTTGGACCGTCCTACGCTTCTGGGAGCACGAAAACCCTGAAGATGTTGTCCGTGGCCATGAGAAAGTATCCACTGGTGGCCAGCTGAGGTCCCCGCTGGTGGCCATGAAAAGTCCCCGCTGGTGGCCACGAGAAGTCCTCACCCCTTATTGAGCATCCAAGAGAAGTGCCCCCT